>CAWIYZ010000032.1:0-231013 GCA_963840425.1 uncultured Alphaproteobacteria bacterium | reverse complement strand
CTCGGCGGTGTTGCGGTAATTGCGATCGAGATCGAACTTCCGGTTGATCACGCGGCCGCTGGTATGAATGCCGGCATCGACCCAGGTGAAATCCCGCTTGCGATACAGCGACTGGCTGCCGTCGCCGACGATTAGCAGATCGCCGGTCTCGGGCTCCTCGAGCGCCAGCCTGGCGCATTGGAACCAGGAGCAAGGCCAGTCCTGAGCTTCGTCAATCAGTACGGCGTCGTAGCGGCCGCGCAGGCCCGCGTCGCCTCGCAGTCGGGCAAGCAGGCGTTCGCCGAAGGCGGCGTCCTCCTCGCCTTCGCGGAAATCGACGCCAGAGCGGACGGCCCAGCGGTGGAATGTCATGGCCGTCACACCATGATGGCCGGATAGCGCGGTCACCAGATGCTGCGCGAGCACCGCGAGATCGGTCTCGCTCACGCGAATGACCACCTCCGGATGGAGGACGCTGCGCAAAATGTCGACCTGCATCGGCGTCAGCTTCGGGAAGGCCCACCAAGGATCGAAACAAGCCTTCAGCCTTGCCAGCAGGGCTTGCGGCTCGAGCGCATCCCAGGCGGACAGTACATCGCGGGTGATGGTTGTGCCGGAAGGGAACAGGAGGGTCAGCTCCGGCGCCTCACGCTCGATCTGGTTGCGGTTGATGTTGCTCAGCACCGCAATGTGGCAGAACGGGAAGGCATAGCCGCCCGCATGGCGGCCTTCCTTCTGCATCAGCATGTCCGCCTGAGGGAGCCTGCGGCACTCATCCATCAGCCGCAGCATATAGCCGCGCGCCTGCTGGCGCGGATGCGGGACGACCGTGGCAGTACCACGCCGCGTGATCGTGACCGTGTCCGCGTTGACGCTTCCCACTTCGGCGAGCCGCCAGTCCTTCACCTCGATGACGAGTACGCCGACCTCCGGAAGGATGGCGATCAGATCCGGATAGCGCCGTTGCACCACTGGCTCGTAATAGATGAGGCAATCGTCCGGAAGCCGGCCCAGCGTCTCGAAGACGCGCCTCTCGCCGGCCGTGCTCGACGCCGGCAACGTGTTTGGGATCATTTCCGCCATGGCGTCTGGCAATGCCATGGGCTTGGTTAATGTCGAGCAGCAGAGGATCGTCGGTCGAGAGGGCAACATCTCGGAAGTCCGCGCGATGTCCCACCACTTCAGGAACGGCTCATGACCTGCTGTCGCGACCCTGATCGCTTCATGTCAGCTTTACGCTCGATAGCGGAAGTGAAGGTGTATCACGCCCTGCGGCAGAGAGGTGCCAGAAGGAGACATGGAGCGCCTTGCAATCGCGCCGTTTCAGTCGGCAGGTTGCCGAGAGGTGACCAGAAATTCGGGAGCGCCGGATATGTTCCTCCAGATCGTCGACCGCAAGCACTCGGGTGGGGCATTACGCGGGCATTGACATCATCATAAGAAGAGCGGCACTCTTTCATATTGATACCTCCACCCAATGAAAGCGACAATGCTCGGGGGTCCCTGCCACAGATACAGGCAGGCCGAGCGGGCTGTCCGGTCAACGGGATTGGTGACAGCCTCTGCTCGTGGCGCTGCACGTGGGACTGGGAATGCTCCGCATTCCTTAGAGGCGGCGGTTCATTGTCCTGACAACTCGGTTGGCGCGAACATCTGCGCGGTCCTCAGCGCAACCAACTTCAGCAATGTCATCTTGATCGAATTCGCGGCGGTGGTAACCGCCACGACCTCCATGCTTGCCGGCTTGCTCGCAAAGGCGATCGGCAGAGCGTGGAATGCAGGCTTCGGCAAGACCGAACAGTGGTTGGAGCTTGAGCCAAGCGCGGCCGCGCACACTCCTACGGATATCGCGTGCCTTGGGACCGCGCCAGACGCATGGCGGATCACAGCCATGTAGGACAACGCAAAACGGAGCACTTTAGCTCACCATAAACAGGAGGAAACCCAGACATGCCTCACAACAAAGACAACATCGCGTTGATGGCCCATCTGATGCGGCGGGCTGGATTCGGCGCAAGCCGCGACGAGCTCGAAGCGCGTGTGGCGAAGGGCTATGACGCAACTGTCGAGGAACTGCTCAGCCCCGAGACGCAACCTCCGGTCGACCCCTACGTACTACTGCGCCACCAACCGGCAGCACTGCTGCCCGGCGGCGTGCCGCCGATGGGCAACGTCAACTACATGTATTACCTGGTGACCACGCAGCGCCCGCTGGAAGAAAAGATGGCGCTGTTCTGGCACCATGTATTCGCGACGGGCAACTCGAAGGTCGACAACTACGATCAGTTGCTGGAGCAGATCGATCTGTTCCGTCAGCAGGGCATGGGCAACTATCGCGAGCTTCTGCTGACGCTCTCGACGAACCCGTCCATGATCTTCTGGCTGGACAACAACCAGAACCACGGCACCGAGGTGAACGAGAACTGGGGTCGTGAGCTGCTCGAATTGTTCAGCCTCGGTGCCGGCAACTACACCGAGGTCGACGTGCGCGAAGCGTCGCGTGCCTTCACCGGCTGGACGTTTGGAACCAAAATTCCACGGCTGCCCTACGGGCGCTTCCCCTGGAAGTTCGAGTATCGCCCGGAAGACCACGACGACGGCGAGAAGACGTTCCTCGGCCACAAGGGCAATTTCAACGGCGAGGACATCATCGACATCATCGTGAAGCAGCCCGCCTGCGCGAGGTTCATCTGCCGGCATCTCTACAATTTCTTCGTCGCCGACGAACCGCAGGTGCCGGCTTGGAACTTGGAACCACCGCGCGACCCGGCCGCGGTCGATATACTGGCCAAGACGTTCCTGACCAACAATTGCGAGATGAAGCCGGTGCTGCGCGCACTGTTCACATCGGACTTCTTCAAGAACGCCCGCTACAAGCACCTGAAGTCGCCAGCCGAAGTGGTTGTCGGCACGTTGCGGCTGATGGGCGGCTACGAGCTGCCAAAACCCGGCTACGGCGAGCTGTCAATGCAGCCGTCCTACATGGGCCAGGATCTGCTCAACCCACCGTCGGTGGAAGGCTGGCATACGGGCAGCGAGTGGATCAACAGCGGCGCACTCATGTCGCGCATCAACTTCGTTGCCGAGCAGGTCGGCAACGTCAACCTGCCTGGCGTGCAGGCCATCGTGAAGCGGCTCGAGAAGATGGGCGTGCTGGAGCCGGAGCAGCTGGTTAACTCGTGTCTCGACCTGTTGGGGCCTGTCGAAGTCGGACCCGACACAAAGAAAGTGCTGACCGAGCAGGCGAAGCAGTGGGGACAGATCCGCTTCGACACGCCTGCGAACACCCAGGCGGCCGCCAAGCGCACCAGCGAGCTGTTGCAGCTGATCGTGGCGACACGAGAGTATCAATTCGCGTGACTGACAAATCAGATCAAGAAGGACGAGTTTGGAGGAACGTAACATGGTAGCGACGCAGAAGGACCCCGTGCTGGTCGTGGTTCAGCTCTCTGGCGGCAACGATTACCTGAACACCGTGATCCCCTACAATAACCCGCTCTACCGCGATAACCGTAAGGCGGTGTCGATCGGCGACAATAGCATTCTGCAACTGGACAAGACCTACGGCATGCCGTCGTACCTGGCGCCCATGAAGCAATTCTGGGACGAGGGCAAGCTCGCCATCATGCATGGCGTGGGCTACCTCAATTCGCCCCGCTCGCATTTCCGCTCCATGGACATCTGGCACACCTGCGAGCCCGACAAGGTTGGTACCGAAGGATGGTTAGGCAGAGTTGTGCGCGACTTCGACCCGAAGAAAGACAATGTGGTCACGGCTGTGAGCTTCGGCCCCTGCCTGTTCCGCGCCCTGTCCGTGCCGGGCGTGCCGGTGGCCTGCGTGGCGGGCCCGCTCGAGACCTACGGCTTCTTGCCGGGCATCCAGGACCAGCAGCAGCGCCTCGCGATGCTCGATCGTTTCGCGCGGATGTACAAGCCGATCGAAGGCAGCGGTGTGATGGAGTATCTCGGCACCACAGGCCTCGAACTCGCTCAAGGGTGCCGATATCCTGAAGGTGGCGCCGGGCAAGTACAAATCCGAGGTGAAGTATCCGAGTACCTCGATCGCCCAGAAGCTGAGGGGGGTCGCGCAGGTGCACTTCGCCGATCTCGGAACGCGCGTGTTCTACTGTGACCACGGCAGCTTCGACACGCACGCGGGCCAGAACCCGTTGCACCAAAGTCTCTGGAACGACCTGAACAGGGGTATCGAGGCATTCATGGCCGACCTCAGGGCAGCCGGCAAGTCGGACAACGTCATCGTCCTGATCTTCTCCGAGTTCGGCCGTCGCGTGCGCGACAACGGCTCCGGCACGGACCATGGCGCCGCTGGCGTAACATTTGTGCTGGGCGACAAGGTGAAGGGCGGGCACTACGGCGACATGCCATCGCTCGACGCCCCCAAGCTCGTGCAGGGCGATCTCAACCCGAACATGGACTTCCGCGGCATCTACTCGACCATCCTGGACAAGTGGCTGCATCTTGATCCGGTGCCCATCGTGAACGGCAAATACGAACAGGCGGCGTTCCTCAACTGATCGAGCCAGAAAATTGTCCCCTCGGGCATCCCGCCCCGGGGGCATCTGCGACGCAATTGAGCGAAGGAAGCCTTTCCAGGACATGGAAGGCGATGGCGCAGTAACGGGAGTACGCAATGGCGCTTACAACATACGTCAAGGGTCGTGCCTACGACTGGAGTCACGCGATCGGACGCGCTACGGCCAATGGAACGGGCTTCAACTTCCCGCAGACGATGTGCCTCGACAAGGATGGCGGCGTCTATGTCGCCAATCGCGGTAACGAGAACAACTTCGGGATGCGGGTCAATCACATCAAGATCGGCGAACCGGGCGAGGAGGAGCTGCTCGCCGAGTTCGCAACGTATGGTGAGGATGACGAGAACTGCGTCTGGCCGTTCGGCGTCGCGATCGACAAGAACAGCAACGTGTATGTGACCGACGAGTGGAAGAATACGGTCTCCGTCTTCGACGCCAAAGGCAAGTTCATCCGCAAGTGGGGAGAGACCGGCAGCGGCCCGGGCGAATTGCGAGGGCCGGCCGGCATTGTCTGCGAGGCTAACGGTAATCTGATCGTCGTCGACAGCGGCAACAACCGCCTTCAGGTCTTCACGCCGGAAGGTAGGTTGGTAACGCAGTTCGGCAAGAGCGGCAGCGGCGAGGGAGAGTTCAACAAGCCATGGGGCATCGCACTCGACGGCGACGGCAACATCTACGTGGCGGACTGGAAGAACCACCGCGTGCAGAAGCTGTCACCGAGCGGCAAGTTCATGATGTCGATCGGCAAATACGGGGAGCTACCGAAGGCTCCTGGCTCGTTCGCCGTCACGTACCTTGGTCCTTTCATCTCGAGCGTGCCGAATGAGCAACGCATTCCGGCAGGAATCCTTAACCACCCGACCGGCGTGGCCGTCGACCCCGATGGCGACATCTACGTCACCGACTGGGGCAATCACCGCCTTTGCATCTTCGACAAGACGGGCTTGCCGTTGACCAATCTCGTTGGTGACGCCCAGGTCATGTCGAAGTGGGGCCAGCAGAGCATCGACGCCAACCCGGATATGATGAAGGCCTACCGGCGGGTGCAGAACGTGGAGCAGCTCTGGCGGTTCTGCTTCCCTACTGCGGTGGTGTTCAACCCCAAGACCGATGAAATCATCGTCGCCGACAGTCAACGCAATCGCCTGCAAATCTACAAGAAGGTGCGTGACTACGCCGATTTCCAGGCCAACCTTTAATCTAGGGCTGCGCCGACATTGCGATGGGCGCTACCGCCTTGAGCGCGGTCTGCTTTCGGGCACGATCGGCGCTTGCGGGCGAATACGGCCGCTGTGTTTGGAGCGTCGAGGGTGGCATGATCGGTGTACTTACGCATCACTGGGCCAAGGCCGAAAAGATCGACGAGGCCAGAAAGCTTCTGGATCGCAATGGTGAGGCTCAGAGCAAGGCCACTGGCTTTGTCAGTCGCCACACCCTCATTGCGCTCGCCGACCCCGCCAAGATCACGACCCTGGTGGTTTGGACCAGCAACGACATCTACGATGCCTGGAGGGCCAGTCCGCAGCGCGCGGCCGCGATGATTGGGGCCGACCAGCTCTGGGCGAAGGCGCCAGAAGTCTGAACGCTTCCAGATCGTCAGTTGAACGATGCAAGTACGCTGCAGGGCCGCAGTGTCTGCCATAGGCATGTGCATCGGCACGGCAGATCACCCCAACGAGCTGATGTGCCAAGCGACCCCGCTGACACGGGCAGAATGTGCCATGTGTGGACGGCTCCGTGTTGGCAAGGACTTTCCTCACGTCGCCGGCCTGGTCGGAGCAGCCATGTGTTCGGCCTGTTGATGCGGCGCGCATGACCGCTGGCCATAATGCCCTCCGCGGATCAGGTCCCGGTCAAAAGCCCGCATTCGACAATGCGCTGGCACAAGTGGGTTGTCCTGATCTCCGGATCGACCGGATCTGCATTACGTGCTGTTCGCCCCTCCCAACCTTCCCATCACGCCGGCTGCCCGACGCGATCCTGTTAAGCCGCCAACGCGGCAGGTTCCTTGTAGCGCTCGCCCTTGGCCATCATCGCCCATGCCATGCGAGCGATCTTGTTGGCCAGCGCGACCGCGGCCACCTTGGTTGGCCGCCGCGCCAGTAGAGCGCTGAGCCAGGGGCGGTGCTTGGCCCCGTTGATCTTGGCTCGACGGATTACCGCCAGCGCACCGATCGTGAGCAAGCTTCGCAGATAGCGATCGCCTTGCTTGGTAACCCCACCAAGCCTCTCCTTGCCGCCGCTCGAGTTCTGCTTCGGCACCAAACCGATCCAGGCGGCGAAGTCGCGCGCCGAGCGAAAGATTTTTGGATCTGAAACGCTCGCCACGAGAGCTGTTGCCAGCACCGGTCCGACGCCGGGAATGGCATCAAGTCGCCGGCTCGCCTCGTTTGACCGATGCCATGCCATGATCATGCGGTCGAACTCCAGAAGCTGCGCTTTGACACGCTGAAGCTCGGCTCCCAACGCGGCGAGGCACTCACGAGCAACTTCCGGCACGCGCTCGTCGTCGGGATCAGCGATCACGTACAGCAGATCCTCGACGCCGTTGCGTCCGACAGGAGCGACGATGCCGAATTCGGCAAGGTGCGCACGGATGGCATTGATCAGCGATGTTTGCCGCTTCATGAAGAGTTGCCGGGTGCGATGCAGCACCAGAACTGATTGTTGCTCAGCGGTCTTAGTCTCGACGAACCGCATGCTCGGGCGCGTGACGGCCTCGCAGATCGCCTCGGCATCGGTGGCATCATTCTTCTGCCGCTTCACGTACGGCTTCACATAGGCTGGCGGCATAAGGCGTGCCGTGTGACCAAGCCTCCGCAGCTCGCGCGACCAATGGTGCGAAGTTGCGCACGCCTCAATCCCAATCAGGCAAGGAGCCAGCTTCTTGAAGAATGGCAGGACCTGTCGGCGCTTCAACTGCCGCCGAATGACGACGGTGCCCTGAGCATCAACGCCGTGGACCTGGAACACCGATTTGGCAATGTCTAGACCGATGGTAACCGTTTGCATGCTGGCTCCTCCGAATCGTGGTCACCTCAACAGCAACCACGTACTGGGCACTCACGTGCCGGTGGAGGAGCCGTCCACAGCATCAACTGCGGACCTAATTCACCGTTTGCCCATCGGTGGTGGTACGGCAAGTTCAGCCCAACAAGCAGACATGGGCTCGAACTTGCCGGTACAGGGAATGAGTGCCCAACAGCAGTAGCAGGGAGGGCTTCGCCAGAAGCGCCCGGCCAACACTGGTCGTGCGCTTGTTTAGCGTGCTGCCGCGACTCATCTCGGCATTCTTTTTTTGGGCGTGCCGAGCAAGCTAATGCGCCCAATCCTCACGCCGAGCACTATCTGTCTTGGACGCCGTTTCCGAAACCCTCTGGCGTTCCTTGGACCATCGGCGCAGAGTGTTGAGCGCCGATTGGCCGCACACTGATCCGATTTGCTCGCAGTCGAGGAGCATCCGATGTACGCGCCCCCCGGTGTCAGAACCAGTCCGGATTTCCCCATCTCCGACACCATGAAAGCCTGGGTGCTCGGAGACCCGGGCGAGCTGACGCTGACCGATAAGCCGGTGCCGGTGCCGAAGCGCGCCGAGGTGCTCGTGCGCATCGACGCGATCGCGATCTGCGCCACCGATCTTGAGGTCATTGCGCACGGTCCGCCGGCCCTCATCGAGGGCGGCCTGCCGTTCAACAAGAACTTCACGCCCGGGCATGAGTACATGGGCACCGTTGCGGCGCTCGGTCCTGGCGTCGACGAGTTCAACATCGGCCAGCGTGTGACCGTCGAAATCCATGCCGGCTGCGGCCAGTGCAAGCGGTGCCGCGAGGGCATGTACACTTCCTGCCACAACTACGGCCTCAACTATGGCGGCGTCGACAAGGGCCACCGGGCCAACGGTTTCACGACTGACGGCGGCTTCTGCGAGTACCAGGTCAACAACATCAATACGCTGATCGCTATTGCCGACAGCATGTCGGACGAGGAGGCGACGCTGGTGGTCACTGCCGGCACCGCCATGTACGGCCTGACCGAGCTTGGCGGCCTTGTTGCGGGCGAGAGCTTGGTGGTGACTGGACCGGGGCCGATCGGCCTGTTGGGCGTGGCCGTCGCCAAGTCGCTCGGCGCGCATCCGGTGATCCTCACCGGCACGCGCAACAACCGCCTCAAGCTGGGCCTGGAACTCGGGGCCGACCACGCCGTCAACGTCACCAGCGAGGACCCGGTCGATGCCGTGCGCCGCCTGAACGGCGGCAAGGGCGTCGACTACGTGCTCGAGTGTTCTGGCGCATCAAACGCAGTGAACGAAGCGATCCGCATGGTGAACCGCGGCGGCAAGGTGTGTCTCGCCGCCTTCCCGCACGAAGCGTCGCCACTCGATATCGCCCACATCGTGCGCAACAACATCTATCTCTACGGTATCCGGGGCGAGGGCAAGAGTGCAACGCATCGCGCGGAAGCGTTCATGCGGCAGAAGCGCTTCGATGCCGCTAAAATTCACACGCATACTTTCGCGCTCGCGGATCTGCCTACGGCACTCAAATACGCGCGTGAGCGCGTCGGCGATGCGATCAAAGTCGTCGTGAAAGCGAGAGGAGCCGCCGTGCACAAGGCAGCCGCAGAATAACGATGGGAGGAAACGGCAATGACGAAGGTCATGACCGGGCTTCTGGCTGCACTGCTCGGCGCCGTCGCGGTGCCCGCGGTGGGGCAGGGATTTCCCGACGGCAAACCCATCGAGATGACAACGCTATTTGGCGCGGCCAGTGCATCGACGCAAACCGCGCGCATTCTCGCCGACGGCATGGCCAAGGTGCTGGGCGTCCCGGTGCCAATCATCGACAAGCCCGGCGCCGGAGGCGCGATCGGCTACACATATCTGTCGCAGCAGAAGCCCGATGGCCATGCGATCGTGTGGAGTTCCAACTCGATCTCGACCACCTTCCACAACGGGCAACTCCCCTTCGACTACAGGAACTTTGAGCACGTCGCCCGCGTCACCATCGAGAATCCGGCACTCGCGGTGAAAGCGGATGCGCCGTGGAAGACGGTGAAAGAGCTGATCGAGTTCGCCACGGCCAACCCAGAGAAGGTGCGCGTCGGCAACTCGGGTCAGGGCAGCCAAACCCACATCGCCAGCGTGGCGCTGTTCTCGTCTGCGGGCGCTAGGATCGTTCCGGTGCACCGCACGGGGGGGCAGGCGATCGCTGATCTGCTGGCCGGCCGTATCGAGGCGGCGGTGCAGTTTCCGCAGGCTGTCGCGCCGCACGTGAAGAGCAACGATCTCAGGGTGCTTGCCTTGCTGGGCAATGTTCCCGATCCAGCCTTTCCGGACGTGAAGTCAGCCAAGCAGCAGGGCTATGATCTCGACCTCGGCCTGTGGCGCGGCATCTCGATGCCCAAGGGCACGCCGAAGGCGGTGATCGCCAAGCTGCAGGACGCTGTGCAGAAGGTCGTGGAGTCACCCGATTTCAAGGAGGCCGGCCAGAAGATCGGCTTCACGCCGGCGTATCAGCCGTCCGACGCCTTTATCAAAATGATCGCTGAGGACGACGCGCGGCTCGCGGTCGTCATCAAGGAAATCAAGCAGAGCGAAGCCGCCAAGTGAGACCTGCGTGCGTTCGCAGATCGGCAGGATCGCGTGATAGCTGATCAGGAGACGCGGTCCAACACTGCGGAGCAGGGTGCCTGGGCGCGCCCTGTCTCGACACGCCTCGGCGAGGCAATGATGGCGCTGGCGCTCTTCGCCGCCGCCCTGTTCGTCGTTGGGCACGCGGCACTGCTTCCATTCGGCAGGGTGACGTTGCCGGGGCCAGGCTTCTTCCCGTTCGCGCTCGGCGTCGTGCTTGCGCTGTTCGCGCTGGCGATCCTCTATGAAACGCTGCGAGACAAGGCCGATGGCAAGGCCGTCTTTGTCGGCCACCGCGATGTGCTGATCACGCTCGCGGCCCTCGTCGGCGTCGCTGCTGCGTTCGAGCAGGCCGATTCCTATCTGACGCTCGGCGTGTTCGCCGCGGTGCTGCTGCTGTTCATTGCGCGGGCCGCGCTGTGGCGGGTGGCGCTGGGTGCAACGCTGGGCATGGTTGCCGTCTGGCTGGTGTTCCGGCTGGCTCTCGGCGTCAGGCTGCCGGCCGGCGAGTTCTGGCAGCAGGCCATAGACTTCATCGCCGCCATGCTTCCCTTCGGTCGATCCTAGGCGCACGCGATGTCCGCATTCGACCAGCTGATGTCGGGCTTCGCCGTCGCCCTGTCGTGGAAGAGCCTCTTCTATTGTTTCATCGGCTGTTTGTGGGGGACCGTCGTCGGTGTGCTGCCGGGCTTGGGGCCGCTGGCTGGCATGGTGCTGTTGCTGCCGCTCACCTTCGGGCTCGATCCGGCCACCGGAATCATCATGCTGGCCGGCATCTTCTATGGTGCCATGTATGGCGGCTCGACCACCTCGATCCTGGTGCGCATCCCGGGCGAAGCGGCCTCAGTCGTCACCTGCATCGACGGCTACGAGATGGCGCGCCAGGGCCGCGCCGGCCCGGCCCTGATGATCGCCGCGGTGGGGAGCTTCATCGGCGGCACGGTCTCCGTCCTCGGCCTGATGCTGATTGCCCCGCCGCTGGCGCGCGTCATGCTGGCGATCGGTCCGTCGGTCGAAGTCGTGCTCATGCTGCTGGCGCTCTGCGTCGTCGCCTTCGTCTCCGGCGGATCGCGTCTCAAGACGGCAGCCATGATCGTACTGGGGCTCGCGGTCGGAACCGTGGGTCTCGACAAGCTCACGGGAGTGCCTCGCTTCACGTTTGGCAATCTGGGGCTGGCCGACGGGCTGTCGTTCACGGCGCTCGCCATTGGGCTCTTCGGCATCTCGGAGATCCTGCTCAATCTGGAGAGGAGCGAAGCCATCAAAGCAATCCGGCCGAGGCTCAAGGACCTCCTCCCGCGCTGGAGCGACTTGAGGGCATCCGCGCCTGCAATCGGCCGCGGAACCATGGTCGGCTTTGTGTTCGGCATCGTGCCTGGCGTTAGCCATGTCGTCTCGACGTTCGTGTCCTACGCCATCGAAAAGCGCCTTTCGAGAAATCCGGATCAGTTCGGCAAGGGTGCCATCGCCGGCGTTGCGGGCCCCGAGACTGCCAACAACGCCACCACCGGCACGGCCATGATTCCGTTGTTGGCACTCGGCATCCCCTCGATCCCCGCCACCGCCATACTGCTCTCGGCGCTGACCATCCACGGCGTCTCGCCGGGGCCACTGCTGCTGACCGAGAATCCGCAGGTGTTCTGGGGGCTGGTTGCCAGCATGTACATCGGCAACACCATGCTGTTGCTGCTGAACCTGCCGTTCGTCAGTTTGTTCGTGAACCTGTTGCGCATCCCCTACGGCTGGCTCGTGCCGACCATCCTTGTGATCTCAGTCATCGGCGTCTACAGCGTTAGCTCCAAGCCGGCCGACATCTGGATTATGGTGGTCTCCGGGGCGGTCGGATATTTATTGCGCAAGCTTGACTACGAAATGGCGCCGCTGCTGCTCGCCCTGGTGCTCGGCGATCGGCTGGAGGAGAACTTCCGCCTGGCGCTCACCATGTCGGGCGGCAGTTATATGACGTTCGTCGAACCGGCGGCGCTGGCGGTCATCGGCACGGCTGCGCTGCTGCTGCTCGCGCTGCAGACCCTGGCCTGGGGTTTCGGCTACCGGAAGTCCGACGCCGACAAGACCCGGCGCGCATGAGCGGGGAGCGAAAGGAGGCATCGCCATGAGATCGGAGCCTTTGCGCGTCGCAGCGCTCGGAATGGGCTGGTGGTCCGACGTGCTGGCCGACGCGGTCAAGCGCTCGGGCGAGCTTGAGCTCGTAGCGTGCTACACGCGCTCGAATGACAAGCGTCACGCTTTTGCCACCAAGTACGGATGCCGCGCGGCCGCCAGCTACGAGGAGACCCGGCGCGGCTTGTTGAGCCCGACAGCGTCACCTCGGCAGTGCAATCGGCCCCGTTCATGTGTACCTGTCTTGCAGGGCGATACTGTGAACTTTACGGATGCTGAACTTCCTGAACGGAAACGCTGACGAGGAATTCCGTGCCCTGGGGGTGGCGCCTGATCTCGAGCTGCGCGCCGGACTGCTCCACAAAAGCATCGACGATGGTCATGCCCAGCCCGCCGTTCTTGAGATCGAAGCTCTCCGGCAGACCTTTGCCGTCGTCCCGCACGGAAACCAGTGACGCTCGTATCGCCGTCGCGAACCGCGCGCACGTAGATTTCCCCGGGCGCATCTGCCGGATAAGCGTGCTTGGCCGCGTTGGTCACCAGTTCGCCCACAAGCAGCGCGACCAGGACCGCGCGATCGGTGCTCATCGGGATGGGTTCATGCGCCTCGAATACGATCTTGTTGTCGGCCGTCACCCCTTGCAGGTCTTCGCAAACGGCCTTGAGATAAGCCGACAGATCGACGGTGCCGACGTCTGCGCTCAGGTAGAGGCGCTCGTGCACCCTTGCTACGGCCGTTGACGCGTCCGTAGGCCTCCTGCAGCGCCTGCACGAGCGCCGGGTCCTTGGCTTTTCGGGCCTGCAGATTGAACATGCTGCCGACCAGCTGAAGGCTGTTCTTCACGCGATGATTGATTTCCTGCATCAGCACTTTCTGCTGCTCCAGAGCCGTTCGTAGATTCTGCTCGTAGCGCTGGCGTTCGATCGCCATGCCCAGAATGTTGGCTGCGCCCTGCAGGAATGAAATATCCTGCTCGCTGAACTCGCCTTCCGACCGGCTGTCGACTTCGAGCACGCCGAACGGTGCGCCATCCCCTTGCAGGATCACGTTGATCGCACGGCGCACGCCGTGATCGCGCAGCAGCTCCGAGGTGCGAAACCGCTCCTCGTTCTCCAGATGGTTCGAGATGACGGGCTTGCCCGTCTTGAGCGCATAGCCGGACGGAGAGGCCAGATCCGCCCCGACGCTCGCCACTCCCACCAGTCCGGGGTCCCAGCCGATGCCGGCGCGCAGCAGCAGCCGGTTCTCGGCCGGAATGTATTCCAGAACCTTGCACAGCTCCGCCTCGAGTCCCTCGGCGGCCATGCGCACGGCGCTGTCGAGCAGCTCCTGCAGGGGAATGCGCCCAAGGGCGGCTACGCCGAGCTCCGCCAGGATCTCCTGCTGGCGAATGCGCTGGCGCAAAGCCGTTGCCGCAGGCTCCGCGGGCGGGGGATCTGGCGGCGGCTCGATGTTCGGAATTGAGCGTTGGCTTTGCTCAGGCTCGTCAGAAGACATCGTCGGGCTCGCTGTGGCGCTTGGCCACCCTTGCCGCCTCTCGAGGCCGTTGGCAACCGGCACCTATCTCCGCAGACGGGAGGCGTCTACCAGGGCTCTGACCGCCGCAACCAGCTCGCCGGGGCGCGAAGGCTTATCGATCACCGGCGCGTCAGGGAATCTTTCCGGCAGCTTCCCGCGGTGGCTGGTGTGGAACAGGAACCGCAGCCCTCGACGGGCAAGCTCGTCAGCGACCGGCAAACTGTCCCCGCCCACGATCAAATGGTCCAGCACGGCCACGTCGAAGGAGCTGCTTTGCATGAGCGCCGTCGCTGACGCGACGTCGTGTGCCGGACCGACGACGGTCGCTCCCGCCGCTTCGAGCGTGTCTCGGATATCGAGCGCGATGATCGGGTCGTCCTCGACCAGCAAGACCCGCACATCTTCCAGCGGTCGGTTCATAGGGCCCCCAACCTCTTCCCGAGGCCCCAACGCCTGCTAGCTCGCTTCGTTCCGCCGCAGTCGTTCCGCCGCCCGGTTCAGCCGATGGTAGTGCCTTATTCCGCGTGGGTGGACCGTCGTCGTGCCCTACCGTGACATCATCCTTCAATGCCGCCACGCGATTGGGTGATCATTGCGCGACAATCGCCGCCAGGAAGGTCAGACTGAGCCAAAAGCCCATCGACGCAAGCCATCGCGACCAATCGAATTCGCTTTTCATTGTCTCATTTCCTGTCGTGGTCGATGGACATCCGATTCGCACTCGTTTCCGATGGGCGGATGTGGTGGCCGCGTCCGCCACCGCTTACTGCCGGCTCGGTGGCGGCGCGGCGGCGGCGGGATCACGCGGTAGTCAAGGCCGTGGCACTCGGCGTAGCCGATTGCCGCGGACAGTGTCGGGAACGTAAGCCGGGATGGGCCCGATGGATATCCCATCCGATCACCTCCGTTCGCGAGCCCGATCCAGGCCCCGCTTGCGGCATCCAATTCGAGGACCCACACCTGCTTTTCGAGGTAGATGCGGCAGAAAGGTCTGCCCGAGAGGCTCCCGGCGCGCCCTGGCAACGACGGTGGAGTGCGATGGGATGCCAACGAATGCACCCATGCCGGTTGTCGTCGCCTGTCGTCGCGTGACGTGTGGCAAAATCGGCGAGCATGCAGCGTACTGCATCGTCAATCCTCCCGCGTCCCGCCGACGTGGTCGGCGGGACGTCGACTGATGTTGATCATAAGTTTCGATCAGGCGGCGCGCTTCTCGTCCGCCTTGTGCTCGATAATCCCGGCCGGACTCCGGCCCAAAGGCACGAACGTGCCGGCATTGATCGGGATGCTGCGCCGCTTGAGCGCCTCCGGCAGCTCCCGTTTGAGCGCAATCACCAGCAAGCCCTCGCCCATCGTCGCGTCGGTGACCTCGACGTAGTCCGCGAGGTCGAAATGGCGCTCGAAGGCGCGCGTAGCGATGCCACGATGCAGGTAGGTCTTGCCGTTCGGCTCCTTGAGCCGGCCGAGCACCGACAGCCGGTTCTGCTCCTGGACCAGCTCGATGTCGTCCTTGCCGAAGCCGGCCACCGCCATGACGATGCGGTATTGGTCCTCGCCGACCTTCTCGATGTTGTAAGGGGGGTAGCCCGTTTCCGGACGCTCGAGGGCGTGAGAAAACAGGGCCGGGAGTTGGTCGAAGCCGATGCTCGACCGGAACAGGGGTGTGAAATCGAGTGTCGCCATAGCCATCCTCCTCTCGAAGCGACAACCACGGAATTTACATTGGTCGGGCACCCAAATGGGCTGCCCGGCGGATGAATTAGTCGAACCGATTTTGCCCTTCAAGGGGGTCCCCAAAAATTTTTGGCACTCGCCTCTTGACGCTGCCAACGGCCTTGCCTAAATCGCCGGCCGAAAGCGAATGCTCCGTAGGAGGTTCGCTTTCTGAACGTCACTCATGGTTAGGGCAATTGATGGAGGTCAAACATGAAGTTTCGCCCCCTGCATGACCGTGTTGTGGTCCGCCGCATCGACGCCGAGGAGAAGACGGCGGGCGGCATCATCATCCCCGACACGGCCAAGGAAAAACCCCAGGAAGGCGAGGTCGTCGCCGTGGGCCCGGGGGCCCGCGACGAGGACGGCAAGCTGCAGCCGCTGACGCTCACACCCGGGGAGCGGGTCCTGTTCGGCAAGTGGTCCGGCACCGAGGTCAAGATCGACGGTGAGGACCTGCTGATCATGAAGGAAAGCGACATCATGGGCGTGATCGAGGACGCCAAGCCGGTCAAGTCGGCAGGCCGTCCCGGTCAGTCCCATCGCGCCATCGCCGCCGGCATCACCGCCCTGGCGGTCACCGGCGGTATCGCTGCTGCGCACGTGCTCGGAATGTTCTGATTCTGAGGGAGATGCCAACATGTCTGCCAAGGAAGTCAAATTCAACGGCGACGCCCGCGAGAAGATGCTGCGCGGCGTCGACATCCTCGCCGATGCGGTGAAAGTCACGCTCGGCCCCAAGGGTCGCAACGTCGTCATCGAGAAGTCGTTCGGCGCGCCGCGCATCACCAAGGATGGCGTCACCGTCGCCAAGGAGATCGAGCTCGAAGACAAGTTCGAGAACATGGGCGCGCAGATGCTGCGCGAGGTGGCCTCCAAGACCGCCGATCTGGCCGGCGACGGCACCACCACCGCCAGCGTCCTGGCTCAGGCCATCGTCAGGGAAGGTGCCAAGGCGGTTGCCGCCGGCGCCAACCCGATGGATCTCAAGCGCGGTGTCGATCTCGCCGTCAACGCCGTGGTCGCCAGCTTGAAGCAGCACTCCAAGAAGGTCACGTCCAACGACGAAATCGCCCAGGTCGGCACCATTTCGGCTAACGGCGACAACGAGGTCGGCCGCATGATCGCCGAGGCCATGAAGAAGGTCGGCAACGAGGGCGTCATCACGGTCGAGGAGGCCAAGAGCCTGGAGACCGAGCTCGATGTGGTCGAGGGCATGCAGTTCGACCGCGGCTATGTCTCGCCGTATTTCGTCACCAACCCCGACAAGATGACGGTCGAGTTCGAGGACCCCTACATCCTCATCCACGAGAAGAAGCTCTCCGGCCTGCAGCCGATCCTGCCGGTGCTCGAAGCTGTCGTACAGACCGGCAAGCCGCTGCTCGATCATCGCCGAGGAGGTCGAGAACGAGGCGCTGGCGACGCTGGTGGTCAACAAGCTGCGCGGCGGCTTGAAGATCGCGGCCGTGAAAGCGCCCGGCTTCGGCGATCGCCGCAAGGCCATGCTGGAGGACATCGCCACGCTCACGGGTGGCAACGTCATCAGCGAGGACCTCGGCATCAAGCTGGAGAACGTCACGCTCAACATGTTGGGCCGGGCCAAGAAGATCACCGTCGACAAGGACAACACCACCATCGTCGACGGCTTCGGCAAGAAGACCGACATCGAGGCCCGCGTCCGGCAGATCAAGCAGCAGATCGAGGAGACCACCTCCGACTACGACAAGGAGAAGCTGCAGGAGCGCCTAGCCAAGCTGGCCGGCGGCGTGGCCGTGATCAAGGTTGGTGGCGCCACCGAGGTCGAGGTCAAGGAGCGCAAGGACCGTGTCGACGACGCACTGCATGCGACGCGGGCCGCCGTCGAGGAAGGCATCCTGCCGGGTGGCGGCGTCGCTTACCTGCGCAGCCTCAAGGCCTTGGAGAAGCTCAACTTCGCCAACGAGGACCAGAAGACCGGCATCAACATCGTCCGCCGCGCCATCCAGACCCCGGCGCGGCAGATCGCCAGCAACGCCGGCGAGGACGGCTCGGTGATTGCCGCCAAGATCCTGGAGAACGCCAACTACAACTGGGGCTACGACGCGCAGTCCGGTGAGTACGGCGACCTGATCGCCAAGGGCATCGTCGACCCGACCAAGGTCGTGCGATGCGCCCTGCAGGATGCGGCGTCTGTCGCCGGGCTCCTGATCACCACGGAAGCGATGGTGGCGGAGAAGCCCAAGAAAACGGCGACTGCGCCAGCACTGCCCAGCATGGACTACTGAGGGAGCCGTGGAGGCGCGCGGCTGGTCCGCGCGTCTCCTATCCAGAGAAATGCGAGGTGAGCCTATGTACCACCCACTCGATGCATTGTTCCAATTGCAGCGTGCGCTCGAAGTCCCGACTGGACAGCGAATGGCTGCGTGACGCGACGGCGGGCAGCGGTGCCTTCCCGCCCATCAATGTGTTCCAGCAGGGCGACAGTCTCGTTGCCATCATCGAGCTGGCCGGCGTCAACAAGAGCGACCTGGAGATCCAGGCTAAGGACAACACCATCCGCATCTCCGGCAAGAAGGCGACTTCGTTCCCCGATAAGGTCAGCCTGCACCGCCGCGAGCGCCTGTCCGGCAGTTTCGATCGCACCTTGACCGTGCCCATGCAGATCGATGCCGACGGCATCAAGGCCGAGTATCGCGACGGCGTACTGGCGCTGTTCATTCCGCGCGCCGAGAGCGACAAGCCGCGCTCGATCACCATCAACTAGGGCAACCCCCTCTGCGAATGAATGGAGGAGCATCCATGTCACCCCAAGAGCTGCAAGTGCAGGAGAAGCGCGAAGTCGACAAGCAGCAGGAAGTCGACCGTCCCCGCGCGCACCTTCGTGCCCACCGCCGACATTTTCGAGACCGAGCCGGCGCTCACGCTGGTGCTGGAAATGCCCGGCGTCGACAAGAGCCATGTCGATGTCAGCATCGAGGACGGCGTTCTGACCGTCCAGGGTCGGCTCGATTTCTCCAAGTACGAGGGCCTGCAGCCCGTCTACACCGAGTACAACATCGGCCACTACCGGCGAAGCTTCTCGCTGTCCAACAAGATCGATCAGAACAAGATCAGCGCCGAGATGGCAGATGGGGTGCTGACGCTGGTACTGCCCAAAGCCGAGCAGGCGAAGGCAAGAAGAATCTCGATCAGTTGATATCCAAAGCAGCTCCTGCGAGGTCACAAGGCAACCGCTGGCGCCCACTTTGCACCGGGCGCGTGTGGCCGGTCGTGTTCACGCGCCTGTAGCCCTGCTGCGCTAGAAATTCAGCGCCGCGATGCCGTCATTGACGGTCGTCGCATCCGCGATCCAGGTCAAATAGGGAACCAGCAGCAACGCTGCCAGCCGTTGCGTGCGCGAGGCTGCAACGATGGTGGCCGCAATCGCAATTGCCAGCACAATGATGATCGCAAGCGCCACTCGCGTCTCGTGAAGCGCAAAGAACACGGGCGACCAGGTGGCGTTGAGCGCAAGCTGCGATGTCTACACACGGCATCGCAGAAACCTCGTTCTTGTGCGACATATGAGGAATGGCTCGGTTGAGCGATCCCCTGCCGAAGGCCATCATGAGCATGAGAAAAGCGCCAGTGACCGAAAGAACCGTCACGGTCAACGATCGAATGCAGAAAGGCTATAGCTACGAGCTCTTGGAACCGATCGGACGCAACTTTGATCCCGAGTTCCGACCCGAACTTACACCAGTGCAAATGCTTCGGCTCGGCGTTTTCGGCGGCAAGTACATGACCGACTGCAAGGATGAGTTCCCGCGCAGCTGGTTTAAGGGCGCCAAACTCGCAACGGGTGCGGCCGACAGATCGCTGAACTACTTCGGTGTCAATGCGAGTCAGCCGCTCTCAGAGTGGCGCAGGAAGGGCTGGATCCACCCGGCCGATCCGCGCGGCTGGTTCCAATGGTACTGCCGGTACTACATGGGTCGGCGATTGCTGAATGAAGATCCTCGCCAGATCAAACGGTGGAAATCCATCCGACGCCACGTACGTCAAGTGCAGATCAACTGCGAGCCCGGAGACATCACCTGCCGCAGGCGCCAGCGGCAGGCGCTCCTGCATTGGGCATACGACAGTCGTAAGCTGTAGCCGAAATGCGACTTCCCTATCGGAGCAAGATGCGCTCGAAATGAGGGCTACCGCGATAGCGGTACCGGTCGGCATACCGCGATGCAGATAGCTCTTGCCGTCGGCCTCCTTGAACTTGTCGCGGATCGTCAGTCGGTTCTCTACTCCTGGACGAGTTCGACGTCGTCCTTGCCGAGGCCATCCACCGCCATGACGATGCGGTACTGGTCCTCGCCGACTTTCTCGATGTTGTAGGGAGGGTAGGTCGCCTCCGGCTGCTCCAGAGCATAGGCAAGAAGGATCGGAAGCTGGTACCAAGGCGAGGTAGCGGTTGGTATGATCGCTTTTCCGCTTTCGGTGGCATTGCGGACTTAATCAGAGCTTGGGGGCGCCATCGCCATCGCCGATCGCTCGATCACGGGTATCATCAACACGACGCCCAACAACGTGCACCTCGAGACCACGCGCATGGCAGCTGGCGCCGGCAAGCACGTTTTCCTCGACAAACCGATCGCCAACGCTGTTCGCGAGGGCCGCGAGATCGCCCAAGCGTGCAAAGAGGCCGGTGTTGTCCTGGCGCTCGGCTATCAGCGCCGCCGCGAGAGTCACTTCCGCTGGATCAAGGCTGAGATCGATGAGGGGCGCTTTGGCAGGCTCGTGCAGGCGGAATGCAACATCAGCCGCGACCGGCTCGGCCAGTTCGATCTGTCCTCTTGGCGCTACACTGCGGCAGGCATGCCGGGCGGCGTTATGCTGCAGATCGGCATTCACTATGTGGACGTGCTGGAGATGCTGCTGGGGCCGGTCAAGTGCGTGTCGGCGCGCCTCGCCCAGCTCGTGCTTCCCGGCGACAACCCGGACGTCGCCAACATGATCCTGGAGCACGAGAGTGGTGCCATTTCCAACCTTACGGCCTCCTATGCCTCAGCCTCCGAGTTCTACATGATGAACATCTACGGCAAGGAGGCGAGCGCCTATTACGATCTCTTCTCGGGCCTCAAGCATCTCAAACGCGGAGACAAGGCCGCCCACGCGATCGCAACGGAGAAGAACGATACCATCCGTGAGGAGCTCGAGGAATTCGCGCGCTGCGTTCGCAAAGGCGGGGAGCCAGAGATCGGCGGCATGTGCGCGACGCGCAACCTCGCTGTCATCAAGGCCGGCGTCAAGAGCGCGCGGGAGGGCCGGGTAATCGAGGTAGCCGACGTCTTGGCTAACGGCGAGTAGCCAGTTGATGGCCACAAGGTCCGAGTTGGGTCATGATCTGCCGATCTGGAAGCGGCATGACCAGGTCAGCTTTACCTCCAAGAGCTGACGAACCAAGTGGGCCACGCGAACGGTGAGTTCGTGCCAAGAGCTGCCAAGTCTTGGCGCTGACTTCTTCGCTCAGGGCTGCCCACCTGCCCGATGCTCTAGCGTAATCCCAAGCTCGGGGTTCTGGCCATACTCGAACCAGATCATTGCATCGTAGTGGAGGTATTGCGATTTCGCGAGCGGTGACTTGCAGGTTGAGCCTCGCTCCTTTGCATCGCATTAGCTGAGGTATTCGCGCAGGCCAAGCGGGGGTTTTGCCCGATACTGTTCTGCTCATTGCCGGCGTAGCGTCAAAGAATGCCGCGCGGCATAGCCAGCTGACGCTGCGCTGGGTGGCGCGGCCCCCAGCCGATCTGCCATGACAAGGAGAATAGCATGCTTAAGTCTGCTCTCATTGGTATTGCAGCGCTGAGTGTCATCGCCGGAGCTGCCTCGGCCCAGGGCAAAATGGATTGCGGGGCCTTGTATAAAAGCGCGCTGGAAAAGTTCCACAGAGAGAAGGCTGCGGGCCTCCCAGCGGAAAAGATCGCGGACGCAAACCGTATTGCACTCCGCGCGTTCGATGCGTGCAGCGCGGGTGATGAATTCAATGCCGCGAACTTCTGGCAACAACTCAACGACTACAGCAGGTAGGTCCCTTGGCTGCAATGCCGGAGTTTAGTCCACTTGCGCCATGGACGTTTTGCTTGCAAGCGGCCAAGATGTGGCAGCGCAGTAAGGTATGCGAGGGTACCCGCCACACCCTTCTTGGTAGCTCATCATATCGCGCCATTTGGTGCCGTTGATGTACCCATGACCGTAAGCAAACGGCTTACCGGTGGCATCCATCATACGGTCGTGCCGGGCCCCAAGAATGTGCCCCACCTCGTGCGCAATGGAATAGGTAATCCCGGCGCACGCGTGATGCACCACGACGAATGCCTCTTCCGCGTCGGCGCCGACACGAGTGGACAGACCGCAACCAGTCGGGCTGTGCAGGACTAGACCGACAATGTCGGCGCGCTTTTCATTCCGTAGCTTCTTTACGTTGCCGAAGGGCGCCTTGCCGTCGACCATCTGATAGAGGTGCGCGAACACGTCGCCCCCTGATTCGTCATAGTCAACTTCTTCGGCGTGCACGAGCCGCAGTTTGATGTTGCTGAGGCCGCTGTTCCTGAATGTTTCGTTAGCCTGCTCAACCCCGAGCGCCAACAGTTTGGCGGGGTCTCCGATATGGTGCGCTGCCGCGTTCTTGGTGTACAGGAGCATGAGATCGATCGTGATGTCCTTGGCCTCTAGTGCCAGGCGCGCAGTATCGGGAAACGGGTCAACCGCTGGTTCCGCAGGCGGCGGACCCAAGGCGCGAAGTCCTGACATTGTCTTGTGGGTTTGGGGGATGATCAGGCGGGAGCTTGCCGGGATCTATCTCCGCCATCGTGTGGACTTCGCTGCCCGAGTTGTTGATCGTATACACGCGACCATGGTGGCCGAAATATCCGGACAGCTGGCCGTCCTGCCACAACATCACGACAGCCAGCTCACCAGACCCTTCGACCTTCCCTCTCCAGGTGAATGCGCGGTGTGGGGCGGCTTGGCAAGGTCAACGATGAACAGATGGGGCCATCCCCTTGTATTCAATCGGCAAAACCGAACGGGGATAGACGCAGGCGAATGGAGGTATGGCGGACTCCCATCCGCCATCCGATAGAGTGGGACAAGCTTGTCGCGCTTGTCTCCATTCGCCGCTTGGTCGGGGCGCGTGGTCGTGGTGCTGCCGCAAAAGCATCTGTCCAGCCCCACCTGAGCGATTTGGCATCGCATAAGCCGAAGCCACCCTTCTCCGAGACAGAACACCTAGCCACGTGGGGCAAACTGAGGGTTTCCCCTGATTTGCGATCACTGGCGTCCGCTGCATCTTGTGCTCCGCAAATGAGTGGGGAGGACGTGATGCGTGTGTCGCAAACGAATGGCATCGAGCGGAGCAACGGGGTCACAGATTTGCACGACGGGTTGCTCGAGTTTGCGTGCTCGACAAACGCGTGGCTCACTCCCGGCGAGGTCCTCGATGCGCTGCATCGGGCCACTACCTCGACGAGCCCACACCTGAGCGTTCTGGGAGCTGCGCGCTTTCCTCTCAAAGTAAAGGACTGGGGCGCCATTCGCCTTGGCAAATCGATCTTCCTTCACAAGGATGTTCCCGACGGCTGGTGGGAAGAATACGTGACACTGGCACCCACACGGTTCACGCCGACGCTCTTCCTGGCAAGGAGCAGCCTCGCTTCGTACACCTGGACCGAAACCAAGCGCATGCTCGAGCCCATTGGGGTCGACCGGTGGTGTGATGAGCTGGCTCTCAAATATGGAATGCGGGATGGTTTCACTTGTCCCGTGGGAGGGCGGTGGGTGGTTGCTTTCTGGTCGAAGAGGGTTCTCTGCAATATTCTGACGCCCGCTTCGCGCATCCTGTTGCAAACGGCCAGTAGTTTCGCGGCGCAACGCCTGGAGCACCTCGCAGGCGCTGACGTCAGGCGGGTAGGCGTGCATTTGCGTCTGACACCTCGCGAACTCGCAGTACTGCGCCTCGTTTCCACAGGACGCCAGGCTGGCGAGATCGCCAAAGCACTGGGACTTGGGGAAGAGACGGTGCGCAGTCATCTGAAGAAGGCGCAGGTGAAGCTGGGAGCCAGCAATCGGGCCCATGCGGCCTGCGAAGCACTGCGTCAGAACCTCATACCCTGACGCGCCACTTGGCTCGACGGCCCTCAATGCCTTTGCGAGTGCCGCAGCCAAATCTGCAACCGGATAGAACCTCCAGGATAACTGGTTGCGCCGTTTGCCTTGAAGAACTACTCCTCGGTGAAGTCGGCGTAGATTCGAAGCGTCGCGAGGGGCGGCGGCATGGCAATCGTCCGCCGTCTCTTGTCTTTTGTGTGGCAAGAACGAGCGTGATACGCAAGTTGCAGTAGCACATCGCGACGGCGCGCCCCGACTAAGCCACACATTTCGCAACGGCATTCCGTGTGAAGTTTAGCCTCCGCCGTTAGCGGTATTACAAATGGCCTGCGCTTCCTCAAATCCTTTGCCCGGCTGGCTCTCGACGTGCGCACAGACCTCCCGCAACGATCCACGAGCATCCAAGTACGCCGACAGCAACCAGAGCATAGCCAACGCCAGACAGAAGCAAGCGACCATCAGCGCTCGATCCAAGGCCATGGCGTTCAACGCAGCCTAGCGTGGTGGCTGGTCGAGCCTTTGCTTCTTTTGGCCAGCGCGTAGCTGTTCACTGGCTCCTGCTGGGCCATCGTAGGTTCCTCGGACCACTCCAAAGCCATGAGCGTGATGAGCAAGCCAAGGGCGCCGAGGAGCCCACAGACCATCGTGAACGCAAGGAGCAGACTGTACGGATCCATGATCTCTCATTTCTTGGGAATGGCTGGATTTGGAGAGCTCGGGCTTCAGCCAGATCATTCTCCACAATCCGCCCGCATGGGCGAAGGAAAGACCGCGCTTGGGTATTCAGTTGATCCCGAGCGCGGTCTTACTGATGGGTCGAGCCCTGACGTCGGTGAAGCCGGGCAGCCCAACTGGCAGCATTGTCACACGGTAGGAGCTTTGTGCTTCAAGCTGCAGCTCCGGATATGCGGCTCGAACCCGAGCAATCCAACCCCATTTCAGGGGAGACCGGGTCTGGTCCGGGAGCAAAGACGACAGCGCGAGCGACACCACCAACGATGCGAAGGCGGCTTGAGCGGCGATGCTCAGCCTCGGAACCGCCGCCAAGTGACCGTGACGCGGGTGCCGAGGGGCACGCGCGGATAAAGGTCCAGCACGTCAGAGTTGTACATCCTGATGCAGCCTTTGGAGGCCGCCGTGCCAATGGTCCACGGCGCGTCCGTGCCGTGGATACGATACATGCTGGAGCCAAGATACAGCGCGCGGACGCCGAGCGGGTTCATGGGGTGTCCTCCCACGACGTGCACGGGCAAGCGCGGGTTCTCGCGCCGCATTTCCGCTGTGGGGGTCCAGCCAGGATTGACGCGCTTGTCGGATACCGAGGTCACACCTTGCCAGCGGCTTTTCTCACGCGGGATCGCGATAGGGTAGCTGACGGCCACGCCTGGGCGTTGGATCCAATACAGGCGGCGATCCCCGAAGCTGACGATGATCTGGCCTGGAGTCTGCCTCGGATCGAAGGAGACAACCTCACGCGAGCCACCCTCCCAGAAGAAGGAGAAAAAGCCCTGCGCATTGGCCGCTGTGGGCACGGCTTGGACCACACACGCGCAGACAATGGCAAGCAGAAATCGGCGCAAATGCATAGCGCGGCTCCCCGGTAGGCAGTGTGCCTCGTGACTATGACAGGGCCGCAGTTGATGGAGGCTTAACAGCAGGAGGCGCGAGATCCCCATCGGGGCCGCGGCACGCGAAATATGGATGAGAGTCGGCGAAGACTTCGCGCCAAAGTTGCAACTGTTCGGGTCGCTAGAGGTCAATACCCTGCGTCCGCCCAAGAATTTTGGGCGGGCAAGTCAAAGTGGTGGGGTCGCGAGAGCGGCTGTATGGATCGTTCTGGCCGATCAACCACCCGTTGCGACGCGGGCCGTCTGGCTGCGGGGGGACAAGGCAAAAAGACTAACGATTAGTCCGAAGGTGTCGAGAATAACCGGCACAAGTGTGAGCACAATGAGGACGCTGTACGGTTCCATGACCCGGCTCCCTTCAGAACGGCGTATGGGAGGCCCGCGTTTCGGCGAATGCGGACAGCATGATCCACGTCAGCCGTTGCGCAGCCTGTCCACGATGCAAAGAGGCCGCGCTCAGGTATCCCCTGATCCACTGGCGCGGCCTCATCCTGGAAAGGATCGTGCCCTGACTAATGAGCCGGGCAGCCCAATCATGACTGGGTCGTGCCCTGACAGATAGGCCGGGCAGCCCAATCGGTATCGGTGGCCGTGTTGCAAGCCACAGCGCGAGATATGTCCACGCGCCGAGTGCGTCCGTATCCCTGTTTTGGGGGAGAATTGTGGCGGATCGCAAATCGTGCGACGCCGTCACCGGGGCGCGTCGTCGCTGAAGGGATGCGCAAGCGTGGGCAGAGTCATGCCTCGCGGCTGATTCACGTGGAAGGCCTTCCCGATTTACATGTACATGAGCTCGTGGACGCTGAAGAGGCTGTTCTCGTCCGTCCAAACGCGACTGTCGCGCCAGTCAGCCGCGCGCGCGAGATCCTGAAACTGGCGCACCGTGTACTTGTACGAGTTCTCGGTGTGGATGGTTTCACCGCGGCGAAAGTGAAAGTGGTGGCGATCGATCGTGACATCCTGGTCTTTCAGGCTGACGAGGTGCATCTCGATGCGGCCGTCACGCGAGTTGTAGATGGCCTCGTGACCGAACCCATCGAGGTCGAAGGCCGGGGCGATTTCACGATTGATGCGGGCGAGCAGGTTGAGGTTGAAAGCTGCGGTAACGCCGGCTGCATCGTTGTAGGCGGGTAGAAGCGTGGATAGATCCTTCTTCAGATCGACGCCGACAATCAGCCGGCTACCCAGCGAGAGCACGTCGCGAAACACGCGCAGCAGCCGTTGCGCCTCGACGGGATTGAGATTGCCGATAGTGGAGCCGGGGAAGAAGCCCGTGCGATGGTTGTTGATTAGATCGGGCGGCAGCGCCACTGGATATGAAAAGTCGGCGACAATGGGACGGACATCGAGTGCAGGGAAACGCACAGCCAAACGGCTTTTGGCGTCATCGAGCGCGCTCTTAGAGACATCGATCATGATGTAGGCGCGCAGTCGCGGCAGCTCCTGCAGCAGTAATTCCGTTTTGCGACTGGAGCCCGACCCGAACTCGACCAGAACGCCGCCATCCGGGATGCCGTCGGCCATCTCGGGTGCGCTTTTCGTCAGGATCGCCGCCTCGGTGCGGGTCGGGTAGTACTCGGGCAGGCGCGTGATCTCCTCGAATAGCTCGCTGCCGCGAGCGTCATAAAAAAAGCGGCACGGCAGAGTTTTCTGCGGCCGCGACAAGCCGTCGAGCACGGCTGATTTGAAGTCGTCATCGACAAGAGCGAAGCGCTCCGCCAGAAGCTCACGCATGTTAGTGGTCTGCATCACACGATCTCCGAGGCGAGGCGCAGGCCGACGAACTGCCAGCGCTGGTGGGGGTAGAAAAAGTTGCGGTAGGTAGCGCGCGTGTGACCCTCGGGCGTGGCACAGGAGCCGCCGCGCAGAACCTGCTGGCTCACCATGAACTTGCCGTTGTATTCGCCGAGTGCGCCGGCGGGCGGCCGATAGCCCGGATAGGGCAGGTAGGCGCTCTGGGTCCATTCCCAGACATCGCCGAACATCTGCTGTAGCCCACTGGTGCGCGTTTCAGCCGGAAGCGGCCTGAAGGCGCGGGTGGCCAGCGAATTGCCGGTCAACGCCAGGCCTTCGGCGGCCACCTCCCACTCGAACTCGGTCGGCAGACGCTTGCCGGCCCAGCGTGCGAAGGCATCCGCTTCGTAATAGCTGACATGGTCGACGGGTGCGGGCCGATCGACCGGCTGCAGGCCCTCGAGCGACATGCCGAGCCATTGACCATCGCGCTCCTCCCAATAGAGAGGCGCGCGCCAGCCTTCACGATTGACGGTGTTCCAGCCGTCGGCCAGCCACAGTGACGGCGTGCGGTAGCCGCCGTCAGTCATGAACTCCAGCCACTCCGCATTGGTGACGAGCCTGTTGGCCAGCCGGAACGGACGCATGAGCGTTTCGTGACGGGGCGCTTCGTTGTCCCAGGCAAAGCAGTTGCCGTCATGTCCGACCTTGCCGATGCCGCCGGCAAATTCGATCCAGTCCACGGCATCCAGCGCGTCCACGGCCGGCCGTGGACGGCGGGCGCGATACGCGGGCCGTAGTGGATTGGCGGCGAACAGGGCCAGGATGTCGGTCAAAAGCAGCTCCTGGTGCTGCTGCTCGTGATTGATGCCGATCTCGATCATCCGCGCGACCTCGGGCGTAAAGCCGTTGGCACCGAGGCGGGTCAGCGCGTCGTCGACATGCGCACGGTAGGCAAAAACTCGTTCGCTCGATGGCCGGGTCAACATACCCCTGCGAGGCCGCGGCTGACGCGGTCCCTGGCTCTCGTAGTAGGAGTTGAAGCAGTAGTTGAAGGTATCGTCGAATGCCTCGTAGCCGACTAAGTGCTCTTTCAGGATGAACTGCTCGAAGAACCAGGTGACGTGAGCGAGGTGCCATTTGGTCGGGCTGGCATCGTCCATGGGCTGGACGGTCATGTCCTCGGGCGTCAACGGCTCTGCCAGCTCGAGCGACAGTCGTCGCGTTTCTGCGAGCTTGGCGACCAGGGTCTCATAGGAGGACCGGCTGGGGGCCGTTCTCGGGCTTTGTTGAGCCATCTTATTTCCCGGTCTGTTGCTGTTGACGGTCGGTCATGCCGGAGGACCAGCCTATCGATCAGGGCTGTCCAGCAGCTGGGATACAAGGAGGGTAGGTAACGAATACAAGCCAAGCTGGTGCTGCTTTCTCGATATGAATTCGATACGCATGGGCTATCGCCTCAATCAAACGGCGCGGCAGCAATTGAGGTTCCCCCGCAGCGGCACTGGTCCAAAACAGCCGCTAGGCTCGCCGATAATTTGGTGCCGCATCGAGGGAGGGACAAGATGGTTCCGCTCAGTGCGGCTCATGTTCAGGGCAGTTGCGAGGCTTTGCTAGGGTCGTGGCTGGAGGTTCCAAAGGCGCTAAAATCCGGCCGTGCTTCTCTCCAATACTCTTACTTTGTCGATCCCATATCGCGCTGACATGGCACCATCGCGGCATTGACGGCATGGGCCAACCCTGCTCGGCTGGCGCCGCCGCCGGACGTGTGGACAAGTTACAGGACTATCCTGCATGCCAATCGTTGAACCTGCACCGTGGCGGCACCAGTACTTCTCCCACGTCGCATGTCCGCCGGATGTCTTCATCCCAACTGATGATCCGGAGGCATGGGCGTGGAATCCCAGGCACCGCTGGGTTTTCGACAAGCTCCAGGTCGCGCTCAGCCAGGGGCTCGAGGCAGCGCCGCATGGGCTGGAGCCATCCTACTATCCGGTGTTCTCGAAGCCGATCTACAATTTTGGTGGCATGGGCGCGGGCAGTCGCATCCTGACATCGCGCGAGGACTACCTCGCACATTTGATCCCGGGGCATATGTGGATGCCGTTGCGTGAGGGCCGGCACGTTTCGACGGATGTGGCTGTACTGAATGGCGAAGCGCGTTGGATCCGGCATGCAACGGGATTGGCGACTTCGGACGGGATGTTCGACTACTGGACGGTACAAGCGCAGTCGGAGCCCGAATTGGAGACCTTTCTTTCAGACTGGATCCGGCGCCACCTTGCTGACTACAGCGGGATGCTCAATTTGGAGACCATAGGCGCGACGATCATCGAGGCGCACCTGCGGTTCGCTGATCAATGGCCAGATTTGTATGGCGACGGCTGGGTGGAAGCGCTGGTCCGGCTGTATCGTGACCATGCTTGGGACTTTGCCGATGAACATCGGCGCGATGGATTCTCCGTGGCCCTCTTCCTGCCGCACGGCCGGCGTTACCGGCATCCCCCGCAAACTGTCGTGGCAGAGGTGCTACGCATTCCGAACGTCTCGAGCGTGCAGATCACCTTTCACCCCGACCGTCTGCCCGAGGCGCACTCGATGCCGCCAGGCGGCTTTCGTGTGGCACTCATCAATGCCATCGATCTCAACGCTGCCTTCAAGGCACGCGACATTCTGAGAGCGTGGTTCTGCGGCCCAGAGGGCACAACGTAGCCACGGGGGCCTGCGCATCTGCCTACGAACGGTCTCGGCGCTCGGCCCAGGGCCACACCAGCGACAGGCCGATGCCGTAGAGCCCGACGCCGGCGAGCACAGCCTGCGCTGCCGGATGCGCAGGAAAGCCGCGCCAAATGGTGACGGCGGCCGCCACCCCCCATAGTGCAGTCATCACGACTGTGGCGCGCCTCAATGCGGCTACGCGGAGCGGGTGCACCCAGCGCATCGGCACGAAGGTCAACACTACGCAGATCGACACAAGCGCCAAGGTGACCCATGCCGGCATGGCAAACGCGAAGACGTAGAATGCGACGATGTTCCAGATGGCGGGAAAGCCGACAAAGCAATGGTCGTCGGATTTGTTGCCCATATCGGAGAAATGAAACAGCGACGACAGCAGGATCAGGCATGCCAGCAGGATGCCGCTGAGGCCGGGAAGAAGTCCCGCCTGGAGCAATGCCAGCGCAGGAATGAAGACATACGTCACATAGTCGATGACCTGATCGAGCCGCTCACCCGAAAAGCGCGGCAGGCGCCGCATGACATCGACGAGCCTGGCAAAGTAGCCGTCCACGCCGTCGATGATGAGGGCTAGGCCGAGCCAAAAGAAAACGGCTTCCCAGGTCTGCGCCAGAACTGCCAGCATCGCCAGCAGGGCGCAAACAATGCCCAGCGCGGTGAAGACGTGAACGGCAGCCGCCGCCAAAATCCATTTCAGGGCCTCGCCCATCCCTGCCGCCCGCTGTGCGCTCCGTTCATCCGAAATGCAAAAGGGGGCCCGAACGCCCCCTTCCCTACATACCACCCTGCCTGCGAACCCTAGAAGCGATGCTTGACGCTGCCTCTGATCTGGACCCCGTCGTCGCCAGAATCTTGCGGTAACCGATCCGCATCCAGGCGCTTGTCCTCGTTGACTCCGTACAGCAGCTCCAAGCCGAAATCGAGCTTAGGAAGCACGCCGAGCTTGCCAAGGCCCGGTATCCGCACCTCAGTGCCCGTTGACTTGGCTGCCGGCGTCTCGCTGCCCAACTCCAGAACCTTGCTTTGCGGCTGTGCTGCAGGCGCCTGCCCCGCTGCTGCGCCGCCCTTCGTCTCCTGGAATGCCATCGCCGCCGAACCCATCAGGCTCAGCGCCAAAGCTCCAATCGCCAACCGTGCCATAACCATCCGCGAACCCCGCAGGTTCTAACCCTCGCCCTCAGTGTCACAAATGCCGATTTCGCGGCTGCGACACAAGTGCGTTTCCACCGGGATATCAATATGCCAGGCGGTTCTTGAGGAAGTGTGGTCAATCCGCCATGTGGCATACTGAACACACAGTCCCACGCCAGATCACCAATAAGAAAGGCCGCCCAAAAGGCGGCCTTTCCTTAACCTGTCACTTGCGATCAGAAGCTGACCCGCACGCCGCCGATAACGACGTCCAGATCTTTCGTTGGGGAATTCACGCCCAACTCGCGAATGTCCGCAGAGTAGTTCTTGTAGGTCAAGAACAGCTCCATGGCAGCAGCGTCGATGTACTGTACGACGCCGAGTCCCCATACCGTCGCATCACCACTGAGGTCTGCGTCGGCGAAGTTCACGAAGTCGTCGTGATTGGCTGTACTCGGCGAACAACACCGTGTTGCCATAGCCAAAGTGATTTCTGGCTACACCACCTGCCAGATACCAGAAGCCCTGATCCGCGGGGGTATAACCCGATTGCCGAGGTCCCGAGGATACCATCAAATTCTCGCACGCCTGCTGCGCCAGTCAGGAACAGGCCGGTCGCGACATGAAGAACCGAGGCGGACCCGAGAACGGACTTCTCCGTCAGGTTACAGCTCGTGGTGCAGATCACATCGGTACCGCTAAAACCAGCAGGCAGGTTGAACTCTGAATTCTCCCGGTATCCAATGCCGAACGCCGCGCGGAACCCGTGATGCTCACCCGCATAGCGCAAGGCGATGTCCCAGAAGTTGTCCTCCGCAATTGCTGTCTGGAGCGAGAAACCGAAATGCGTCGGCGTCTCGTAGAGGACGTGGTTACGGCGATTGGTATCCCACGACTCGAAACCACCGAGGATCGCACTTGACCAAGTTATATTCGTCCCGCCCGGGCTTGCGTAAACTGCACCCGGACCGCCAATACGGAAACCACCCGTATACAGGGCCACATCCGGCGTCGACGCACCTGACATGCCGCCCAGGTCAATCAGCACCAAGTTGTCGGTTGCTGTCGAGCCGTGGCCGACCTTTACCATGCCCCAGTGGCTGTGCTTCAACCATACCGTCGAATCGCGCAACACGATACACGCCGGTGAACCGCTCGTGATTCCCTGCGTATCTGACCGTGCACCCCGAGCACTTCGCCACCCGTGTTGCCAAGGTCGTCACCGAAATTGCCCTGGTTCATGGAGCCAAGCTGGTTGGCGTTGGCCTGCCACTCATACAGGAACCCGGCCGTCAACGTCGGGCTGATCTTGGCGTCACCGCGGAAGCGGAAGCGCGACCCGTAGTTGCCACCGTCGCCGATGTACGTATCCGACCTGATGCCGTCGTCCCAGTGCATGATATGGTGCGACACGTAACCAGACAGCGTCACGGACACCTTGCGGTTACCCTTGCGCACCGTCGTCGCCTCAAGCTCGGCGATGCGCTCTTCCAGATCTGCGCAGCAATTACCGCCGAGGTCAGCTGCGTTCGCGGGCGCTAGTCCACCCGAGATCGCAAACGCCGTGGCGGCGATGGCTGCGAGACTGGCCGTTTTCAACAGTCCCCCAATCATTTCCATCTCCGTTTCAGTTCCGTTGGTGCAAGAAGCAGCACGCGCAGCCCGGCGCTGCTCCGTGTCCGGACGAGACCGCACGCACGCGCGTGAAGCGCACGCCGTCGCGACCGGACGCGATCGAACGCCAATTCAACAGATACAAACTCGGGATACCGGAGTGCGGCTATGCGAATGAGCGCCGGGCTTGCTTCCTGCGCTTGCCTCCGAGCCTCAGGGAGACTTCCCTACGCTGGCTCGATGGCGAGAAGGCCATTTAAGGGCCTGCCGCACAACTCGACTGCAATGATCAATAGTCGAGCGCTACAAGAAGAGCAATTAAACGGCGACCCACAGGACGTGGATGGGGTGGGCGCGTGTCAATTGGGCAACGAAAACAGGTATCGTTCGCGGCTTGTTCCCGGTGAGCTTGCGATTCTGGTGGAGCAACTCAACCTGCACGAGCGTTGGCTTTCCCCACGAATTAGCGACCGGGCGCTCGATTCCATGGCCGTCACCCGTAGGCAGTCCCAAAAAAGAAGGAGCCGCCCGAAGGCGGCTCCCGATCACGTTCAACCTGCGTAGAACTTTAGAAGTTCACGCGGGCGCCGCCGATGACGGCCGAGAAGTCGTTAATAGGCCCACTAGACACATCTGCAGATCGAAGCTCTTGTAGGTCAAGAACACTTCCATTGCAGCCGCATCGATGTATTGGTTCACGCCGATGCCCCAGTGCGTGACATCGCGGAATGATAGTCGGAGTCAAGCCCAGTTCTGACGAAGTCCGTGTGCTCGCTGTACTCACCGAACAGTACGGTGTCGCCAATACCGAGGAAGTTCTTCCGAATACCAGCAGCGACGTACCAGAACTTCTGGTCGAAGTCGCTGTTGAGTCCAATCGGATCCTTGTTCTCTGTCTCGCGCTTTCCGCCTGCCGCAGTCACGAACAAACCAGATGCAACGTGCAAGAGCGAGGCAGAGCCCTTTATCTCTGTATCTTTGCGGTTGCAATTGGTTGTGCAGACGAAGGCGCCTGCTGCTCCATTGAACTCGGTATCCTGCTGATAGCCGATGCCAAAGGCCAGCCGGAAGCCGCTAAACTCGCCAGCATACCGCAAAGCTACGTCCCAGAAGTTGTCTTCGCCAACAGCTGCCTGGACCGTGAAGCCGGCAAGGGCGGGCGTCTCGTAAAGGACGTGATTGCGCCGGGAGGTATCGAAACCTGCACCGAGGAGCTGCCCCCAAGTGCCATTAGCAAACCCACCACCCGTGGTCGCGAAGAAGCCGCCATTGTATAGCGCGACATCCGCCGTTCCAGCACCGGCCATTCCACCAAGATCGATCAGGATCAAATTGTCCGTGGCCGTTGAGCCATGGCCAACCTTCATCATACCGAGCTGGCTGTGGCGCAGCCAAACCGTTGAGTCACGTAAGTCGCGCAGCCAGCGCCGCTGCTCGCCCCACATTGCGAACCCGTAGTTGCCGCGCCGGTAGCGCCTAAATCGTCGCCACCATTGCTCTGGTTCATCGAACCGATCTGATTGGAATTGACCTGGAACTCGTACAGGAAGCCGGCGCTCAATGTCGGGCTGATCTTGGCCGACCCGACGAAGCGGAAGCGCGAGCCATAGTTGCCGCCATCGCCGATGTACACATCGCTCTCGTGCCGTCGTCCCAGTACATGACGTTGTGAGCCGACGAAGCCCGACAGCGTCACCGAAACCTTACGGTTGCCCTTGCGAACCGTGGTCGCCTCGAGCTCGGCAACCCTCTCTTCCAGATCAGCGCAGCAATCGCCACCAAGGTCAGCAGCCTTGGCGGAGCTGGCGCCGAACAAACCAGCCGCGGCAAGAATGGCCGCTGCGCTAGCCGTTTTCAGCAGTCCCCCATACATTCTTACTTCTCCTGACTAACGCTACCCCAAGCCACTATTGACTTCTGGAGACCGTCTCTGGCCGATCGAGCCCTTGCGGTTTGCGATTGCCTGATGCGGCCATCGACCTCGTCCGGTACCGAAGGCTTAACGCGCCGTTGAATGGTCGGTAAAGTGGAAACGACCCATCGCGCATGCTTTAGAGATAGCTTGTGGCGCACTCGCAACAATCGATTGATTCGCAAAAATGCACTCAGAGCCGTCACAAATGAGGCCACGCCGGGGCAAGGCGGTGGCATGTCGTTGATCGAGGATAGCCACGATGCCTGGCTCTATCGCCCTCGAATTTGAATTATGTATCATCTGTTTAGATGTCATCATCAGCTCGATCTCGCAAAGCGCGAGAAGGGCACCTTGGCATCACTGTTGCGCTGCAGCCACCAACTGCCGGGTCTGATCTTTCATTTCCCGAGGCGGTTATCCTCTAGAGATTCGTTTGCTGTCGAGAATAAAGATCGTGCAGACCACAACGATGGTTGACTGCGTGGTGGTTGGAACCGGCGCCGCGGGCGCTGCCGTTGCGCTGGCTGTGGCACGTGAAGGTTTGCGGACCATCGCGATCGGACCAGCCGTATCGGCGGACCCCGCCCGCGATCCGCGCACGACCGCACTTTTTTCAGGCAGCATTGCCTTCCTTCGCCATCTCGGCGTCTGGCGCCATCTCGAGCCGGCAGCCGCCCGCCTTGTCGGCCTGCGCCTGGTCGATGACACCGGCGGCGTCCTGCGAGCACCGGAGATCTTGTTCCGGGCTCAAGAGCTTGGGCTCTCTGAGTTCGGATACAACATCGAGAATTCGTCTCTCCTGCAAGCACTGCATGAATGTGCGCGCGCCAGCGACAATTTGGATCTCGCGCAGGATGAGGTCACCGCGCTCACTATCGCCGATGAGCATGCGGATGTGGAGCTGGCGCATGGTGCGCATGTCCACGCGCGCATCGTCGTAGGCGCCGACGGGCGCAGGTCCCTGACCCGCGCCAGTGCCGCAATCGGCACGCGCGACTGGACCTATCCGCAAAGCGCCATTGCCACCAGGTTCCGCCACTCTCGCCCACATGGAGGAATATCCACAGAATTTCACCGCAGCTCAGGCCCGCTGACGACAGTGCCCCTCGCCGAGGATGCTTCGAGTCTCGTCTGGGTCGAAGAGCCCGCTGAGACCAGGCGTTTGATGGATCTGCCAGCCGACCGTTTCGCGCGAGAGCTGGAGCACAGGCTACAAGGTCTGCTCGGCACGATCTGCGATGTGAGCGCGCGCGCAGCTTTCCCGCTTGCGGGACTTTCTGCAGCGCGCATGTTCGGGCGCCGCGTCGCGCTCGTCGGGGAGGCCGCCCACGTGCTCCCGCCGATCGGCGCGCAAGGCCTCAATCTCGGCCTGCGCGACGCCGCCACGCTGGCTGAGATCCTGGGCGATGCCCTTGCGGCAGGCGACGATCCGGGAGGTGAGGCCCGCCTAGCCGAGTATGATCGGCGGCGGCGCGCGGATGTGGTCTCGCGCACCATTGCGGTCGACCTGCTCAACCGCTCGCTGATCTTGGATTTCGTACCACTTCATCTGCTGCGCGGCGCCGCGTTGCATATGCTGGACGCCGTGCCATGGCTGCGGCGACGCGTCATGCAGGAGGGTATGCACCCATCGTGGCAGGCACCGCGATTCATGCGTCCGGCGTGATCCGCGCACGTGTTCCGCGTGGACGCAACGGCCTGCGGCGGCGTGTGCGCTTGACGCGAGTACTACTGGCCCGCCAAGTCCGCCCGCGTATGTTGTCAACATAGAGCCACGAACACCGGATGGTGCCCGCGCTGAGGCGCCGGAGCCTTTTTCGCTATGCCGAGCCTCCTCGATCTGCGCTATCGCCTGGAGTATGCGGGGCTGAGGCTGTTGATCGCCTTGATCCGGGCGATGCCCCTCGACTTGGCGGTTGCCGTGTCGGCACGGCTCTGGCGCCTCGTCGCGCCCTGGCAGCGGCGCCACCGGCGGGCGCTGGAAAATCTCGCCATCGCCTTTCCGGACAGGAGCCCAAGTGAGCGCGAGGCCATTGCACTCGGGATGTGGGAAAATCTCGGGCGCGTCATGGCCGAGACCATGCAGATCGATCGCCTGATCCAGGATTGCGATCGCATCGAGATCGTCAACAAGCAGGTATTCCAGCGCTACAAGGACAAGCTCGGCCCGGCCATTGGCGTGTCGCTGCACATGGGCAACTGGGAGCTGGCGATCTGGCCGCTGACGGTGGCGGGCGCCAACCCGGCTGCGGTCTACCGAACCGTCAAGAACCCCTATGTCGACAGCTATCTCAGAAATCAGCGGCGCGACCTCTACCCTGGCGGCTTGCTCGGCAAAGGCATTGTCGACGGCAGCCGGGAGGAAGGTCAGAAGACTGCACGGCTCATCATGGATTTCGTGCGCAACGGCGGGCGGCTCGGGCTTGTCTGCGACCTCTACGACAAGCAGGGCCTCGCCGTGCCGTTTTTTGGCAAGCCTGCAAGGTCGGTGGTCATTCCGGCTATCATCGCCCGCCGAGTCGGTGCGCGCATCTGGATGGCGCGCTGCATCAGGGTCGGGACCCACAGCAGGTTCAGGATCGAGATCAAGGAGCTGAAGGTTCCGCGCACGGCCAATGCCGGCGATGACGTGACGTGGACCACGGCGGAAATGCAAAGGCAGTTCGAAGCCTGGATCCGCGAGGCGCCGGAGCAGTGGATGTGGTCGAACCGGCGCTGGGCATGAGGGCGAGCGCAGCAAGACGGCCAGACACCCGGCTGCGCGTGCTGAGGCATCGCCTGGAGTATGCCGCAGTCCGTCTCGGCGTCGGTTTTGTGCGGCTGCTGCCCATGCGCTGGGCGATCGCGGCGGGGGCCGCATTGGGCCGCAGCGTAGGACCTTGGCGCCGACAGCATCGCCGCGCACTTCAGAATCTCGCCCGCGCCTTCCCCGAAAAGTCAACTGATGAGGTTGAAACCATCGCGCGCTTGATGTGGGCCAACATGGGGCGGGTCATGGTCGAGACCATGCTCATCGATCGTATTGTTGCCGACCCTCGCCGTCTTGTTGTCTCCGATCATGAGCATTGGGCGGCCCGCATATCGCAGCCGGGCCCAGCCATTGGCGCCACACTGCACATGGGCAACTGGGAGCTGGCCATCTGGCCACTTTCGCTGTTCGGCCGATCTCCGGCGGGCGTCTATCGGCCCCTGGCCAACCCTTACGTCGATCGGTGGCTGCGTGCGCAGCGCACGAGCCTTTATCCGGGTGGGCTCTTCGGCAAAGGCGATACGGATGAGCCGGAGAGAGGCGGGCAGCGTACCGCCAAGCTCATGATCGATCACGTCCGGCGCGGCGGCTGCATGGGCTTCGTCTGCGATCACAACGACCGGCGCGGCGTGGTCATATCGTTCTTGGGGGGGCAAGCGCGGTTTACACACGTGCCCGCCATGGTTGCCCGCCACGTCGACGCGCGCATTTGGGTTGGCCGCTGCCTCAGGACCAGCAACGAGCCGCGCTTTCGCATGGACATCACGGAGCTGGCGTTGCCGCGTACGGGCGATCGTACCGGGGATATACAGGCTGTCACAGCCGCCATCTTTGCCCAGTTCGAGGCTTGGATTCGCGAGCACCCCGAGCAATGGATGTGGTGGAATACACGCTGGATCAAGAACTGACGTTTTCCGGGGGTGTCCCCGAACAACTGTTGGTCCGCCATGGTCATGCCGCGCCACGTCAAGTCTGCCTTGGATGCCCTGCTTGTCGGTGTCTCCCGTAAAGACCTGGCGGCACGCTCGGCGCTCATGACGGACGCCTATCGGGGCGCAAGGCCGTCCGCTGCGGCCGTTGCTGACCTCAAGGACGCGCTCGCCTACGCCGTGGCCCGCATGCCCGCGACCTACGCAGCGACCTGGGAAGCGCTGAGCAAGACAGCGGAGCGGCACCCCAGGCTGCAACCGCGCACCATGCTGGATCTCGGCAGCGGTCCCGGAACAGCGAGCCTGGCCGCACTCGAAATGTGGCCGGCGCTCGAGCGCGTGACGATGTTGGAAGGCCTACAAGCATTTAGGGACCTGGCGGCCGAATTTGTACAGGCTGTCGATGCTACGCGTCCAACCCAAGCCCAAATTGTTGCAGCAGACCTGCTGGCGGGCACGGAAACTTGGCCAGAGGCCGATTTGGTCATGGCAGCCTATGTGCTGGTGGAATTGCCCGAAGCGCGAGTGCCCGACCTTGTCCTCAACGCGTACAACAAGGCGCGCCAGGCCCTGCTTCTCATCGAGCCTGGAACGCCAGCTGGTTTTGCGCGCATTCGCGTGGCACGCGACGCCTTGGTGGAACGGGGAGCGGCCCTGATCGCTCCATGCCCACACACTCGAGCCTGCCCAATGATGAGCCCCGACTGGTGTCATTTCTCAGTGCGGCTGCCGCGTTCACGCGATCATAAGCTGGCGAAGGCGGCCGATGTGCCGTTCGAGGACGAGAGGTTCAGCTATCTCGCAGTCACCCGATCGCAAGTAGCAGCGGCGGACGGCGAGCGCGTGATAGCCCCGGCGCGTGTCAGCAAGGGTGAGATCGTCCTGCGGACGTGCACGGACCACGGTCTTGCTAACCGCCGCATTTCCCGCCGCGATCGGCTGGAATACAAGGCAGCGAAACGGCTCGGCTGGGGCGACATCCTGCGCCATAATATTGGCTTCCTGTCGAAGACGCCGTGAGGCTGGAGATCACATGAGCCAGATCCGCACGCCCTCGAAGTTCTACGCGCCTCTGGCGACCGGCGCCCCTGCCCCATTGCGCCAGCTTCCGGTCAAGCTCGAGCGCATGATCCACTTCGTGCCGCCGCATGTGGAGAAGATCCGCGCCCGCATTCCCGACATCGTTGGGCAAGTCGATGTCGTGCTCGGCAACTTGGAGGACGCGATCGCGGCCGACCAAAAGCAGGCCGCCCGGCGTGGCTTCATCCAGATGGCGGAGGCCAACACCTTCGGCCAAACGGGGCTGTGGACCCGCGTCAACTGCCTCAACTCGCCCTGGGCGCTCGACGACATCCTGGAGATCGTGCCGGCGGTCGGAAGCAAGCTCGATGTCATCATGCTGCCGAAGGTAGAAGGGCCTTGGGATATCCACTACCTCGACCAGTTCCTGGCTCAACTCGAGGCGCGGCACGCCATTGGCAAGCCGATCCTCATCCACGCCATCCTCGAGACGGCCGAGGGCGTCAAGAACGTGGAGGCTATCGCTGGCGCTTCCCCGCGCATGCACGGCATGAGCCTCGGGCCGGCGGACCTTGCCGCCTCCCGCGGCATGAAGACCACGCGGGTGGGCGGAGGGCATCCGGGCTATGGCGTGCTGGCAGATGTCGGCGCCAAGGGCGCGGAGCGCCCGTTTTTCCAGCAAGATTTGTGGCACTACACGGTGCAGAAAATGGTCGACGCTTGTCTTACCTATGGCCTCAAGCCGTTCTACGGGCCGTTTGGCGACTTTGCCGACCTGGCGGCATGCGAGGCACAGTTCCGCAATGCTTTCCTGCAGGGCTGTCTGGGTGCGTGGTCATTGCACCCAACCCAAATCGACATCGCCAAGCGTGTGTTCAGCCCCGATCCGAGCGAAGTTGATTTCGCCAAGAAAATCGTCGCAGCCATGCCGGACGGAACCGGAGCTGCGATCGTAGACGGTAAGTTCCAGGACGACGCGACGTGGAAGCAGGCGAAGGTAATCGTCGATCTTGCGCGACTGGTCGCGGCCAAGGATCCGGAGCGCGCAGCCCTTTACGGCTTTTGACCAATAGCCACGCCGGGCATGCGACGGATAATATGCGACCATCTGATCGTTGACAGTATCCAAGTTCTGCAGCGGTATCTCGTGCGATGAAGCAGCCACCAAAATCCGGCGCGGTCCGCAGCGGCATGCGGAAGGCCAAATACCGGTTGGGCCAGGTCGTCCGTCACCGGTATTACCCGTTCCGGGGCATCATTTTCGATGTCGACCCCGTCTTCAACTCGACGGAAGAGTGGTGGCAGTCGATCCCGAAAGACATCCGGCCTCGCAAGGACCAGCCGTATTATCACCTGCTCGCCGAGAACGCCGAGACGGAGTACGTCGCCTATGTCTCCGAGCAGAATCTGGTGCCTGACAATTCGCGCACGCCCTTGCGCCATCCCCAGGTCGGCGAGATGTTCACCAAGCGTCGCGGCGGTGGATACCGAGCTATCGTGCAGGCCCATTGACGGCTGAGCCAAAATGAAACCGGCCGCCTGGCAGGCGGCCGGCTAACATCGCTTCCACGCGGGACGACTATTTCTTCTTCGCTGGCGCAGCGCTCGGCGTCTGCTGTCCGCCCGTGGAGCCCGTCGCAGCCTGCTGCTCCTGCTGCTTGCGGAACTCTTCGGCCATCTGCTTCTGACGCTCGCTGATCTGCACCATGAGCGCCTTGCGCGCCTCACTATACTTCTGATTGTCGACAGGCTTGCCGTCAAACGCCTGCGCAAATCCAGTCAACGGAACAGGGAAGGCGATCACCTGTCCTTGTGCATTGATGGCCAGGACCATCACCCCGCCGCCGGTCTTCATCTTGTCAATGATAGCCTTGTCGGCTTCGATCTCTGCGGTGCAACCGGCCGGATGACAAAGCGCGTAGCCGAGCTTGATGGGCTCGATCTTGCTGTCCTCGACCTTCTGGTTCTTCTGCGCCTGCTCCCAGAGCTCCTTAGTATAGACGGTCGCGCGCAAACCCGGATGGATGGCCATGCCGAGCGGCACCATGATCATGAGATGCTGCTTGTCAGCGCCCTCAACCTGCCGGATGGCGGCCGACACCAGGACCATTCCGGAATTGCCGTCGAGCCGCTCGTGGTGCGTCAGGCAGACGTTTTTCTCCTGCTTGACCTCTTTGCCGTCCTTGTCTTTCGCTACCAGCGGCGCCTTTTCGCAGAGCTTGACCCAGGCACTCTGCGCCTGGCTTTCTTCCTTGCCTTTGGCGGCAGGCTCGGACTTCTTGGCGGGCGGCGCCTGCTTCTGTTGGGCAACGGCTGGCGTCAGGCACATGGCAATGGCCAGGATGAGTGCCCCGCAAATCCCGGATCCGGCGCGCACGCGCCTATCCACACCGTCAAGCACCGAAGCTCTCCTCGTCATGAAACCTCGACCTTTCCTTTGCCGGCGATGATGCCGGCCTCGCCCCGTTTCAAAACAATTCCGTATTGTCGTGGGCAGCTCTCCGGACCATGTGAGAGCGGCGCGCCACGGCGGTCGATCCCCCGCATCGTCCCGGAGTAAGGGCTTGATTGCGGCAATCCCGTGGCCGGAATAGCCGCCAATCAGCTCTTCAACAGGCGACACCATACGTGTAGTGGCATTTAGTGGCGTTCGCGCAACGATAAACGGGATCCGAGCTCAGACAATGCCGGCAGCTCAGCTAGGAGTGACAAACACGGGCGGATTGTCGCACCTGGTGGCGCTCGCTTTGATCGCCGTGGGGCTGCTCTCCACACTCTGGCCTGCAGCCGTGGGCGCCGGACCAGTGCACGGTATCGCCATGCATGGCGCACCGGCGTTACCTGCAGGCTTTCCGCATTTCGGCTACGTCAACCCGGATGCCCCTAAGGGTGGACGCCTGCGGCTCGGACAGCTCGGCTCGTTCGACAGCCTCAACCCTCTCATCATCAAAGGCGTATCGGCTGTCGGTGTGCGAGAGTACGTCTACGAGAGCTTACTCGCGCGCTCACTCGATGAGCCATTCTCCCTCTATGGACATATTGCCGAGACGCTGGAGGTGCCAGGCGATCGCAGTTTCGTAGTGTTCAATCTCCGGACCGAGGCCCGCTTCTCCGATGGCCAGCCGATAACGCCAGAGGACGTGCTGTTCTCCTGGACGCTGCTGAAGGACAAGGGCCAACCGTTCCATCGCTCCTACTACAAGAACGTCTCCACCGCGGAGGTGACCGGTCCGCAGACGATCCGGTTCGCATTTGCTGGCGACAACCGCGAGATGCCGCTCATCATAGGGCTGATGCCGATCCTGCCTCGGCATCGCATCTCACCCGATAGTTTCGAACGCACTGGATTCGACGCTCCAGTCGGCTCCGGCCCTTACGTCGTGGCCGATGTCGATGCAGGCAAACGCGTCGTCTTCCGCAGAAATCCCGACTGGTGGGCGCGCAACCTCAACATTGCGCGTGGGCGCTTCAACTTCGATGAGGTCCGCTACGAGTATTTTCGCGATACCACCTCGATGTTCGAGACTTTCAAAACGGGCGGAATCGATCTGCGCGAAGAAGACACCCCGGATCGCTGGGCAACCGGGTATGACTTTCCGGCCGTCGCAGACGGCCGCGTAGTCAGGCGCGCCTTCGACATCGGCACTCCGGCCGGGATGGGCGCCTTCGCGCTGAATACGCGCAAGGCGATGCTCGCCGATCAGCGCGTACGCAGGGCGCTGGTGCTCCTGTTCGATTTCGAGTGGATCAACCGCAGCCTCTTCAATGAGTTGTATGCGCGCACGGCAAGCTTCTTCGAGCGCTCGCCCCTGTCGTCGCGGGGCCGGGCGGCGGACGCTCGCGAGCGCGTGCTGCTGGCGCCATATCCCGATGCCGTGCGGCCGGGCATTCTCGAGAACGGCTGGCAACCGCCTGAAAGCGACGGCTCCGGCTTCAACCGGGACCATGCCCGAGCGGCCGTCGCCTTATTGCGCGAGGCCGGGTACGACCTCAACGGTGGGCGCATGGTCGACACGCGCAGCGGCAAACCGCTGACCATAGAAGCGCTGGCGCGCTCGCGCGGGCAGGAACGCCTGATGCTGGCATTCGCCGAGAGCCTGAAGCGCGTCGGCATCACACTCACCATCCGCCAGGTCGATGATGCGCAGTATTGGGCGCGGCTCAAGACCTTCGATTTCGATATGATCCAGTGGAACTGGAGCGCGTCGCTCTCGCCTGGCAACGAGCAAGCCAACCGCTGGACCAGCGCCGCAGCCGACGTGCCCGGCGCGCTCAACTATCCCGGCGTCAAGAGCACAGCCACCGACGCCATGATCGAGGCGCTGCTGCAAGCGGAGGGCCGGGATGACTTCGAGGCAGCGGTACGCGCCTTGGACCGCGTGCTGCTGAGCGGCGACTATGTGATACCGTTGTTTCATCTGCGGCAGCAATGGGTGGCCTATTGGGCGCACCTCATACCGCCGGAGCGCACGCCACTCAGCGGCTACAGCATCGATACGTGGTGGAGCGCCAACGATCGCCGCTGAGACGCGCGCAGCATGAATTTACGCGGCCTTGCGGATCGCTTCCGCCATTTGCGCAAGTTCCAACACCAGGGCGCGCACGCTCTTGAGGCGCGCTTCCGGCTGATCCCAGTCGGCCTTGTACACCAGCTTCATGTCCGGCTGCACTTTCACCCGCCCCTTCGAGGACTGCACGAAAGCCACCAGGGCTTCAGGGTTGGCAAAAGTATTGCGGCGGAACACGATCAGGGCACCCTTGGGGCCGGCATCGACCTGAGCAATGCCGGCGCGACGGCACAGCGCCTTGATCTCGACCACGTCGAGCAGGTGTTCCACCTCGCTCGGAAGCGCGCCGAAACGGTCGACCAGCTCGGCGGCGAAGGCATCGATCTCCTCGCGTTTCTCAAGAAACGACAGGCGGCGGTATAGGCCCAGACGCACCTGCAAGTCGCTGACGTATCCCTCGGGAATGAGAACAGCGGTGCCGAGCGCGATTTGTGGGCTCCATCTGTCCTCGACCTCGCCGGTCTCGCCGCCCTTCATGGAAGCGATCGCCTCCTCCAGCATCGATTGGTAGAGCTCGAAGCCGACTTCGCGGATATGTCCGGATTGCTCCTCGCCGAGCAGGTTGCCGGCGCCGCGTATGTCCAGATCGTGCGAGGCCAGCGAGAAGCCGGCGCCGAGCGTGTCGAGCGACTGCAGCACCTTGAGGCGCTTCTGCGCGCCCTCCGTCAGGCGCTTGCCCGGCGGCGTAGTGAGATAAGCATAGGCGCGCGTCTTCGAGCGTCCGACCCGCCCGCGCAGCTGATAGAGCTGGGCCAGCCCGAACATATCGGCGCGGTGCACGATCAGCGTGTTGGCGTTCGGAATATCGAGACCGGACTCGACGATGGCCGTGGAGAGCAGCACGTCGTACTGCCCGTCGTAGAAGGCTGTCATCACGTCCTCCAGCTCACTTGGCGCAAGCTGGCCGTGCGCGCGGGCGACGCGCAGCTCCGGCACTTCAGCGGTCAGGAACTCCGCCACATCGTCGAGATCGGCGATATGCGGAACCACATAGAAGGTCTGACCGCCCCGGTGACGCTCGCGCCGCAGCGCCTCACGCAGCACCACCGGATCCACCGGCGAGATGTAAGTGCGCACCGCCAAGCGATCGACCGGCGGCGTGGTAATCAGCGACAGCTCTCGCACGCCCGACAAGGCAAGCTGCAATGTGCGCGGGATGGGCGTCGCCGTCAGCGTGAGCACGTGCACGTCCTCGCGCAACTTCTTCAATCGCTCCTTGTGCGCCACGCCGAAATGCTGCTCCTCGTCGACGACGACCAAGCCGAGGCGAGCGAAGTTGATCGCCTTGCCGAGCAGGGCGTGTGTGCCGATCACGATGTCGATGGTGCCGTCCTTGAGCCCGGCCTTGACCTCGGCCAATTCCTTGGCACCGACGAGACGCGAGGCGCGGCCGATGCGGACGGGCAGGCCTTTGAAGCGCTCGGTGAAGGTCTTGTAGTGCTGGCGCACCAGCAACGTCGTCGGCGCTACGACGGCAACTTGAAGGCCAGCCATAGCCGCGACGAAGGCGGCTCTCAGCGCCACCTCGGTCTTGCCGAAGCCGACATCGCCGCAGATCAGCCGGTCCATGGGTTTGCCGGACGCCAGATCTGTCTCCACCGCCTCGATGCTGGCACCCTGATCTTCGGTTGGCTCGTAGGCGAAACGCGCCACAAACTCGTCGTAGGCGCCGGATGGCGGGCTAAGCGCGGGTGCCTCGCGCAACTGGCGCAACGCCGCGATCTTGATGAGCTCGCCGGCGATCTCTCGCAGCCGCTTCTTGAGACGCGCGGTGCGGGTCTGCCAAGCAGCACCGCCCAGGCGATCGAGCTGCGCTCCGGTCTCGTCAGAGCCATAGCGGGACAAGAGCTCGATGTTCTCGACGGGTAGATAGAGCTTGTCGCCACCGGCATAGACCAGCAGCAGGCAATCGTGTGGCGCGCCAAGCGCGGTTATGGTGTGCAATCCCTCGAAGCGACCAATGCCGTGATCTGCATGCACGACCAGATCGCCGACCGAAAGGCTGGTAGCCTCGGTGATGACATCGGCCGCGCGGCGGGCCTTGCGCCGTGGCCGCACCAGCCGGTCGCCGAGAATGTCCTGCTCGGCGATGACGGCAAGCTCAGGTGTCTCGAAGCCATGCTCCAGACCAAGGACCGCGAGGCCCGCGGTCGAGGCTGGCAGCGCGAACAGGTCCGCGCCCGTCTCGATCTTCTGCGCTTCGCCCAAGCCGTGCTCGCTGAGCAGAGGGGCAAGGCGCTCCCGCGCGCCCTGGGTCCAGGCCGCAACCGCAACACGGCAGCCTTTGCTCTGCAGCTCCTTGATATGCGCGACCACTGGATTGAATACATCGAGCCCGGCGGTGCTGCGCTCGGCAGCAAAGTTGCGACCGGTGCGACCACGGAAGCTGCGCGCTTCGCCGGGAGTTTCGACGCCCGGCTCGAACGGGGACAGCCAGCGCACGATCCTTGCGGCCAGCAGCGCCTGCCACTCGGCCTCGAGAATGAACATACGCTCGGGCTGCACTGGCTTGTAGGGCGGAGCGCCGAAGCTTGCGGTCTCCAGCGATTTCACACGTGCATCATAGTGCTCGCGAATCTGCTCCAGCCGGGCAGTCACGGCTTCGGCGGTCAGATGGTCGAAGCTGAGCGCGGCACCCGGCGCATAGTCCAGAAGCGTGTCGAGACGGTCGTGGAACAGCGGCAGCCAGTGCTCCATGCCGGGATAGCGACGTCCGGCGCTCACCGCTTCGTACAGCGGATCCTCGGTCGTGACCGCACCAAAGGCTGCCACATAACTCTGACGGAACAGGCTCTCGGCCGCGGCGCCGAACGCGAGCTCGTTCACCGGCATCAGAGCCAGCTTCTGCACGACCCGCGTCGTGCGCTGGGTTTCAGGATCGAAGCTCTTGATGCTCTCGAGGGTGTCGTCGAAGAAATCGAGACGCACCGGGCTTGTGCGTCCCGGTGAAAAAAGATCGATGAGACTGCCGCGCACGGCAAACTCGCCTGGCTCCATCACTGTGCCGGAGCGAATGTAGCCGGCAAGCGCGAGGCGCTCGATGAGCTGCGCGCGATCGATGCGCTGTCCGGGCGCCATAGGTCTCAAACTCTGGCGGATGAAGGTCCGCGGCGGCACACGCTGTAGGATGGCATTGACCGTCGTGAGCAGGATCGTCGGCTGCTTGTGCGCAGCGACGGCGAGCCGCGCCAGCGCCGCGATGCGCCGTGCGGCGATCTCCGAGTTGGGACCGATGCGATCGTAGGGCACCGTATCCCAGGCCGGAAACTGGACGACGCGAACGTGTGGTGCAAAGAACGCCAGCGCTGCGGCCAACTCGGCCAAGCGACGGTCATCGCGCGCCACGTGCACGAGCAAGGGTGGCGCGCCCGGTTTCGCGGACGGGTCGGCCGCAAGCTGGCCCAGCGCGAAGGCGTCATAGCCCTCGGGCACGCCCGTCAGCAGCTCCTGCCGCCCCGGCGCCTGATCCACTTTCGCGATCGGCCGTGATTGACTTGCCGCACTCACCGCAATGATCCGAGTCCGTGAAACCTGCGTATCGCCAGGATCAGCGGTGCAAACTCGCTGTCCTGCATATCTTCTCCCAGTAGGATCCAGGCATGCAACGCCGGATCGGGGACTGTCAGCAGCCGCTCGAAGTCCATGAGGTCCGCTTGCGACATGGCAGGCACGACCGCCTCGGCATAACGGCCGAGCAGCCAATCCATCTCCCTGGTGCCGCGATGGGCGGCGCGATAGTGCGCGCGGCGGCGCCGTTCATCGAGGCTCGGCATAGGTCTCGCTAAGAATGGGACAAGCCAGCGCCGATGCTTGACGGCCCAGGCCGGCATCGCCACCCTCGCCTTTCTCGCACGTGATATAGCGCCGCGAGCGCCAACACACAAACCAAAGCACCATCGGCAGATCAGGTCATGCGACCCGGCCCGCTCGTCCCTCTGTTCGCATCCGCCACCGCCTTGAGTGGTATCGGACCGCGCATGGAAATTCTGCTGAAGAAAGCGTTGCGCCTGCCGCCCGGGATCACGGTGCCGCGGGTGATCGATCTCTTATGGCATTTACCGACAGGAGTGATCGACCGTCGCGCCCAGCCGACCGTGGCCGCAGCCGTGCCCGGCACCATCGCCACGCTCGCGGTCCGGGTGCTCAAGCATCGCGTCCCGCCGCGAGGCAACACACGGGCGCCCTACAAGGTTGCCTGCGAGGACGATACCGGCCGGCTGGACCTCGTCTTCTTTCATGCCGAGCGTAAGCTGATCGAGCGGCAATTGCCGGTCGGCACCATGCGTTACGTCAGCGGCCGTATCGAGCGTTACGGCGATGTGCTGCAGATGGCGCATCCGGACTACATCGTTGCGCCCGAGGCACGGGGCGATCTGCCCCTGCTGGAGCCGGTCTATCCGCTCACCGCCGGGCTCTCGGGCAAGGTGCTGCAGAAGGCCGCACGGCAGATGCTCGAGCGCCTGCAACCCAGTCTGGAATGGCAGGACGCCGCTTGGCTGCAGCAACGCGGCTGGCCGGGTCTCACCGAGGCTTTGATGCGCCTGCATCGGCCCCAGGATGCGGGCGATGTGTCGGCAGGAGGATTGCCGCGCCAACGTCTCGCCTACGACGAGCTGCTGGCCGGCCAGCTTGCGCTGGGGCTTGTGCGCCAGAATCAGAAGGAGCGCCCCGGACGCCGCATCGTGGGCACCGGCGATATTCGCGCGCGCATCGCCGATGCCCTGCCGTTCGCGCTGACCAACTCGCAGCGGCAGGCGATCAAGGAAATCGCCGCCGACATGGCAGCACCTTCGCGCATGCTGCGCCTGCTGCAAGGAGACGTCGGCTCGGGCAAGACCATGGTGGCCCTGATGGCGATGGCGATCGCGGTCGAAGCCGGCGCGCAGGCAGCGCTCATGGCGCCGACGGAGGTGCTCGCGCGCCAGCACGCCGAGACCATGGCGCCGCTGGCCGACGCCGCCCAATTGCGCCTCGGCCTGCTTACTGGACGCGAGAAAGGCCGGTCGCGCAGAGAGCTGCTCGACCGGCTCGCAGCGGGGGAGATCGATATACTTATCGGTACGCACGCCCTGTTCCAGGAGGATGTTGCCTTTCGCGATCTGGCTTTTGCCGTGATCGACGAGCAGCATCGCTTCGGCGTGCACCAGCGGCTGGCGCTGCAGTCCAAAGGCGGCGCCGGTGGAGCGGAAGTGCTGGTGATGACGGCGACGCCGATCCCGCGCACGCTGCTCATGACCCACTACGGCGATCTGGATGTGTCGCGCCTGACGGAGAAGCCCGCGGGCCGCAAGCCCATCACAACAACCATGGCCTCGACGGAACGCATCGAAGAAGTCATCGACGGCTTGAAGCGCGCGCTGGCGCAAGGCGCGCAGGTGTACTGGGTCTGCCCGCTGATCGAAAGCTCGGACAAATCGGAGCTGGCCGCAGCCGAGGAACGGCATGCGCACCTCACTCAAATTTTCGGCGATCGCGTGGGACTTCTACACGGCGGTCTCAATGCCGCCGCCAAGGACGACACCATGCGCGGGTTTTCCGAGCGCCAGCTGTCGATCCTGGTCGCCACGACCGTCATCGAGGTGGGGGTCGACGTGCCCAACGCCTCGGTCATGGTCATCGAGCATTCCGAGCGGTTCGGCCTTGCGCAACTGCATCAGCTTCGCGGGCGTGTGGGGCGCGGCAGCCGGCAGTCATTCTGTGTGCTGCTCTACAAGGCCCCGCTCGGCGAAACCGCGCGTGCGAGACTCGAGATGATGCGGGCCAGCGAGGACGGCTTCCTGATTGCGGAAAAAGACCTCGAGCTCAGAGGTGGTGGCGAGGTGCTGGGCGCGCGCCAAAGCGGCATGCCCGAATTTCGCGTGGCGGAAGTGCCAAACTTCCCTGAGCTGCTGGCGGCGGCCCGCGATGACGCGCGTATGGTGCTAGCGGCCGATCCAAAGCTCGCGGGGCCGCGCGGGCTGGCGCTGCGGACGCTACTCTATCTGTTTGAGTGCGATGAGGCCGTGCGGTTGTTCCGCGCTGCCTGACTGTCATTCCGCCGCAGCAGCCGTTGGTCGGACAGGCGGCGCGGTCTTGATAGGCGCGCGAGCCAGAGCGCGCAGACGGGCCTGCGTTTCAGGGTTCACCATGCCGGCCGAGATGATGATCTTGGCGGCGTCCTCCACGCTCATCTTGATCAGCAGCACGTCCTTCCGCGGCACGAAGCATACGAAACCCGTGGGGGGGAGCATGCCCGTTGGCATGAAAATGCTGATCAGGTCCTGCTCTGGACTAATCGCTGTGATCTGGCGCGCCGTCTCCCCCGTGACGAACACGATCGACCAGATGCCCTTTGAAGGAAACTCCATGAGGCCGACGTTCTGGAAGCTCTGCTTCGAATCGGAGGCGTTCACCACCGACTCGAAAATCTGCTTCACCGCCCGGTAGATAGTACGCACGATCGGCATGCGCTCGAGCATCAGCTCGCCGCCGCTGATGAGGGAGCGGCCGAGCAGGTTTGCGGCGAGGGCTCCAATCAGGATGAGACCGATGATGGCGAATACCAGCCCGACACCTGGAACCGTGAAGGGGAGGTAATACTCAGGATTGTAGATACGCGGGATGTAGGGCTTCACCCACGTATCGACCGCATTGATGACATACCAAGTGGTGTAAAGAGTGATGGCTACCGGCCCGACGATGACGAGCCCAGTGAGGAAATAATTCCGCAGGCGCGCACCGATATGCCAGGAGCGCGGGGTGTCGTCCGGTACGGGAATCATCGCCGGGATGATCCGCTCGGCCGGACCAGGCTCCTGGTGTCCCGCGTTCGAAGAGGGTAGCTTCTCTTGCATCGCTCCATTCGGCGTGCATGCCCCACTGGCCTGCGCGCGCCCCACACCCGACTCTCGGCACTATAGTGCCACGGATGCGGCCTCGGGGCCAAATGTAATTGAAAAGACCAGAAATTCCGCCCGAAAGAGCCGCCTATTCGGCCATGATCAGGCAGTCGAGTCCAATACCCCGCAACTTGTTGCACAGCGTGCCCGGCTCAACGGCATCCGCGAAGGGACCAATGCGCACGCGGTAGAACGTACCCATGTTGCCAATGACCGTCTCATCGACTTCGGGCTCCCGTCCCCCAAGCGCCGCGGCGTAGTCCTTCTTCAGTCGAGCAGCGACGGCCTGCGCCTCGGAGCGGCCGCGCACTGCGGCGACCTGGAGGCGATAACGGCCTTGTTGCCTGGGCGCGGCCGTGGCGGGCTTGAGAACAGCCTCCTCTCTGGCGGGAGGGATAGCCGCGGTCTCCTCCCTGACACTCACAGCCTGCTTGGCGCTCGCAGCCGGTCTGGTGTTTGCAGCCGGCCTGCTGTCCACGGCGGTCGACCAGGCGTCACCGACGGACGACTGCTTTGGCGGCGCGGCGCGGTAGGGCTCGGGCCGTGCTCCGGCTGAGCCGGCCGCAGCCGACGAGGCAGAGGGGCTGCTGCTAAAAAGGTTCGAGAAGAACCCGGATACGCCTCCCGAGGATGTGGACTGCTGCGCCGGCTTCTGCTCTGCCTCGTTCTTGCGCGCAGTTTCCGCACTTCGGACAGGCGCGTCGACTTGCGGCGGTGCAGCGTTGGCGGTTTGAGGCGCCGGGGTGCGCCCCGCTTTCTTGGCATCGGCCTCGGCCAAGTCATTGAGGCCGGCCTCGCGGTAGGCCTCCGAGCGCAGCGCTGTGGCAGCGACACGATCCGCATCGGAAAGTCCGCCCTTAAGCCACAGGGCGCTAGTCAGATCGGCAATGGCTTGCGCTGGCTTGCCTTGCTTTTGATAGGCCGCGCCTCTGATGTAAAGCGCGCGCGCCATCGAGCGGCCTTGCAGTCGCGCCCCGGACAGGAGGCCGTTGATCTGCTGGATAGTTTGCTCGGTCTTTCCAGCTTCGAGGGATTTCGCGGCGCTATCGAGTACGCTCTGTCCATCCACCGGCTTCGAGGGTTTTGCAGAGCCAGAGGACTTTTTGTTCGGGCTGTCGATCGTCTGAGCCACGCCATGGCCCGCACTGATGGCAACGAGCATCGCCACCAACAGCGCCCGCAGTGTCCAAGCGCGACACATGTGACCCACGTCCCCCGACCTTTCGGTTGCGGCCGAGCCTCCTTCGATCCCGCTAGGAAGGGTACGTCAAACCAGCGCTTTAAGGCAATTCCGCGGCCATCAGTTTTCCCCGGCTGCCGGTATTCTGCCCTTACTCTACGGTTACAGATTTAGCGAGGTTACGCGGCTGGTCGACATCGGTGCCCAGGAACGTGGCCGTGTGATAAGCGATGAGCTGCATCGGCACGGCATAGACGAGGGGTGCTACGAACGGATGCACGGTGGGCATACGGATATGCGCCGCCACCGCGCACCCGACAACATCGGGATCGGCGTCGGAAACGAGCACGATCTGGCCACCGCGGGCAGCCACCTCCTGCACGTTGGAGACGGTCTTCTCGAAAAGGTCATCCTGGGGCGCCACGACAACCACCGGCACGTTCTCGTCGATCAGCGCAATCGGCCCGTGCTTCAACTCGCCGGCCGCGTAGCCTTCGGCGTGGATGTAGGAGATCTCCTTCAGTTTCAAGGCACCTTCGAGTGCAATCGGATAGCTGACGCCGCGGCCGAGGTAGAGGACATCGCGCGCTTTCGAAAGCCAGTGCGCCATTTCCTCGTAGCGGCGCTCGTCGCGCAGAATGGTGGAGATGTGGCGTGGAACCTCGGTCAGCGCACGCACCAGGTCCCGCTCCTTCTCGGCATCCATCACACCGCGTGCACGCGCGACGGCGAGCGCCAGACAGGCGAGCGTGGAGAGCTGGCAGGTGAAAGCCTTGGTCGAAGCGACGCCGATCTCGGGGCCGGCGAGCGTCGGCAACATGGCGTCGCTCTCGCGCGCGATCGTCGACGTGCGCACGTTGACGATCGAAGCGATGCGCTGGCCGTTGGCCTTGCAATAGCGCAACGTCGCCAGCGTGTCGGCCGTCTCACCGGACTGCGACACAAAGACCGCGAGACCGCCTTTGGGCAGTGGCGCCTCGCGATAGCGCAGCTCGGAGGCGACATCGATCTCCACCGGCACGCGTGCAAATCGCTCGAGCCAATATTTGCCGACAAGGCCCGCAAAGTAAGCCGTTCCGCAGGCGGAGATGGTGACGCGGCTGATACTGGCGAGATCGATGCCGAGATCCGGGAAATTCACACGGCCGGCGGCCATATCGATGTAGTTGGTCAGCGTGTGACTGATGACCTCCGGCTGCTCGTGTATCTCCTTGAGCATGAAGTGCTTGTGGTTGCCCTTGTCGACCAGGAAGCCCGAGGCGGTCGACGTGATCATCGGCCGGTCGACCCGACGGCCGGCGCGGTCGCGGATCTCCACCGCACCGCGCTTCAGGATCGCCCAGTCGCCCTCCTCCAGATAGGTGATGCTGCTGGTGAAGGGCGCGAGCGCGATCGCATCAGAGCCCAGGAACATCTCGCCCTCACCGTGGCCGACCGCCAGCGGGCTGCCTTCGCGGGCGCCGATCATCAGATCGTCGTGCCCGGAGAAAATGATGGCGAGCGCAAAGGCGCCGCGCAAACGGCTAAGTACGCGTTTGGTGGCTTCGACTGGAGATGCGTCGTTCTTCATCTCGTAGGTGATGAGTTGCGCTACCACCTCGGTATCGGTGTCGCTCTCGAATTTGACACCGGCACGCAGCAGCTCCTCCTTCAGCTCACGGAAGTTCTCGATGATGCCGTTGTGCACGACGGAAACTTTGTCGGTCATGTGCGGGTGGGCATTGCGCTCATTGGGCGCACCGTGCGTGGCCCAGCGCGTATGGCCGATGCCTGCCCTGCCCTGGAGCGGCTCCAGTACGAGCCTGTCGGCCAGATTGCGTAGCTTGCCCTCGGCGCGCCTGCGCTCCAAGTGCCCATTCTCGACAGTCGCCACGCCGGCGGAGTCGTAGCCGCGGTATTCGAGCCGCCTCAGCGCGTCAACCAAGTCGTTCGCCACGGGCTTGCTGCCGAGAATGCCGACGATGCCGCACATGTTCAGAAGTCCTCGAAGAGTCCTATTACTTCACGCGAGAGGTATAGACGGGTCGTGAATGTCACAATTCAAGTTGTGTTACGTTGGTTTACTCGCCGGCTTGAGCTTTATTCTCGGATTTTCGGCGTTGGATCAGGGCGCGAACCTTGGCAACCCAGCCAGGCTTGTCGCGTCGCTCACCGCGGACTACGGCGAGGGCGCCCGCCTCCACATTGCGTCCCGAGATCACGCTGCCGGCCCCGACATAGGCGTCATCGCCGACGCTGACTGGCGCAACGAGCACGCTGTTGGAACCGATGAACGCGCCGGCGCCAATGTCCGTATGGGCTTTCTTGAAGCCGTCGTAGTTGCAGGTGATCGTGCCTGCACCGATGTTGGCATGAGCGCCGACACGCGCATCGCCGATGTAAGTCAAATGGCTGGCTTTGGCGCCATCCTCGATCGTCGCGTTCTTGATCTCGACGAAGTTGCCTATCTGCGCGCCGGGGCCGATATCCGCACCCGGCCGCAACCTCACAAAAGGTCCAATCTCGCAACCGGCGCGCAAGCGTATGCCCGCTGAGCTTTTGCGGTCGATGCCGTTCAAATGACAATTGGCTTTGATGGTGACGCCATCCTCGATCACCACGCCGCAACCAACGAAGACGTTGGGCTCGATGACGACGTCCCGCCCGATCACCGTGTCATAACTGAGCCACACCGTTTCGGGCGCCACCAGCGTCGCGCCCTGTCGCATGACCTGGAGGCGGGTGCGTCGCTGCCAAAGCGCCTCGGCTGCGGCTAGCTGCTCGCGCGAGTTGATGCCGACGACTTCCTCCTCGGGGCACTCCACAACACCGACAGTCAGGCCTTCTCCGCGCGCAATCTCGACGGCATCCGTCAGGTAATATTCGCCCTTGGCATTGCGGTTGCTGATACTCTCCAGGATTGGGACGAGCTTCTCGGTCCGAAACGCCATGACGCCCGAGTTGCAGAGCGTCGTCGTCAGCTCCGCCTCGGACGCCTCGCGGTCTTCGCGGATGGCCAGGAGATTGCCGTCGCCATCAGTCAGCATGCGACCGTAGCCGGTCGGATCAGCAGCCCTGAAGCCGAGAGCGGCAACGGCGGCACCACGCTCGAGACGCTCGCGTAGCGCAGCCACCGTCTGCGCCGTCAGCAGAGGTGTATCGGCAAAGAGCACGATGACATCACCGCGATGACGCTGCAGCGCGGCCTTTGCGGCCAGCACTGCGTGGGCCGTCCCGAGTTGCTCGCTCTGGACGAAGATATCCGCCCGCGGAGCTTGCCGTCGGGTCTCGGCCACCACGCTCTCCATGTGTGGCCCGAGAACCACCCCCACATGAGTGGCGCCCGCCGCCTGAGCCAAGCCGAGCGCGTGGCCCAACAGCGACCGCCCCGCCATCCTGTGCAGGACTTTTGGCGTCGCCGAATTCATGCGTGTGCCCTTGCCCGCGGCAAGGACCACGAAGAGGAGCGGTTGCGAGGTCATGCGGCATCCTTGCGGAAACTGCGCAACACAAGAGTTTACCATGGTTGTAAAGAATTGCTCCGCCGGCACGGTAACAGTGGAGCAAATCTCATGCCGGGGCGGACCCTGACCGAGCAGCGCAAATAAGGCAACATCAGGCGAACCTCATTTTGGGTCCACCGTAGCTTATTGCCTCAAGGTGCTGTGGCGCATAGGCCGTTTACTTCTCTCCCGTCCACAATATCGGGACGCCCCCACGCGGCGCGGCGTTGACCGCCGGTTCAGAACTCGGGCGAGCGTTGCGCAATGATTCGCCGGGATTTTTCCCAAACCTGAAGGGGCGGCGTCAGCCGCAACGGGGCGCTGGGAACGCGCGCCGAAACAATGGGGGAAAGCATCAAAATGTCGCCGAACTCGGGCCCCGCGCCCCGGGCCAATCGCCTCACTACCCTGTACGTCGCGACTTGGGGCGTTCTTGCCGCCGCCGCCGTCGCCTATCTCGTCATTCTGGCTATCCGGCCGGATATTGGCAGCGGCATGATCACGCGCATAACGCCGGCCCAGCCGGAAGCCACGCAGGCTCAGCGCACGATCAGCAAAGCTCTCGCCGATATGCAAAGCATCCGCCAATCCGTGGCAGAAGCGTGGACGCAAATCGGCGCGCTCAAGGACACGGTGGCCAAACAAGAGGACCAGCGCAGGGCCGTGACAGCGCTGAGCCACGAGGTAGCGGAGCTCAGAAGCTCCGTGGCCGGTCAGGATGAGCGTGGCCGTGTGCTTGCAGCCCGGCTGGCGGCTGTCGAGACTCGGCAGACCGGCGATGGCACACCGGCGCAGGTGCGCGCTTCCCTGCCGGAATCGTCGCGAGGCCAGTTACAGGAGATTGCAGGCCTAACCATCACCGGAAGCGTCGAGGAGAGGACGAGCCGGCCATCCAGCTCTGAAGCCAGATCGTCAGCGCCCACACAACCGCAAAGAGCTTCAGAGGAGGCCGAACCGAAGCACGCGGTTGCAACAGCGCAAGCCGCCTTCGGGACACCCAAGACGATCTCCACCGCGCCCAAGGCACCACCAGCCATCACCGGTCCTGTCGGCTTGCAGCTTGCAACCGGCCCAACCGCCGATGCACTGCGGCTCGCCTGGCTGCGTGTGAGCAGCGGACACAAGGATGCTTTGCAGGGACTAGAGCCACGCTATGCCGAGGCCAAAACTCCAACCGGCGTCATTTACCGCCTTATCGCCGGTCCGGTCGGCAACTCGGATCAGGCCGCGCGTCTATGCGCCGATCTCAAGAGCAAGAAAGTGAGCTGCGCGGTCGCATCATACTCGGGCCAGCCTCTATAGCGGTGGCCGGCGCGCTAGGGATCCGGCGTGTTAAACGTATCGCACTGTTGGATCTGCGCCGTCTCGAGGCCCCGCTTGAACCAGCGCACGCGCTGGGCGCTTGAGCCGTGCGTAAACGCATCAGGCACCACGCGACCCATCGTCTGCCTCTGCATCATGTCGTCGCCGATCGCCTGCGCGGCGTTGAGGCCCTCTTCGACATCGCCCGGCTGCAGTCTGTTCTTCACCTGGTGATTGAGTGCCGCCCACACGCCGGCCAGACAGTCCGCCTGAAGCTCCATGCGCACCTGGATCTGGTTGCCCTCGCGTTCGGATACGCGTGACTTGGCCCGCTGGACCTGCTCGGCGATACCCAACAGCGTTTGCACGTGGTGGCCGACCTCATGCGAGATGACGTACGCCTGAGCGAAATCACCCGGCGCCTGGAAGCGTCGCTTGAGCTGCTCGTAGAAGCTAAGGTCGATGTAGATCTTTTGATCCAGCGGACAGTAGAACGGACCCATGGCCGCCTGGCCGGTGCCGCAGGCCGTCGGGAAGGCGCCGCTGAAGAGGACGAGCTTGGGCTCCTGATATTGTCTGCCGAACGACTGGAATACGCGGGTCCAGACATCTTCGGTATCGGCCAGCACGCGGCCGACGAACGTGCGCATCTCATCGTTGCTCGTCACCTGGCCGCCGCTACCGCCCGGTAGACCCGGAATGTCGTAGGGCCGGCCCTGCCCTGTGTTGGGATCAGAGCGCGGCATGGGTGGCATTTGCACGTTCGGGCCCATTCCACCGCGCAGCAAGTCCAGCGGGTTGATGCCGAACAGCAGCATGATGGCACCGATGATGAGCAGCGTCGTCAGGCTGAAGCCACCACGGCGTCCGCCCATGGGGATCCGAATACCGCGTCCGCCCCCCGGGAATGGAAATCCAAACCCGCGCCCCCCTTCCGCCCGCCGATCTTCAAGATTCTTGCTTACGCGATCCTGCTCGTCGTAACGCATGATGACCTCCGCATCGGTCATGGGCTAGGCGCCAGCGTGGGCCGCCGTCGCAACTTTTAGGCAATTCAGCATGCCCGGCCGGGTAGAACAAGGGCACCCAGGAGCGTTAACCCTCTGCCTTGCCCGCGCGCGCAGGCAGAGCAAGAGGCTGGCCCGCCTTTTTGGCCTTCAGCTTTGGAGGCGCGCGTAAGAGCTGGCGCACGGCGCGCGAGGCCGCCACGATGGCGTCGTTGGCATAGGCCTCGTGGTTTTTCTCGATCTCCTTGAGGTCATAGCGGTAGTTGACCATCAGGCCGTGCGCCTCGCGCATGCCCTTCTCGGACACGTCCCCCTGCCAGTTGATCCGCTCCAGGCGTGCGCCGTTGCCGAGGTGGAAGCGGGCAACCGGGTCTATGGGTCGGCCGTCGCGGGCCTTTGCGAGTACGAAATAATGCGCCGCCAGTGCCATCAAGGCGTCCTTGAGGCCGTCATCCTCCTCGGGCTCCTCGATCCACCCGGGATCGCCCAGCACCTGCAATGCGACCCGGTCGGCCTCGCCGACAATATCCATGCTCTCGTCGGTCATGATCTCGCCCAACCAGCGCGTGAACTGCGGCACCGGTGAAAGCGTGACGAACGTCTTGAGCAGCGGTTGCTCTCTCGCCAGCTCCTCGACCACCTGCTTGATGAGGAAATTGCCGAACGAGATGCCTTTCAGACCCTCCTGGCAGTTGGAGATCGAATAGAACGCTGCCGTTGTCGGCGCGGACATCGCGGCTTCACCCTTGCGCGCCTCGTTCAGGACCGCCTGGATCGAGTGTGGAATTTCGTCCGTCAGCGCAACCTCGACGAAGATCAACGGCTCGTCGACGAGCGAGGGATGGAAGAACGCGAAGCAGCGGCGATCGGCCGGATCGAGGCGGCGGCGCAAGTCCTCGAACCCGTGGATCTCGTGCACGGCCTCATAGCGGATGATCCGCTCCAAGATTGCCGCCGGCGTCTGCCAATCGATGCGCCGCAGCACCAGGAAGCCGCGGTTGAACCAAGAATAGAGAAGATGCTTGAGGTCGGCATCGACCGCATCCAGCGACGCATCTGCGTCGAGAGCCTCCAGCAGGTCGCGACGCAGGGTCACGATCTCGGCCGTAGCCCCGGGCGCGAGGTTGAGACGGCGGAAGAACTCCTGGCGTGGGCTTTCGACCGCTTCCTGCAGTTGCGCCAGTGCGGTATCGCCGGGTGAGGCCAGGAAAGCCTCCGCCGCCCGGCGCACGTCCTCTTCCTCGGGCTTCAGGTTACCTGCCAGAAACGCGAAGAAGGCATGTCGCTCCGCGCTATCGAGGTGCTTGTAGGTGTCGAGAATGTGGCGCGCTATCGCGACACCCGACGCCTCGCCCCGCCCAGATATCAAGGCCAAGACCAGCTCGTTGATGTCTTCCTTTCCCCCGCGCAGCGACGCGGGCAGCAACTGGCGTCCCCGCTCCGCGACGGTATTGAGAAGCTCCTGCAAAAAAGAAACGTTCACCGGCAGGTCCATGGTTCAGACGCCTATCATCTTGCAAGCGATTATGCCGGACGTGCGACGCCTGCAAACAGTTTCGCTCGACGCCGGCCACGGGAGGCGACATGCTTGGGTGGAACAAACGCTGGAGGAAACCGACATGGCGGATGCTGAGGCCTACGAAATCCTGGCTGTAAAGTACGGCACGCACGAGAACCGGACGCGCTTCGATAACTTCATGAGCGCCGACGATCACGCCGCACCCATGCCGCTCGACTACTTTGTCTGGGTCATCCGCAACGCCAATCGCACGATCCTGGTGGACACCGGCTTTTCGCTGGCCGAGGCGCCGCTGCGCGGGCGCAAGCTGGAGCACGAGCCGCGCGATGTCCTGAAGCGCATCGGCATCGACGCCGCCAAGATCGAGCAGGTCATCATATCACACCTGCACTACGATCACGCCGGCACGCTCGACCACTACACGGCTGCCCGCTTCCATCTGCAGGAGGCGGAGATGCAATATGCCACCGGCCGCTGCATGTGCGACGAGGCCATGAAGAAGCCCTTCACCGTCGATCACGTATGCCAGATGGTGCAGCGAGTCTATTCGGGCCGCGTGCAGTTCCATGACGGCGATGGCGAGGTGGCCCCGGGAGTGACTGTGCACAAAGCGGCCGGCCACAGCAAGGGGCTGCAGTCCGTGCGCGTCAAGACCGCCAACGGACATGTCGTACTGGCTTCGGACGCGACGCACTTCTACGAGAACATCGAGAAGCGCAAACCGTTCTCGATCACGGTCAACGTCGAGGAGACGCTGCTCACGTACGACCGGCTGCAGAAGCTGGGCAGCACACCGAAGCACGTCGTGCCGGGCCACGATCCGCTAGTGCTGAAGCGCTATCCCGCGTGGAAATCAGAAACGCAGGGTATCGTGCACAAGCTGGATGCGCCGCGAGTGGATTGAGGCTTCAATCAGAGCCTGAAGCGGTGCGAGCCGGGCTCTGTCTACGTGCCCGGCTCGAAACTCATTGTCTTTGCGTTCAACCGCAACTCAGCGCTTGTGCTTGCCGTTGCTGACCATATTCAGCATCGTTAGCTCGCGCTTCGACACAAGGTCGGGGATCTTCTTGCCGGTCTCAGCCATGTGCGGGGTGTTACGGTGCGCCTGGAATGCGGCCTCGTCGTCGTAGACCTCGTACAGGTAGAAGCGCTGCGCGTTGGCGGGGTCCTGACAGACATCGAACTGACGGCAGCCGGGCTCGCGCTCCAGCGTTCGGCCGGCGTGACCAGTGATGAGGGTCTTGAACTCCTCGACCTTGTCGGGCTTGACCTCGAAATTGACGGCGATGACGTACATGAGCGCTTTCTCCACGTGCTTGGCTATACTCGATAGGTGATCGTAAGCGAGGCGCTGCACTGCTGTCATCCGTGGCGTGCCAATCGACCAAGGAGCCCTGGTGCTCGAGCATTTCACGCTTGCCCAGCTTCTGCTGGTCGCGATAACCGCGCTGGGAGCGCAAATCGTCGGCGGCCTCGCCGGATACGGCACTGGACTGCTGATGCCGTTGGTGCTGGTGCCGCTGATCGGCGCACAAGCCGTTGTCCCCGTCATCGGTTTGAGCGCCATCATCACCAACGCGACGCGGGTCGTGACATTTTGGAACGGCCTCGACCTGCGCAAAGCGCTGATCATTACCGTTATGGCCATCCCGACCACAGCCGTTGGCGCATGGGCCTATTCGCTGCTTTCCGGTCGAGGTGCCGCGATCCTGATCGGGGTGATGCTGATCGTGCTCGTGCCGTTGCGGCGCCTTGCTGCGCACTGGCGCATTCGCCTTGGCGAAGCGGCGATGGCCATTTGCGCCGCGGGCTATGGGTTGCTGGTGGGCGGCACGACGGGCAGTGGTGTGATGCTGATCTCGATCCTGATGGGCGCGGGCCTGTCAGGCATACAGGTGATCGCCACTGACGCCGCAGTCTCGTTCCTGCTTGGATTCGTGAAGACCGGCGTGTTCGCCTACGCTGGCGCTCTGCCGCCACCACTCTGGCTTCTTGCCGCAATTATTGGCGTCATGGCGACGCCCGGGACGCTTATCGCCAAGTGGCTAGCCACCAAATTCTCGGCGTCCGTGCACGACGCCATCCTCGAGGCTGCCATCGTCGCCGGCGCACTCGTGCTGCTGATGCGCAATCTCTGATCGCCGACAAGGCGCGACGAACGGATGCCACAATCGCGGTCTGTGCTGCATTCGGCATCATTCATCCGGGAAACAAGCATGCCGCGCCGGTTGCACACGCGCCTACTTGCACTCGTGGTGTTCGTAAGTCTCGCGATGGCGGCCTCCGCGCGGGCAGGCGAACTCGGCATCCATACCCGGGACGGCGTGCGCACCGCCATCGTCCTGCCGGCAAGCCAAGCGCCGGCGCCGACCGCGATCGTGTTGCATGGCGCCATCAACTCGCCGGCATGGACGGCGCGCATATCGGGCTTTACCGAGGCCGCTCAATCGGGCGGCTTCACGGCCGTTTTTCCGAAGGGTGCCGGGCTCACTTGGAGTGACGGCCGCCAATGGGAGAAGGTCGACGACGTCGGTTTTCTGCGCGGGCTAGTGGCCGAGCTCATCCGCCGCGGTATCGCCGATCCCGATCGCATCTACATTGCCGGCATCTCCAACGGCGGGATGATGGCCTTGCGGATGCTCTGCGAGGCCTCGGAGCTGTTCGCGGGCGTGGGAACGGTGATCGCCAGCATGCCGGCCGCTATCGGGCGCAACTGCCATCCTGGGCGAGCCGTTTCCATCGTGATGGTCAACGGCACTGCCGACGCGTTGATCCCATATGACGGCGGCTGGGTGGGTCCACTGGGCGTCGGCGGCGTGGTGTGGGGCGCCGAGCAGACCGCTGCTTATCTGGCGCGCCTCAACGGGTGCGGCCGGGCCATCCGCAAGCATGTTTCCAACGAAACTGTGCTCGACCTCGCGAGCGTCACGCGCATTGCCTGGGCGAGTTGCGCACCGGGAGCCGGCGTCACGCTTTATCGGGTTAACGGCGGCGGGCATCAGATCTTCGGCCGTCGCAGCTACTTTTCTGCCCTCTTCGGCAACGGGCATCCAAAAATATCGGCTGCCGAGGTCATCATGGCCAAGTTTGCCGAGGACGCTCAGCGGCAGGGCACGCGCGCGGACGTGCGCGGCAAACCGCGAGGCTTGTAGGAGCTTTGACGCGGGGCTGTCTTATCCGGCGCGCAGAAAGTCGAAGTCACAGCCCTCTGGCGCCTGCAGCACGGTCTGGCGAAAGAGCTTGTCGTAGCCACGCTCGGGAAGCGCGGCGGTATGTTTCTCCCACTCGGTGCGGCGCTTCTTCAGCTCGCTCGGATCGACCAGGAGGTCGAGACGGCGCTCCTTGACGGACAGGCGGATCCGATCGCCCGTGCGCACCAGCGCCAGCGGCCCGCCGACCGCCGCTTCCGGCGCAATGTGCAGTACGATGGTACCGTAGGCGGTGCCGGACATGCGCGCATCCGACATGCGCACCATGTCCTTGACGCCTTGTGCCAAGAGCTTCTTTGGAATGGGCAGGAAGCCCGCCTCCGGCATGGCGGCGGGAGACCGCGGCCCGGCATTCTGCAGGATCAGGAAGTCGTCCGCCGTGACATCGAGATCCGGGTCGTCGATGCCCTCACCCATGTCCTCGAGCGATCCAAAGACAATGGCGCGGCCCGTCTTCTCGAACAGCGACTTGGTGGCAGCAGAACGCTTGATGATGGCGCCGTTCGGCGCCAGCGTGCCGAAAAGGGCCACGAGGCCGCCTTCAGGTTCGAACGGATCACTCGCAGAACGGATGACGCGGCGGTCGACCCACCCCCCCTCCTCCGCCGCGAGCCGCTCACCCAGCGTCTCTCCCGTCACGGTCAGGCAGTCGAGATTGAGCAGCGGCTTCAACTCGCGCAGCACAGCGCCAACACCGCCGGCAGCATAGAAATCCTCCATGTAGAACTCGTCACCGACAGGCTTGACCGCCGCCAGGACGGGGGTGGTGTCCGACAGGGCATTGAAGCGTTCCAGATCGAGCTTCAGTCCGAGCCGGCCGGCGATTGCCGCCAGGTGGATAACGCCGTTGGTGGAGCCGCCCAGCGCCAGCAGCACGCGCGCGGCGTTCTCGACCGCTCCCTGCGTGATGATGCGGTCAGGCGTCAAGTTCATCTGGATCATGCGCACAGCTGCAGCACCGGAAGCCTCCGCAGCGCGGATGCGGTCGGCATGCACAGCAGGGATGGCCGCGGTGCCTGGCAATGTCATGCCGAGCGCCTCGGCAATGGCGGCCATGGTCGAGGCCGTTCCCATCACGGCGCAGGAGCCAGCCGTAGTGACGAGCTTGCCCTCCACCTCCTCGATATCGGCAGCCTGCATGCGGCCGGCACGGAACTCCGTCCAGAACTTGCGGCAGTCGGTGCAGGCGCCGACCCTGTGCTCACGATAGCGACCGGTCATTTGCGGTCCGCCGATCAGTTGTATGGCCGGCTTGCCGGCGCTGGCGGCGCCCATGAGCTGCGCCGGCACGGTCTTGTCGCAGGCTCCGAGCAGAACTACCGCGTCCATGGGCTGCGCGCGGACCATCTCCTCCGTGTCCATTGCCATTAGATTGCGGAACTTCATGGAGTTGGGCGCCAGCGTCGACTCATGCACCGAGACGGTTGGAAATTCTAGGGCGAGGCCGCCCGCAGCGGTCACGCCACGCCGTACGGCCTCCACGAGGTCCGGAAAATGACGATGACAAGGGTTGAAGCGGCTGAAGGTATTGGCGATGCCGACGACGGGCCGCTTGAGTTCATCCAACGAATAGCCCATGGACCGGGCAAAGGCGCGCCGCATGTAGATGGAGAAGTCGGGGTCGCCGTAGTTCTGCAGGCCGCGCAGGTAGCCGCTTTGAGGCACCGACTTGGTCGGCTGTTTGCCGTTGGCCCCATTCCGTTTTGAATTCTTCGCCATCGGCACCCAATCCTCCCTGCATGTGAGCAAAGACTAGAGCGCGATCGTTTCGCATGGAAGCAGGAAGGCTTCCATGCGTCCGCGCGCGGCTCCGCCGCGCCGCGTGAATTGCACTCTAAGCTTATGACGTAGAGCAGGCTTCACGTTTCATGCGGTGCGCTTGCGGCGGGAGAAGTCGCCTTAGAAACCTTTCATTAACGGGGCCGTGAAAGATTTGCTTAACCAGCGCGCACGCTGCAGGGACCGCTACATGCCGTTCGACCTCGATCGGGATTTCGCCAGGCCGGCCTCGAGCCTCAACGAGGTCAACAACGATACGGGTCGCGTCGCGTTCTGCGGCCCCTTCGTCCTGTCGGCCATCACCGGTTACTCGATCAGCAAGGTCGAGGACGAGATCCGCGCCTTTCGCGAGCTGCCGCCAGAGCGCAAGCCGGTGGTGAAGGGGACCTACGCGGAAGAGGTGGCGGCAGCGCTCGCCCATTTCGGCTACCGCATGGACCTGAAAGCGAGCTTCATGCACCTCGCGCGCAAGCAGCGTCCATCGGTCTGGAGCTGGATGCAGAAGCCACGCAACGCCTGGGCCCACTACATCCTTGCCGTGCACAAAGGCAAGGATGGTCACTGGATCCTGATCAAGGGCGTGAAGCTGTGCGACACCTATTCGGAGGGCAAGTGGCAGTTCGTTTGCGACGGCCCGCACAAGGGCGCGCGCATCATGGAAATCTTCGAGGTGAGGAAAGCGCTCGACGAGTAGGTCACGAGCGCCGGCAGGAGCCTGATCAGCCCTTCATCTTCGGATCGAGCCAGTCGCGCAGGCTGTCGCCGAACAGATTGAAGGCGAACACGGCCAGTGTGATGGCGAGGCCGGGAAACAGGATCATCCACGGCGCGGCCTTGTAGAAGTCGGCCGAGGTTCCCGACAGCATCAGGCCCCAAGCCGGGGTCGGCTCGGTGACGCCGAGCCCCAGGAACGACAGGCTGGCCTCCAGCAGGATGGCCTGGGCGATAAACGCGGTCACCATGATCAGGTATGGCGCGATGATGTTGGGCAGAATGTGCCGCAGCACGATGCGCGTGTGGCCATAGCCGGCCGCCCGGGCGGCATCGATGAACGGCATTTGCGCTATCGACAGCGTCGACGAGCGGGCGATGCGCGACATGCGCAGCACCATCGGCAGGGCGATGGCGATGATCAGATTGAAATCGATGCCGACGATCACGTTCTTGCCGAGCACCGCCACCACCACCATGGCCAGGACGATGATCGGAAACGACAGCATGATATCGACGACACGCTGAATGACGGTGTCGATGCGCCCGCCGAAGTAGCCCGATGCGGCGCCGATCACGGCGCCGACGGTGCAGCCGCAGAAGGCGGACAGAATGCCGACGCCCAGCGCGGTCCGCGCACCGTAGACGAGGCGGGAGAACACGTCCCGACCGTACTGATCGGTGCCGAACAAATGCTCGGCCCCGGGCGCGGCCAGCATGGCGGTAAAGTCGACGGCCTCGGGGTCATAGGGCGCGATCCACTTCGCGCCAACCGCGAACACGAAATAGAGCAGAATGATCAGGAAGCCGATGAAGCCCAGCGGCTCCTTGCGAACGAACTCCCATACCAGGTTCGGCCGATCCGGAATGGCGTCGGCGGGAATGCTGCGGGCGGTTGCGACATCAGCCATGGTCGGCTCCAGCCTTCACGACAGGCGTATTCTCGGATCGAGCACCGCGTACAGGAGATCGACCACGAGGTTTACGAGAATAAAATTGACGGCGATCAGCAGCACCAGTCCCTGGATCAGCGTGAAATCTCCGCGCGCTGTCGCGTCCACGAACAGCTTTCCGATGCCGTTGATGTTGAACACCTGCTCGGTGACGACGAGGCCGCCTATCAGGAAGGCGAACTCCAATCCGATCACGGTTACGACCGGCAGCAGGGCATTGCGCAGCGCATGCCGCCGGGTCACGAGCCTCTGGTAGACACCCTTGGCTCGCGCCGTCCGGATATAGTCTTCCCGCATGACCTCGAGCAGCGCCGAGCGCATCATGCGGGTCGCCACGGCCGCGTAACGATAGCCCACTGAGGCCGCCGGCCAGATCAGCGCCGACAGGTTGGCGACAGGATCGGCAAAGATCGAGACATAGCCGATCTTAGGCAGCCAATTGAAGAACCCCAGCAAGGCCAGAATGATCAGCATGCCCAGCCAGAACGATGGAATGGCGAGGCCCGATACGGCCAGCACGCGCACGCTGTAGTCGACCCAGGTATCGCGGTAGACCGCCGACACGGTGCCGAGTGGAATGGCAATCGCCACGGCGATCAGGGTCGCCATGATGGCGATCTGGAAGGTGACGGGAAAACGGATCTTGATCTCCTCGGCTACGGACTGCCCCGTCCACAGCGACTTGCCGAGGTCGAGCTGCGTCAGCCCGATCATGTAATCGGCAAATTGCGCCATCAGCGGCTTATCCAAGCCGAGGCGCTTGCGCTCAGCCTGGATGGTTTCCTCCGTCACCTGCGCGCCGTCGGCCCTGAGCTTAACGACGACCACGTCGCCAGGCATGACGCGGATCAGGAAGAACACGGCGACCGCCACCCCGATGAGCGTGGGGATCACCAGGAACAAGCGGCGTATGACGAACCACAGCATGACGACCGGTCTCTCACTTGATCGAGGCCGGAGGATCCTCTCCGGCCTCGCACCTTAGGCTACTCGTCGAGCCAGACGTCGACGAGGTTCTGATTGACGAAATGGCTCGGCGGCAAGTCCCAGCCTTTCACCTTCTTGTTGTTCACCACGATGCGCTGATACCAGAGCAGCGGGATATTATAGGCCTGCGTCATAGCATAGCGCTCGAACTCGTTGACGAGCTTCATCCGCTCCGCCGGATCGACGGTCTTAGACTGCTTGAAGAACAGATCATCAAGCTTGGTATCGCTATGCCGAGAGTAGGCAATTCCCGACGTCTTCTTGCTCAATAGCGTGTTGAACTGAGCCGTCGGATCGTCGGCAAAGTCGGAAATATTCTGGACCACGGCGTCGAAGTTTCCGCTGTCCATCGCATCGTACCAGAGCTTCGTCTCGACCTGGCTGTGCTCCGTCTCCACCCCGATGCGCTTCCACTGGTCGACCGCGTAGATGCCGGCAGGCGTGAACGGCTGATCGATCGTGCGATTAACGAGCTTCACCTTCAGATTGGGAACGCCGGCTTCATTCAAGAGGCGCTTGGCCTCCTCGCGCGACTTGTTGATGTCGCGCCAGAAACCGGGAAGTTTCTCGAGCTCGCTGACAGGCAGTGACCACGACGCGCCCGGGCGGAACGTGCCGCTGACGCCCTTGATGAGCGAGACCTTGCCCAGCGCCTCGCCGCCGCCCCAGCGGTCGATGGCAAGGGTCAGAGCCTGGCGCACGCGAATGTCGTCAAACGGCTTACGCTCGACATTGAACGTGAGCAAGATGTTGGTGACCCACGGTCCTTCCTGGACAGTGACGTTGTCTTTCATGGCGGCCACGAGCTGGTCGCGCTCCTGTGGCGTGCGTCCGCGAAACTCGGCGTCGTATTGGCCACCGCGCAGGCCGTTCACGACGACATTGCCCCTGACGAAGATCGCCCTGTAGCCGTCGAGGTAAGGGCGATCCTTGCGGAAGTAGCCATCGAACCGCTCGGCCTTCCAGTGGGAGCCCTTGACGTACTCCACGAACTTGAAGGCGCCGGTCCCTACTACCTCCGTTTCGGGGTACTTGGGGTTCTGTTTCAACTTGGCGGCGCTGTAGACGCAATTGAACGGCGAGGCGAAGTGCAGCAGCATCGACATGTTCACTTCGCGCATCTTGAAGACGACCGTGTAGGGGTCCGGCGTCTCGATGGAAGCGATATCCTGATGCTGCGCCTTGCGGGAGGAGATTACTCCCGGCTGCGGGTCTCTGATGCGCTCGTAGGTCGCCTTGATGTCCTCCGAGGTGAACTCACTCCCGTCGTGGAACTTCACGCCCCGGCGCAGCTTGAACGTGTAGGTCAGCCCGTCCTTCGAGACTTCCCACGATTCCGCCAGATCACCCTCGATCTTCTGGTTGTCGTGCGGCCCCGTGAACATCAGCAGCGTGGAATACTGTGGAGCGACCGGATGCACCATGGCGAACGTGGTGGTGGCGTGACAATCCGTGGTGGGCGGCTCAGCCACTACCGCAAAATTCAAGGTGCCACCCTTCTTCGGGGTTTGCGCCGTGGCCGGCAGCGCCAACGCGGCAGTCGCGACGAGCGCCGCCAGCGACCAGGCTATTCCAAACTGCATAGTTCCTTTCCTCCGTTGCCTCTTTGCGTGCGGGTTGGCTCCCGCACGCTTGCTTTTCCTGACAGTGCCGGCACCTATTGATCCAGCCAGACGTTGACCAGGTCCTGATCCAGATAGTGGCTGGGCGTCATGTTCCAGCCTTTGATCTTCTTGTGGTTGACGATAATGCGCTGCCACCAGAGGATCGGCACGCTGTAGGCCTTCTCCAGGGCGTAACGCTCCATGTCCCGCACCAGCTTGGTGCGCTCGGCCACGTCGGTGAGACGCCGCTGCTGAACGTACATCTCGTCGATCTTACTGTCTGTATGTCCCGAGTAGCCGCTGGGCGAAGTCTTCTTCGTCAGGAACTTTGAGAACTGCGCCGTCGGATCGTCCATGAAATCCGCCTGGAACTCGACTGCGACGTCGAAATCACCCGCGGCCACGCGGTCCTGGTAGAGCTTGGTTTCGAGCTGCTCGTGCTCGGCCGTAATACCGATCCGGCGCCACTGGTCGATCGAGTAAACCGCGGCCGGCGTATAAGGCTCGGCGATGTTGCGGTTCAGGAGCTTGAATTTGAGGCTCTCCTGGCCGGCTTCCTTCAGCAGCTTTTTGGCACCCTCGCGGGACTTGTTGATGTCCTTGGAGAAGCCAGGCAGCTTGACGAGCTCCGCCTCCGGCAGCGACATCGCGTAGCCGGGACGCATGACGCCGCCGACGAACTTCAAAATGGAGATCTTGGAGAGCGCCTCGGAGCCCGCCCAGCGATCGATCGCCATCGTCAACGCTTGGCGCACGCGGATATCGTCGAACGGCTTGCGCGTCGTGTTGAAGACCAGCATCAGGTTGTTGACCCAGGTGCCTTCATATACGGCGAGCTTGTCCTTGGCCTGCTCCAGGAGCTGGGCCCGCTCGGACGGATTGCGGCCGCGAAACTCGGCATCGAATTGACCGCCGAGAATCCCAGGCACGACCGCATTCGACTTCACGAAAAAGGCTTTGTAGCCGTCGAGATAGGGCTTGCCCGGTGCGAAGTATCCCGCGAACCGTTTGCCTTCCCAGGTAGAACCTTTCACGTGCTCTACGAACGTGAAGCCGCCGGAGCCGAGTATCTCGGTTTCCGGATAGCGCGGGTTCTCTTTGAGTTTTGCTGCTTTGTAGATGCAGTTGTAGGGCGAGGCCAACGCTTCCAGAACGCCTGCGACCGGAGCTTTCATCTTAAACACGACAGTGGTCGCGTCAGGGGCTTCGACCGACGCCACATCGGCATAATAGGCCTTGCGGATCGACACCACGCCTTGCGGCGGATTGATGATGCGATCCCAACTTGCCTTCACATCCTCGGACGTGAGCTGGGAGCCATCATGAAACTTGACGCCGCTGCGCAGCTTGAACGTGTACGATGTCTTGTCGGCTGACACCGACCAGCTCTCGGCCAAGTCTCCGACGACCTTGGGGTACTCCTTGCCATCGAATTTGACGAGCAGGGAGTAGTGCGGTGCTATCGGATGGATCAGGGCGAATGTCGTGCTGCCGTGGCAGTCGTAGTTCGGCGGCTCGGCCACGACCGAAAAGTTCAGGACACCGCCTTTTTTCGGGGTCTGGGCTGAGGCAGTTGCACCTGCGCCGATCAAAGCTACGGCTGCGAGGATCGCCGCACCGGCGTGAGCCCGTCGCGTCATCTGCATCTTTCGCTCCTTTTCTTGCTTGACCGCTACTGGTCGAGCCACACCTCAGTCAAATCGTTGCCGAGATAGTGGCTGGGGGTGAGCTTCCAGCCCTTGATCTTCTTGTTGTGCACCACGATGCGCTGCCACCAGAAAAGCATGATGTTGTAGGCTTGGCTGATGGAGTAGCGCTCGAAGTCCTTAGTCAGCAGCTTGCGCTTGGCGGGATCGAGCTCCCGCTTCTGGGCCTGGAACAGCTCGTCGATCTTCAAGTCTGAGTGTTTGGAATAGGATTGCGGGTTGTTCATGGCCTCCGACACCACATGCACATACTGCAGGTTGGGGTCGTCGGCATGGTCGGTGATAAAGTCCATGGCCACGTCGAACTCGCCGCGGGCCAGACCGTCGAAGAACAGCTTGGTTTCGAGCTGTTTGTGATCGGCTTCCACGCCGATACGCTTCCACTGGTCCACGGAATAGATGCCGGCTGCCGTATAGGGTTGGCCGACGCTGCGGTTCAGGAAGTTCAGCTTCAGGTCCTTGACACCCGCTTCCGCCAGCAACTTCTTGGCCTGCTCGCGTGACGCGTTGATATCGCGCCCGTAGCCAGGAAGCTTTTCCAGCTCGCTGTCGGTCAGTCCGTACTCGTAGCCGGGACGGCTGAAGCCGCCGACGAACTTCATGAGCGAGATCTTGGCCATGGCCGGCGCACCGCCCCAGCGGTCGATGGCGAGGGAAAGGGCCTGACGCACGCGCACGTCGTCGAACGGTTTCTTCTTGGCGTTGATGGTCAGCATCAGGCTTGCGGACCAGGGCCCCTCGAGCAGAACCGCGCTCTCCTTCATCTTGTCGACGACCTGGTCGCGCTCGCCCGGCGTCAGCCCACGCAACTCGATATCGAACTGGCCGCCAATGAGACCAGTCGCGAGCGCCGCCGACTTGACGAAGAAGGCCTTGTATCCATCGAGGTAGGGCCGATCCTTACGGAAGTAGCCGTCGAAGCGCTTGCCTTCCCAAGAGGAACCTTTCACGTGCTCGACCAGAGCGAACGCGCCCGTTCCCATGATATTGGTTTCGGGATAGCGCGGGTTTTCCTTGAGCTTGGCGGCGCTGTAAATGCAGTTCCAGGGTGAGGCGAAGCCATCCAGCATCGAAGCATTCGGGGCGCGGATTTTGAAGATCACTGTGTGATCGTCCGGCGTCTCGATTGCGCTGACGTCCTCGTAGAGTGCCCTGCGGGTGGAGACGACCCCCGTCGGCGGATTGATGATGCGCTCGTAGGTCGCTTTGACATCTGCCGACGTCAGTGGCGAGCCATCATGGAACTTGACGCCCTTGTGCAGCTTGAAGGTGAAGGCCAATCCATCGGGCGAAACGGCCCAGCTCTCGGCCAGATCCCCTTCGATCTTCATCGATTTCCAATCGCCCGTGTACCTAATCAAAGTCGAGTAGTGGGGGAAGATCGGGTGAGCGAGCCCGAACGTCGAGTTGCCGTGACAGTCGTAGTTCGGCGGCTCGGCAACAACCGCGAAATTGAGGACGCCGCCCTTCTTGGGGGTCTCGTTGGCAGCCGCCTCGAGCGAGGTGCAAGCCCATGCAGCAAGGAACGCTGCGAATATTCGAGGGACCATCATGATGTTCGTTTCGCTCCTGTGCTTTTCTTGTTTGATTGCAACACCGGGCCGCAAGTGTGCGGCTCATGCATGAATGCACGCTGCCCAGTGGCCGGGGGTCAGCTCACGCGCGGCCGGCACGGCCTTCTTGCAGTCTTCGGTAGCTTTGGGACAGCGCGGATGGAATACGCAGCCCGAGGGCGGATTGAGCGGGCTCGGCAGCTCGCCCTTGATGATGGAACGAGGCCTGGTCCGCTCCACCACCGGATCAGGCACGGGCGCTGCCGCGAGCAGTGCTTGAGTGTAGGGGTGCTTGGGATTGGCGAACAGCTCGTCCGAGGTCGCCTGCTCCACGATCCGTCCCAGATACATCACGGCAACGCGCGTCGAGATATGGCGCACGACGGCCAGATCGTGAGCAATGAACAGATAGGTCAGCCCCAGCTTCTGCTGCAAATCCTCCAACAGATTGATCACCTGTCCCTGGATCGACACGTCGAGGGCTGAAACGGCCTCGTCACACACGATGACCCGTGGCTCGACAGCCAAAGCGCGGGCGATGCCGACACGCTGTCGCTGGCCACCCGAGAGCTCGTGCGGGTAACGCAGCGCCATGTAGGGAAAAAGCCCGACGAGTTGGAGCAGCTCCGCCACTCGAGCCGACACCTTTGCGTTCGGCATAATGCGATGTACACGGATCGGCTCGGCGATAATCTGGCCGACAGTCATGCGCGGATTGAGCGAGGAATAGGGATCCTGGAAGATCACCTGCATCTTCTTGCGCACGTCCGTCATCTGGCCCCGGCTGAGGGGCGCCAAGTCTACATTCTCAAAGAGGATTTCCCCCGCGGTCGGATCCTCCAGCCGGAGGACGAGCCGGCCGAGGGTAGACTTTCCGCAGCCCGACTCGCCGACCAGACCGAGCGTCTCGCCCCGCCTCACGGTGAGCGAGACGTCGTTGACGGCCCGCACCACTTTCTTGCCGCGCCGCAGAAATCCCCGGCCGATCGGAAAGAATTTCGATGCGTGGCGAATGTCGAGGATCGGCGCGCTGTCCGTGGCCTCCTTGACAGTCGTACCGTCCAATTTGGCGCCGCTGCCTTTGTCGAGCGCCTCGATCTCATGCGCCCGGAAGCACGCTGCGTAGTGACCCTTCTCGACCTCTCTGAACGGGGGCACAGCCAAGCAGGCGTCCACGGCAAACCGGCACCGCGGGCGGAACCGGCAGCCTTCCGGCGGATTGAGCAGGTTGGGAGGCGCGCCTTCAATGGTCGCCAACTTGGTGGTGCGGCCGTAGTCGAGACGTGGGACGGCAGTTAACAGGCCCCGCGCGTAAGGATGCAACGGTCGCCCGAAAACACTTTCGGCTGTTCCGCCCTCCACCAGCCGCGCCGCGTACATGACGTTCACGCGGTCGGCGTATCGCGCCACGATACCGAGGTTGTGCGTGATGATGACGATGGCGACGCCGAGCCGGCGCGACAGGTCCTTCATCAGCTCCAGGATCTGCGCTTGGATCGTCACATCGAGGGCCGTAGTGGGCTCATCGGCAATCAGCAGCTTCGGATTGCAGGCAAGGCCAATGGCGATCATCACGCGTTGACGCATGCCGCCCGAGAGCTGATGGGGGTATTGCGCGAGGCGGCTGTCGGGGTCGGTGATGCCGACCAGGGTCAGAAGCTCAATGGCGCGGGCGCGCGCCTGCGCCTCGGTCATGCTCAGGTGGATGAGGAGCGGCTCCATAATCTGGAGGCCGATCGTCAACACCGGATTGAGCGACGTCATCGGCTCCTGGAAGATCATCGAGATGTCGCGCCCACGGATCTGGCGCATCTCCTCGTCGCTCAGATCCAGAAGGTTCCGGCCTTCGAAACGAACCGTGCCGGCTTTGATGCGGGCAGTATTCGGCGGCAGCAGACGCATGACGGCCAGTGCCGACACGGACTTACCGGAGCCCGACTCCCCGACGATGGCCACCATCTCGCCGGGCCGAACCGCATAGTTCAGGCCCTCGACCGCGCGCACCGTCCCGTGCGACGTGACGAAGTGCACGTGCAGGTCGTCGATCTCGAGAATCGGCTGATCAGTTGCCGGCGACGCGACAACGGCTTGCGCGGCCGCAATGCCGGTAGTCGCCGCGCTTCCGTACTGCAACGAAACTCCTCCCTTATGCTTCCGGCCCACAAATCGGGCCGGCAGTCTCTCGCCATCTTCTTTCTTGCTACTCAAGCCGGACCGCTAGCGCAAGCTTGGAGGCGCCATTGGCTAACGTGGTCGCAGCAGTAGGTAGCCGTGCACGTAACTCGCAGCGAGTTGACCGCCCAATATTCGGTCACCTAGCGTGAGACGCAACACTTAACTTCGCGAGCCTTGGAAAATGACCGACATGGTGCCACGCAACATAACAGCGCGCGGTCTGGCATATACCTTAACCGACCTGCGTCCGCCGTGGCGGCCGGAGGGGCGGCCTGTCATATTTCACCATGGCATTGGAACCAACCGCGACATTTGGAGCGGCTGGTTGCCCCACATCGCCGTCCGCCATCCGACCGCGCGTTTCGATTTCCGCGGATTCGGCAGCTCATTTGTTCCCTCCAACGGCCACAAGTGGAGCATGGCCGAGCTGATAGCAGACCTTTTTGAGATTGCAGATCTGGCGGGAACCGGACCGGTGCATCTCGTCGGGGAGTCCATGGGCGGCACGGTGGCTCTGGCAGCGGCGCTGGAGCGGCCGGATCGCGTTGCCTCCGTCACCATCTCGAATGCCGCCTACAAAGGGCAAGGCATCGGCCGCCTGCCCGGCTGGAAGGCGGAGATTGAAAAAGATGGGATCGCGGGCTGGGCGGAACGCATGATGGCACTGCGCTTTGCGCCCGGCGCCGGCGATGCAGACGAGCTCGCCTGGTTTGCCTCCGAGCAGGCGCGCGCCAAGGCGCATGTGGTGCTGGGGCTCGGCGAGCTGCTGGCTGTGCAGAATTTGACGGCGACCGTCAGCAAGCTGAAGGCTCCGCTTCTCATTCTCGCACCCGACTCCAGTCCGTTCGTACCGGTTCGCCAGGCTACCGAGCTCGTCGAGCTCGTACCGCACGCGGAGCTCTGCGTGTTTGCGGGTGTGCGGCACGGGCTGCCCTTCTCTCATGCGGAGGAGGCGGCACGTCTCACCTCCGACTTTCTCGATCGGGTCGAGAAGGGCCAAGCGGGACACGCCCGCCTTTCTTGACCCGCCTGACGCAGGCACTCCTAACGTCCCCGCGCATGGCAGTCAGCGGGAGGAAACGGCCGTGGCACGCGAATATCTGAAGAAGGCAGCCGCCGCCGCCCAAGTCGGCAAGGCCGAGGTCGAGAGCACCGTCCGCCGCATGCTGGCGGAGATTGCCGAGAAGCACGATGAGGCGGTGCGGAAATTCGCCCACGATCTCGACAAATGGAGCGGCGAGTTTCGCGTTTCGGCCGCCGAGGTCGAAGCCAAGTCGAAAAGCCTGCCTACGAGCTTCAAGGAGGACTTCGCCTTCTGCCACAAGCAGGTCACGGAGTTCGCGCGTAGGCAGAAGGACAGCATGCGTGCGTTCGAGACCGAGATGGAGGCCGGCATCGTGCTGGGGCAGAAGCTGATCCCGGTCGGAAGCGTCGGTTGCTACATCCCCGGCGGTAAATACCCGCTGATCTCGGCTGCCCTCATGAGTGTGGGCACGGCCAAGGTGGCAGGCGTCGGGAGGATCATCGGTGCGGCGCCGCCGCGCGGGCCTGACGGCATTTATCCGCAGACGTTGTATGCCTTGCGCCATTCGGGGGCGGACGAAATCTTCTGCATCGGCGGCGTGCAGGCCATGGCGGCCATGGCCTATGGCTGTGTGGGCATGCCGAAGGTCGACATGATCACGGGGCCGGGTAACGCCTACGTGGCAGAAGCCAAGCGCCAGCTGTACGGCACTGTCGGCATCGATCTGCTGGCCGGCCCCACGGAGATTCTCATTATCGCCGACGATACCGCCGATCCGGCGCTGGTCGCCACCGACCTGCTGGGCCAAGCCGAGCACGGACCGGACAGCCCCGCTTGGCTCGTGACGACATCGCGACGGCTTGGAGAGGCTGTGCTCAAGGAGGTCGCACGGCAACTCCCGAACCTGCCAACGCGCGACAATGCCGGTAGGGCATGGGCAGACCTCGGTGAGATCGTGGTGGTGGACAACGACGACGAAGCCATCGCGGTATCGGACGAGTACGCGCCCGAGCATCTGGAGCTGCAGACCGGCCGGGACGACTACTATCTCGACAAGTCTCACCAATTACGGCTCCCTGTTCGTGGGTGAGGAAGCCACCGTGGCCTACGGCGACAAGGGCGTGGGCACCAACCACACGCTGCCGACCGGGCGCGCGGCGCGCTACACGGGCGGCCTGTGGGTCGGCAAGTTCATCAAGACCGTCACCTATCAGCGCCTGACGCGGCGTGCCTCGCGCGACATGGCCGGCGTCATCAGCCGCATCTGCCGCGAGGAAGGCATGATCGCGCATGCCGTCACCGCTGAGGTGCGCGAGAAGCGGTTCGAAGGGGCGAACTGAGCGTGCCGGGCATGAGCGCCGCTTGCGCTTGCCGCTCCGAGGCTTGCATGATAGCGCGAAGGCGAATTCAGACATCCAGGAGGAAACCGTGAGCCCAGCGCCGAGGCGGCCGACCATTGCGCTCGCCATGGGAGATCCGTGCGGGATCAGCGCGGAGTTGACCGCCAAGCTGCTCGTGGATCCCGAAGTGCTCACGGCGGCAGATTTCATCGTCATCGGTGATCGGCGCATCCTGGCCGAAGGCGAGAGAATTGCCGGTGTGAAGGTGGACTGCACGGTGTGGAAGCCGGGCAGTGGTCCGCCGGCGACCAACGGCCGTGTCCTGTTCGTGGACCTCGGCCATCTCGCGCCAGGGTCGGTCGAGCAAGGCGTATCCAGCAAGGCCGGTGGCGCATTCGCGCTCACCAATTTCCGCACGATCCTGAGGCTCGGCGCGAACGGGGCAGCAGATGCCGTTGCGTTCACGCCCTTCAACAAGCACGCCATGAAGCAGGCGCTGCCAAGCTACGAGGACGAGATCGCCGTCATCACCGAGGAGACGGGCGCCAAGGCGAACGGGCGCGAGTTCAACATTCTCGACAATCTGTGGAATGCCCGCGTCACATCGCACGTGCCGCTCAAGGACGTGGCCAAGTACATCACAAAGGCGGCTGTGATCTCAGGTATCGAGCTGACCGATCGCTGCATGCGCGAGGCGGGCATTGCCAGGCCGCGGATTGCGGTGGCAGGTCTCAATCCGCACGCCGGCGATGGTGGAAATTTCGGACGCGAGGAGATCGATGAGATCGAGCCGGCAGTCGAAGCCGCCAAGGCCAAGGGTATCGATTGCGACGGACCCTACCCGCCCGACACGGTGTTCGTTCGCGCCAAGCGCGGTGACTTCGACGCGGTGCAGACCATGTACCACGATCAGGGCCAGATCGCGATGAAGCTGATGGGCTTCGAGCGCGGTGTCACGTTGATCGCCGGGTATGGCTTTCCCATCTGCACTCCTGCACACGGCACCGCGTACGACATCACCGGCAAGGGCATTGCCAATCCAGGTGCCAGCCGGAACGCGCTGCTGATCGCGGCCAGCATGGCCAAGCCGGGGGCGATCGATGCGGCGGGGCGCGCCCAGCGGCTCGAGGCTGTCGTCTCGCAGGTGCGTGCGGCGGCATAAGCGCGCTGCGGTCGGTCAAAGACATAGAGGATCGAGGAGAGAAGAATGTTTCGTCGAATTCTTGCGGCTGTGTGCGTGACAGGCGCGCTGCTTTGGGTGGCGCAACCGGCACGCGCGGCCTTTCCGGACCGCCCGATCACCATGATCGTGCCGTGGGCCGCGGGCGGCGGGACCGACACAGTCGCGCGTATCCTGGCCGCAGGCCTGGAGAAGGAGATCGGCCAGCCAGTCAATGTCGTCAACCGGACTGGGGGCGGCGGCATCACCGGACACACGGCTATCGCCATGGCGACGCCGGACGGCTACACGATCGGGATTGCAACGTCGGAGATCGCGTCATTCAAGACGCTGGGGCTCGGCGACATCACACCCGAACTCGTTCGATCTCGTCTCGCGCATCACGACCATCCCGGCCGGCCTGACCGTCCGCGCCGGCGGACCCTACAAAACCGCGAACGATCTGGTCGCCGCCATCAAGGTCTCGCCGAAGGGAACGATGACCTCATCGGGTACAGGCCCTGGCGGCGCCTGGCATCTGGCCATCGCCGGGCTCTGCAAGGCGGCGGGTGTCGCAGCCGATCACGTCAAGTATGTGCCGAGCCAAGGCGGTGCGCCGGCGCTCAACGATCTGGCCGCTGACGGCCTCAGCATGACCACCACCTCGCCCATCGAGGCCAAAGCGCTGGCGGATGCCGGCAAGGTCGTCGTTCTGGCCACCATGGGCGGTGAGCGCCTGTCGAGCTTTGCCAATGTCCCGACGCTAAAGGAATCGACCGGGCTCGACTGGCAGTTCGTCAACTGGTTCTCGCTGGTGCTGCCCAAGGGCGTGCCGGCGGACGTTCGGGCGAAGCTGATCGCAACGGCGCAGAAAGCGCATGCGCGCGACGACGTGCAAGGACCGCTCAAGGATCGCGGCATCACGCCAGTCTGGGAGACGCCGGACCAGTTCAAAGCCTTCGCGTCAAAGTTTGGCGCCACGGCCGGAGAATTGCTGAAGGACTTGGGCCTCGCCAAGAACTAGAGAGCAGTCTCGTGGCTCACGATGACGATCTGCCCATCATCGATGCGCATCATCACTTCTGGGATCTGAGCCAGAAGGCGCATCCCTGGCTGGTCGGCGCACCGCTAGAGAGCTTCCGCTACGGCGACTATTCCGCCATCCGCCGCAACTTCCTTCCCGACGACTACGGCCGCGTGACGGCCGGGCACAACGTGGTAGCAACCGTCACCATGGAAGGAGAGTGGGACGAGGCCGATCAGGTGGCGGAGAGCCGCTGGATGAGCGAGGTGGCGGCAAGGCACGGCCTACCGGCGGCCCACGTCGCACGCACCATCCTGCACGCGGACGGAGCAACCGATGAGCTGGTGCGGCACGCAGCCTTTCCCCTCGTGCGCGGCATCCGGCACAAACCGACAGCTGCGGCCTCTCCCGATCGGGTCGAGCGCGGCGCACCGGGCAGCATGAGCGATGCGAACTGGCGGCGCGGCTACGCGGCGCTGGCGCGTCATGGTTTGCATTTCGAGTTGCAGGCGCCGTGGTGGCACGTGGACGAGCTGCTGGACCTGATCTCGGCTTTTCCCGAAACGCCCGTCGTCATCAATCACGCGTTCCTGCCGGCGGACCGCTCACCGGAGGCCTTGGGGGGTTGGCGGACTGCGATCAAACGTGCGGCCAACGCGCCGCAGGTCACCATGAAGATTTCCGGTATCGGCATCAAAGGCAGGCCGTGGACGCTCGATGAGCAGCGCCCGATCATTCGTGACCTGATCGAGGCTTTCGGCGCCGACCGCTGCATGTTCGCCTCAAACTTCCCGGTCGACTTGCTCGTCGGCTCGTTCGACACGATCTATTCCGGCTTCAAGGCGGCAACCGCGGACCTGCCTCGCGCTGACCGCCTGAAGCTCTTTCACAACAACGCGATCCGCGTCTATCGTCTGCCCGCGCCCATGCTCGCCAAGTGACACCGCGCCCAACCAACTATTCGTAGATTTCCTTATTGACCGCGTTCTCCTTGTTGGGCCTGCCATCGAACACCGACAGCACGTTCTGCGCTGCCTGCACCGCCATGCGGCTGCGCGACTCCACGGTCACTCCAGCCATGTGCGGGGCCTTGATTACGTTGGCGAGCTTCAGCAGCGGGTTGTCGGTGTCGGGGGGCTCCTTGTCGAACACGTCGAGACCGGCGCCGGCAATCTTTTTGCCGACGAGCGCCGCATGCAGCGCCTTCTCGTCGATGATGCCGCCGCGCGCCGTGCACACGAGGTAGGCGGATGGCTTCATGCGGCCGAGCCGCGCCGCATTGAACATGCCGACCGTCTCCTTTGTCTTCGGGCAGTGGATGGTGATGAAGTCGGCGCGCGCAACGGCCGCGTCGAGATCGGTGACCGGCTCGCATCCCGCCGCACTGATGGTCGTCGCCGGGACGTAGGGGTCGTAGACCAGAACCTTCATTTCCATGGCCTGGCAGCGCTTGGCCGAGCGCGAGCCGATGCGGCCGAAGCCGACGATGAGCACGGTCTTCTCGAACAGGTCAACCGGCACCGTGTTGAACCGCTCGCCCCAGCGCCCCTCGCCCACCAATCGGTCCAGCTCGCCCACGCGCTTGGCGAGCGTCAGCATCAGCGTCATCGCCTTCTCGGCAACCGACGGTGAATTGGCGGTGCCTGCGATCATCACCGGCACCTTGTGCTTCGTCATCAGCGGGATATCGATGGCGTCATAGCCGACGCCGATGCGCGCGATGACCTCGATGCCCTTGGCCGCAACAAGCTCAGGCTCTCCGAAGAGCGTGCTGCTCAGCACGGTTGCGTGCACGGGCGCATGCTGCTCGAGCAGCGCGACGTATTCGGGCCGGGTCGCCATATAGTTGAAGGGCACGACCTCGAGGTCGTCGCGAGCCCGAAGAACCTCGGCGCCGGCCCGGTCCATCGAGTCCGTCATCAGCACTTTCTTCTTGTTCGTCGCCATATAGTCTGTCTCCTGCTCACAAATCGTTGGCCGTGGTGCGCTTGACGCTGACACCCGGGCGTTTCAGCACGTCCGGCTGCAGAGCAAGGCCGAGGCCTGGTCCTTTGGGAACGGTAATTTCGCCCTTGGTGACAGGCGGCAGCTCCGTCACGAAGCGGTGGTACCAGCCGTAATAGAAAGCGCGCACCATCTCCTGCACCCAGCAGTTGCGCGCGTTGAGCGCCATATGCGTAGAGACGGCAAGCACAACAGGTCCAGTACAGTCGTGGAAGGCCACAGGCACGTGATAGCTCTCGGCTGTGGCAGAAACCTTCCGCGCCTCGCTGATCCCACCGCACCACGACAAATCGAGGATCACCATCGACAGCGCTTCCAGCTCTAGGAGCTGACGAAAGTCCGCCCGGCTGCCGCGCGTCTCGCCAACGGCGATAGGCGAGCGCGTGCTGCGCGCCACCTCCCCGATCGAGTGCATGTGATCCATGAAGACCGGGTCTTCCACCCACATGCAGTTGATCGGCTCCAACGCGCGGGCGATCTTGACCGCCATCGGCCGGCTCCACAGTGAATGCAGCTCGGCCGCGATCTCCATGCGGTCGCCGACGGCTTTACGGATTTTTTCGAAGGACGCGAGGGCACGCGCCATGTCCTCGGCCGATATCCAGTAGCCCGACGACCTCTCCGCCGCATAGTCGAATGGCCAGATCTTCATGGCCGAGATGTCCATCTCGAGCAGGCTGTGCGCCAGCTCGTCGGCGCGATTGAGGAAGGCGTCGAGGTCCTCGTACTGCCCCTTGGTGGCGTCGAGGCCGAAGTTGGCTGTCCCCTGCGTGGATTTGGTTTGAACGTAGGAGTAGCCGGCGCAGGTGTTGTAGACCTTGATCTTGTCGCGCACGCGCCCGCCCAGCAGATCGCACAGCGGCAGGTTTACGCTCTTACCCAGAATGTCCCAAAGCGCGATGTCGACGGCTGAGCGGCCGCGCATCTCCGCACTCGAGCCCACGAAGCCGATGTATCCGACGAGATGCGCCTGATGCGCCTCGATGTTGTGGGGGTCTTTGCCGATGAGATACGGCGCGATGGTGCCGTGGATGTGCCCCTCCCCAGCAGCCGGACCGTAGAACGTCTCGCCGAGGCCCGTGACGCCCTCGTCCGTCAGCACCTGCACCCAGAGGATGTTGGGAAATTCCTCCGAGCGTATGGTCTCGATCGCTGTGACTTTCATACATTCCCCTTGGTGGCCTGCTGGCGCGTGCTCAGTCGACGTAGCGCACCTTGCTCGACTTCAGCAGGTCTTCGATGCCGCCGAGGTTGGAGAAGCCGCCCCTGATCTTCTTTTGCGTCTCCTCCTCCATCTTGAGGATTTGCGCGATGCGGGGAATGAGGCGATCGAGGTCCGCCTGGGGCACGATGACGACGCCGTCGCGGTCGCCCAGCACGACATCGCCGCAGCTCACGGTCACGCCTCCCGCGACCACCGGAAAGCCAACCCTACCCGGTCCGCTCCTGACTCCTGAGTTCGGCGTGATTCCCCGCGCGAAGATGGGAAGGCCGACCGGCAGCAGGCCAACGAGATCGCGGGCCATGCCGTCGAGGACGAGCGCGGCTAGGCCCTTGTTCTTGGCGCACCACGCCACGTTGTCGCCGATCACGGCTGATTGCGTGAAGCCCTCCGAGGCTGCCACCACGACATCCCCTGGTTTGGCCAGCGCAATGGCTGCCAGAATGGCGAGGTTGTCGTTAGGGCCGGTCTCGCACGTGATAGCAGTCCCGACGAAGACGGCCTTCTCGGGATCGATGGCCTTGATGGCATGGTCGAGGGCTCCACGCCCCTCCATGGCATCGACCGCTTGGCCCGTCTGCACGCCTTTGAACTTCGCCAACTTGGCCGCCGATGGCCGCTTCCACTCACGTCGGATCGTCAGGAGCGGCGGGTCCTCGAGCATGGCGGGCGTTCCCCTGTCAGGATTGAAGCTTTTGCCCAGACTATCGGGCAGCCGATGCCTGGGAAAGTCTTTGCTGCCTTGCAACGGCCGGCAGGCGCAAATTGAGCAGGTGAGCCGAAGGAGATAAGCTGACCCATCACTGCGCATGTGGAGGAGGCAGGCATGCTGGCCAGCATCATGTACCACGAAGGCAACCGCCGCCTGCAGGACGCGTTCGATAGCCGGCGGATCTCTGACCGACTGGAAGAGAAGCTGACCCGCACCGTCTTCACAGCCGACGACAAAGCCTTCATCGAGAGCGTCATCTATTTCTTCATGGCCACGGCCGATGCCGACGGCCAGCCCGACTGCTCGTTCAAGGGTGGACCAGCCGGGTTCGTGCGCGTGGTGGGGCCGGGTGAGCTGGCGTTCCCCGACTACGACGGCAACGGCATGTTCAAGAGCCTCGGCAACATGCTCATCAATGCCAACGTCGGCCTGCTGTTCATCGACATGCACGGCAAGCCGCGGCGGCTGCGCGTCAATGGAACGGCCAGCGTCTCGCGCGACGATCCGCTCCTGGGCAGCACTGTGGGCGCACAGCTCATCGTCCGCGTGCAGGCCCGCGCCATCTTCCCCAACTGCCCGCGCTACATTCCCAAGCTGCAACTCGTCGAAGCGTCTCCCTATACGCCGCAACCGGGCAGCGAGCCGGTCGAGCCGGGCTGGAAGGGCTTCGGCGACTTCAAGGACTACGTCCATCCGCGCCAGCCGGCGTTCAAAGGCACGCCCGACCAGGACTGATCTCCCCACACCTGCTTATCTGAATTGCGCCCCGAGCCGCCGGACAATAGTCTCGGCGCCGAAGCCTATGCCGCTGGAGCCAGCGCGCTCGAGCGAAGTCGGAGGAACGCTATGAAAAAACCCGCAAACGGCAAGAAACAGCGGATCAAACCGGAACAGCTGCGTTCGCGTGCCTGGTTCGACAACCCAGCCAACGCCGACATGACCGCGCTCTATCTCGAGCGCACCATGAACTACGGCCTGACGCTGGAGGAGCTGCAGTCGGGACGGCCCATCATCGGCATCGCCCAGTCAGGGTCAGACCTATCGCCCTGCAACCGGCATCATCTCGACCTCGCCAAGCGCGTGCGCGAAGGCATCCGCGAGGCGGGCGGGATCGCTTTCGAGTTTCCGACCCACCCTATCCAGGAAACCTGCAAGCGGCCGACCGCCAATCTCGACCGCAATCTGGCCTACCTGTCGCTGGTCGAGGTGCTCTACGGCTACCATATCGACGGCGTAGTCCTGACCACCGGCTGCGACAAGACCACACCCTCGCAGATCATGGCGGCGGCGACGGTCGATATACCCGCCATCGTGCTGTCGGGCGGGCCGATGCTCAACGGCTGGTTCAAGGGTGAGCGCACGGGCTCGGGCACCATCGTGTGGAAGGCGCGCGAGATGATGGCGCGCGGCGAGATCGCCTACAAAGAGTTCCTGGAGCTGGTCGCCTCGTCCGCTCCGTCAGCCGGCCACTGCAATACCATGGGCACGGCCTCGACCATGAACTCGCTCGCCGAAGCGCTGGGCATGAGCCTGCCGGGCTGCGCCGCCATTCCCGGCCCCTATCGTGAGCGCCAGCAGATGGCCTATCTCACGGGCAAGCGCATCGTCGAGATGGTGTGGGAGAATCTGCGGCCGTCCGACATCCTGACGCGTGCGGCGTTCGAGAACGCCATCGTCGTCAACTCCGCCATCGGCGGCTCGACCAATGCGCCGATCCACCTCAATGCCATTGCCCGGCACATCGGCGTCGAGCTCGACAACGACGACTGGGAGAAGCACGGCCACGATATCCCCCTGCTCGTGAACCTGCAGCCGGCGGGTGAGTATCTGGGCGAGGAGTATCATCGCGCCGGCGGCGTGCCGGCCGTCGTCGCCGAGTTGATCGCCAAGAGCAAGATCAACAAGACCGCCATCACCGTGAACGGCAAATCGCTGTACGAGAACTGCGAAGGCAAGTTCGCCTGGGACCGCGATGTCATCAAGGAGTACGACAAACCGATGCGGAAGCACGCGGGCTTCCTCAACCTCAAGGGCAACCTGTTCGATAGCGCCATCATGAAGTCCTCGGTCATCAGCGAGGAATTCCGCAAGCGATATCTCTCCAACCCGAAAGACCCGGACGCGTTCGAAGGCCGCGCCATCGTCTTCGACGGACCGGAGGACTATCACCACCGCATCGACGACCCGAAGCTCGAGATCGATGGGACCTGCCTGCTGTTCATGCGCGGCACGGGGCCGATCGGCTATCCGGGCGCTGCCGAGGTCGTCAACATGCGCGCGCCTGATTACCTGCTGAAGAAGGGCATCACCTCGCTGCCTTGCATCGGCGACGGCCGGCAGTCGGGTACGTCGGGCAGTCCCTCGATCCTCAACGCCTCACCAGAGGCGGCGACCGGCGGCGGGCTGGCGCTGCTGAAAACCGGCGACAAGGTGCGCATCGATCTGGGCAAGCGCACCGCCAACATCCTGATCTCGGATGCCGAGCTGGCGAAGCGGCGGGAAGCACTCAAGAAGGACGGCGGCTACAAGGTGCCGGAGTCGCAGACGCCCTGGCAGGAGATCCAGCGCGGCATGGTCGACGAGCTGTCCAACGGCATGGTGCTGAAGCCGGCTGTCAAATATCAGCGCGTGGCCGAGACCAAGGGCATCCCGCGCGACAACCATTGAGGGCGCCACTAACCGCATCCTCGAGGAGGCAGCGTCATGTCGAAATTGCATCCAGCTCTTTCGCGTGCTGTTGCCTTTTGCGAAACCTTCAATCTGCGCGTGCCGATCCTGATGGCGCCGATGGCAGGTGCTTGCCCGCCGTCTCTTGCTATCGCGGTTGCCAACGCTGGCGGCTTGGGCGGCTGCGGTGCGTTACTTATGTCGCCAGACGCCATCAGGGCCTGGGGATCGGAAGCTCGCGCGGCCAGCAACGGCGCATTTCAACTCAATCTGTGGATTCCCGATCCGGCACCTCAGCGCGATGAAGACCGCGAGGCTGCCGTCCGCGAGTTTCTGAGTAGATGGGGGCCGCACGTGTCTCGCGAGGCCGGTGATGCAACGCCGCCGAATTTTGCCGCGCAGTGCGAAGCGATGCTGGAAGTCGGACCGCCGGTCATCTCCTCCATCATGGGCCTTTATCCCAGCGCCATGATCGAACAGATGAAGGAGCGGCGTATCAAGTGGTTTGCAAATGCCACCACTGTTGCGGAGGCAAAAGCCGCGGAGGCTGCCGGCGCCGACGTGATCGTCGCGCAGGGTATGGAGGCTGGCGGTCATCGTGGGGCATTCGATGCCACCAAGGCTGAAGCCGCGGCAATCGGACTGTTTTCACTGGTCCCGGCAGTCGTGGATGCCGTGAAGGTGCCGGTCGTTGCTACAGGCGGCATCGCCGACTCGCGCGGCATCGCCGCGGCGCTCCTGCTCGGCGCATCCGCCGTGCAGATCGGCACAGGCCTGTTGCGTAGTCCCGAAGCCAAGCTGCCCACAGCCTGGGCTGACGCCATCGGCCGTTCGCTTCCCGAAGACACAATGCTCACGCGCGCCTTCTCGGGCCGACCAGGGCGTAGCATTGCCACCGCCTATGCACGCGCGGCCGCGGGTACCGACGCCCCCTCGCCGGCGCCCTATCCGGTGCAGCGCGGACTGACGCAGGCCATGCGGGATCGGGCAACGAAAGAGAACGATATCGATCGCATGCAGGCCTGGGCCGGCCAATCCGCGGCCATGGCCAAAGCCACGCCCGCCGGCGACCTCGTGCACGATCTGTGGGAGGGCGCCGAGGCGCTGCTCACCTGAGTAAGTCTCGCCGCAGTAATCTTTGTGCGTTTAGACCAATCGCCCTTGCAATCCTGCGGATACAAACAATCCCGGACAGCGTCCCCGGACATCGCGCCGACAGGTGCGCATGATCCGGGGCCTTTCCCCTCTGTGAAAGGCACAACGAAAGCTGCTCGAGAGGATACGTGTAAAGATCCCTGATAACCGCGCTGATGCGCGCTTTCAGGGAACGCAAGAGGATGGTCCCGCCGGAAACGACGTAGATTACCGCGTCTTAGTCATCAATCGCCGGATGACCGGCGTGTAGCGCTCACCGTCGCCACGCGCGATCGATTCCTCGAACATCTGCGCCAGAAGATCGGCGCCTCGTGCGTGCACACCCGACTGCTGCGCCAGCTCGCGCGCGTAGGACAGATCCTTCACGGCGTAACGCACGGAGAACGCCTGCTCGGGGTAGTCCTGCGGAACCAGGTGCTTCATGCCGTGATTGCGCAGCACGAAGCTGTCGGCCGAGCCTTTGGACATGGTCTCGAACAGCAGCTTGCCGTCGACCCCCGACGCCTCGGCGATGGAGATGGCCTCGGCAATGGCCATGGTGGTCTCGAACACCACCATGTTGTTCATCAGCTTCACCACCTGACCGGCGCCAACGCCGCCGCAGTGCGTGACCTCCGTCCCCATGGTCGAGAGTATCGGGCGAAGCCGCGTAAACACCTCGGCGCTGCTGCCCACCATTATGGACAGCGTGCCGTCAATGGCGGCGCGTCGCGTGCGAGCCACCGGGGCGTCGGCGAAGTCGACGCCCTTGGCCGCGAAGCGCGGCGCCAATTCGCGCATCAGCTTGGGTGGCGCCGTCGACATGTCGACCACGGTCTGATCCTTCCGCACGAGCCCGAGCAGATTGCTCGCGACCGCCTCGACTTCCTTGCCACCGGGAAGGCACATCAGAATGACATTGGAGCGCGCGACGAAGTCGGAAAGCGTTGCGGCCTTGCTCACGCCGTCCCCGGCGAGCCGCTCGAGCGGCCCCGGCTGCGTGTCGAAGCCGACGACCTGCCAGCTCCCCTTCTTGGCGAGATTCCGGCACATGGCCTCGCCCATGACGCCGAGGCCGATGAAGCCGACCGTCTTGATGTCCATGCTGCCCTCCACTCTAACTTTGATGTAGAGCAGGATTTCACGCTCCCGATGGATCGCGAAGGCGATTCCATCTGAAACGACCCTGCTCTAGCTCGCCGCGGCCAGATCGGCCTTGTAGTCCACCTGATCCTCGATGGGCCTGCCATTGAAGAAGGCATCGAGGTTCTTGAAGATGTGCGCCATCTTGGACTCGAACGCATCGCGGGTGCCGGCCGCGATGTGCGGAGTCAATACCACATTCGGAAAACGGAAGAGCGGATGGTCCTTGGCTGCCGGCTCACGTTCGAACACGTCCAGCGCAGCGCCCAGGATCGTTCCCTTGTCGAGTGCTGTCGCCAACGCATCCTCGTCGACAATGCCGCCGCGCGCCGTGTTGACCAGGAACGCGGTGGGTTTCATGCGTTCGAGCTCCTTAGCGCCGATGAAGCCCCGGTTCTTCGCTGTCAACGGGATGTGAATGGTGATGATGTCGGACTCTGCCAGCAGCGCCTCGAACGGACGCCGGGTCGCGTCGTGCTTGCGGTCTCGCTCGGGGGGAAAGTCGAGAATGTCGTGATAGATCACCTTGACGCCGAACGGCTTGAGCCTGTCGGCCACCGCAGTGCCGATGCGGCCGAAGCCGACAATGCCGATAGTCTTGCCGGCGAGCTGATACGTCACGTGGCGATGCGAGTTGACGTGCCAGCGGCCCTGGCGCAACTCCGAATCCATGAATGAGAGCCGCCGCGTCACGGCCAGCATCATCAGCATCGCGTGCTCGGACACGCCGGTCGCCGTGCCGCCGGGCGTGATGGCGAGGGGCACGCCTGTCTCGGCCAGCGCCGCCAGATCGATGGTGTCGTGGTAGCCGACGCCCTGGTGATGCACGAACTTGAGCTTCTTGGCCGCCTTGATGCGCTCGCGCGTGAATTTTGAGGCGGCGACGATCACGGCATCGGCCTCGGCCAGCTTCTCGAGCCGCACCTTCTCGTCATCGCTCTCCAGCGTCATCAACTCGAAGCCCGGCAGCACCGCGGCGCGGATCATGGCGTAGAGGTCGGGCGATCCGTAGCCGAGATAGAGAACACGGCGCTCGTTCGATGGCGTCATAGGCGTTCCTCGTCGTTCCCGTCTGGGCAAGAGCTGATCCAACAGCATCGGGCAGAGGCCGACGCCAGCGCAAGAGGGTGCCTCCGGGAGACGTCAATCGCACCCGATACCCTCATGGCAGCCGGGTGAAGCGGACGAGCTCTGAACCGTTGGTGTCGAAGAATTTCAAGTGCGGTCCGTCGATGCCGAATTCGCGCGTCAAGTCGAGTGCGCGCAGGAACTTGGTTTCCTGGTCCATGACCGCCGGCGGGCACATCTTGCGCGTGGCTGCGATGACACCAAATGCCAGGCTGCGGCCGTCGATCTGGGCCGCACCGCGCAGGATATTGCAGCCGCCTGAGCCACTCATCTCGCCGGCCGCGCTGACGCTGATCCTCGATTGCACGTTATCAACCACGCCCCGGCCGCCGATGTCCTCCGCCAGCCATACATGGCCCACGAGGGCTTCGCCGCTCACCCCCGCCCCACCCTGGGAAACAGCGGTGAGCTGGATGCGCACGATGCTTGGATTGCCCTGTGTCAGCACGCGGGGCAGGTCGGCGGTTATGAAAAGCAACCGTCCCTCGGCCACGATGCTGGCCCTGACGGCGTAGCTGCGGCGCGGATCAATCTCCGGATCGGCAAAATGGATCTCGAATGGAATTGGTACTTGCCGCCGTGACCTGATCTGGAGCGCCGCGATCAGCTCCCCTGGTCTATCGGCACGCGTGACGTCCAGCAGGGTCACCTCTACGACAGCATCCGCGGGTAGTGCCAGTCGCTCACGATAGAACACCTCGCCGCGAACAACCCCGGCTTTGGCGGGCAGAGCGGCCCACGCGGCCAGCGCCAGCGTTGCAAACATGGCTGCACACATCCGCGATGTCACGGTCGAGCCCCAGCACGCCGCCTCCACATTGCTGCCGGAGGCCGGTGACGTGGCAATCTATCCGGCCGTGAAGAATTGCGCGAGGAACCGCTCGTAGATGGTGGTCAGGGTTTCCAGATCCGCAAGGCTCACGCGCTCGTCGATGGCATGAATGGTCGCGTTGACGAGGCCAAACTCGATCACGGGGCAATAGGCCTGAATGAAGCGGGCATCAGACGTGCCGCCGCTGGTGGTGCGCGCCGGCGTGCGCCCGATAACATCCCGCACGGCGCGCAGCATGGTGTCGACCAGGGGACCGGGCTTGGTCAGAAATACCTCGCCGGTGCCCGAAAAACTCAGCTCGTAACGCGCGCCCATCTCCGTCGCCGCCGTGGCGCACTGCTCGCGCACCCAGGCTTCAACCTTCGGCCTGCGCCACAGGTCGTTGTAGCGGATGTTGAACTTGGCACGCGCCTCAGATGGGATGACGTTGGTCGCCGTGTTGGGTGTCGAAATCACCGTGAACTGCAGGCTCGACGGCTCGAAGTCGGGCGTGCCCGCGTCCAGCGGCATCGATGACAGCCGCTCGATGAGGCGGGCGATCTTCGGCACCGGATTGTCGGCCAGGCGGGGATAAGCCACGTGGCCCTGTCGCCCCGAGACGATGAGCTCACCGTTGAGCGAGCCGCGCCGGCCGATCTTGATCTCGTCACCCAGCGCCGTCGGGTTCGACGGCTCGCCGACGATGGCAGCATCCAGCCTCTCGCCGCGCGCAGCCATCCAATCCAACACTTTCATAGTGCCGTTGATGGAGGGCCCCTCTTCGTCGCCGGTAATAAGGAAGCTGATGGAGCCGGGAATCTTCCCGCCGCTGCGTGCAAGGTGCCGGAGCGTGGCAGCAAGGAAGCAGGCGATACCGCCTTTCATATCGACGGCACCGCGGCCATACAGCATGCCGTCGCGGACCTCGCCGCCGAACGGCGGGCACGTCCAGACTGCGTCGGCGCCCGGCGGCACCACGTCCGTATGGCCGGCGAAACAGAGGTGCGGAGCCGCCGTTCCGATGCGGGCGTAGAGATTGTCGACGTCGGGCGTGCCGGTCTCCGTCATGACGAGGCGGTGGCAGGCAAACCCCGTCGGCTCGAGAATGCTCTCGATGAGGCTCAACGCACCGGCCTCGGCCGGTGTCACCGAGGGACAGCGGATGAGCGCCTGCGTCAGCTCGACCGGATTGCGCGCATCGAGGCGGCTCATAGAATGCGCACCGATGACGAGGCTGCGGCTCGCGCGCTTGCTGCGGGACTCTCCGCCGCCGCTCTTGCCTGCGAAGCAGGTGCTTGCGGCTCGCGATGGCGCTCGACGATATTGATCTTCTGCCAGATCTTCTGCGACAGGTTGGTGGTCAGGCGCTCCAACTCGTTGACCGCATCGATCACTTGTGGATTTGAAGCACTCTGCGCATAGAGGGCCGCCACCTTGCTCGACAGCGAGAGCATCTCCGAGCAATAGTCGAGGTAGCGCACCAGATCAGAGGCGTTGGTGATGCGCTTGGGCGATGAGGCCGTATCGCCGCCGGGATGCAGGACGCCACCGGGGTCCTTCGTCAGCTGATGCATATCGATCACGTGCACGATCGAGCGCAGCTGGTGCAGGTCTGCCATCGCGGCATCCCGCTTGGCACGGCCCTCCAGCGTGGTGAGAAACAGCACGGCGGCGCCGACCACGATCAGGAGGTTCACCGCCGCATCGATACCCTGCATCATGCCGAACAGCTCGGTGTTGGCGCTGTAATCCTTGACCAGGAGCGTGACGTAGATCAGGGCCGCGATACCAGCCAAGACCACAAGCGCGCTGATGGAGCGCAACGCCAGGTTCGGACGCGCCAGCTTGGCTGTCCTTGCCCGACTCTCGCCGGCGACTGCGATCAGCTCGGCGCATACCCGCGCCAGCCCCGCTCCTGGAAACCGCTCCAAGATGCGCCGCTCGAGTTGCTCGAGCGTGGCCACGATCTTGTCGGGATCGAGCGTTCGATACATCGGGCCACTCCGCAATGGCCGGCAAATCTAGTCGCGCAGCAGCTCGTTGATGGCAGTTTTACTCCGCGTCTGCGCATCGACGGTCTTCACGATCACGGCGCAGTAGAGCGAGGGACCGGGTGAGCCGTCGGGCAGCGGTTTGCCGGGTAAGGCCCCCGACACGACGACGGAGTACGGCGGCACCTTGCCGACGTGGACCTTGCCCGTGGCGCGATCGACGACCTTGGTCGAGGAGCTGATGAACGTGCCCATGGCCAGCACCGAGCCCTCGCCCACCACGACGCCCTCGACCACCTCCGAGCGTGCCCCGATGAAGCAATTGTCCTCGATGATGGTGGGGTTGGCCTGCAGCGGCTCCAGCACGCCGCCGATGCCGACTCCGCCCGACAAATGCACGTTCTTGCCGATCTGCGCGCACGAGCCGACCGTGGCCCACGTATCCACCATGGTGCCGGTGTCGACATAGGCGCCGAGGTTCACAAACGAGGGCATCAGCACGACACTCGGCGCGATGTAGGCCGAGTGGCGCACCACGGCCCCGGGGACCGCGCGAAAGCCGGCGTCACGGAAACGGTTGCCGCCCCAGCCGTCGAATTTCGACGGCACTTTGTCCCACCAGGAGGCCCCACCGGGTGCGCCTGAGATGAGCCCCATGTCGTTGAGACGAAACGACAGCAGCACTGCCTTCTTCAGCCACTGGTTGACGACCCACTCGGCGCCTTTCTTCTCGGCGACCCGTGCCTGCCCTTTGTCGAGCAACTCGAGCGCGGTCTCGATGGCCTCGCGCACCTCGCCTTTGGTTTGCGCATTGATGGCGTCGCGCTTGTCCCAGGCCGTTTCGATGGTCGACTGCAGACTGGCGTTGGACATGGGAAATCAACCCCCCCGTAGCGCGGCTTCCATGAGCCCGAGCGTTGTGGCGCGGGCTGGAAGGAGTGTCAACAGACACGCCAGACCGGCGCGGCTCAATGAAGCTTGACCTGCGGCTCGGTTCGCCGCGTCAGCATGCGCGACAGCGTATCGAGCACCACCTTCCACAGGCCGTGCAACGCCATCTCGTGCATTTTGTAGAGCGACCGGTACATGAACCTGGCGAACAGGCCCTCGATGAACAGGTTCTTGCCCGAGATGAAGCCCATCAGGCTGCCGACGGTGCTGTACTCACCGAGCGAAACCAGCGATCCGAAATCCTTGTAACGGAACGGCTCGAGCGGCCGGCCATCGCGCATGCGCAGGATCTGGCGATAGAGATGTGTCGCCTGCTGGTGGGCGGCCTGGGCACGTGGCGGGATGGGGCGTTGGGCGCCAGGGGGAATGAGATAAGCGCAGTCGCCGATGGCGAATATGCGCTCGTCACGCGTCGTCTGCAGGGTTGGCGTAACAATGAGCTGGCCGGATCGGCTGGCCTCGAGCCCATCGAGGTTGCGCAGCATAGCAGGACCCTGCACGCCGGCCGACCAGACAACCAGCTCGGAAGGAATGAAGTCGCCGCCGGCGAGCGCCACGCCGTCCGCTCGCACCTCGGTCACGCGCGCGCTTGTGCGCACATCCACGCCGAGGTCGCTGAGGATATTCATGGTCGCCTCGGCGATCCGCTCCGGAAGGGCAGGAAGGATGCGGTCGGCGGCCTCGATCAGCGTGATCTTGATGTCCTTGTCCGGATCGATGCGATCGAGACCGTAAGCGACAACGCCGCGCGCTGTGCGATGCAGCTCCGCGGACAGCTCGGCGCCAGTGGCGCCAGCGCCGACGATGGCAACATGGAGCTGGCCCGGCCGGATCGGCTCCGTTTGTGTATGGGCGCGAATGCACGCGTTGACCAACCGGCGATTGAAGCGCTTGGCCTCCTCGGCGGTATCGAGCGTGATTGCGTACTCCTTCACGCCGGGCGTGCCGAAATCGTTGCTTTCGCTGCCGATGGCGAGCACCAGCAGGTCATAGCGAATAGATCGCTCCGGCGTGATGAGACGTTGCTCATCGTCGCAGGTGGCGGCCAGATGCACCTGACGAGCGGCGCGATCGAGCCCGATCATTTCGCCGAAACGGAAGCGGAAGCCGTGCCAGTAGGCCTGTGCCAGATAGTCAAGCTCATGGCGGCCGGTATCCATGCTGCCGGCCGCGATCTCGTGCAGCAGCGGCTTCCAGATGTGGGTGCGAGATTTCTCGATCAGGGCAACACTGGCTTTGCCGTGACGCCCGAGCTTGTTGCCGAGATGCGTCACGAGCTCGAGCCCGCCGGCGCCACCGCCCACGACCACGATTTCGGGCCTATTGCCCAGGTGCAGCGACGGCACGCTCGACTGCGGGTCCATGGCACACGCTTTCCCGGCCGGAGAAAAACAGTTCCGTCATAACAAGCCGGATTTGCCGATCAAGGTATAGGCGCAATACCAACGTGAATGATGCGAGGCGCGCCAGATCGCTAGCGCAGCGCAGCCCCGATCAAGTGTTTGGCTTCTTCGCTGTCCCATTCGGCCGGACCGACGAGGCGTCCGATCTCGCGTCCTTCCCGATCGATAAGGAGCGTGGTTGGCATGCCGATGGCCTTGAGCGTGTTGCCAAGCCTGACGCTGGGGTCAGCGAAAACGCCGAGCTTTTCGACTTTGATCTGATCGAGAAACTTCTTGGCGCCCTCTATCCCCGTCTTGTCGACGCTGACGGCGACCACATCGAACTTGTCGGACCCCATCTCCGCCTTGGAGGCGGTCGAGGCCCGGCATCTCCTTGCGGCAAGGCGCGCACCATGTCGCCCATAGATTGAGCAGCACGACCTTCCCGCGCCAGTCGCCCAACGAGCGCTCCTTGCCCGATGCATCGATGAAGGAGGTCTCGGGCAGGGCTTCGGGTGATTTCTTGAACACGAAAGCGGCCATCTGGCCGACGCTGAGTGGATTGGTGCCGGGGCCGGACGGAAGTGACTGGGTCTGTGAGGTCGCAGAGGTCGCCGGTTTCGCGTCCTCTTGAGTTGCAGACGCCACCTGACTGCTATTGCCGTTGTCAGGCGAACGCAGCGTGACGTATACCGCCGCGAACCCGGCCAGGGCAGCCAATGCGGCAGCCCAGGCAAAGGTGCCAAACGATGTTCTGGGTGTCTGTAGGGCGTTGGGCTCGTCCGTCATCGCCGAGTATCGCCTGTCATTCCCTGTGTGCCCAGACAAGCCGCGCCGAGGCAGTTCGTGACCGAAAAAGATCGCAACCAGATGTGGGGCAGCCGCTTCGCGCTGTCGCCTGCAGAACTCATGATCGAGATAAATGCCTCGATCGGCTTCGACAAGGTATTGGCGCCGCACGACATCCGCGGCTCAAAGGCGCACGCCGCCATGCTTGCGGAACAAGGGATCATCACTAAGGCGGATGCACGGGACATCATCCGGGGCCTGGACCAGGTGATGGCCGAGATCGAGAGCGGACGCTTTGCCTTCTCGACCAAGCTCGAGGACATCCACCTCAACATCGAAAGTCGGCTGACGGAGCTGATCGGACCCGCCGGCGGCCGTCTGCACACGGCACGCTCGCGCAACGATCAGGTTGCCCTCGATTTCCGCATGTATGTGCGCGACGCTATCGATGCCTTCGACGCGGCCCTGACGGGCTTGCAGCTTGCGCTCGCACGAAGGGCTGAGGCGCATGCGGACACCGTCATGCCGGGGTTCACGCACCTGCAGCCGGCGCAGCCGGTGACCTTCGGCCATCACCTGCTGGCCTATGTCGAGATGTTCGGGCGCGATCGGGGCCGGTTCGGCGATGCCCGCCGCCGGCTCAACGAGAGTCCCCTCGGCTCGGCGGCGCTGGCCGGCACGTCGTTTCCCATCGACCGGCACGCCACCGCGCGCGAACTAGGCTTCGACCGGCCGACGGCCAATTCGCTCGACGGCGTCTCCGATCGCGACTTTGCGCTGGAAACATTGGCCGCCGCAGTGATTTCCGCCATGCATTTGTCGCGGCTGGCCGAGGAGATCGTGATCTGGATGACGCCGCAGTTCGGCTTCGTCCGGCTCTCCGACCGCTGGACCACCGGCTCCTCGATCATGCCGCAGAAGCGCAATCCCGATGCGGCCGAACTCTGCCGCGCCAAGGTTGGCCGCATCGCCGGGGCATTCCAGGGCCTGCTCATGGTGATGAAAGGCCTCCCGCTGACCTACGCCAAGGATATGCAGGAGGACAAAGAGACCACGTTCGATGCACTGCGCAGCTTTGCCGTGGCCGTAGCGGCCATGCGTGGCATGATCGAGGACCTGGAACCCGATCCCGACGCCATGCGCGCTGCTGCTCAGCGTGGATACGCGACTGCCACGGATCTCGCCGACTGGCTGGTGCGAGAGCTCAAGCTGCCGTTTCGTGAGGCGCACCACGTGACGGGTGCGATTGTGAAGCGGGCCGAGACCCAGGGTATTGGCCTCGAGGAGCTGCCTCTCGGGGCGATGCAGGCTGTGGAACCGCGCATCACCAAGAGTGTCTATGCTGTTCTCGGTGAAACAAATTCCGTCCGCAGCCGCACCAGCTTTGGTGGAACCGCGCCACAGAATGTCCGCAAAATGGCGCGAGCCTGGATAAAGCGATTGGAAAAGAGCCTCGGAAAGGGCTAAAAGCCCCTAAGTCATATCGCTGACGTCGCTTTGGCGGCGCCGTTCGAGCAATAAGGTCCGGTCAGGCAAGCTATGGGCATCGCCGTCAGATTGAGCCTGCTGCTGGCACTTTGCACGCTCGGCCTTTCCGCGTGTGGCGTGCGTGGCTCGCTCGAGAACCCGCCTGAGGCCAAGGCCGAGAGGACTGCGACCGCCGAAAGCGGCCAGGGCAAACCCGAGGGTGCGGCGATCAAGCCGCACAAGGACTTTATTCTGGACGGGCTGATCCGCTAAGCGGACCGAACCCATGCATCATTTCAGCTATCGCGACGGCGTCCTTCACGCCGAGGACGTGAGCTTGGCGAACATCGCCGCCGAGATCGGTACGCCGTTCTTCTGCTATTCGAGCGCCACCATCGAGCGGCACTATCGGCTGTTTGCGGAGGCCCTGGGCGCGCCTGCTGCGAAAATTTTCTACGCCATGAAGGCCAACAGCAATCTGGCCGTACTGCGAACGCTCGCCAAATCTTGGCGCGGGTGCTGATACGGTGTCGGAAGGCGAGATCCGCAAGGCCATCGCCGCCGGCATTCCGCCCGCGCGTATCGTTTTCTCCGGTGTGGGCAAAACCGAGGCGGAGCTCGCCTACACTAGTCGCTGCCGGCATCTATCAGATCAACATTGAAAGCGAAGGCGAGCTCGAGACCCTCTCGCGCATCGGCGCCGCACACGGAAAGCGGCAACCCATAGCGGTCCGTATCAACCCGGATGTCGGCGCCGGGGGGCATGCAAAGATCACGACCGGCTCATCGGCAAACAAATTCGGCGTGAGCCTCGAGGAGGCAGAGCGAATCTATGTGCGCGCTGCCAACATGCCTGGTGTCAGCATGGTCGGTCTTGCCGTGCACATCGGCAGCCAAATCCTGGCTCTGGACGACCTGAAGTCGGCTTTCACGCGCATGCGCTCGCTCGCCGACCGCCTGCGCGGCCAAGGGTTGCGGGTCGAGCGCCTCGACCTCGGCGGTGGTCTCGGCATTCCCTATCAGATCCCGGAGGATTTTGCGCACGGCCCGGACCTGATCCAAGCCTATGCGCGCATGATCAAGGAGGTCTTCGCCGGGCTCGATGTGGAACTCGGCTATGAGCCTGGGCGCCTGATCGTCGGCAACGCCGGCATTCTCGTCACCAGCGTGCTGTATCTGAACCCGCGCCCGAGCCGCACATTCCTGATCGTCGATGCTGCGATGAACGATCTGGTCCGTCCCGCGATGTATGACGCCTACCACGAGATTTGGCCCGTCAGGCAGCCCTCCGCCGCGGCGGCGCGGCGGCGCTACGACGTAGTTGGCCCAATTTGCGAGTCCGGCGACACCTTTGCGGTCGATCGCCAGCTTCCCGAGCCGAACCAAGGCGACTTGCTGGCGTTCATGACGGCAGGAGCATACGGCGCCGTCATGTCCTCGACATACAACACCCGCCGCCTGGTTCCGGAAGTTCTGGTCAAAGACAAACAGTTCGCCGTCGTGCGGCCGCGGCAGAGCCTGGATGACCTGATCGGCCTGGATCGCATGGCCGAGTGGCTGAAATAGAGGCATCGCCGCCGCGAATGTGCCCTACTGGGCTGCAAGGGTGGTGAACAGAAATTGATGGCGGTTCCAGCCCTTTGCTGGGCTGCCTGCCAGGGCCCATGCTAGGGTGGGTGCATGACAACTGACGCTAGGTCGCCGCGATCGCGGCTCGAGGTATCGTTCGAGCGTAAAGTGCGGTTGAGCCGTTGGGCGCTGCAGTTCGAGAAACTGTGGCCACGGCTGTGGGCCCTGATGGGTCTTGCGCTGCTGTTTGTCCTGGTTTCGCTGGCGGGATTGTGGCCTGCACTCGGCGACCTCGAGCACAAGATCGTTCTCGGCGGCTTCGCAACCGTCGCGCTGGGCCTGCTCATATGGCTGGTACGGACCCCCGGCGTGGGCAGGGACGAAGCCCTGCGCCGGATAGAGCGGCGTTCGGCGGTCCCGCACCGGCCCGCCTCCTCCTACGAGGACACCCTCACCAGCCCCGGTTCAGATCCGGCCACGGCCGCACTGTGGACTGCGCACCGCTCACGCCTGGCGGCGCTGCTCGCGCGCCTGCGGGTCGGGCATCCGACCCCGCGAACGGACCGCTTCGACCCGCTCGCGTTCAGGGCCCTGCTGCTGATCGGCGTCAGCGTACTGACGGTGATGGTTGGCGATAACGCCGCTGACCGGCTCCGCGCCGCCTTCCGTCTTGGTGCATCCCTACCGGGCGCGGACATGCGCTTCGACGCCTGGGTGACCCCGCCCGCCTACACCGGTCGCGCGCCGCTGATGCTCGCCGACGGCTCGCATTCAGTGGGCGCCGCAAATGCGGAAAGCAGCAATCAGGTGCACGAGGTTCCCGATCGCAGCGTCCTCATCATCCGGGCCAGCGGACCTGGCGTCGCGCGGCTTGCGTTGGAGGTTACGAGCGAAGGCAAAGCACCGGAAAAGATCGAGGCCAAGCCGCCGCAGCAAACTTTGGTGCCAACCTCAGCGCTAGGTCAGTCAGAGATCGCAGAGATCCGATACGATCTGCGCGCGTCAGGATCGGTCGGCGTAAGCGGCGTGTCCGGCATCAAGCCCTGGCAGTTCAAAATCATTCCCGATCATCCGCCCAAGATCGCCTTGACCAAAGACCCCGAGCGCATGCCGCGCGGGGCGCTGAAGCTCAGCTACAAGATCGAGGACGACTACGGTGTGGTCTCGGCGGAAGGGCGCATCACCCGCGCGAAGCCGCGAGCGGAGGATCCTGCCCGCAGTTGGGCCAAGCCCGAAGCCAAAAAAGGACCTCGCCCGCCGCTGGAGCGTCCGCCCGTGCTGGGGCTGCGTCTGCCACGCGCCAGCGCCAAGCAGGCCGAGGCAGCGAGCTACCACGAGCTTGCGGGCCACCCGTGGGCCGGCATGCGCGTGCGCCTGACGCTGAGCGCCCAGGACCAGGCTGGCCAGATCGGCAAGAGCGAGCCGTTCGAGTTCATTCTGCCGCAGCGGCGCTTCGACAATCCGATCGCCAAGGCGATCGTCGAGCAGCGGCGCTATCTGGTCGAGGACCCGCGCAACCGCGCCCAAGTGCTGCGCGCACTCGACGCCATTGCGCTCGAGCCGGATGGTTTCTTCACTGATCGGCAAGCCTACCTTGGCCTTCGCTCGGCCTATTGGCGCCTGAACCGGGATACCACGCGGCCCGGCCTCAAGAGCGTCGTCGACCAGCTCTGGCATGTCGCGGTGCGATTGGAGGACGGCGGACTGTCGGACGCCGAGCGCCGGCTGCGCCAGGCGCAGGAGAACCTGGCCAAGGCGCTCGAGCAGGGCGCATCGGACGAAGAAATCCGCAAGCTCATGCAGGAGCTGCGCCAGGCGCTGGCGCAGTTCATGGAGCAGCTCGCCAAGCAGGCCGAAGGCCAGCAGCCGATGGAGATGCCGCCCGGCATGGCGCAGAACCAGACGATCCGCCCACAGGATCTCGAGCGCATGATGCGCGATATCGAGAACATGGCGCGGCAGGGCTCGCGCGACATGGCCCAGCAGATGCTGAGCCAGTTGCGTGATCTTCTGGAGCAACTGCAATCGGGCAAGATGGCCCGCGGGCAGAGCCAGCAAGGCCAACAGATGATGCAGATGATGAACGAGTTCGGCGACATCATCGGCAAGCAACAGCAGTTGCTGGACGATACCTTCGGCGAGCAGCGCCGACAGCAGGACGGGCAGTCCGGCGAGCAGGGTCAGCAAGGGCAACAAGGCCAGCAGGGACAGCAAGGTCAACAAGGGCAGCGCGGTCAACGCGGCCAGCGGGGTCAACAGCAGGGCGAGGGCCAGGAGGGACTAGGCCAACGCCAGGGTGAGCTCGGCCGGCGTCTCGGGCAGATGCGCGATGGCATGCAGCGTTTCGGCATGCGCGCGCCGCAGCAGCTCGAGGGCGCAGAGCGCTCCATGCGCGAAGCCGAGCAGGCGTTGCGCGAGGGCGATCTCGATAGGGCTGCACGCGAGGAGCAGCGCGCACTCGAGCAGTTGCGCCAAGGCGCACAATCCATGGCCGAGCAGATGCTGCGGCAGATGCCGTCGCAGTTTGGAAGAACTGGAGACCCACCACTAGATCCGCTCGGCCGGCCTCAGCGCACGGAAGGTCCCGATCTCGGCACCTCGGTCAAGGTGCCCGATGAGATCGACGTACAGCGTGCGCGCGAGATCCTCGAGGAATTGCGGCGTAGGCTCGGCGAACCGTCGCGGCCGACGCTAGAACTCGACTACATCGAGCGGCTGCTGCGGCGGTTCTAGCAGCAGTTTCAATATCGGAACACCGAAGCGCACCTACTAGCGTGTGCGTGTTGCATCGATCCAACTCTCGATTTGCAGCTCTACGCGCGGCGTATCTTTACAGCGCTCAGCATAGGAGTCCGGACGCCCGCCGCAAGGCGCGCGCCATTCGCGTTAACCGAGTATCTCCAGCTTCTTCCGGCACAATTGACACGCGACCGCTTGCGGCTAGAGTGCGCGTCCGGGGGGAAGCTGCGTATGCGTAGTCCAATGGTGCTGTGCGGGCAAGCAGTGTCGGTGTGCGAGCGATGTGCGCGCCGGCCGCAGCGGAGAGGTCAGTGGAATGGACATCCAGGACATGCGTATTTTTGCCCGCGTCGCCGCGGTGCAGAACCTGTCCGCCGTCGGTACCGAGCTGGGGCTCACGCCAGGAACCATATCGAAACGAATCCAGGCGCTGGAGGACGAGCTTTGTGCACGCCTCTTCGACCGCACTACGCGCTCGATACGGATCACGGAGGAAGGCGCAAAGTTCCTCACGCATGTCGAACGCATTCTGGCTGAGATCGAAGCCGCGCGTGCAGCCGTCGGCGTAAATGTCGAGCAACCCAAGGGCCGACTGAAGATTTCTGCTCCCGCGAGCTTCAGCCGCTGCTTCGTGGGGCCAGCTATTTGCGCCTTCATGGAGACGTATCCCGAGATCGAGGTGCAGGTCGACCTCACCGACCGCATCGTCAATCTGCAGGAGGAAGGCTACGACGTCGTCGTGCGTATCGGGGCGCTTTTGGATTCCAATCTCATCGCCAAGCGCCTGGCCTCTGATCGACAAATCATCGTTGGCTCTCCACGCTATCTGGAGCGGGCTGGCCGGCCACGGCGTCCAGAGGAGCTATCACAGCACTCGTGCCTGGTGCTGGGCGACTGCTCTCAGTGGACATTCCTCAACGGCGGACGCGAAATACCAGTTCGTGTCGGCGGCCGCATCAAATCGAACAATGGCGACATCCTGCGGCATGCGGCGATCGAGGGTCACGGACTCACGCGCATATCGGAGATCCGGGCCAACAGATTCATAACCAGCGGCACTTTGTGCCGCGTCCTTCCGGACTATGAGGTCGCAGCAAAGTCTGCCATCTGGGCGCTTTACCCCAAGAGTAAGCACGTGCTTCCAAAGCTCAGGGTATTTCTCGATTTCCTCGGCGAGTGGTTCCGTGACGTGCACAACAACCCTGACAGCGCGCGCCCCGAGGCGGAGGAGACGGCTTTGGTCGTCCGGGAGACGAAGTCGAGCGAGCTGTTGCACGCGCGTGTCGGGTCCGTGCGCGCCACCAACGGCATGTCGCGGGGCAACGGCGGTATCCGCTGACTAGAGCGCGATCGTCTCACAACGAAGAACTGCCGCTTCCATACGTAGCGTGCATCGCACACTCTAGCTTCCCGGTTGCGTGGGCGCGCGCATGACGCGCAAACCCACGCCCGCGGCTACCTGGTGGCTGGCGAGCACGGTAGAAAGGTAGCCGTCGACGGGACTTGCCCCCCGCAGGATATCCATGGCCTGCCGCCAGAGATCGCCAGGAAACCAGCCGCCGTCGAGGCCGGTCATCGGGGCCTGATAGCTTGCCATGATGAATTTGTACTCGAGGAAGATCGAAGCGTGCGGAAGGCGCAACTCCATGCCGAGCACAGCCTGCGCCGCGGGTCCAACGTACTGATACTCGTAGGTGCGCTTGGGATCGCCGTTGAAGTGTACCTCAGTGTGCGGCAGGGCTACACCGACACCACCGCCGAGGTAGGGCGCCAGGCCGGGCAACAAACTTGGCAAGCGAGCCAGCCCGTTGACCGTAAGGGTGTTGTGACCATGGCTGAACTCGAAGTGGCGGAAGACATCGCCGAGCCTCGCCTTCCCGGTCATGATCTGGCCGTTGCGCGATCCGCTCAGCCTGATCTCCTGGTCGCGCTGCGAGATGGCCTTGGAGTGGGTGAAGTCCAGCATGCCGCCGAAAGTGCCACCGCTGGACCACTGCAGAGTGCGAATGCCGTAGTACACCGGGCTCTTGAACGGACGGCCCTCCCACGTGATGTCGTGCACGGTGAGGTCGGCCGTGCCAGGCTTCGAGAACTTCACGTCGCTCGGGTGCGTATAAGGCGCGCCGCCGTAGCCGGCGATGACGTATTCTCCTCGCGGCAAGTCCGCTGCTGAGCTGGCAGCCTCCGCACTTTCTGCCTTCCCAGCTTCTTCCCGCTCGGCGACATTGTCCGCAAGCATCGTGTGCCCGGACCACAAGCAAAGCACGAAGGCGGCAACTGCCCCGCTAAGCCGCTCCTTCCGCCACCACCAGTCACCGACGGCTCGAAACTCCGCGACGGTCGGGTGCGGCGCCGATGGCATGCCTGATGTCTCCGCTGGGAAGCCGCGCGGGACCCCGTGTACCGGCGCGGAAGCTGGAAACACTCATAGCTTGTATGGACCATCCGTGCCATCCCGCAGCATCGTCGCACACGGGCTAGTGTCCCGATCGCGAAGTTTGTCGGATCTCGACCCAAGCGCTGAACGAACTTCGCGATCGAAGGACACTCGCAAGCTTATGATTTTAGTGTGATTCAGATCGAGAAATTCGCTCGGGATACCTGCCGCGAGTTCCGGCGAATTTCTCGATCATCACTCTAGCGCCGATCACTTTAGGCGAACCTCCACACGATCCGAGCGACCGCGTGCATCGATGACGGAAATGCGAACGAATCCTCGCCCGTGCGGCTGCCACGTGACATCACGCCGCGCCGCATCGGACGCGATCGGCTGACCGTCCGCCAGCCATGTCAAAGGCAGCGCGCCGCCTTCCGCTTTCAGCACCACAATCGGCGGCCCGCCATCGTCGGTCTCGAGTTCCGCACGATCCGGCGGAAAGGCGATCTGCAGGACCGGCTCAAGATAGGGGCCGGCGGCTTCGTCCTCAGCGCCCTCCTTGAAACGCCGCAAGGGAGGCGGCAGCGCGCGCCCGGATACGAGAGAGACCCCGGCTTTGGGCGGTTGAAGCGGAACGGGCCGCTCGGCGATGCGCGCGAATGCATCAAACAGAATGGGAGCGGCCGCGCTGCGGCCCGTCAGTCCTGGCGTAGCGGTTCCATCGGCGCGACCGACCCACACCGCAATCGTGTGGCGTCCGTCGAAACCCACGGCCCACGCATCACGATATCCGTATGACGTACCTGTCTTGTAGGCGATGCCGCCGCCCTTGGCATTCGCCGGCGGCGGTGCGCTCTTCAGGATGTCGGCGACGTACCATGCAGCCGCGGGCGCTAACAGCCGGCGCGCGAGCCTGCGTGGAGCAGCCGTTGCGGCCCGGACATGGACGAGGCTGACGGCATCGCCACCTCGGGCGAGGCTCGCATAGATCATGCCGAGGTCGGTCAGCCGCATGCCGATGCCACCGAGCGCAATGGCAAGCGTCGCTTCCGACCGGCTTGGCAGCGCCGCCGTCAGATCGAGCCGTCGCAGCCGGTTGACGAGGCGCGATGGCCCAACCGCCGCCAGCACCTTCACCGCCGGAATGTTCAGTGAATGCGCCAGCGCCTCGCGGATAGTGACGGTGCCCCGGAAGTCCTCATCGAAGTTCTTCGGCGCATAAGTGCCGAACCGCGCGGGCCGATCCTCGATCATTGTCTCGGGATGCGCGAGGCCCAGCTCGAAGGCCAGCCCGTAGATGACCGGCTTCAGGGTGGAGCCCGGCGAGCGCACCGCATCCGTCATGTCGATGGCACCGAGCCGGCTCTCGTCGAGATAGCCGGCCGAGCCCACGTGCGCCAAGACTTCCCCGCTTGTATGATCGACCACGAGCATGGCGGCCGACAGTCGCTCGCCCAATAGGTGCGCATGCTCGCGCACCAGCGGCTCGAGCCCTGCCTGCATGTCGCGATCGAGCGTGAGCCGATGCACGCGAACGGCCGAGCTCGCGCGCAACCTCTGCTTCTGTCAGGTGCGGTGCGAGCTTGGGAAACTCCTGCCGACGCGTGGGTACCGGCTCGGCTCGCGCGCGCTCGACCTCTTCCGCTGTCACGATACCCGCGGCAAGCGCACGGGCCAGCACACGCTCCCGTGCGCGCCGCGCGGCGGCTGAAAACCGATCCGGACGCCGTGCTTCGGGCGCCTGCGGCAGCGCGACCAGCAGCGCCGCCTCCCCGAGCGACAAGCGGCGCGGCTCCTTGCCGAAATAGGCGAGCGACGCCGCGCGCACGCCCTCGATGTTGCCGCCGAACGGCGCCAGGCGCAGATAAAGCCGCAGGATCTCATCCTTGGACAGGCGGCTTTCCAGCTGCCGGGCGCGCAGCATCTGCTTGAGCTTGCCCGCAGCGGTGCGCTCGTGCTCGCCGTCGAGCAGGCGCGCCACCTGCATGGTCAGCGTCGAAGCGCCAGAGACGATGCGCCCGCGACGCAGGAACAACGTCATCGCGCGCCCGACCGCCCACGCATCGACGCCGGAGTGTGTGCGAAAGCGCCGGTCCTCGTAGGCCATCAGCATGGCCAGGTAGCGTGTATCGACCTGATCGACCTCGACGGGCAAACGCCAGCGCCCATCCTCTGTCGTGAAAGCTCGCAGCAGCCGATCGTTGCGATCGACTACGCTCACCGATACGGCCTCGGCGCGTTCCAGCGGCAGTGGGCCGATCAAGCGCGCCGCCAGATACGGCGCACTCCACAGTGCAAGCGGAAGGAGCAAGGCCAAGATCAGCCCGAGGGCAATGGCGCCGCGGAGGACTAGTTTCCCCCTTCCGCGGCGCCAGGGCGCCCCTGCTCGGGGCGCCTCCCCCGTCTCAATCGGGCGGGAAGGCGCGCATTGTCGGCCATCATCTGTGGCATGATGATGGCCCCGCGGAGTATTTCTTGCGGCAGCGCCCACGATCGGCCCCTTACCCTAGTTCCGGGGCGTCACGTCGAGCCTGCCCGCAGCGGTGCGTGCGAAGCGGTCGGGCCGGTACATGTCCTCCACCGTCGCTGCCGGATGCACGAAGCTCCCCGGCGTCACCGCCCGCACGATGTAGGCCAACGTTGCCGATGGCTTGGTGCTCGCGCCCGAGTTGCCGTTGCGGCCCTCGCCGAAGAAGTTGAAGGCGGCGACGAAACGATCATCGCGAAACTCAGTATGCTCGGGCGCTTTGCTGCCCTTGAGCCACTCCAGGCTCGCGACATCGCCCGAGTCCACGAGGCGGGGATTTTCGATCTCCAGGCCCGCCGGCAGCCGGTCGACCAGCAGCACCCGCCCGCCGGTCTCCGTGCCCTCGATCTTGAGCACGACGACAAGGCGATCTGTCTGCTGCAGGCTCGCCGTCCCGCCGCTGGCGCTCGCCACCTCCACCTTCTTTCCGGCGAGCGTGTAGTAGCTGCGCTCGATGGTGAAGCCTTTCGCCACAGCTGGCTCCGGCGTGAGCGAGCTACCCAGCACCGACACGACCGCATCGACCGATGCGTCTGCCTCGTTGCGGATGGTAAGTGCACCGTCCTTGAACTCCGCCGCCGTCAACGCGCGCGTCAGCTCGCCCTGATGCGGCGTGCCGTTGACGTTCAGCAGCGTATCGTGCCGCTGCTCGGCCAGCGCGCGCGCCGCCAGAAGCATCCAGGCCTGCTCCTGCGTCGAGGTGTAGGTGCGCGTCTGATACGCCTTGGCGATGACGCCGGCGAGCCGCGGCGTCTCGGCTTTGACGATGCCGGTCTCCGCCGCCAGCGTCACCAGCCCTGCACCGTCGCGGATGCCGGAGCCATAGTCGGACCGGCTCAGATCTTTATCGCTGCCGCTGAGCTGTGCCAGCGCCGCCCGGAACGCTCGCTCGGCCCGCTCCTTGTCGCCCATCATGGCCAGCGCCGCGCCGAGTTGCGCCTGCGCCAGCGGCGTCGCAAAGCGCTCCAGCCGCGTGTCGACGTAGTAGCGCAACTCGCCGATCGGTGCGCGACCGTTGCGAGCGAGCACATAAAGCGCATAGGCCCGCGCCTCACCGCCGCGCTCGAAGTCCTGCGCATAGCCAATGAAATTCTGCAGACGGTCGAGCGCCTGCGTGAAGGCCTGCGGGCGCACTGTGTAGCCCGCCTCCTTCGCGCGCGTCAGGAAGTCCGTGACATAGCTCGACAGCCACATGTCGGCGTTGTCGGGTCCCCAGATGCCGAACGCGCCGGAGGCGTCCTGCATCTCCAGCACCCGCTCCACGGCCTTCTGCACCCGCTCGCGCAGCCCGTTCTCCTGCGCCAGGCCGATGCGGCGCGCCATTTCGCTGACATACAGCAACGGCAACGCGCGGCTTGTGGTCTGCTCGGCGCAACCGTACGGATAGCGGTCGAGCTGACCGAGTAGCCCCGGCACGTCCATACCGGCAATGGGGCCGACATTGACGGTGATGCGCGCCGTCGACGGGATCAGATCCTGCAGCAGATCGGAGCCCAACGTCAGCTTGCCACCCTTGGCCGCCAGCGCCGACATGGTCGTGCGCCTGATATCGCCGGCCGGCGGCTTCACATCCAGTGCGATCCGGCGCCGGACCTCGATGCCGCCGGGTCCCATGACACGCACGGCATAAACGAAGGCGCCGATCTCGCCCGGCTTCACCGCCACGCGCTCGCGCACGCGTTCGCCGGTCTTGATCGCGATCTCGCGACCGGCCAGGCTCGACTTCGCGCCGGTTGGACCCTCCTGCTCGACCGTAACCTGATAGCTGGCGGCCGGTCCCTCGACGTTGTGCACATCGACCTCGAAGCGCGCCTCGTCACCGAGCGTCAGGAAGCGCGGAGCCGTAGCTGTCAGCGCCAGTGCATCCCGCACGATCACGTCGGCGCTGGCGGAGCCGAGCTTCGTCTCGCTCCACGCCACCGCCATCACGCGCACGGTGCCGTTGAAATCGGGCAGATCGAGATCGACACGCGCCGTGCCGTCGGCGCCGACCTTGACGATGCCGGAGAACAGCGCCAGCGGCTTCTCCACCGGCGGGCTGCCGTGCGTGCTCATGTCGCCGGAGCCATCGCCACCGGAGCGCAGCGTGCCGCGCTCAGCGCGCATGCCGTCGATCAGCCGTCCGTAGAAATCACGCAGCTCGATGCCGAGCCGGCGCTGGGAGAAGAACCATTTCTCCGGTGCGGGTGCCTCGAAGCGCGTCAGATTCAGAATGCCAACATCCACCGCAGCCACGGTGACGCGCGCCTCTTGGCCGGCACCCATGCCGCTCAGCTTGACCGGTACCGTCAGCGTGCTCGACGGCTTCACTTTCTGCGGCACGTCGAGCGCTACCTTGAGCATGCGGTCGGTCGTATCGACGCCGAGCCATTTCACGCCGATGGCGCGGCCTGGCATGCGCCGCGCTTTCTCGTCCAGGGGGCGATAGAGCGTCGCCGTCACGTAGGCGCCCGGCAGCCACTCGGCCTGCACCGGCAAGGCAATCTCGCCGCCACCCGCCGGAATGTCGGCCTGTTGGGTGGCGAGCAGCTTGTTGCTCAGCACGGCGATCGTGACCTTGCCCGCCTGCTTGCTGGCGATCTTGACGCGCGCCGTCTCACCCGCCTTGTAACTCGGCTTGTCGAGCGCGATGTCGAGCATCTCCGGACTGTCGAGATTGTCGCTCGCATGCCAGCCGGAATTGAACGTGACGCTGGACGTGGCCGCAGTCGAACCGACCGCCGAGACCTCCAGCCGATATCGACCCCAATCGATTTGGGCCGCGATACGGGCCGGTGTGCCGGACGTGGCATTGACCGTGCCGCCGCCGATGCGACGCGTGGTCGTCACTGTCTCGTAGTTCCACTGGCCGTCGCGGCTGTACCACTGCCAGCGCTGGTCGAGCCGCAGCAGCTCCCATTTGAAGGAGGCGGTCCCGGCCGCCTTGCCGTCGGGCGCGACCAGCGCGACATCGAATGCCGCTGTCTCGCCTTCCCCGACTTCATTTCCCGCAAACAGCGGCTTGACGCCAACGCGCGCTTCGGCCGGCGCGACAACCATGCTCACCTTGCGCTCGATGGCGCGGCCACCCGGCTCGCGCAGGCGAAGCAGCACATCGGCCTCCAGTGGCCGGGCCGTGCGCGGGATCGCTGGCAGGCGCAGCGACACCTCGCTGCGGCCCTGGGCATCGGTCGCGGCCAAGTCCTCAAGCGGTTTGCGCACCGCGGTGATGCGCTCGTCGGCGAGGCCGAAGCGATATCCTGGAAATCCGGCGACGCCTGCTTGCGACGCCTTGACGATGACCTCGCCCTCGACGGCCAAACCCGCGGCCGGCGGCCCGTACAGATAGCGGCCTTCGAGCGCGATCTTGCCGGTTTCCTCCGGCGCGATGGCCGGGCTCTGCGGCTCGAGCTTCAGCGACAGGCGCTCGGGCACGAAATCTTCGACCAGGAACGCAACGCTCGCCAGCGCCTCCGCCTTTGGATCGGTGTGGATCTTGGCGCGCCAAGTGCCGGTCATTGCCGTTGACGCCAGCACCAGGCTTGCCGTGCGTCCGCCGAGACCCTGGTCGGCCAGCGCTATGCGCCGGTGCTCAACACCGTCTGGGCGCGTGATGATCAGCGTGGCAGGCAGGGTCGCAGCCTTGTTTGCGGCATCGCGCAGGAGGCTGGTGAGATGCACGTTCTCAGCCGGTCGATAGACCCCACGGTCGGCATACAGATAGGCATCGAGCGGGCCCGGCGTCTCGCGGCCTTTGACGCCGCGATCGGTCAGATCGAACGCGGCCGTGGCCAGATCGAGGAACGCATAATCCTGACCGGTGTCGGCGATGAGTAGCGCCGGTGCCATGCCGCCGGTGCCGCGCTTGAGACCAGCATCGAAGCGCGCATAGCCGGCGTCATCCGTGTTCGCGGTGCCCAGAACCTCGTTGTTGCGCGCGATCAGGCGCACCTGCGTTCCGGGAACGGGTGCTGCCGTCGCCAGCGAGCGCGCGAACGCGTGCAAGCCATCGTCTCCTGAGAGAGCCGAGAGGCCGAGATCGGACACGATGAACCATTGCGTCGCCGTGCTGCGCTCCTCGCCCTCCGCCTTCCCCGCTCGCGCCGAGATCAAATAGACGCCTGGCTCCAGCTTCGGCACCGCATCGCTCACGGGGAGCGCCGTCGTCACGTCCTCGTTGAGACGCGAGGTGACGGCGAGCTCTCCCTGCCATACGCGCTGACCCGAGCGCTCGCGCAACACCTCGACCTCGTAGCTCTGCATCTGCTTCAGGAAATTCTCCCCGCCGACGGCGCCCACGAGCCCGCGATCGCCGATGCGCAGGATTTCGACTGCCACCTTGTCCGTGTTCACGGTCACCACGGGGACGCCGACCTGGCCACGGCTCGGCAGCACATAGTTGCGGCCCGTGAAGCGCACACTTGCGGCTCGGTCGCGCACATAGACGGCGATCTCGGACGCCTTGGCGAGTAGCTCGCCCTCCGCCGACGGCAACCCTGCGCGCACCTGCAGCTCGTAGCGCTTGCCGTGCGCCAGTCCGTCGATGCAAACCTGCTGACCCTCTGCCGATACGCTCTGCGGATCCTTGCCGTCTAGCGACAGGAACTTGGCGTGGTCGGCCTGACCAGTCGCCACGCGCTCGGAAAAGTTCAGACACAGGCGTGGCTCGGAGGCATCCGAGTCGACCTTGTAGTCGACGATGCGGAAGCCGTGCTCGGCGTAGAGCGCATCGAACGCCTGGCGCGCGTGCGCATTCTCGGCGAGCGCCAAACTAGCCTTCAGCGCATTGATGGCCGGCCGCCACATCGAGCGGCGCTTGAGCGCGTCCGCCAGCACCGCGAGCGCCGCGGCTTTCTGTGCCGGTGCGGCAGCGCGCAGGTATGCCGTGTATGCCGCGCCCGAGGCATTGACCGGCAGCTCGTAGCGCTCGGAGCCTGCATCGGGCGTTATGGCGAGCAGCGCACGCGCCAGCCCGGTCCAGCTCTCGCTGTCCTTGGGGTCTGCGGCCACGGCAGCGGCCATGCTGCGTGAGGCTCCGCGCGCGTCGCTGCCCAGCGCCTTGAGCCCTACCTCGCGCAGCTGTACCGCCGACTGCCTTCCGGGCTTCCAGTTGAGCTTGAGATAGGCCTCGTAGCGCTCGGCATCCTTGGCCAGGACCGGATGCGCAAAGGGCGCCTCCTGCGCAGCGGCAACAGTCGGCATGACCAAGGCAAGGAGCAAGAGCGATCGAAGCAGGAGTGACATGGGGCGTGTCCTCGAGGAAGCCAAGCGCGGCGCCGGTCGTCGGCGACATGCCGCGAGATCAGCGTCAGAGGAGCAGGCCTATACGCTCAATTCGTGGCGCGAAAAATGGCCGCCTTACCCGAGTGGGAAAGCGCGCTCCCCCTCACCCTGCGGTCGAGGAAACATTCGGCAACTGACGGCAAATGCCGTGCGGCAAAGACAGCCGAGCACCAAACCGGTTCGGGTTGAACAGCTAGAACGCGATCGTCTCACTTGGAAGTGCCGCCGCTTCCATGTCGGGCGTGAACCGCACTCTAAATTGTGAGTGTAGAGCAGGATTCACGTCCGCGATGGATCGCGGATGAGACTCCATCGCAAACGATCCTGCTCTAAGCTGCTGCCGGCTCTGCACCTGATTTGCGTACGCGCAGCGGCTCGGTGGCCTGCCACAGCCTCTCGAACGTGCTGCGCGCGCGTCCCGCTGCCGCCGCATCGTCGGCCGCATAGCTTTCGAAGGCGTCTCGTTTCAACGGATCTCGGCGCAGGCTGTCGCCGTACCACGTGGCGCGCTGGCCAAGCACGAGTTGCTCGTGCGCATCGAGCAGCCGCGGATTGCGGGCGACACGGATCTCGCGCGCGTGGCGGCCAGCCGTAGTCGGCCAGAGGTCTTTCGCACTCTCCGCGGTGGCAACAATCATGCGAACGCCGATGCCGCGCGATGCAATCTCGACCGCAGCATCCTTGAGCGCGCGCGCAACGGGGCTCTCGTCCGAGCGCGCCACCAGAAGGACGGCCTGCGGGCCATCATGCGCGGCCATATCGAGATACTGCCTGATGAACCGTGCGATCTGCTGTTCCCGTTCCTGCTGTGGCGTATCGCCGTGGGAAGGGACTTTGGAGCGCATGAGCCATTCTCCCCAAGCGCAGGAAGGCACCCGCGCTCTTTGTCGTTAGCGCCCTCATTACGCGGCATTGGGGTTAAATAATGATTGAGCCGCGACCCATTTGTGGATCACGGCCGGTCATACTTTCGAAGTGCCGGCCGATGCTCTCGGCTGCACTGAATTCTGAAGCAAAAATGAATGCTGCTGCGCGTATCCGCAGCCAGGGCTGCGTACGCTTCGCGTATGAGGTGCTCTCAGGAAAAGCTCAGAGCGGCGGCCCGTTGCTGCCGCCAGCGCGCTTCCTGCCCCGCACCCTTCAGTGATGCATCAGGAAGAACAACCCGATACCCAAGGCTGGTCCTAACAACGTGGACACAACCACGAAAATCATGGGCTTGACGACCATGGTACTACCCCGCACCTCAGTCCGCGCTGGCCACCCGCAGCACGACGCGGACTGATCAACTCGTAACGCCGCACACTATTTATACAGTCGGGGCAGAAGCTTTGCACGCCACAGTTAAGATTTTTCACGGCCTGTTGAAAAACTCAGGCCGAGGAATACGTTGAGCCATCAGGGATTTTGCAAATGCGAACAAAGTCTCTATTGGCGCGGGCGCAGACGTTGCCTCGCGAGAGCCACATGCGATGCGGTCTTTGCGTCTCGCTGTAACCAGCCGCAAGCACGTACGAAATCAGGAAGCCACGGAGAGCAGTCCCACGAGGCGCCGGCCCGTGCTGCGGTCGAGCCGATCAACCTCCCTAGCCAAAAATCCTCGGCCCCGCTTTTGCCGAGTATTGACCCGGCAAGCCCTGTGTACTTCGCCCTGAGCGCCGCTTCCCGTTTCGGGTTGTTCGGGTGTCCTGACGGGTCGAGCCGGTCGTCGCGCGCGAACCTGCCGCTGCCCGGCGCCGTCTCCACCTCCACCCACGCCGCGAACCGGCCTGGATAGAGCGTGTCCTGCTCGGGGTCCTGCACGACCTCGATGCTCAGCGCCAGCCGGGTGAGCACCGGATCGGCAATGCGCTCCATGTCCCTTCTGGGACCCGGTTCGCAGATACTGGGGTCGTTGATCCAATGCCTGTAAGGCTACCCTGGGCGCCCTTGCTCGTCATGTGAAACAACATAGACTTTGCCCCACCCTGTCCGATCCGGAGAAGCGCGCATGACCATGCGCATCGACTTTCAATGTGATCCCACACGCTACCGGCACTGGAAGCTCACGGTGTCCGGGCCGCGCGCTGATCTCCTGCTCGATGTGGACGAGAACGCCGGCTTGTTCGAGGGCTACCAGCTCAAGCTCAACTCCTATGACCTCGGCGTCGACATCGAGCTGGCCGACATCGTGCAGCGGCTGCGCTTCGAGCACCCGCAAGTCCGCGTCGTCGTGCTGCGCTCGGGCAAGGAGCGCGTGTTCTGCGCCGGCGCCAACATCCGCATGCTGGCCGGCGCCAGCCACGCGCACAAGGTCAACTTCTGCAAGTTCACCAACGAGACCCGCAACGGCATCGAGGATGCAAGCCAGTCTTCCCGACAGAAATATGTTTGCGCCATCAAAGGCACGGCGGCGGGCGGCGGCTACGAGCTGGCGCTGGCGTGCGACGAGATCATCCTGGCCGACGACGGCAACTCCACGGTGGCGCTACCCGAGCTGCCGCTACTGGCGGTGCTACCTGGCACGGGTGGGCTGACCCGCGTCACCGACAAGCGCAAGGTGCGCCGCGATCTGGCCGACGCCTTCTGCACCATGGAGGAAGGCGTACGCGGCGCGCGTGCCGTGAAGTGGCGGCTGGTGGACCGCACCGTGCCGAACTCCAAGTTCGATGCCGTTGTCGATGAGACCGTGCTGCGGCTCGGCAAGAGTTCCTATCAGGCTAGCGATGCCAAGGGCATCCTCCTGACACCACTCTCCCGCAGCATCGACGGCGATGTCGTGAGCTATTCGAGCGTCAGAGTGGACATCGACCGCGCCCAGCACCGTGCCACCATCACGGTTCAAGGTCCAGCCACGCCCCCGCCGTCATCCACCGAAGCCATGCATGCCGCCGGCGCCGAATTCTGGCCGCTGCGCTCGGCACGGGAGCTCGACGACGCCATCCTGCATCTGCGCCTCAATGAGCTCGATATCGGAACGCTGATCTTCAAGTGCACCGGCGATCCGGCGCTGGTGCTGGCACATGATGCGTTCCTTGACGCCAATCACAAGCATTGGCTAGCGGCAGAGATCCTCCACCTGTGGAAGCGCGTCTTGAAGCGCATTGATCTGACGTCTCGCTCCCTCGTGGCGCTGGTCGAGCCTGGCTCGTGCTTTGCCGGCACCTTGGCCGAGATCACCTTTGCCTGTGACCGTGCCTTCATGCTGGACGGCGGGCTCAAGGGTGACAACCGTCCGGCGGCCACGATCGCGCTCTCGCCTTTGAACTTTGGCGTCTACCCCATGAGCAACGGGCTATCGCGGCTCGCCACTCGCTTCCTCGGCGAGCCCGAGAGTATTGAAGCCGCAAGCGCCATGGTGGGCCTGGCCCAAGACGCATCCGCGTGCGAGGCGCTCGGTCTCGTGACTGCCACGTTCGATGAGATCGACTGGGATGACGAGGTGCGCATCTTCCTGGAGGAGCGCGCGAGCTTTTCCGCCGACGGCCTAACCGGCATGGAGGCCAATCTGCGTTTTGCCGGACCCGAAACCATGGAGACGAAAATCTTCGGCCGTCTCACTGCGTGGCAGAACTGGATCTTCCAGCGCCCCAACGCCGTAGGCGCGGAGGGTGCGCTCAAACGCTACGGTACCGGCGTCAAAGCCAAGTTCGATCCGGAACGTGTGTAGTCATCATCCTGGGATCGTGCCGAAGTTTTTGCGACGGGTGCCTCGCTTGCACAGGCAGGCAGAATGGTGTTCTTGGGCACCAACGGGCAAGAATGCGGAGCGTCAGAGGATTTCATGTCCGAAACCGTGCACGTCGACTACTCGACCAAGATCCCCAACAACGTCGGCCTGCAGGACGATCAGCGCGTATTGAAGGCGCTGGAGCAGTGGCACCCCGGCTATATCGACTGGTGGATGACCATGGGACCGGAGGGATTCCAGACCTCCGACGTCTATCTGCGCACTGCCGTCAGCATCGACCCCAAGGGTTGGGCCAAGTTCGACTACGTGAAGATGCCCGAATACCGCTGGGGCATCCTGCTGGCGCCGCGCGCAGAAGACCGCCTCGTCAATTTCGGCGCGCACAAGGGCGAGAAGGCCTGGCAGGAGGTACCTGGTGAGTACCGGGCCATGCTGCGCCGCCTCGTCGTCATCCAGGGTGACACCGAGCCCGCCAGCGTCGAGCAGCAGCGGCATCTCGGCAAGACCGCGCCCTCGCTCTACGACATGCGCAACCTGTTCCAGGTCAACGTCGAGGAAGGCCGTCACCTGTGGGCGATGGTCTACCTGCTGCACAAATATTTCGGCAAGGATGGCCGCGAGGAGGCCGAGGGCCTGCTGCAGCGCCGCTCGGGCGATGAGGACAAGCCACGCATGCTGGGCGCCTTCAACGAGGTGACGCCGGACTGGCTCTCCTTCTTCATGTTCACGTTCTTCACCGATCGCGACGGCAAGATGCAACTGGAAAGCCTCGCACAATCCGGCTTCGATCCGCTCTCGCGCACCTGCCGTTTCATGCTGACGGAGGAAGCGCATCATATGTTCGTGGGCGAGACAGGCGTCGGCCGCGTCATCGAGCGCACCTGCCAAGCCATGCAGCAGGCCGGCATCGAGGACCCCTATGACATCTCCAAGGTGCGCGCGCTGGGTGTGATCGATCTCCCGACCTTACAGAAGAAGGCCAACCTGCACTTCTCGCTGTCGCTCGACCTGTTCGGCTCGGAGGTCTCCACCAACGCCGCCAACTTCTACAGCTCCGGCCTGAAGGGCCGCCACCGCGAGACGCACATCGAGGATGACCATCAGCTCACGAGCGCCACCTACCCGGTACTGAAACTGGCGGGCGGCGCCTTGAAGCTCATCGACGAGCCGGCGCTCACCGCCATCAACATGCGCCTGCGCGACGACTACGTGCGGGACTGTGAAGGAGGGATCCGTCGCTGGAATAAGGTGATCGAGAAAACGGGCGTCAAGTTCCAGCTCGAGGTGCCCTCTGTCGCCTTCAATCGCCAGATCGGCGAGTTCAAGGACATCCACGCCTCACCCGACGGCGAGCTTCTCTCTGACGGCGAATGGGCCGCGCGCAAAGACCAATGGCTACCCTCGCGCGACGACGGCGCCTTCATCGAAAGCCTGATGGCGCCCTGCTGGGAGCCGCGCAAGTTCGCATCGTGGATCGCGCCGCCCAAGATCGGCGTCGACAACAAGGGCGGTGACTTCGAGTACGTGAAGATCCACCGGGCGTGACGAAGGGTGACCTCGCACCCGCTCCACCAGATCCTGAAGCCCAGCACTCATGTCCCGTAGATTAGATTGAGCTTCCTATTGCGGACATGTGCGCCATGTCACCTGCACACACCATTGCATCCGACCGCCTCATTATTCATCCAGAAGACAGACCACAGGTGATCCTTGCCCTCGTTGGGCCGGCCATCCTCCTCTTCCCATTTTTATTGTCGGCGCCTCTTTGGGTGGAAATCCTCGTCTGGATCAATTGCTGGTTCTTGCTTTGCCGCCACAACTACATTCTCCACAATCATGTTCACCGCCCCTTCACAAGGCTGAAACTCCTGAACCGGGTCATAGGCTTGTGTCTGGGATTCACAACTGGAATGACGGCAGGCAATTGGAAAATCACGCATATCCACGGTCATCATGTCGAGCATAGCGTTGCCGCTTTGCGAAACCGCAGCTACGTGAAACAGCTTGCCATCACGGACGACGAGAGCTTCTCCGCTGCGAGCGTAGCGCGGCACTTGATGAGGACAGTTCCCATTCAATGGGTGCTGCCCGTTTTCATCCTTTTCCGAGAGTCTCTGAAGCCACGGTCCTATCGGCGCGTATTCTATCGCTTTTACTTGATCGAATTTCTCATCGTATATGGGGCTGTCGCTCTATTATGCTGGCTCTGGCCCGCTAAAGGCGCCGCGTATTTCGGGATAATCTATATCCTGGTCTACTCCATCTCCAGGTACATGGATTATATAACGCACGTTTCCAGCAACAATGCATCGCGCTATAGCTTTGCCAATATATGCCTGAATCCTCGCTTCAATGCGACGTTCTGGAATTTCGGCCATCACGTCGCGCATCATCTGCACCCGAAGGCGCACTGGAGCCAGCTTCCTACACTCTCGTCCCACTTGGGTTTGATGGAGGATGGAACTCCAGTTGCTAAAAGCCGGTCCTTCCTGCGTTTTCATGCGCCCGTTACGTATCATTGGTACCGGATTCGCGAGGTATGGAGGGATCCTGCTTAGCCCCATTCGCGTCCCGGGCCGATCCGGCAGCATCCAACTATTTCTTTTCGCTCTTCATTGCATACGTGTGCTCTGCCGCGGGGAACGACCGCCCGCGTACTTCCGCCGCATAATTGGAGATGGCGCTGTCGATCGCTGCGCCCACCCGGCCGAACTCCTTGACGAACTTCGGCACGCGCGGTGACAGGCCGAGCATATCCTCCATCACCAGGATCTGCCCGTCGCAGGCGGCCGACGCGCCGATGCCAATGGTCGGCACTGGGACTGCCTTGGTAATGCGCGCCGCCAGCGGCTCGGCGATGGCCTCGAGCACAATGGCGAATGCGCCGGCCTCGATAACGGCCATCGCATCCGCCTCCAGCCGCGCCCACTGGTCCTCCGTGCGGCCCTGCGCCCGGAACCCGCCGAGCGTATTGATCGCCTGTGGAGTGAGCCCGATGTGCGCCATCACCGGAATGCCGCGCTCGACCAGATAGCGGATCGTCTCCGCCATTTGTCTCCCGCCTTCGAGTTTTACAGCTCCGCAGCCGGTCTTCTTCAGCACGTGCGCGGCATTGCGAAACGCCACCGGCGGGCTCTCCTCGTAGGAGCCGAACGGCATGTCGACCACTACCAGCGCCCGCTTGGCGCCACGCACCACGGCGCGGCCGTGCATGATCATCAGTTCCAGCGGCACCGGCACGGTGGTCTCGTAGCCGTACATCACCATGCCGAGGCTGTCGCCCACCAGCAGAAAGTCCACGTGTTTGTCGGCGATGGCGGCGGTGTGGGCGTGATAGGCCGTCAGCGAGACGATCGGCTCGCCGCCCTTGCGGGCGCGGATATCGACCGAGGTTGTGCGGGTCACGGATGCTTGGGCGGACACAGGCGTTTCACTCCGAGCAGCACTGCAGCAGACATGGGTTCGGCCACAGGTATTGAAGATCACCGCTGGGAGCGCAAGCCACAATGAAGACCCGACCGGCGCCAGACGCGCACCGGCCGGGGAAGCAAACTAGAATGCATAATTTCTAACTTCAGCGCCGCTCGCGGCAGATGACCTTGAGTTGCCGATCGGCCTCATCGCGCGTCTTGAAGGCCAAGGGGCCGACCTGCACCCAGGTCGTCTCGACGGGGCGGGTCTCTACCACCCTGCAGCGCTTGGAGGATTTTTCCTGGATCACGTAGTAGTCGGCCGAAGCCGTCGCGCTCATGACGGTGAGGGCGGCGCCCGCCAGCATCAGGGTTCTGAACATTGGGTATCTCCTTGCTCGAGGCGTGATGCTTCAGAACGCCCTGCCGGCAGCAGCGTTCCCCTCCCCCGAGTTCCTCGAAATGCGAAATGTGTTGGCTGATCGGGCACGACGGCGTATCACGTGCCGCCATTCATACGGCTCGCGAGCCAGTTCCATGAGCGACACACCGCCAGATCGTCTCTCTGCCGACGAAGCCAGCCCGTACTATGACGCCGCCCTTCTGGAGCGCGGCGTGGGCGTGCGCTTCAAGGGTGTGGAGAAGACCAACGTCGAAGAATACTGCATCAGTGAAGGCTGGGTGCGCCTCGTCGCCGGCAACGCCAAAGACCGTCACGGCCGGCCGATGACGGTCAAGCTCAAGGGCACGGTCGAAGCCTACTTCCGCAGCACTCCACCCAGCGGTTAGCCACGAACGATTTCGTCGGACACCGCTAGTTTCGCAAATGTCCTACTCACCGCCAGCCGTAGTTGAAACTGATCGAGATGCGTTCGCGCAAGGATTTGCTCGCCAGCACCTCATGCCTGAGCCAACTTTCCCATAGCAGCAGCATGCCAGCCTTCGGCTGCACGACATGGAAGGTCCGGTTCTCCTTGCGAGCCGCTGGCTTCCGCACGGGCGCGGCCATCATCAAGGCCAGCCGCGGATCCTCGAAGCGGATCGCACCGGCTCCCGGCGGCACTGACACATAGTAGGTCCCGCTTACGACCGAGCGTGGGTGAATATGCGCGGTGTGCGCGCCGCCGGCTGCGAGAACGTTGATCCAGATGCTGTCGAGCGCGAGCTTCCGCCCGCCCAAATCGAAGTCCAGATCGCGAGCAAAGCGCGCGACGTGCTTGTCCAGCAGGCGAGCAAGTGCGCCGATCTCGGGCGATCGCCACGCGAGATCGTCGAGCGATGCGTACGAGGTGTAGCCGGCATAGGCGTGCTTGCGGCACCAGGCCTGACCGGCGCGATCGTCCTCCGCGATCGCACGGCAGGCGCGCGCCAGGTCGCGGTTGAGCGGAGCCGTTGCGTGCGTCGCAAGCCTGGCGCTGTAGAGTTGCGTGGCGAAAAGCCGTTCCGAGCGGGACATCGGCAGGGCATTAGGTGGGGACAGCCGCCGCTGTCAAATGCGGCCCGGTGCTAACCTTGCCGGCGCTCTTGCGCCTTGGTCCTCCGTGCCTTCAATAGGCAGCGATCGAAGCCAAGGGGGCACCATGTGGGACCTGGAATCCAAGGACGAGCCGCTGGCCTCTCACATACACTTTGTGGGACGGCTGACCGCCAGCGTGCTGGCGGCCGTTCTGATCGTTGGGCTATCACTGTTCGGCGGCATGGCCGGCTATCACTATTACGAGGACATGAGCTGGACAGACGCCTACCTCAACGCGGCCATGATCCTGTCAGGCATGGGTCCGGTCAGTCAGCTCAACACACAAGCGGGCAAGCTGTTCGCCGGCTCTTATGCCATCTACTCGGGACTGATCGTCGTGATATCGACGGGCATTGTCCTGGCCCCGGTGGTGCACCGGTTTCTGCACCGCTTTCATCTGGATGACGATGACAACCCCTGACGGCGCATGGGCCTCACGTCAGGTGCCGCCGGGCGTATCCCAACCGACTGTGTTCTTGTCCAGGAACTTGTTCGGCTTGAGGAAGATCGAGAGCACCAGGCACCCGTTGGGCGAGTGCGCATCGTGACGGTTGCCGGCCGGGCGCCAGACGAAATTGCCGGCGCTTGCCACGCCCTCGTCGTCCTCCAGTGTGCCTTCCAGCACCCAGGTCTGCTCGATGGCGACGTGCTCGTGATAGGGAAGCTTGGTGCCGGGCGCAAAGCGGAACAGCGCGGTGATCAGCCCCGTGTCTTTGTCCTCGACCAGCACCTTCATGGTGACGCCAGGAAAGCGGGTCTCCTGCCAGGGCAACTCGGCCACGTTCAAATAGCGCGAGGCCAAAGGCGCCAACTTGTCGTCACCTTTGAGAAACGGCGTCTGCGCGACCATGCTTGCCTCCCTACGTGCGCTGCGAGCGTTTGCCCTGCCATCCTCGAGGATTGTCGCCCGTGTGGGAGAGTTTAGTCAAACTGGGGCGCTGGTCCTTGCGGTCGGGATTGGACGCGGGCGGTCAGAGCCTATATTGGCGAGGAGTCCACGACGCCGACCAAGCCTGAAGGACCGTCCCTTGAGCCGAGCCGCTACGGAAAGCCTGATTGCCCGTTACTACGAGGCCTTCAATCGCGGTGACGCAGAGGCCATGCTGGCGTGCCTCAGCGAGGACGTGGCGCACGATGTCAACCAGGGTGTGCGCCGCTCGGGCAAGGCCGCGTTCCGCGCCTTCTTGCAGCACATGGATCGCTGCTATCGCGAGCAACTCAATGACATCGTCATCATGGCCAATGCCGACGGCACGCGCGCCGCGGCGGAATTCAATGTGCACGGCACGTACCTGGCGACGGACGAAGGGCTGCCGCCGGCCAATGGCCAGACCTACGCACTTCCTGCCGGCACCTTCTTCGTCGTGCGCGACGGGCTGATCGCGCGTGTTACCACGTACTACAATCTCACCGACTGGCTGATGCAGGTGAGCGGCGAGGCGGCGGCGTGACAGTGACCGTGATGCGGCTCACAGGCGCGTCGCTCAAGACCGCCCTGCCCGAGCTTGCAAGACTGCGCATCGTGGTGTTTCGCGATTGGCCCTACCTCTACGACGGCACGCTCGAGTACGAGCAGGGCTATCTTGCCAAGCTTGCCGAAGCTGAGGGCGCTGTGGTGGCGGCAGCCTACGACGGCGATAAGATGATCGGCGCCGCAACAGCGTCGCCCATGGTTGGTCACGCCGAGGAGTTCGCAGCCCCGTTCAAGGCGCGCGGTTTCGATATCAACCGCATCTTCTATTTCGGCGAGTTCGTGCTGCTGAAGAACTATCGCGGCCGCGGGCTCGGGCACGCCTTCTTCGATCACCGCGAGGTGCATGCGCGTGATACCGGGGCCTATACGCACACGGCCTTCTGCGGCGTCGTTCGCCCCGACGATCATCCCATGCGCCCGATTGACTATGTTCCGCTGGATGCCTTCTGGCGCAAGCGTGGCTACGAGAGAATAGAGGGCATGATCACCTCGTTTGCCTGGAAGGACATCGGCGAGACCGCGGAGACCGGGAAACCGATGCAGTTCTGGATGAAGGCGATCGAGAGATGAGCGCGCTCCAGCGCATCAGGATTGCAACTGCGCAGTACCCGATCGACAAGCTGCCTGACATGGCCGCCGTTCGCGACAAGCTCGGGCGCTGGGTTGCAGAGGCCGCGGATGGTGGCGCGGAGTTGTTGGTGTTTCCCGAGTACGGCGCCATGGAGCTGACTGCGATCGCCGGCGATGCGATTGCGGCCGATGTCTCGGCGTCTCTCAATGCCGTATCGGACGCGTTGCCTGAGATCGACGCCTTTCACGTGGATCTGGCGCGCCGTCACGGTGTGCACATCCTCGCGGCGAGCGGGCCGATGTGGCGCACCGACCGCTTCGTCAACGCGGCGCGGCTCATTACGCCCGAGGGCCGCGTCGGCGTGCAGGACAAGCACATCATGACCCCGTTCGAGCGGGACTGGAATATCACCGCCGGAGCAGCGCTGCGGGTGTTCGAGACTGCGCTCGGCCGGATCGGCATCGCCATCTGCTACGACAGCGAATTTCCTCTGCTCGTGCGGGCGCAAGCGGAGGCCGGCGCAGAGATCATCCTGGTGCCGTCGTGCACAGAGCGTGTCTCAGGCGCGCACCGCGTGCGCACCGCCGCGCTAGCCCGAGCGCTGGAGAATACGTGCGCCGTTGCGGTGTCGCCCACGGTCGGGGAGGCGACCTGGTGTGCCACGGTGGATCGCAACTGTGGAATCGCCGGCACTTATGTGCCGGCCGAAGCCGGATTGTCGGATACCGGCGTCCTCGCCGAAGGCCAGCTCAATACACCGGGTTGGGTGTATGCCGATGTCGACCTAGATGCGCTACGAGGCCTCAAGTCGCGCGGCGAGATGCGCAATGTGGAAGACTGGTCGCTGCAGCCGGGTGCAGTGCCGCTGCCGCAGCATGTGGAGCTGGTGAAGCTGGCCTGAACGCGATTACTGCAGAGCCCAAGTAACCTGCACGCGCACTTCCAGGGTCTGGGTGCCGCGCTCGATCGGCACCGCCTCCGCCGCCATGGACCGCACCCGTCCCATCGGCCGCGGTCCGATCTCGATCACGTCCTCGGCGATGGTCACCACCTCGCCGACCTTGGCCCCGGCTGCTGCGGCGAAAAGCTGAGCGCGCCGGTACGCGTTAGCGACGGCCTGGCGGCGCGCCTCGTCCTTCAGGGTCTCGGCTTGCGAAACCTCGAAGCTGATGCCGCCCGCCTGGTTGGCGCCAACCCCCACGATCTGATCGAGCAGCTCGCCGAGCTTGACCAGGTCACGCACGGTGATGCGCACCTGATTGTTCACCCGGTAGCCGTTGATCTGCGGAGGCCGGTTGTCCTTACCCTGCTGGTAGCGCGGCTCGACGTTGAAACTGACGGTCTGGATATCCTTGGCGTCGATGCCTGCGCCCTTGAGGCCGTCGATGACCTTCTTCATGGCCACGCTGTTGCGCTGCAGGGCCTCGCGCGCGGTATCCGCCTCGCTCACCACGCCAGTCGCGATGTAGGCCATGTCCGGCTCGACGGCGACACTTCCTGTCGCCGCCACCGTCACCGTGCGCTCCATGCGCTTCTCCTGTGCCGAGGCCGTCACGATGGCCCCTGGACCGATCAGCAAGGCAAGCGCGACGAGCACGATCGAGCAGCGGCACCTTTGCATTGCAGTGAACCCTCTACATCTCTGAGATCAAAAGCAAACGGACTTTTGCGACCGAACCATTCTGTCGTCAGCAGAGCATCGACGCGCACGCCAATTCTGATATAGAAGCACCGCGCTGGAACGTAAGGGGCCTTCGGGACCCGTCGCAGCGATCAGCGTCTCCCTGGTCAAGGGCCCGTAGCTCAATGGTTAGAGCCGGCGGCTCATAACCGTCTGGTTGCAGGTTCGAGTCCTGCCGGGCCCACCACCCTGCTTCGCGCAAAGACGACGTCGGGCGCAAAGTGCGGCCAGCCCAAGCTCTGCACCGCGGCGAGGCGTCCGTTGCGCGCGATCGCGGCTCGGGCTATCGGCATCGCACGCTGCCGCCAGCCGGGTTCCCATGCGCGCGCTTTCCGTGCTCCTCCTCTCCGACGACCGACCCGGCCACTATCATCTGGCGGAGGGGGTGATCGCGGCCATCGCGCGCGTCAGACCGGTGGAGACGTCAAGACTTCTCGTGCGACGGCGGCGATGGCTGCCCGGCCGGGTACTGGCCGACCTGTTGCTGCGGGGCGTCCCTCCCCGATCCCTGCTGGCATTCGGATATCGGTTGGATACCAGGCAATTGCCGAAAACGGACCTCATCGTTTCAGCGGGCGGCGAGACGCTTGTTGCCAACGCGGCCATGGCCCGTCTCACGGGTGCGCCAAACATCTTCTGCGGCTCCCTGCGCCGCCTTCCGCCCGAGGCCTTTGCGCTGGTGGTGTCGTCCTATGCGCGCCACGCGGCCTTGCCGCGCCACATCGTGGCCTTGAAGCCGAACGGCATCGATCCGGATACGCTCGGGCGGACAAAGGAAGCGAAGAGGCTGGGGCGAGCATCGCCGCCCAAGCTGGCCGGACTACTGATCGGTGGTGACTCGGGCTACTTCCACTATGAGCGCGAGGAATGGCAGGCCCTGCTCGTGTTTCTGCGCCAGAGCCACCTTGCGCACGGGACGCGATGGGCAGTTTCCACCTCGCGCCGCAGCCCGCCCGAGGTCGGCAACGAGCTTGCGGTCATGGCGGCCGGCCCCGACAGCCCCATTGCCGAGCTGATCGATTTCCGCACGGCAGGACCCGGCACCTTGCCGCACATCTTCGCCCGCGCCGAGGCGATCCTGTGCACCGAGGATTCCAGCACCATGTTGTCGGAGGCCGTGTGTGCGCGCCTGCCCGTGGTGGGCGTTTCACCCTTGCGGCATGGCTTCAAGGACGAGGAGCGGGAGTATCGCGAGTTCATGCGCGCCCAACGCTGGTGCCGCTTTCTGCCGCTGGCCGAGCTTACGACGGAGCGATTTGTGGAGGAGTTGGGTGCGGTAGAGCCGCTGACCGAGAACCACCTCGACCGGCTGGCTGCAGCTCTGCGCGAGCGCTTGCCACAGCTGTTCGATTGATCAGGAGTCCGCCTCCAGCAGGGCCACGCGGTCACCTGTGCACACGCCGGAGAGTGCGGTGACATCATCGAGCGCCAGCGCCCATACGGTGCACGAAGCAAACTCATCCGAGGCCGGCCGGCAGGCGATCAGGACCCGGTGCTCGGCAGCGCAGATTGCAATTTCGCCCTGCTCCAAACGCCGCGTCACCCTGCAATGTGTGTCGATCGGGACATGTGCCTGTAACGCGAGGGCACCACCCCTCATCTCGGCCGTCGTGTAGATCGGCAGCATCTGCCACATCCGATCAGCAGTCGGGGTATCGAGAAGGCGGGCGCGGACGGCAATCGAGCCGGCGCGGATCAAGATCTCGCGCTTGATACGGTTTGCGGCCATGACCCAAGCAGATCGGAGCGCGCACAGCCCGACGCAGCGCCGCGCGGTTTACGCTGGTGGCGGGCCGAATACCAGAACGGCGTTGAGGCCGCCGAACGCGAACGAGTTCGACATGGTGTAGCGCACGGTCTGGGAGCGTCCTTTGTTCGGGACATAGTCCAGATCGCAGCCGTCGCCCGGCTCGTCGAGGCCTATCGTGGGCGGCACCCATCCCTCGCCGATGGCCTTGATGCAGGCCACGGCCTCGATGCCGCCGCCCGCGCCCAGCGGATGCCCGTGCATGGACTTGGTGGAGGACACGGCCAGCTTGTAGGCGTGTGGGCCGAACACCTCCTTGATGGCGTTGGTCTCGTTGGCGTCGTTGATGGTCGTGGCGGTGCCGTGCGCGTTCAGGTAGTCGATGCTCGTCGGCGGCAACTCGGCATCGGCCAGCGCCAGGCGCATGGCCTCGGTCGGCCCTTGGATGTCCGGGTTGACCATGTCCTTGCTGTCCGAGGTCATGCCGTAGCCGACCAGCTCCGCCAAAATGGTGGCGCCGCGGGCCTGCGCATGCTCCAGCAACTCGAGAACGAGAAGCCCTGCCCCCTCGCCGAGAACCGTGCCATTCCGCTTCTTGGCAAAGGGGAAACAACCCTCCGGAGACAGCACGTGCATGGCCTGCCAGGCCTTCATGGTGCCGTAGTTGATGACACTCTCGGAAGCCCCGGCGATCGCCACGTCGACAAGGCCATGCTGGATGTAATCACGGGCGATACCGATGGCGTGGGCGGCCGTGGAGCAGGCGCTGCAGGTGGCGAACGTCGGCCCCTTGATGCCGTACTCGATGCCGACATGCGCGGAGGCAGAGGAGCCGATGATGCGCAGCAGCGTCAACGGATGGGTGGCGCGCTTGTTTTCGATGAAAAGGTCGCGATAGGCCTTCTCGTAGGTTACGAGACCGCCGGCGCCCGAGCCGATGATGCAGGCCGTTCGATAGGGATCGGCGCCGGGCATCTCCAGGCCCGACTGCTTCACAGCCTCGTCGGCGGCAGCCGCCGCGAACCAGGAATAGCGATCGGCATGCAGGATGATCTTGTCGCGCTTGAAGTGCTTCAGCCGCGCCTTGTGGTCGAAATCCTTGATCTGGGCTGCAATCAGGATCTTGAGATCCTCAAGCGGGAACCCGCCGAGCTCGCTGACCCCGCACCTACCCTCCTTCATTGCGGCCCAGAACTCGGCCACCGTGGTGCCGATCGCGGTCACCACGCCGGTTCCAGTCACCACGACACGGCGTTTCGCCGTCGGTTGAGTTGCCACGCTCGATAATCCTTGCTGGGGACGCGTCAAAGTCCCTTATGCCGGCCTAGGCCTTGGCTGTATTGGCGGCAGTACCGGAGCCTTCAATCAACGCCTTGACGCGATCGACGACCGAGCCCACGGTCTTGAAATCGGCGGCCTCTTCGTTGGCATTGTAGGGAATCTCGATCCCGAAGGTGTCCTCGATATCGAATACGATCATGGCTAGATCGAGCAATTCGATCTTCAGGTCCGTCAGGGCCGTCTGGAGCGAGATGTCGTCCCTCGGCTCCTTCATATGCTTCTTCAGGATGTCGATGATCTTGGCAGCTACATCATCCATTGCACTCTCCCACCCCGTGTGTTGCATACGCACAGGGGCCATCCGCTACGCGCTCGTAGTAGAGCACGGCTGGCCGTTGAGCAAGCTGTGGCGTCACATAACCGTAAACAGCATTCAAGTCTAGATAAGCGCCGCCGCATCCGGCTGCTGTTACAATCGAAACAGGCCTTGCCTCCGCTGGCGCTCCCGGGCGAAACCGTGTTGAATAGTGCAAGCGGCCCACGACCCACCTGCATATCCGGAAACCGGCTCCAAGGAGCCGCCGACGCAACGAAGCCTTGTAAGGGCAAGGCGGATAGCCTCGGGCTCAGCGGTGGGGGACGAAGAGGGGAGGATGGCGGCTATGGCAAGCATGGAGTTGCGGCAGGGCGCCCCATCGGGGCATGGACCCTACACTTGGCTCAACAGCTATCCGCAGGGGGTCGACTGGCACCAGACCTTCACGCCGGCCCCGGTCTACGAGCTCCTAGACCGTACGGCGCACAAGCACTCGCGCCGCGTATGCACCAACTTCCTGGGCAAGTCGATCAGCTACCGCGACATCGCGCGGCTCGTCGACCGCACGGCAGCCGCGTTGCAGCAGCTCGGCGTGGGGAAGGGGACCAAGGTCGGACTGTTTCTGCCCAACAGCCCGACCTTCATCGTCTACTACTTCGCGACGATGAAGGCCGGCGGCACGGTCGTTAACTATAACCCCCTCTACACGCTGGAGGAGCTCGCCTTCCAGGTCAAAGACAGCGACACCGACCTCATGGTGACGCTGGACCTCAAGGTCCTGTTCGACAAGATCGAAGCTCTGCTCGAGAGCGGCAACCTGAAACGGGCGATCGTCGCGTCCTTCCCTGCCCTGCTCCCCAGCGCCAAATCCGTACTCTTCAAACTCTTCAAGGGTAAGGACCTGGCGCGGCCGTCGGCCTCTCCCGTTGCCCCCAAGATCCTCTTCGAAGCCGACATCCTCGCGAAGGCCGGCAAGCTGCAACAGGTCGCCATCGACCCACAGAACGACATCGCGGTGTTGCAATACACGGGCGGCACGACCGGCACGCCCAAGGGTGCGATGCTCACCCACGCCAATGTCTACGTGAATTGTCAGCAGGCCGCGGCGTGGGCCCCGGACCTTGTGCCCGGACAGGAGCGCACGCTGGCGGCGCTACCGTTCTTTCACGTGTTCGCGATGACGGCCGTGATGAACTTCGCGCTGGCGCAGGGCGCCGAGCTCGTCATCATGCCGCGCTTCGTGCTCGACGACGCCATGTCGCTGATCACCAAGACCAAGGTGACAGTGATGCCGGGCGTGCCGACCATGTTCATTGCCATGCTGAACCACCCCAAGCTCACCAACTTCGATCTGTCGTCCCTCAAATTCTGCCTCTCTGGCGGCGCGCCGCTCCCTGTCGAGGTGAAGGAGAAGTTCGAAAGGCTCACCGGTTGCAAGGTCGTCGAGGCCTACGGCTTGTCCGAGACCAGCCCTGGCGTCACCTCCAATCCGATCGACGGGCCGGTCAAGGAGGGCTCAATCGGTCAACCGCTACCCGGCACCATCGTGTCGCTGCGTGCCCTTGACGACCCGACCAAGGAAGTCCCCCTCGGCGAGAAGGGCGAGATCTGTGTCAAAGGTCCGCAGGTCATGAAGGGCTATTGGAAGCGGCCCGAGGAAACCGCAGCGCAGTTCGTCGGCGATTACTTGCGCACCGGCGACGTCGGTATCATGGACGAGGACGGCTTCATCTTCATCGTCGACCGTATCAAGGACCTCATCATCTGCTCGGGCTACAACGTGTATCCGCGGCGCATCGAGGAGGCGATCTACGAGCACCCGGCCGTGCAGGAGGTCACTGTCATCGGCATCAAGGACCAGTATCGCGGGGAGGCGCCCAAGGCCTTCATCAAGCTGAAGGACGGCGCTCAGGCAACGAAAGCAGACATTCTGCGGCACCTCGAGGCGAAGATCTCTCGCATAGAGCTTCCATCGGAAATCGAGTTCCGCGACAGTTTGCCGAAGACGATGATCGGCAAATTGTCGAAGAAGGAGCTGAAGGCGGAGGAGGCACAACGCCAAAGGAGTGCTTAGGCCAGACGGCAAAAGGGGGCAGCCATGGCCGATGCCCATGGGACCGACAGCGAGCGGCCCTACACGATTGGGGAGTTGGCGCGCGAGTTCGCTATTACAGCGCGCGCCATACGCTTCTACGAGGCGAAAGGCCTGATTGCGCCGGCACGCAAGGGGGTGGCCCGCACCTATTCGCGGCGAGACCGGGCGCGCCTGACCCTGATCCTGCGCGGCAAGAACCTCGGGTTCTCGCTGGAGGAGATCAAGGAGTATCTCCGGCTCTATGATGCCGATCCTTCCCAGGTGACCCAGCTTCGGCATCTTCTGGTCATGATCGACGAGCGCCTGAGGGAGCTTCGCCGCAAGAAGGCCGATCTGGAACGCACCCAGCGCGAGCTGAAGACCATGCGGGCGCAGGCCGTCGCTGCGCTCAAGCGGAAGAGTCCCGGCGCGAATTGAGCGTCAGGCGGCCTGGCGCATGGCCGCTGCCCTGGAGCTCTCCACGATGGCGGCGACACCCATGCCCCCAGCGGTGCAGACGGAGATGAGGCCCCGGCCGCCATTCTCCGACAGCAGCTTGGCCAAGTTGGCCATGATGCGCGCGCCGGTGGCGGCGAACGGATGGCCGACCGCCAGCGAGGAGCCTTTGACGTTTATCCTGTTGCGATCGATGGCCCCGAGCGGCGTGTCCTTGCCGAGCACGCGCTTGCAGTAGCCGGGATCCTCCCAGGCCTTGAGAGTTGCCAATACCTGCGCGGCGAACGCCTCGTGGATCTCGTAGAAGTTGAAGTCCTGGAGCCTGAGCCCGGCCCGATCCAGCATGCGTGACACGGCGATGGTCGGCGCCATCAGCAGTCCTTCGCCGGCCACGAAGTCGTTGGCTGACGTCTGGGCGTAGGTGAGCCACGCTTGCACCGGCAAGGCTCGTTTCATCGCCCACTCTTCGGAGGCGAGCAGAATTGACGACGCACCATCAGTCAGCGGCGTCGAGTTGGCCGCAGTGAGGGTTCCGCGCCCCGAGCGATCGAAGGCCGGCTTGAGCGTTGCCATGCGCTCCAAACTGATGTCCTCGCGCAGGTTGTTGTCGCGGAAGACGCCGGCGCAGGGCACGATGAGGTCGTCCATGTAGCCTGAGCGATAGGCTTCGGCCGCCTTCTTGTGGCTGTCGAAGGCGAGCTGGTCCTGCTCCTGGCGTGTGACTTTCCACTCCTGCGCCATCAGCTCGGCGTGCTGGCCCATGGAGAGGCCGGTGCGCGGCTCAGCGACCGATGGGGGTTGCGGTGCCAGCTCTCCGAACGAGAAACCTTTGAAGGCAGCGAGCCTCTGCCCGAGGGACTTGGCCTGCTGCACCTGCACGAGGCGCTGGGAGAAGCGTTTGGAGAATACGATGGGTGCATCGGAGGTCGTGTCCGACCCCATACCGATGCCGCATTCGATCTCACCAACGGCGATCTTGGCGGCGATGCCCATGGATGCCTGGAGACTCGTGCCACAGGCCTGGATCAAGGTGGTGCCGGGTGTGGTCCGGGCCAGCTTGGTGCCGATGACGGCCTCGCGCGCGATGTTCCAGTCCTTGGAGTGAGTGACGACGGCGCCGCCGACCACCTCGTCGATGTGCACGCCGGCGAGCTTGTAGCGATCGACCAGCCCGTTGAGCGTGGTGGTCAGCATCTCCAGATTGGAGAGGTCCGCATAGAGCGTGTTGGAGCGGCAGAACGGGATGCGCACTCCCCCTATGACGGCGACACGGCGAAGACTTTGGCTCATCCGAACCGCTCCTTGCATGACAGCGCCGGGGGCGCGGGAGATCAGACCTATTCCGCGGCCGCGCGATGGGGCGCCAAGCCCTCAGACTTCTCCTGCGCGCGATAGTGCAGCGGCCCGCCCCGGAAGGGCGCGAAGCCGGTGCCGAAGATGACGCCGGCATCGACGAGATCCGCGCTCTCCACGATCTTCTCGTCGCGCACCCGCTCGCACTCGGCGATCAGCGGCTCGACCAGCTCGCGGCCGAGGCGCTCGAGCTCCGCCTTGTCGAAGTCCGTGCTGACCTTCACTGGCTTGCCGTCCTTCCACACATAGAAGCCCTCGCCCGACTTCTTGCCGAGCTTGCCGGCGGCGATCAGCCGCTCCAGTCCCGAGCCGTCCGCCGGCATACCCAATATCTTGCCGACGTGAGCGCAGATATCGAGGCCAACCGAGTCGGCCAACTCGATGGGACCCATCGGCATGCCGAACGTGCGTGCTGCCTCGTCGATCTTCTCCTTGCTCTCGCCGCGCTCCAGCCGCCGCATGGCCGCCATCATGTAGGGCGCCAGCACGCGATTGACGACGAAGCCCGGCGCGCTCTTGGCGATCAGCGGGAACTTGTCGATGGCGGTGACGAAGGCGCAGGCCTTGCGCACCTCCTCCTCGCGCGAGGAGGCGCCGCGGATGACCTCAACCAGCGGAAGCTGGGCGACGGGATTGAAGAAATGCACGCCTACCAGACGGCCCGGATCAGCCAGGGCAGCAGCAATATCCTCAATCATGATCGAGGATGTGTTGGTGGCCATGACTGCGCCGGGCTTGAGCTTGGTCTCGATGCTCTTGAACAGGCTCTGCTTGACCTCGAGCTTCTCGACGATGGCCTCGATGACGATGTCGGCACGGCCGATGGACGAGCCCTTCGGGTCGGCGATGAAGCGGGCCTTGGCGGCATCGCGCAGCGCCTTGGTGCGGAAGCGGCGCGCGAACAATCTGCCCTGCGCGTCCATGCCCTTGCGGATCTGGTCCTCGGACAGATCCTGCAGCGTCACCTCCATGCCGCAGGCGACGCACCAGCCGGCGATGTCGGCGCCCATGACGCCGGCACCGATGACGTGGGCGCGCAGCGGCTTGAAGGCCACGTCCGTGGGTGCCTGGGCCTTCAGCATCTCCGACAGCATGAAGACGCGGCGCAGATTGCGCGAGGTCTCCGACACCATGAGCGGTGCGAAGGCACGCGTCTCCTCGGTTTTCATCTGCCCGAGATCGCCGGCCGTGCGCTCGAAGAAGTCGATCAGCCGGAACGGCGCGGGATAGTGGGCCTCGCGCACCTTCTTGGCGGTCTCGGAGCGCAGCTTGCTGGCCAGGAGCGGGCGGATCGGCCAATGTCGCAACAGAGCACGCCAGCCTCCGGCCGGCTTCGATTTGCGCCCCCGCTCGATGGCCTTGCGCGCGGCCCAGGCCAGGTTCTGCGGGCTCGGCGCCAACTCGTCGACGAGGCCCATGGCACGCGCGGCCGTTGCCCGCACCATGGAGCCGGTGAGCATGGTCTGCATGGCGGACAACGCACCGGCCTGGCGAATCGAGCGCCAGGTGCCGTTGAAACCCGGGAACAGGCCGAGCCGCACCTCCGGGAAGCCGAGCCGGGTGCCGTCGTCGCGCGTGGCGATGCGCCAGTGGCAGGCCAGCGCCAGCTCCAGTCCGCCGCCCAGGCAATAGCCGTGGATGCAGCACACCACCGTCACCGGCAGGGCCTCGATGCGGTCGAGCATGTTGAGCACGGGCCTGATCGCGGCCTCGATGTCCATCGTGGTGTGCAACTGCTCGAACTCGCGCACGTCGGCGCCGACGATGAACCCCTTCTCCTTGCCCGACTTGATGACGAGGCCGCGGATCGACTTGGCCGCCACCCCGGCTTCGACGCGCTCGATAATCGCGCCCAGCTCCTCGAGCGGTCTACGCCCGAGCGAGTTCTGGCTTTCATTCTCCCGGTCGAAGACGGCCCAGGCGATGCCCTGGATGTCGACCTGGAAGCGCCAATCCTTCAATGCGCCGATATCGGCTGCCATGGCACGAGCCTCATTCTGCCGCCGCGCTCTGCGCCGCACGGGCGTTGTGACCTGCCGTCATGAAATGCGGCTTGACCTCCGCCGGGTCGAAATGATCGACCGCAATCACGCGTGCGGTCAGCTCCTCGGCTTCGCGCAACTGGGCCGCTTCGTCTGCGGTGATCACGCCCTTGGTGGTCGCCTCTCCGATCCAGTCGATGCCGTGATAACGGCGGATCGTGCCGGCCCTGATCGCGCGCTCGAGCTTGCGCTCGGCGGCCTCCGCAGCAATGACCTTCACGAGAGCAACCTCGAGCAGCCCGGTAGGATCCTTGGGATCCTTGGAGACATAGATGAAGCGCGTCAGTCGGTCGCGAACCGGCCCTGGTTCGAGCACAAGCGCAGCGACCTGACGTCCGAGCCGGTCGCTCGCCGGCTTGTAGGGTGAGCCCAGCGGAAAGACGACGGCGCGCATGAGAATGCGCGCCCACGTGACCGGAAAGTTGTCGATGGCCCCACGCATGGCTTCCTGGAAGCGATGCAGCCCGTTAGCCGCAACCAGCGCGACGATGACGCGATCGCTGTCCGGCTTGCCGTCGTCCTCGAAGCGCTTCAACACACACGCCGTAAGGTAGAGCTCGGAGAGGGCGTCGGCCATGCGCCCGGTCAGCTTCTGCTTGGTTTTCAGCCCGCCACCCAGCAGAGCCACGGTGAGGTCGGCGACAAAGGCGAAGCTGCGGCTGCCGCGCCAGAGTTGCCGGTACCAGCGCGCGTTGCTGTCGGCGCCGGTTGGCGCAGTCCCAAATGCCCCGCCCGTGATGTTGTGGAAGAAGGCGCCGAAAGTATTCGAGACCGAGAAGGAGACATGATCGAGAAAGGCGCGCTCGAAGGCGGCCAAGCCGCGCTGGCTGTCCGAGTCCTGGCAGGCCTGAATCTCTTTATAGAGATAAGGGTGGGACCGGAGCGCACCCTGCGCGAAGGTGATGAGCGAGCGCGTCAGGATGTTGGCGCCCTCGACCGTGATACCCACCGGGACCATCTGATAGGCCGATTGCAGATAATTTGACGGCCCATCGCAAATGCCGCGGCCTCCGTGCAGATCCATCGCGTCGTTGACGGAGCGGCGCATACGCTCGGTCGACTGGTACTTCATGATGGCCGAGATGACGGACGGTTTTTCTCCGCTCGAGACCATAGCCGCGGTGACCGCACGACCGGCCTCGTTGACGTAGGCCGCCTCCACCATGCGCACGAGAGGCTCCTCCAGTCCCTCCATCTTGGCGACGGGCAGCCCGAATTGCTTGCGGATGCGGCCATAGGCGGTGGAGAACCGCAGCATGGACTTGGCGCCGGCAGCCGCCGACGATGGTAGCGAGATGGCCCGGCCGGCAGCCAAGCACTCCATCAGCATGCGCCACCCTTGGCCCACCATCTTGTCACCGCCGATCACCCAGTCGATCGGAATGAACACGTCCTTGCCCCAGTTGGGTCCATTCGGAAATGCGGCCCCGCTCGGCAGATGCCGGCGGCCGATGTTGACGCCCGGATGATCGGCCGGGATCAGTGCCACCGTGATGCCGATGTTTTCAGCCTTGCCGAGCAGGCCGGAGGGATCGAACAGGTGGAAGGCCAGCCCGACGAGGGTCGCGTTGGGGCCCAGTGTGATGTAGCGCTTGTCCCAGGACAGGCGGATGCCCAGCACCTCCCGCCCGTCGTGCATGTCTTTGGTGACATAGCCCACGTCACGCATGTTGGCGGCGTCGGAGCCGGAGGTCGGGCCCGTCAGCGAAAAGCAAGGAACCTCCTGGCCCTTGGCGAGACGCGGCAGATAATAGTGCTTCTGCTCCGGCGTACCGTATTTCTCGATCAGCTCGCCGGGGCCCAGCGAGTTCGGCACCATGACGATGGTGCATACGTCAGGTGAGCGCGAGGCGATCTTGCCGAGGATGAGGGACTGCGCCTGGGGCGAGAAACCGAGGCCGCCGTGCTCCTTGGAAATGAGCATGCCGAGGAAGCCATGCTTTTTGACGAAGTCCCAGATCCGCTCCGGGATCTCGCGCTGGACGTGGCGCACCTCCCAGTCGTCGACCATCCGGCACAGCTCTTCGGTCGGGCCGTCGAGAAACGCTCTCTCCTCGTCGCTGAGACGGATTGGCGGCACCGCATGCAGGCGGCGCCAGTCGGGCGTGCCGGAGAACAGCTCGGCATCGAAACCGATGGTGCCGGCATCGAGAGCCTGCTGCTCGGTGTCGGAGACACGGGGCAGCACCTGCTTGATCGTGCCGAACACAGGAACGACGACCCACTGCCGCCGCCAGGCGGGGACGGAAAGCGCGCCAAGACTTGCAGCTACCAGCCAGGCGATGCCCGACAGCAGGTCCGGCAGGGCACTTGCTGGGCCGCCATCGAAGATGCCGAACTGCCACGCGAGGGCAGCGAGTGCGGCCGTCGCCGCCCATGTCCACAGCGGTGCGCGATATACGGCCAACACGAATACAGCGACGATGCAAATGCAAATGAAGACGAGTTCCGCCATGGCCGCATGCCTCCTGCTGCCAGCACACCGTCTACGCCCACGCCCCCCTGAAGGGTGCCGCAGTGCTAAGCAATACTGCCGTAAACGTCAATTTTTCCGGAATTTTCGCACGGCCTGCTGCACTCTCCACAGAACTTCGCGTTTTTGGAGTCTTGATATAGTGAGGGGAACGGCGATTGCAGGTGACCGAAAGCCCTGCTCTCCACTTTGCCAGATACGAGAGACGACACGTGCCGCATGAGACGACAAGTGCCGGGGCCATGTGCACCATTGTGGGGGCTTTGCTCCTACCGACCTCCCCTGCGTGGTGCGACGAGGCCAAGCTCAAGGCCTATGGCCGGCACCTTTCGGCGGAGTGCAGCGCCTGCCACCGCATCGACGGCGTCGACAACGGGATTCCCGCGATTACCGGCTGGCCCGTGCAGGAGTTCGTGACCACGCTGCGCTTCTACAAGGATGGCTCACGGCAGAACGCGGCCATGGCGTCTGTTGCCCAGTCGCTCGACGGCGCCCAAATGGAGGCGCTGGCTACCTATTTCGGCTCGCTGCCCCAGACACCGCGCAAAGGCCGCGCATCCGCAAAGTGATACGAGCGCGGAGTGTCTTCCGCGCTCGCTCAACTTAGCTAGTCTCAGCCCTTCTTGGCCGCCGCCGGGCTGGCCTTGGCGAACATGTCAGCGGTAATGCCGGAATACCAGCCGACGCTCTCTGCGTAGTTCTGCTTGCGCAGGCCCGCGTCCTCGCCCTTTTGCGAAACGAAAGATCCGGATGGATCCAACTTCCCGTCTTTCGGCGCATAGCTAGCCCCGACCTTCACGCAGTCGTCGGGCGCGACGAGCGACCAGCAGGTGTTGCGATACCGGGCCGGAAATTTCTCCTTCTTGGCGAGGTCCGCGAGGATGTCATTGACGACAACCTTGGCCTGGCTGTTGGCCGAGAATGCCGATTTCGGCATTTCAACAGCTATGGATGCATCGCCAAGGACATAGACATCCTTCACCTTCTTCGAGGCAAAGTTGTCGGGATTGACCGGGCACCAGTCACCTTCGGTGCACCCTGCCTTGACGGCAATCTCGCCGGCGCGCTGTTGCGGGATGATGTTGGCAACGTCGGCCTTGACCTTCTTGCCAGCCTTAGTGGTGATCTCCTTGGTCTTGGCGTCGAGGCTCACCACCGAGAAATCATCGATGTCGGTGGTGAGGTTCAGCTCGATGATGTCCTTGTAGTATCTATCGAACGCTTCAATGAACACCGGCTGCTTCGAGAACGCCTTCTTCGGGTCCACGATCACCAGCTTCGACTTCGGCTTTCTGGTCTTCAGGTAGTGCGCGATCATGCAGGCGCGCTCGTAGGGACCGGGCGGGCAACGGAAGGGGTTGTTCGGCATCACCATGGCAACGGTGCCGCCGTCCTTCATTGCCTCCAGTTGGCGCTTGAGCAGCAATTTCTGGCGGGCATCCGTGTTGTAGGCGTGCGGCAGCAAGGCCGCAGCGTCGCGCGAGTAGCCGTTGATCGAATCGTACTTGATGTCGATTCCGGGAGAAAGCACGAGCCGATCGTACGGATAGCTGCGCCCGCCTCGCGTCGTGACGACTTTCTTGGTCGTGTCGACGTCAGTGGCGTAGTCTTGGACCACCTTGACGGCGAGCTTGCGTAAACCAGCATAGCCATGATTGAGGCTCTCGAGCGTGCGAAAACCACCGAGATAAAGATTGGAAAAGAACGAGGACGAATAGATCGGATTGGCCTCGATGAGCGTGACATCGAGTGCGGGCGCATCCTTCTTGATATAGTGCGCGGCCGTGGCCCCACCGGCGCCTCCGCCGACGATGACGACCTTGCCCGCCCCTTGGGCGATGGCAAACGGCGCCACCAGGGACGAGGCGGCCACGCCGGCCCCAGTCGCCCCGAGCAATCTACCGAACTCCCGTCTTGTGACCTTCGTCATGACTTTCCTCCCAGTTCCTTCAGCGCCGCCACCCTATTGCCGATGACTGACGTTCGCCACAGCTAGTCGAATGAAAGACCTCGGCGTGCTTGCATCCGGCACTGCTGCCGGGCTCCAGTTTGGAGGGCTCAGCCGCACCCTTGCAGCCCCGAAAGGTTACTTGGAAGCAACCCCGCATGGTTTGCATCGGCGCATTCTAGTATGCTAACTGATCGCCACAACTCGGTGGTGACCGGGCTTCGGTTCCTGTTGGAGCTAGAGAGGCAAATGAAGCGTTTGCAAATCGTCGATCGGCGCGATTTCGTTCTCGGCGCGGGTGCGATCGCGAGCTTTTCTTTTCTTTTCGGCTCGGCGGGTGCACTGGCGCAGGACAAGCCTCCCGGACTCGAGGATGCTCTCAAGAAGGTCATGGGAGAGGCCAAGCCCGCCGACGGCAAGATCATCCTGGACCTGCCGGAGATTGCGGAGAACGGCAACACCGTGCCGTTCACGCTGTCGGTCGAGAGCCCGATGACCGAGCAGCAGTACGTGAAGGCCATGCATATCTTTGCCAGCGAGAACCCGCAGCTCGATGTGGCCACCTTTCGTTTCACGCCGGCATCCGGCAAGGCGATGGTCGCGAGCCGCATGCGGCTCGCCAAGACCCAGGACATCGTCACAGTGGCCGAACTGAGCGACGGCAAATTCCTGATGGGCAAGCGCACGGTCAAAGTGACCATCGGCGGCTGCGGCGGCTGAGAATAGGGCACCGGCGATATGTCGAAACCACGCATCAAGATTTCCGACTCGGCAAAGGTCGGCGACGTGATCGAGATCAAAACCCTGATCTCACATGTCATGGAAACCGGCCAGCGCAAGGACCGGGACGGCAAGATCATCCCGCGCGACATCATCAATACGTTCGCGGTCTCCTTTGCCGGCAAAGAGGTGTTCCGGGCGGCGCTGCAGCCGGGAATATCCGCCAATCCCTACATCGCGTTCTTCATGCGCGTGCCCGGCCCTGGCGAATTCGAGTTCACCTGGATCGACGATGCCGGCAAGACGGTGACCGAAAAGGCGGCCCTGAACGTCGGGTGACCTGCTGGGGAGGAAGAAGGATGTCCGACGAGCCTGTCGTCGCGCAAAAGGGCCCCTACCAGGTCGTACTCGAGGAAGGCAGGGCGTACTTCTGGTGCAGCTGCGGACGATCGGCGAAGCAGCCTTTTTGCGACGGCTCCCACAAGGGAACGAGCTTCCAACCGCTTCGCTATGTCGCCCAAAGCGGAGGTACATTCAATCTGTGCGGGTGCAAAGGCACTGACGACAAGCCGTTTTGCGACGGCACCCACAACATGCTCTGAGCCATTCCGTTGCCGGTCGGCACGCCGCTTTATGCCCGAAAACGTTGCAGAACCGGCACACGAGGCGCTGTCCTTTATCGGCACCCGTTGCTAGCCTTGTCCCAGGCGGCCGTGGCGGCGATCAACTCGCCCGGCGACGGCCGCTACATAAACTGACAGAGGGCGGGCCGGCGCATGGAATATTTCATTCAGCAAGTCATCAACGGCGTGACGCTCGGTTCCATCTATGGCCTGATCGCCATCGGCTACACCATGGTGTTCGGCATCATCGGCATGGTGAACTTCGCGCACGGCGATGTGTTCATGCTGTCAGCATTCATCGCGCTCATTTTCTTCCTGCTGCTGACTCAGTTGCTTGGAGTGGGATCGCTGATCGTAGCGCTGGTCATTGTCCTGCTGCTGGGCATGCTGATGACATCGCTGTGGAGCTGGGCCATCGAACGGCTGGCCTACCGCCCGCTCAGGGGATCGTTTCGCCTGGCGCCGTTGATCTCAGCGATCGGCATGTCGATCTTCCTGATGAACCTGGTGCAGGTCACCCAGGGACCGCGCAACAAGCCGGTTCCGCCCATGCTCAACGATGTCATTACCTTGCGGGAAGGAACCAATTACAGCCTTACCCTGTCGCTCAAGCAGGTGCTGATCATGGTCACGACGGTCGTCCTGCTGGCGGCGTTCTCTTACCTCGTGCAGCGCACGGCATTGGGCAGGGCCCAGCGTGCGTGTGAGCAGGACCAGCGCATGGCGTCCCTACTCGGCGTCAATGTGGACCGGACCATCTCGCTGACCTTCGTCATCGGCGCCGCACTCGCGGCGGTGGCCGGCCTGCTCTACATGATCCATTACGGCGTCGTCAGTTTCGCGGACGGCTTCGTTCCGGGTGTCAAGGCTTTCACGGCGGCGGTCCTGGGCGGCATCGGCTCTCTGCCCGGCGCGGTGATCGGCGGCCTGCTCATCGGCCTGATCGAAACGTTGTGGTCGGCGTATTTCTCGATCGACTATAAGGATGTGGCGACGTTCGCGATCCTTGTCGTCACCCTGGTCTTCCTGCCATCCGGACTTCTCGGCCGACCAGAGGTCGAGAAGGTCTGAGCGCCATGGCCAAGACCGAAACCGGCTCCGGAACTGCACCCAGTGTGGTGACGGCGATTGTCGAAGCCGGAAAAGCAGGACTGGTGGCGTTCGGCCTTTGTGTTCCCATTCTCGCTCTGCGTACCGAGCAGAATATGGAGAACCAGCTCGTGCTCCAGCCGCGCTGGAACTACGTGGCCATTGCGGTTGCCGGCGCTGTTCTCCTGCGCTTCCTCTATCTCATCAGGCCGCAGCGTGGTCCACGGGTCAGCGCGCGCACAGCCTCACCGGTCACGGAAGGTGCCACGCGCGCATTCGCCATCGGCGGGCTCGCATTGCTGGTCGCCTACCCCTTCCTGTCCATCCTGTTTGCGGGCAAAGCCGGGGCGATCAAGTGGATCGACAATTTCGGCATCCAGGTCCTGATCTACGTCATGCTCGGCTGGGGACTGAATATCGTGGTCGGACTGGCTGGGCTGCTCGACCTGGGCTACGTGGCGTTCTATGCGGTCGGCGCGTATTCCTATGCACTGCTAGCGGCCAATGAACCTATCAAGGAGTTCATGGCGGAGCTCATCGGGCCGAGCTTTTGGCCGCTCTGGGCCTTCTGGATTTGCCTGCCGGTGGCCGGCATCCTGTCCGCTTTCTGGGGTATCATTCTCGGTTTCCCGGTCTTGCGACTGCGCGGGGACTATCTGGCCATCGTCACGCTCGCGTTCGGCGAGATCATCCGATTGGTGTTGATCAACTGGATCGACCTGACGAACGGCTACGCCGGCATATCGGGCATCCCGCGGCCCAGCTTCTTCGGCATACCGTTCAACGCGTCGGACAGCGGCTTTGCCGCGGTCTTCGGTCTGGAGTTCACTCCGCTCTATCGCACCATGTTCCTGTTCTACGTGATCCTGGCGCTGGCGCTGCTGACGAACTGGGTCACCCTGCGCTTGCGGCGCCTTCCCATCGGGCGCGCGTGGGAGGCGCTGCGCGAGGACGAGATCGCCTGCCGGTCGCTCGGCATCAACACCACCAACACCAAGCTCACAGCGTTTGCGATCGGAGCCGGCTTCGGCGGTTTTGCCGGCGCATTCTTCGCCGCACGCCAGAATTTCATCAGCCCGGAGTCCTTCACGTTCATGGAGAGCGCCGTCATCCTGGCTATCGTCGTGCTCGGCGGCATGGGCAGCCAGATCGGCGTGGCGATTGCGGCGGTGGCGATGATCGGCGGCACCGAGATCCTGCGCGAGCTCGACTGGCTGAAGCAGATTTTCGGCGCCACCTTCGATCCCACTCAGTACCGCATGCTGATCTTCGGCTTTGCCATGGTCGTGGTGATGATCTGGCGACCGCGCGGCCTCATCTCCACGCGCGAGCCCTCCATTGTCCTCACCGAACGCAAAGCAATCTCAGGCACCCTGGTCAAGGAAGGACACGGCTGATGCCGGCGGACGGCGCGCCCCTTCTCAGGGTCGAGCATTTGACCATGCGCTTTGGCGGCCTCATTGCCGTCAACGACATCTCCTTCACGGCCAGGCATGGCGACATCACGGCGATCATCGGTCCCAATGGTGCCGGCAAGACCACCGTGTTCAACTGCATCACCGGGTTCTACAAACCGACGACTGGACGGATGGTGCTCGCACCCGGCGGCGAGGCCTCCGATGCGCTCGTCGACAGGTTGACGCACAGTGGCCGCCGGTCCATCGCTGCCCCGCACGGCAGCATTTTTCTTCTGGAGCGGATGCCCGACTTCCAGATCGCCTGGCACGCCAAGGTCGCCCGCACATTCCAGAACATCCGGCTGTTCTCGGGCATGACCGTGCTCGAGAACCTGATCGTGGCGCAGCACAATTCGCTCATGCGCGCCTCGGGATGGACCGTGCTGGGTCTATTTGGCGCGCCGTCCTACCGCAACAGCGAGCGCCGCGCGGTCGAGCTGGCCCGCTACTGGCTGGATCGCATCGGCCTCCTCGATAGGGCCGACATTGCCGCCGGCGAGCTGCCCTATGGCGCCCAGCGCCGGCTCGAGATCGCGCGAGCCATGTGCACCGAGCCGGTCCTGCTGTGTCTCGACGAGCCCGCAGCCGGCCTCAACCCGCGCGAGAGCGCCGACCTCAATGCGTTGCTGAAATCAATCCAGGCCGAGCACAAAACCTCGATCCTGCTCATCGAGCACGACATGTCGGTGGTTATGGGGATCTCGGACCACGTCGTCGTGCTGGAGTACGGCATCAAGATCGCGGACGGCCCGCCGGACCATGTCCGCAGCGACGCCAAGGTCATCGCCGCCTATCTCGGCGTCGAGGATGACGAAGTGGCCGAGGCCGAGGCGGAGGTCGCGGGATGAGCGAGCCGATGCTCCAGGTCCGCCAGGTGAAAAGCTTCTACGGCAACATCATGGCCCTCAAGGGTGTCGACCTCGACGTGAACAAGGGCGAGATCGTCGCGCTGATCGGGGCCAACGGCGCCGGCAAGTCCACCTTGATGATGACGATCTTCGGCAATCCGCGCGCCCGCGAGGGGCAGATCGTGTACCGCGGACGCGAGATCAGCAAGTTGCCGACGCATGAGATCGCGCGGCTCCGGATCGCCCAGGCGCCGGAAGGCCGGCGCATCTTCCCGCGCATGACCGTGCTGGAAAATCTGCAAATGGGCGCCGAGATCGATGGCCTCGCCCACTTCGAGGAGGATCTCGAGCGCGTCACCATGCTGTTCCCGCGGCTCAAGGAACGGCTGTCCCAGCGCGGGGGAACGCTCTCCGGCGGCGAGCAGCAGATGCTGGCGATTGCGCGCGCCCTGATGAGCCGGCCGGCGCTTCTGCTGCTGGATGAGCCGTCGCTCGGCCTGGCGCCGCTGATCGTGAAGCAGATCTTCCAGGTCATTCGCGACCTCAACGAGCGCCAGGGCATGACGATCTTTCTCGTCGAGCAGAACGCGTACCACTCGCTGCGTCTGGCGCATCGGGGCTATGTCATGGTCAACGGACAAATCACAATGACCGGCAGCGGCCGCGAATTGCTGGCACGACCTGAGATTCGCGCCGCGTATCTCGAAGGCGGCGCCCACTAGGGAGCGTCGGGGCGACATCTGCCGGATTGGTAGGGGGATAGTGGCGGGCTCCGCCGCGCCGAAAATTCGGCTATCTCGTTTGATAGCCTGGGGGAAGACGTAACAATGTCGGGTAGGCGCGTGAGACAGTTTTTGCTGGTGGTGGTCGGCGTTCTCGCCAGCGTGCTGTTGGCCTTTTGGCTCGCCATCGCTCTCCTTCAGCCCGGCCCGCCGGGCAGGATCGTGGTGGCAACCGGAGGTGCGGCGGGGGCCTACACTCAGTTGGTCGAGACCTGGAAGCGCGAGCTCGGCCGCTTCGGCGTCACGCTCGAGCTGAAGCCGGACATACAGGGGCTCGACACCCTGCTGGCTTTGACCGACCCCAACGGGGAGGTCGATGCCGGCGTGGTCAAAGGCGGGCTCGCCGGCAGCTTGCAGGGCAGGCTGGCCACTGCTTCCGAGCGGGCCGCGCACGACGTGCAGATCGAACGGCTGCAGTCCGCCGGCCGGCTGTTCTACGAGCCGATCTGGATCTTCTATCGAGGCCCCAACCTTGTGCGGAGCCTCGGAGAATTCAAAGGCCGGCGCATCATGGTCGGCACGGCCACGAGCGGCACCCGCCGGGTGGCGACGCTGCTCCTCAAGGCGAACGGCGTGACAGCCGAGAACTCACGGTTCATCGACCAGGACTTCCCCGCCGACGCCAAACCCCTGACCGGAGAAGGGGCCGACGTCGCATTCGTCTCGCTGCCGCCCGACGCCCAGAAAGTGCAGGATCTCCTGCGCGCGCCGGACATCCTGCTCATGGATTTTTCGGCCGAGGCGGAAGCCTACATTACGCGCTTCCCCTTCCTCTCCAAGGTCGTCATGCATCGAGGCTCGGTCGAATTCGAGCCCGACATACCGTCAGCCGACATCACACTGCTCGCCAGCTCACCTGCGCTGGTTGTGCGCAAGGACCTTCATCCCGCACTGGCCACCCTTCTCACGCATGCCGCCACGGCCAGCCCCAAGCCGGGCTTCGACCGGTCCGGCGAGCCAGTCTTGTTCCACCGCGCCGGCCAGTTTCCCCACGCCAACGATCCCGAGTACGAGGTCGATCCCGACGCCCGGGCGCACTACAAGAGCGGGGAGCTGCCAGTGTTGCTGCGGACCGTCGGACCCCTCAACGCGAGCATGGGCATTCCTTTCTGGGTCACAGCGTTTGCATTCCTGAACGCTACGAAAATCGTTCTGCTTGCCATTCCGATCCTGTCGATCGCCATCCCCCTCAGCCGGTTCCTGCCCGCACTCTACACTTGGATGATCCGTCAGCGCCTGCTGCAGTGGTACGACCGGCTCAAGGAGCTGGAGTTGACACTCGACCACAATCCTACGCGCGCGCAACTCACCGAGGTTGACGAAGGCTTGAAGCGCATCGACCGCGCCGTAAGCCGCCTGCGCCTGCCGCGCCACTTTTCCGACCAGCTCTATCACCTCAGGAGTCATATCGATCTCGTTGCGCAGAAGCTGGCGCCGAGGCAGGCGCCGCCATAACGGCGACGCTATTGATCCACACCGGGCCTGGAAGCATCATGCTTTCGTTAGCCGCGATCGATCGGAAACGCGATAATGCCCATAGCCTTCTATGAGACTGGTCCGAACGGCCTGTGGGTCTTTATCCTGGTCACGATTATTCTGGGCGGATCCGCCGCATTCATCTCGGGGCGCGCCATTGCCCAGACTTGGCGCCCGTTTTGGCATATTCCGCTCTACATGCTGCTGCTCGCCGCCTGCGTGCGGTTCTTTCACTACGCCCTTTTTTGGGAGGTGTTTTTGTCCGCGAGGAACTACCTGATCGACTTTGCCGTGTTGCTGGTGCTGGCAGTTCTCGGGCACCGCATGACCAGGTCTCGGCAGATGAAGACCCAATACGGATGGATTCTCGGGCGGGAGCCCAGCAGCTAGCCGACAAATTCGGCGCACTCGGGCACACGAATTCAACTGAATCGACGTGACTTTGCCCCTTTTTGCGGGAATTATGCACGTGTCGAGGCGAGGCCACTCGCCAAACCTGAGTGATGGTTCAGGTGCAGCATTCAAGGGAGCGCGTGAATGAACAAGCTAGTTTGGTCAGGGTTTGCGCTAGCCGCGAGCCTCGCGTTGGCCGCACCGGCCAATGCACAGATCAAGATCGGGGTGGCCGGCCCAATTACCGGCCCCAACGCAGCGTTCGGAGCGCAGCTGAAGAACGGTACCGAGCAAGCCGTGGCGGACATCAATGCCGCCGGTGGCATCAACGGCCAGAAGCTCGAGCTGGTGGTGGGCGACGACGTATCCGATCCCAAGCAAGGCGTCTCGGTCGCCAACAAGTTCGTCGGTGACGGCGTCAAGTTCGTGATCGGGCATTTCAACTCGGGCGTAACGATGCCCGCCTCCGAGGTGTACGCGGAGAACGGCATCTATATGATCTCACCCTCGGCGACCAATCCCAGGATCACCGAGCGCAGTCTGTGGAACGTGGCCCGCACTTGCGGCCGCGATGACCAGCAGGGCGAAGTTGCCGCGCAATACATCGCCAACAACCTGAAAGGCAAGAAGGTCGCCATCGTCCACGACAAGACCACCTACGGCAAAGGTCTGGCAGACGAGACGCAGAAGGGCATGAACAAGGCCGGCGTCAAGGAAGTCCTCTACGAGGGCGTGAACACCGGCGAGAAGGACTTCTCTGCGCTCGTGTCCAAGATCAAGGCTGCAGGCGCCGATGTCGTCTACTGGGGCGGCCTGCATACGGAAGGTGGCCTGATCGTGCGCCAGATGCGTGACCAGGGCGTACAAGCAGTCATGATGTCGGGCGACGGCATCACGACTGACGAGTTTGCCGCCATCGGCGGACCGGGCGTCGAGGGTACGCTCATGACGTTCCCGCCCGATCCGCAGAAGCGGCCCGAGGCCGCCGAGGTGGTCAAGAAGTTCCTGGCCAAGAACTTCAAGCCGGAGTCCTACACGCTGTATTCTTACGCAGCGCTCGAGGTGATTGCGCAGTCAGCGGCTGACGCCAAGTCGCTCGATCCCAAGAAGGTGGCCGAGGCGACACGATCCGGGAAGAAGTTCAAGACCGTGATCGGCGAGCTCGGGTTCGACAAGAAGGGCGATATCACGCGTCCCGACTATGTCGTCTACACCTGGAAGAAGGGCGCCGACGGCAAGATCACCTACGTGCAGAACTGAACGGTTCCTGCAGAGATCTTATGCCGACGCACACCATCTTGGAGAGGCAGCCCAATGGGCTGCCTCTTTGTTTTGCGACGGGCCGCTATCTAGCTCAGGCGGCGCGCATCGGCATTGTCGCCGCCGGGTTGCTCGGCCTCCTCACCGCCGCCGGCCGTGCGGACATCATCATTGGCGCTGTTGGCTCCGCCGAACCACCAGGCAACCCAGCGGCGGCCGTTCGGATCGGGGTCGAATTGGCTGTTGCGGCACTGGTGGCCAGCGGGGGCGCCGATCGGGAGCCCATTCGGATCGTCACAGCGGATGACCAATGCAGCGCAGCGGGGGCAGAAGCCGCGGCGCGCACTCTGGCGACTGCTGGCGCAAGCCTGATCGTGGGCCACGTGTGCTCGAGCGCGGCGATTGCCGCGGCTCCCATCTACCGCGACGCGCGTATCGTCTTCATCTCACCGGGAGCGCGCAATCCCAAGCTCACGGACGAGCGCGCCGGCCCCGGTGTGTTTCGGCTTGCCGGACGCAGCGATCGGCAGGCGGCCGAGATTGCTGCTGCGATCATCGCGCGCTCCCCTGGCAAGAAGGCCGCGATCATCAACGATACCGAGCCGCAATCACGTGATCTGTCCGACACGGTGCATCGCGCTTTGACCGCGGCGAACTTTCCGGTGGTTCATCGCGAGTCTTACACGCCTGGAGAGAAGGACCTGGCAGAGCTCGTGCGGCGGCTAAAGATTGCCGGCAGCGAGATCGTGTTCATGCCGGCGCAGCCGCATGACCTCGCTGTGATCCTGTCCCAGATGCGCGCCCAGGCCCTGGACGCGCATGTCATCGGCAGCGACCTGCTCGCCGTCCCTGCCATAATTCCAGCCGCTGATCTGGCAGGCGATGCACTCAGGGTGATGCTGTCGTGGACGCCCAAGCCCACACCAGCCGCAGCCGAGCGTATTCAACCTTTGATGCAGCTTGGCCGCGAGGCGCGCACCGTGGCACTGCAGGCGTTTGCTGCCGTAGAGGCCTGGGCGCAAGCGCGCGGCGAAAGCGCTTCCAGCTTCGAGAAAGTCGCGGGTGCCTTGTCCACCAAGGAATTCGACACGGTGATCGGGCGCCTTCGTTTCAACGAGCGGGGCGATGCCAGCATCCCCTCCTATGCGCTGCATGCCTGGCGCGATGGGGCCTGGCACCGAATCAACTAAGTACGAGAGCCGGGGCTTGCAGCCTTTTCCCGTGTTGGACGTATAGTGCGGAGACACGCCTGCACACGTGAAGCCACGCCATGCCGCAATCCTTCAACCTCATCACAGACGTTTCAGGCATCCGAGTCGGTAATGCGGCCGACGCGCGCGTGGCGAGCGGTGTGAGCGTCGTCCTAATCGAGGCGCCGAATGTCGCCTCGGGCGTGACGCGAGGCGGAGCGCCGGGCGGTCGCGACACCACGCTGCTCGAGCCGGAGATGACTGTGCAGGGCGTCGATGCGGTGGTGCTGTCCGGGGGGTCGCTGTTCGGCCTCGACGCAGCCGGCGGCGTGGTGAACTATCTGCGGGCGCAAGGCGTAGGCGTGAAGATCGGCACCATCAACATTCCAATCGCGGTCCAGGCCATTACGTTCGACCTGTTGAACGGTGGCAACAAGGATTGGGGGCGCACGCCACCCTATTGGGAGATGGGATGGACCGCGGCGGAGACGGCCGGCTCGGGCCCGTTTCCGCTCGGCACCGCTGGTGGCGGCTACGGCGCCACGACGGCCAACCTGAAGGGCGGGCTGGGCTCGGCAAGCACGACGACCCGGTCGGGCTTCACGGTGGGCGCGATCGCAGTGGTCAATGCGGTCGGGATGGCGACCATCGGCGACGGTCCGCATTTCTGGGCCGCTCCCTATGAGGTGGGCAACGAGCTCGGCGGGCGCGGCCTCCCTTCCGCCGTGCCACCGCAGGCTCTCGACATGCGCATCAAGGGTGGCGCACCGCCGTCGACGACCATCGCGCTGGTCGCAACCGATGCCATTCTCACGAAAGCGCAGTCCAAACGCCTGGCGATCATGGCGGACGATGGGTTGGCGCGCGCCATCCGGCCGGCGCATGCGCCGATGGACGGCGATACCGTTTTTGCCGCCGCGACACTGCGCAAGCCGCTTCGGGACGAAACCATCGACCTCACGGAAATTGGCCTTGCCGCGGCGGATTGTCTGGCGCGTGCGATAGCGCGCGGCGTGTACGAGGCGACCGCTCTGCCGTTTGCCAATGCCCTGCCGGCGTGGCGCGACAAGTTCGGCAGGAGCGTATAGCTGAGTATCTTTCAGAAACGCTCGGCGCGGTAGGGCGCGGGATCGGTGAAGGGCGTTTCACCCGTCATCATCTCGGCGAGCAGGCGGCCGCTCACCGGACCCAGTGTGAAGCCAAGATGGTGGTGTCCGAACGATAGCCACAAGCCTCTGTGGCGGCCGGCCGGTCCGATCACGGGCAGCATGTCGGGCAGACACGGCCGACGGCCGAGCCACGGCTCAGGCTCGAGCCGTTCCGTAATCGGAAAGACCTCGCGCGCGAGCCGCTCGGTGCGCTCGATCTGCACGGGTGTCTTGGGCGCGTCGCGCAGGGCGAACTCGGCTCCGGTCGTCAAGCGTACGCCCTTGCTCATCGACATCATGGCGAAACCGTTCTCGCCGTCGACGACGGGGCGGCTCAGGACGGCGTTGCCTTCGGCGCGATAGTGCATGTGGTAGCCGCGCTTCCAACCCAGCGGGAAGCGATAGCCCAAAGGCCGAAGCACATCATCCGCCCAGGGGCCAAGAGCCACGATCACCTCCGGCGCGTCCCACCAACCTTCCCGCGTGGCAACGCGCCATCCCGTTGTGGTGCTCTCCAGTGAACGGGCATCGCCCTCGAGGAAGCGGCCGCCTTTGCGCACGAAAAGATCGTTGTAGGCCTTGCCGACCGCGCCGGGATCTGAAACGGAAACCGGGTCCAGCATGTGGATGCCGCCGGCAAAGCCGTCGCGCAGGTGCGGCTCCAGGGCGGCGATCTCGGACTTGCCGACCGTCACGGCGCTGACGCCGTATTCCACGCGCTCCTTCTCCTGAATGGCGATGACCTCGGCGAGCTTGGCTTGCGTCCGATAGAGCTTGAGATAGCCAGTGCGGCGGACCAGCGCCATAACGCCGGCCTCAGTCAGGAACGGCTCGTGCTCGCTGATGCAATGCTCCACGAGCGGTCGCAGAGCACGAGCGCTCGCCGCCTTGCGTTCGGGCGTAGAGGCCAGCCAGTGGCGGAACAGCCAGGGCGCGACCGTGGGCAACGCAGTGAGATGATAGACGGCCTCGGGTGCGCGGTTCGTTGCGTAGTGCAGGATGGTGCCCCACTCGCGCGGAAACATGTAGGGCACGACACCTTCGCGCTGGATGATGCCGCCGTTGCCGTAGGATGTCTCCTCGGCCGCGCCGCGACGATCAATGAGGGCGACTGTACGGCCGCGCTTCTGCAGATGCAGCGCGGCAGAGATGCCGACCATGCCGGCGCCGAGCACGATAACGTCAGATTTCATGTCGGGTGATGGCTATTGGACCAGGGGGTTCGTGGTAACGAAAGCGGGAGTACCACAGCCCAGGGCGTACCGCCAGGGAAGCAAGAGCTTCAGACGTCCTCGGCAAAGAAATCGAGCAGCAGACGAGCAAGAACCTCTGGCTGCTCTTCGGGGATGAAGTGCCCGCACGCGGGCACAACGGCGCCACGCACATCGGTGGCGACGCGGCGCAGGCTCTCCTCGGGCTCGCGCGCCCTGCCGAAAGCCTTGGCACCGCCGATCGCCAGCACCGGCATCTGCAGCTTCATGCGCGCGACAATGGCGCGATTGTCGGCGGCATCCTGCGGGAGAGCGCGGTAGTAAGCAAAGCCGGCGCGCATGGCTCCGGGTTGCCGATACGTGCGCAGATACTCCGCCAGATCGTCTGCGCTCACCGCATCGGGCCGGTAGGAGAAGGTGCGATAGAACCAGGCGAGATAGACATCCTCCCGCCCTTGCGTGAGCGCTTCGGGCAGGTCGGGAGTCATGTGGAACTGATGGTGCCAGCGCCGGCCGCCCTGGGAGAAATCGCCGCCGTCGCCGGGAATGACGACATCGACGATGGCCAGGCGGCGCACGGCCTCGGGATGCTGCGCTGTGAGCGCGAAGGCCGTCGGCCCGCCCCAGTCGTGGCCGACGAGGAAGAAGCGCTCATGGCCGAGCTTGCCGTTGACGAGCTGCCAGATATCGCGCGCCACGGTCTGCTTGTCGTAGCCCTGCAGCGGGCGGGAGCTGTCGCCGAGCCCGCGCAGGTCGGGGGCGATGACGGTGTAGCGCTGCGCCAACGCGGGAATGATGTGACGCCACTCGTACCAGGTCTGCGGCCAGCCGTGCAGGAGCACGACAGGTGGCCCGCTGCCCGCGGTGACGTAGTGGAGCAAGACCTCGTCGAGCTCGGCATAGGCATGCTGCACTGGGACTGCCGAGATCATGCGAGCGAAGCTCCCGAGGTGGCCGGTTAGAGAGTGGGCCCCTGCTCCTTGACCGTGATGCGCCACAGCGTGCGCGGCTGGCTGGCGTCGATCAGCGGCGCGGAGTGCAGCAACGAGCAGTTGTCCCAGATGATGACGTCGCCCGGCCGATACCTCGGCGTGTAGCAATACTTTCCCGCAGTCGAATGCTGCTTCAGATCATCCAGCAGCGCGCGGCCTTCGTTGTCGCCCATACCTTCGATGCCGAACGAGGAGCCGGATACGGCATAGAGCGATTTCCTGCCGGTGTGCGGATGCTTGCGCACCAACGGATGGCGCACCCAGTTCATTTTCTGCTTCTGATCGGTGGAGAGCTTCGACGCGGCCGTGCGGCTCGCCTCGTCGAGATTGTCGCGATTGCCGTAGTGATGCCGGCAGACGAGATCGCTGATGCGCTCCTTGGTGGCGTTCGGCAAATCCTCATAGGCCAGACGCTGATTGGCGAAGGTGGTGCCGGACTCGCCGGGCGGGATCTCCTGGGCGAACAGCAGCGTGCAGCGGGCGGGCACGTCCAGATAGGAGTAATCCGTGTGGAAGTAGGTGCCGCCGTCGGCGAGCCCGATCGGTTCGCCCTTCTCGTCCTTGCGGTTCGACAGAATGAGTATGTTGGGATCAGACTTGTGGTGGAACTGATCGATGACGTGGGGCTCGGCGCGGCCGAAGCGTGCGGCCATGGCAGCAAAGCTCTTGGGACCGATGCTCTGGCCCGGAATGATCACTACCAGGTGCTCGTGCAGGGCGAGCTCGATGGTGGAAAAGGAGTCATCATCGAGCCAGCGCAGCTCAAGACCCTCGATCTCGCATCCAACTGCGCCCGGCAGCTTGCGTACGGCGAGCTTGACCATGCGATCCTCTCTCAATCCTGCCAGGGCACGCCGCCGGCATAAGTCTTGTAGCTCACCGCACTGAGCCAGCCCGAGTCGATAGGCAGCAGAATGCCGGTGATCGCTGCGGCCTGGTCCGAGCACAGGAAGGCGATGGCGTTGGCGATGTCGGACGGCTCGGGCAGCCGATCCAGCGCGTGCACGCTCATGATCTTGGCCAGGTCGCGCTGGCCAGCCTGGATCTTGGCCTTGAGCGGCGGTGTCAGAACATAGGTGGGAGCCACGCTGTTGACGCGGATGCCGTGCCGGCCGAGCTCCACGGCGAGGAGCTGCGTCAGGCGCTGGATGGCGGCCTTGCCCGGGTTGTAGGCAGGAAGCGGCAACGGCAGATAGCTGTTGATGGAGCCGATGGTGACAATGGCACCGCGCTTGTTGGCGATCATCTGCTTCCCGAACACGCGGCAGGTATAGACGGTGCCGTGGTAGTTGACGCGCCACATGCGCTCGTGAGCGTCAAGGTCCATGTCCATGATCCCCTCGGTGTTCGGGATCAGGCCGGCGGATGTAACCAGCACCTCGGGTACGCCCAGATCCTTCTCGACGGCATCAGCGGCACGCTGCACATCCGTGATGTCACCGACGTCGCACTTGAAGAACTTGGCGGCGATGGATTTCGCTTTGAGGTCGGCGACGACCGCCTCCCCCCTCACCGTATTCATATCCAGCACGGCGATGCTGTAGCCGTCCGCCGCCAGCCGGTGGGCCGTGGCTTCGCCGATACCGCTGGCGCCGCCGGTGATGACCGCCAAACGCTTGCTCATGAAGGAATGCTCCTATCTCAGGAATTCGGGCGAGATCAGGCTCGGCAGGAAGAGCGAGACCTTCGGCCACATGATCACCAGCGCCAGCACCAGAAACATGGGAATGAGCATGATGGCGGTATCCTTGAGCGCATCCCTGATGCGGATGCCGGCAATCGAGCAGGCAATCATCAGGCACAGGCCATAGGGCGGCGTCACCAGGCCGAACGCGAGCGACACGATGCCGATCATGGCGAAGTGCACCGGGTCCATGGCGACTGCCTTCGACAGCGGCTCCAGGATCGGCGCGCAGATGATGATGGCCGGAATGGCGTCGAGGAAGCATCCCACCACCAGAAATACGAGCGCGACGAAGAAGCCCGTGGCGATGAAGCCCATGCCCCAGGCGGACACGCCCGTCAGAATTGCTTCCGGAATCTTGTAGTAGGCGAGCAGCCAGCCAAAGGTGCTGGCGGTACCGACGCAGAACAGGGCGATGCCGGCGAGCTTGCCCGTGTCCAGCAGCGCGCCGTACAACCCCTTGAGGTCCATCTCACGATAGACGAGCAACGACAGGACGGCCGCGTAGAGCACGGCGATGCAAGCCGACTCGGTGGCCGTGAACCAGCCGAAAATCTTGCCGCCAATGATGATGCCCGGCGTCATCAAGGCCGGTATCGCCACCCAGGACGCGCACATCAGCTCGCGCCAGGTCGAGCGAGGGTAGGTCGGATACCCTCGTGCCTTGGCATAGGTATGCACGGTCGCCATCTGCGCCAGGCCAATGAGCAGGCCGGGAAGGATGCCGGCCAGGAACAGCGCGCCGATCGAAACGGTGAGAATGCCGCCCCAGACGATCATCAGGATCGAAGGTGGAATGATGACAGCGAGCACGGCGGAGACGGCGGTGATCGCCACCGAGAACGACAGGTCGTAGCCTTCCCTCGTTTGCGCTTCGATGAAGATCTTGGACTGGCTGGCGGCATCGGCGGTGGAGGAGCCGGAAATGCCGGCAAAGAAGATCGACAGCACGACGTTGATCTGCGCGAGGCTGCCTGGGAAGTGACCGACCATCGTGCGCGATAATTTCATCAAGCGGTCCGTAGTCCCGCCGACATTCATAAGATTGGCGGTCAGCAGAAAGAACGGCACTGCGAGCAGGATGAAGGAATTGTAAGCGTTGAAGGTCTCCTGCATCAGCGTCATGGTGTCGAGCCGAGGCTCGATGATCAGGATCGGCAGGCAGGCAAGCCCGAGCGCAAACGCTACAGGAATGCGCAAGAACAGGCAGAAGAAGAAGAGGCCGAACAGGATCAGCGCGGCGCCTCCAGGTGACAGCACGGCGCCGGTCATGCACGGCTCCCGGTTGCGATCTTCACATCTTTGAGCATCTGCTCACCCAGAAAGACCAGCCACGTCACACCTGTGACAGGCCAGGCGATATGAATGAGCCAGAGCGGCAACTCGGCGAGCTCGGAGATGCGATTCCAGGCGAAGCGCGTGAACTCAATGCCGGCCCAGACGAAGACGAGGGCTGCGATGAGCACGCCCACGCGCGACACCAGCCGCACCACGGCCTCCGCGCGAGGTGACAGCCGCGGCCAGACATCGACCTCGAAGTGCGTGGACTCGCGCACACCGATCATGGCGCCGACCATGATGGTCCAAATGAAGAGGAAGCGAGCCATCTCCTCGGTCCAGATGTAGGACGGGATCAGCGCGGTATAGCGCGAGAAGATCTGCAGGCTGACGGGGATCACCAGGATCCCGACCGAGAAGACCAGGATGATCTCGAGCAGCCGCGCATACAGCGCCGTGAAGCGCTGCCAGAGATTGTGCGACGGCATTGCCGTATCCACCATTTCTCTCCCCAATCCCGTTTCTTGGGTTCAGCCGGGCGCCGTCAAGAACGGCACGGCGATTTGTAGAAACGCCTCGAGCTGATCGTGATGCACCCAGTGGCCAGCGCCCTCGATGGAGACGACCTGGGCGCTCTTGAAATGCCGGGCGCGGCCATCGTCGAGCGGATTGGAGGCCCAGCTCTCCTTGCCGTAGACCAGAAGCGTTGGGCAGGTGATCTGTGTCCAGAGCTGCTCCACGTCGGCCTGCGGCATGTCGTAGGGCGGCCAGGCGCGCACATAGTTGTCGAATTTCCAGCTGTAGGTGCCGTCCTCGTTCTGGTTGACGCCGTGCTCAGTCAGATGCAGCGCCTGCTCGGGCGAAAGATGCTTGTTCTCCTCCTGCATGCGCTTGAAGGCATCCTCGATGGAGGCATAACGGCGCGGCAGCCGTCCGGCGAGCGCACGCTGCTCGGTAATCCACGTGCGCATGCGCTCATCGATCGGCTTCTTGCCGCGATCGCGCAGAGCTTGCGGAGAGAGCCCCAAGCCTTCGATGGCCACGAGGCGTTTGACGTTATCGGGGTAGATGCCGGCGTAGCGCAGCGCGATGCTGCCGCCGAGCGAATGGGCGATGATGGTGAGCGGCGCGACGTTCAATTGGTGGATGAGTTGTGCCAGATCATAGATGTAGCCCGCCATGCCGTAGTTGGCGCTGGCCGACCACTGGCTGTCACCATGCCCGCGCAGGTCGGGAGCGATGATATGCCAGTCTCGGCTGAGACGCGCCGCCACCCAATCCCAGTTGCGGCAGTGATCGCGCCCGCCATGCAACAGCAGCAGGGGCGGCGCGTCAGGATTGCCCCAGTCCACGTAGTGAAGCCGCAGCCGCTGCGAAAAATAGCTGCGCGACGTCGGGCCGGCCGTAGCACCCATCATCAAGACGCCTAACTCCGAACACAGCGCTGGCCGGCCTTCTCGCGAGGACCGGCCAGCGTGCACTCCACCTTATTTGATGGCATTGATCTTCTGGTAAATGGCCTCCGCGCCGATCTCCTTGGCGTAGGCATCCATCACAGGGTCCACGAGCTTCTTCATCTCGTCACGCCCCTTGAAGGCGATCCGTTTCAGCTTGCCCGCTTTCTCCATAACCTCGAGCTTCTGCTCGTCCTCCGAGCTTTCCACCTTGCGGCCGTAGGCGCCCGCTTCCTTGCCAGCCTTGAGCACGGCTGCCTGCAGATCCGGTGGCAGGCTCTTGAACGTTTTGGCCGAGAAGCAGAGCGGCCGGATCGTGATGGCGTGCTGCGTCATAGCGAGGTTGGGCGCTACCTCGTAGAACTTCATCGAACTCGACGCCCGCAGCCTCGTTCTCCCCAGCGCTGATGACGTTGTTCTGGATAGCGTTGTAGACCTCGTTGTAGGCGATGACGGTCGGCGCCATGCCAGCGGCCTGGAAGGTCTTCGACCAGATGGGCGCGCCCTGCACACGGACCTTGAGGCCCTTGATGTCCTCGAGCGATGCCATGGGCTTGTTGATGAAGATGTTGCGGGTGCCGCCGCCGGCATAGCCGATCAGCATCACGCCGGACTTCTCCGCCACCTCATCGGCCACCGGCTTCAGGATGTCTGCGTCGAGCACCTTGTTCCAGTGATCCAGATCGCGAAACAGGAACGGCGCATCGATGAACGGCGCGGCCTTCGAGAACGTGGACATGTGCGCCGGCGAGACGATACCGTAGTCGACCGCCTTGCCCTGTGCCATGTACTCGAAATACTGCTTCTCGAGACCCAGGGCCGAATTCTTGTGCAAGGTGAAGTTGACCGGCTTGCCGTAGTACTGCTTCACCAGCTCCTCGAACTTCACCAGCGCCTTGGTGAAGGCGTGGTCGTCGTTGAACTGCACGGCCCCGTTGAGCGTGACCGTCTGGGCCGAAGCCGGCATCGCAAAGCTCAGAGCCGCGGTGAGCGTGGCCGCGAGCGCTCCAAATAGACCTTTTCGGATCATGGTTGTCGTCTCCTCCATCGCCGGCGGGAATGCGCCTGCACGCACTCCTTCTCGGTGGCTCCCTGTCCAGGGCACCGGCTGCGGCGCACCATATCGCAAGCCCTTTGCGCGGCATAGCGGTCGATGGCGCCGGCGTTTTGTACCTTTGGACTATGCCGTCTGCCCCTGGCCGCAGGCATCCATCTCGGCTAGGCATCGGCCGCATGTCATCCCAGCGGACCCTCCCGGTCGACGCGATCCTGCCGGAGCTCAAGATTGCCCTGAACCGGGGCAACTCTGCCGTGCTCGTCGCCCCGCCGGGTGCGGGAAAGACGACCCGCGTGCCCCTGGCCATACTGGATGAGCCATGGCTCGCTGGCCGCAAGGTGCTCGTGCTGGAGCCGCGCCGGATCGCCGCGCGCGCTGCCGCATCGCACATGGCCGGCTTGCGCGGCGAACGGCTGGGCGAGACCGTGGGCTTGCGGGCGCGGCTTGCCACCATGATCGGGCCGACGACACGCATAGAGGTCGTGACGGAGGGCGTGTTCACACGCCTCATTCTCGACGATCCGACCCTCGGCGGCATTGGCGCGATCCTGTTCGATGAATTTCACGAGCGCTCACTGGCCGCAGATCTCGGGCTGGCGCTAGCGCTCGATGCGCGAAATGCGCTGCGTCCGGACCTGCGTATCCTGGTCATGTCGGCGACGCTCGATGCGGCAGCAGTGGCCGACCTGTTGGGCGGCGCTCCGGTCATCCGGTCGGAAGGGCGCGCATTTCCAGTGGTCACCCGGCATCTCGGTCGTGATGTGCGGCGGCGCATCGAGGACGAAGTGTCGGAGGCCGTCATCTATGCGCTGCGCAGCGAACGAGGCTCTGTCCTGGCGTTTCTGCCTGGGCAGAGAGAGGTGCGTAGGGTCGCTGCGCTTCTGACTGAAAGTCCGATTGGGCCGGATGTCGACATCGTCGAATTGCACGGCGGCCTCGACCAGCGCGCGCAACAAGAAGCGATTGCGCCCTCGCCACCGGGGAGGCGTAAGATCGTGCTCGCCACGTCGATTGCCGAAACGTCGATCACCATCGAGGGTGTGCGGATCGTCATCGATTCGGGATTGCAGCGCGTGCCGCGCTATGAGCCCGATGTGGGCATCACGCGCCTCGACACGGTGCGGGTCAGCCGCGCCTCCGCCGATCAGCGCCGAGGCCGCGCCGGACGTACGGAGCCGGGCGTCTGCTACCGCTTGTGGGTAGAACCCGAGACCGCAGGCCTCCTTCCCTACAACCTGCCGGAGATCCGCTCTGCTGACCTCTCCGAGCTGGTGCTGGATTGCGCGGGCTGGGGAGAGAGCGATCCATTGCGGCTGAGCTGGCTCGATCCACCTGCCAAGGGCGCGCTCGACGCTGCCCGCGCAGAGCTCGAAACGCTCGGTGCGCTCGATGGGAATGCGCGCCTGACCGAGCTCGGACAGCGCATGCGTGCGCTGCCCCTGCCGCCTCGGCTCGCCCGCATGATGCTCATCGCCGGTGAGCGGGGCGCAGGGGCTCAGGCGGGCGAGATCTCCGCCGTCCTCATGGAGCGCAATCTGGGCGGCAGGGATACGGATTTGTCCGTGCGCGTGGCTGCGTATCGGCGTGACACGTCCGAACGCGCAATCACCATGCGCCGGCTCGCGGCGCAGTGGGCGAGAGATTGTCGCCCAGCCACAACGCAAGGGGCGACATCCGAGCTTTCGCCCGCGGAGCTGCTTGCGCTCGCTTATCCCGAGCGCATCGCCAAGGGCGGCGGACGCGATGGGCGCTTCTTATTGGCTAACGGGCGCGCGGGCTGGCTCGATCCGGCCGATCCGCTGGCTGCGTCCGACTATCTCGCGGTCGCCGAGCTGGCCGGCGCAGCCGCCGCTCCGCGCATTCTGCTGGCCGCGCGTATCGATGAGGTCGAAGCCCTGCGTATTGCGGTAGATCGCATCGTCGAGGACCAGGGCACGACTTTCGACCCGGCATCGGCGGCGCTCAGGGCGCGCAAGACCCGGCGCCTCGGCGCGATCGTGCTGGCGAGCGAGCCGCGTCAGGTCGCCGCCGATCTCGCGAGCGCCATCATTCTTGCCGAGGGCGTCGCGGCGGGCGGCATACATCGCCTGCCCTGGAGCAAGGCTCAGGCCCAGTTGCGGCAGCGCGTGGGGTTTCTGCGCGCCTCCGAGGGAACAGGGAATGCGTGGCCCGACTTGGCGGATGCGGCCCTTGCAACGAGCGCGTCCGAATGGCTGGCGCCATTCCTGATCGGCCGCACGCGCCTCGCCGACATCACGAGCGAGGATCTTGCTGTCGCGCTCGATACGCTGCTGCCTTGGGACATGAAGCGGCAGCTGGACGAAAAAGCGCCGACGCACTTCGAGGCCCCGACCGGCAATCGGGTTCCCATCATCTACGAAGGGGACGGCGCGCCCATCCTCGCCAATCGCGTGCAGGAGTTGTTCGGCCTCAAGGATCATCCTGCCGTCGCGGACGGGCGGCTGCCGCTGACACTGCACCTGCTGTCACCCGCGGGTCGCCCGCTGCAGATCACGCGTGACTTGCCGGGCTTCTGGCGCGGCTCGTGGCGCGAAGTCAAAGCGGAAATGAAAGGACGCTATCCCAAACACGTCTGGCCGGATGATCCCGCCAACGCCGCGCCGACCGCGCGCGCCAAGCCACGGGGGCGCTGATGCCGTGATGCGGCTTGCATCATGGGGCTGAATGCGCACACTCGACATCAAGACTGCAGTTCATGACACAAATGGGAACGACGCCATGGCCGAGCCAATCAGCATCCAGTTCACGCGGTTTTCAGCGTTCTACAGTCCGCTCATCGCCACGATCGCCGGCGGCTTCCTGAAGGAGGAAGGCTTCGAGCCGAAGCATTCCATCGCGCCGGTCGGCAAATCGGCCATTGCCGGGCTCCTGGATGGCACGGTGCAGGTGGCGCAGTCGGCCATCTCGCAAGGCTTCGCGCCGCTCGAAAAAGGCGAGAAGCCGCCGGCCGTGCATTTCGCGCAGATCAACGAGAAGGACGGCTTCTTCATCACGGCGCGCGAACCGGACGCAAATTTCACCTGGGACAAGCTGACAGGGAGCGACATCCTGGTCGATCACGGCGGCCAGCCGCTGGCCATGTTCAAGTATGCCTGCCACAAGAAGGGCATCGATTTCAAAGCCGTGAAAGCCGGCAATGTGCCGTCGGACAAGATGGACGGGGCCTACCGGAGCGGCCAGGGCCACTACATTCACCAGCAGGGGCCCGCGCCCCAGCAGCTCGAGCACGACGGCGTCGGGCACATCGTGGCGTCCGTCGGCGATGCCATCGGCCCTGTTGCGTTCTCGAGCCTGGCGGCGACGCGTGACTGGCTCCGGACGGATGCGGCACGCCGGTTCATGCGCGCCTACCGGAAAGCGCGTAACTGGGTCATCACGACGCCGGCCGCCGACATCGCGGCAGCGGAGGCAAGCTTCTTCCCCGGCATCCATCGCGATGTGCTGACATCGACCATCGCGGCCTACCAGAAGCTCGGCAACTGGACACCGCATGTCGAGGTCACGCGGCCAGCGTTCGAGGCGGCGCTGGACGTGTTCCAGCACTCGGGCGGCGTGACGAAGCGGCACAAGTATGAGGACGTGATCGCGCCGCCGCCTGACTGATCCCCGCGTAGACTTACGGCCATTCGTCGCTCTTGCGCGTAGACGGGACGAACAGCGAGGACGGGAAATCGGCGGCGTAGCGCCGTCCCTTCTGGCGTGGGTGGAACTCCGGCCGATGGCTCTCGTCCGGCTCGACCAGCCGCCGGTACAGATGCCACGTCGAGTGGCCCAACACCGGCATGACCACCGCTAGCCCGAGAAAGAACGGCAGCGACCCGATCACCAGGCCGAAGGCGACGATGAGGCCCCACAGAACCATCGTCACCGGGTTCTTGATGACCGCGCTGACGGAAGTGACGATCGCCGCAGCCAACCCGACGTTGCGGTCGAGGAGGAGAGGAAACGAAACCACGCTGAGCGAGAACGCTACGATGGCGAAGAGACAGCCCACGACATTGCCGACGACGATGAGGCTGTGTCCCTCGGGCGTCATGAGCACCCTGCGGATGAAGGCAAGCAGCCCTATCTGTTGGCGCTCACCGAAATTCGCGACGTAGATCGCGTGCGCGACAGCGATCCAAACGCCGAACAGCGCCAGCAGCAGCAGACCGAGCGCCATGATCGGCCTGAAGGACGGTGAGTGGACAACATCGAAGGCATGTCGCCACGACGTGTCCAGCCCCTGCTCGCGCCGGCGGCTCAATTCGTAGAGGCCGATGCCGGCAAACGGACCGATGAGTGCGAAGCCCGCTGCAAGCGGATAGAGCAACGGCACAACATCATATCCGATCGTCGCGCGGCCAATCACCAGGCCGATAATGGGATAGATGAGGCTCAGAAAGACGACGTGCGTGGGCATCGCCCGAAAGTCCTCGATGCCCTTCAACAAGGCTTCCTTGAGGTCCATCGGTCCGATGCTACGAACTCGAGGCAGCTCGCGCACCGGCTCTGCAGGTAGAATGACATCCGCACGCGCCATGTCCGATCCTCCTGAACGTTAAGATGTTCAAGGGGTCACGACGTGGCGCGACACAAAAGTTCCGATTTCGACCGCGGTCACGCTCAAGCCGCGACCTGCTAGTCAACACATCATACCGCCTGCAGGAAGGCTCTGGCAATTGCGCTGGCGACGACGTGGCTAACGTCTGATTCACTGCCGATTGCGGACGTGAAGATGTCGCTTCCTGAAGGAAGGCAATGTGCCAGAAGCCGAACAGGGCACTGACACCTTGCCCGTGAGGGAAGACATGGCGACTACGAGAACCTCGTTTGAGGGTTTCCCCCGATTTGTCGCTCGAGGTGCGTCAATCACAATTCCTCCCAAACCGAGGAGGAATTCATGCCAGTGGCGAGTCTCAAATCTCTGACTGTAAGTCTGTTCAGCACCGCCGCGGTTCTCGCCATCTGTGCGAGCACCGGCCAACTTCACGCGCAGTCACCAACCACATTCGCGCAAGAAGTGTTGCCAAGGCCGGAGGCACCGTTTGGCGGCCAGATCGGCACGACCTACAGAGACTCGAAGGCAGACTTCCCCAAGCCGGTCACGGCCCCGGCCGGGGCCCCGAACGTCCTCATCGTCATCCTCGATGACGTCGGGTTCGGGCATGCCGGTGCATTTGGAGGCGCAGTGTCCACGCCCACCATGGATCGCCTCGCGCAAAACGGCCTGCGGCACAACCAATTCCACACCACCGCGCTGTGCTCGCCAACCCGGGGTGCGCTGCTCACCGGTCGCAACCACCACAGCATCGGCACCGGCGTCATCATCGAGATGGGCACTGGTTTCCCCGGCTACACCGGCATCGTGCCCAACACGACCGCCGGCTTGCCGGAAATGCTGCGCCAGAACGGCTATACCACCGCCGCTTTCGGCAAATGGCACAATACGCCCGACAATGAGATTTCTCCGTCAGGTCCGTTCGACCGCTGGCCGACCGGCAAGACCTGGGGCTTCGAGTACTTTTACGGCTTCATGAACGGCGAGACGCACCAATACTACCCCGTGCTTTACCGCAACACCGATCCGGTGGCTCCGCCAAAGTCACCTGAGCAAGGCTACCACCTCACCGAAGACCTGGTGGACGATGCTACGGGATGGCTCAATCGCGTGAAGGCGACGAACCCGCACAAGCCCTGGTTCATGTACTTCTCGACCGGCGCAATTCACGGACCGCACCATACGCCGAAGGCATATCGCGAGAAGTATAGCGGCAAGTTCGACGCCGGCTGGGACAAGTACCGCGAGGAGACGTTCGCTCGGCAGAAACAACTGGGAGTCGTCCCGCAGACAGCGACACTCACACCGCGCCCCGCCGAGATTCCGGCATGGGACTCCCAGTCAGAGGAAGCCAAGCGCGTCTACCGCCGGTTGATGGAGAACTACTCGGGGTTTCTCGACCATACCGATGAGCAGGTCGGCCGGCTGGTGCAGGCCATCGAGAAGGCCGGGCAACTGGACAACACCTTGATCTTCTACATCATCGGCGACAACGGTGCCTCCGGTGAAGGTGGCCTCGAAGGGACGATCAATGAGGTGGCGAGCCTCAACGGCATCCAGCTCGGGCTGAAAGGATTGCAGGACAAGTTCGACGAGCTCGGCGGACCGAGCACGGAGCCGCACGTGCCGGTTGGCTGGGCGTGGGCGGCCGATACGCCATTCAAGTGGACGAAGCAGGTCGCGTCGCACTTCGGCGGCACCCGCAACGGTCTCATCGTTCATTGGCCGAAAGACATCAAGGCCAAGGGTGAGCTGCGCTCGCAATTCCACCATGTCATCGACATCGCCCCGACGGTGCTGGATGCTGCCGGAGTTCGCGAACCACAAATTGTCAATGGTACAGTGCAAAAGCCGATCGAGGGCGTGAGCATGCGCTACTCTTTCGGCGATGCTGCCGCCCCTTCACGCCGCACCGTTCAATACTTCGAGATGTTGGGCAACCGCGGCATCTACAAGGACGGATGGATGGCGTCGGCCCGCCACGGGCGGCTGCCGTGGCAAACCGCGGGCGGCAGCTCGTTCGATGACGACAAGTGGGAGCTCTACAAGCTCAGCGACGACTTCACGCAGGCGACCGATCTTTCGGCGCAGAACCCTCAGAAGGTCAAGGAGCTGCAAGCTGCCTTCCTCGAGGAGGCCAAGAAGTACAATGTGCTGCCACTCGATGACCGCATGTCGGAGCGCTTCGATGCGTCCCTGCGGCCGAACCCCCTCGCGGGGCTGAAAAGCTTCTCATACGGGCCAGGCACGACCAACATCAGCGAGTTGGCCGTCCTCAACACGCACGGAGTACCTTTCAGCGTGACGGCTGAGATCGAGACAGGCACGGCGGGTGCAGATGGAGTGCTGGCTGCGATCGGCGGTATCACTTCCGGCTGGACGCTCTACGTGAAGGACGGCAAGCCGGCGTTCGATTACAATTTCTTCGAGGTGGAGAAATACCGGACGCAGTCGTCCGAAGCAGTGCCATCGGGCAAGTCCACAGTACGCATGGAGTTCGTGCCCGTGGAGCCCGGCCCGGCAAAGCCGGCGACGGTGAAGCTCTTCATCAACGGCAAACAGACGGGCGAGGGCCGGGTCGAAAGGACCGTTCCCTTCCGCTACAGCGTCGAGCCGTTCGATATCGGCATGGACAACGTGTCCGCCGTCTCGGACGCCTATAAATCACCGTTCCCGTTCAAGGGTCGCATCGAGCAGGTGACGATCGAGCTGAACCCGAGTGCCGGTGCGGGACGCGCCCTGAAGTGAGCGTTTGCTCTAGTCGAGCCAGCCGCGCACAGCTGCGAGGCTAGGCCGCGCGCGCATCCTCGCGGATCATGGACGCGCCCTTCTCCGCGATCATGATCGTGGGCGCGTTGGTATTGCCGGTGGTGACGGCCGGCATGATCGAAGCGTCGATGACGCGCAAGCCCGTCAGCCCGCGCACACGCAAGCGGGAGTTGACGACGGCCATCGGGTCCTCGCCCATCTTGCAGGTACCGACCGGGTGATAGATGGTCGTACCAGCGCGACGAATGAAGGCTTCGAGGCCGGCCTCACTGGCAATATCCGCTCCGGGCGTGATTTCCTCGACGCGGTGCGCTGCAAAGGCCGGTTGCGCAAAGATGCGGCGCGCGTGGCGGATGCCGGCCATCGAGACGCGCATATCTCCTGGCGCGGACAAGTAGTTGGGGCGGATCGCCGGGCGATCCAGCGGATCAGGCGATTTCGCCATGATGCTGCCGCGGCTCTCGGGCCGGGCAATACTGACCGCAATAGTCGCGCCGGGCTTCTTCTCCAGGGTGCCGAACTTGTTCTCGTCGTAGCTGGCGGGAGAGAAGAGAAGCTGGATGTCGGGGCTCGCCAGCCCGTCGCGGCTGCGGCAGAAGATCTGGGCACTGGAGACGCCGAAAGTCAGCGCGCCTCGCCCCACGGTGAGCCAGTTGGCGACCTCCTTGGCGAGCCGCAACCCGCGCGAAAGCTCATTGATCGAAACGGCATTGCGCATGCGCTGGGAGACACGCACGGCATAATGATCGGACAGGTTGCCGCCGACCCCGGGCAGGTCATGCACAATCTCGACCCCGATCGATTTCAGGTGCGCGGCCGGGCCGACGCCCGAAACCTGCAGCAGATGCGGCGAGTTGATGGTGCCGCCCGAGACGATGACCTCGCGGGCCGCGCTCACCTCACGGGGCTGACCGTTCTGCAGGAAGGCGACTCCCTTGCAGCGCTTGCCGTCGAACAGGAGCCTGGTGGCGGTGGCGTTGGTTTCCACTTTCAGGTTCGAACGGTTGCGTGCCTCGGCCAGAAAAGTGCGCGCGGTCGAGCCGCGGAAGCGGCCATTGCGCGACATCTGCGAGTAGCCGACACCCTCCATCTGCTCGCCGGAGAGGTCGCGCGTAAAGGGCAAGCCGGCCTGCTGCGCAGCTTCCACGAAGCGATGCGTCAGCGGCAGGATGGTGCGGTAGTCCTCGATCAGCAGCGGCCCGCTCTTGCCGCGGAAGCGCCCATCGCCCGGAGCGTAACGCTCGATGGCACGGAAGAATGGCAAGCACTCCTCGTAGGTCCAGCCGCGGCAACCCATCTGCGCCCAGTTGTCGTAGTCGGCGGTGTTGCCGCGCACGAACAGCATGCCGTTGATGGAGCTGGAGCCGCCGAGAACGCGGCCGCGCGGCCAATGCACCGCGCGATTGCCGGTGCCTGCTTCCGGCTCGGTGTTGTAGTTCCAGTTGACGCGCGGATTGTAGAGCAGCTTGAGGACCCCGGCCGGGACGTGGATCATCGGGTGCCAGTCGCGCGGACCCGCTTCCAGGAGGACGACGCGCGCGCCGTCCTCGGAAAGCCGGTTGGCCAGCACGCAGCCCGCCGAGCCCGCGCCGACGATGACATAGTCAGCCTGCATGGGATCTGCCCCTTCTTGCGCGTATCCTCACCACGCACTGTCCGCCTCATGGAAGGAAAGGCAAGGGGAAAAGCGCAGGTGCGCGAACGCGACTGCCCATTGCCCGCCGGCGACCGCGCCCTCATCATGCTTCCGGTACCAGCTCAATTGCGGAGAAACGCACATGGCGGAGTCGACGTTCGACAAGGGGCGCAAGCTGCGCGAGGAGGTGCTCGGCAAGGAGCACGTGGAGAACTCGTTCAAGAGCACGGATGAGTTCTCGAGGCCGCTGCAGGATCTCACCACGGAAGTGGGCTGGGGCGTGTTCTGGTCGCGTCCGGGCCTGACGCGCAAGCAGCGCAGCCTTTTGAACCTGGGCATCCTGGCGGCGCTGAACCGGCATCACGAGCTGGCGGTGCATGTGAAGGGCGCCGTCAACAACGGACTGACGAAGGAGGAGATCCGCGAGGCGCTGATCCACGTCATTCCGTACGCGGGCTTTCCGGCCGGGCTCGATGCCTTCCGCACGGCCAAGCGGGTGCTGGACGAGATCGAGGGCAAGAAGGGCGGGTGAGCGTGGATCGTGGGGTCCTAGTCCCAATTTTGCGTGCCTGAGTGGAATGCACGGCAGGCGCAGCGAACCAACCGGCTACGTGTAAGGGTCTCGGATAGCGCACTTGCAACGCGCGCTTCCGGGAACGCAGTGGAGAGAGGCTTCTGCTTCAGGAAGACTCCAAAGGAGAATGAGCCGATGTCACGCGTCTCGATCAGAACACGTGCGGATTTGCCCAGGGAGCTGCACCCTCTCTGGGACAAGATGCAAAGCTACGGAGCGTTCGAGAACCAAGCCGGCGCGATGGCGCACCGACCGCCGATCTTCAAGAATATCTGGGGCTTGCTCACCGAGCTTGCCGAGGAGGGCGTGCTCCCCAAGCGCACCCTCGAGCTGTGCCTGGTCACCGTCTCCGAGCTCAACAAGTGCACGTACTGCGTCTCCCACCATGCGCCAAAGCTGGCCGTGCAAGGCATCTCGGAGGCGGGTGTCGCAAAGCTTCTGGATTACAAGGACCACCCGGAGCTGGACGAGGTCGACAAGCTGGTCGTCGAGTACGCGATTGCGGTCACGAACGACTGGAACAGTACGCGGGACGAGATGTTCGTGCGGCTCAGGCAGCACTTCACGGAAGCACAGATCGTCGAGATGACGTGGCGGACGGCGCTCTGCGGTGCGTTCAACCGGTTCAACGATATCCTCCAGCTCGAAATCGAGCCGGGCGTGGAGGTGCGCGACGCGGCGGAGTGAAACGAGGGCTGAGACTTCCGCCTATCGGCGCGCCATCGTGGCCGCGTCGCGAACGGCGAGATCGAGGAGGCCAATGACATAAGGCAGGAACGAGCGCGCAACCTCCAGACGGAACGATTGCGGCGACGTGCGCCAAAGCACGATCTCGGCCTTGCCGAACAGCGTGCGCGTGCAGGCATCGACCGGGAATGATGCAATGTCGAGGTCGAGGGGGCAGCCGGCGCTCAGAACGTCCTCCGATCCCGGCCCGTCGAGCAGCAGGCCTTGGTTGCGGTCGCTGATCTCGACGAGTGCGTGGGGAATGCCGGCGAGCTTTTCGGCGATGGACGCGATCAGGCTCTGGGCTTGGCCTGGAGGCGCGAGCAGCAGCCATTCGTCGGGGCCGAGCCAGAGAGCGGCGCGAGAGTCCCGGCGGCGCGCCTGGCAAGGTTCGTTCGGAAGCGCGACGCCGAAGATTGCGCCGGCTGCCTCCGTAGCTTCGACTGCGCCGCGGAAGAGGAAGCGGCAAGCGGGACCTGCCATTGCCACGGTAGCGATGCCATCGGCGCGCGGTAGCGGCAGCGAGGGCATATGGGCAGCCGAGCCCGATGCTTGCCTAGCCATTGAGCCGCTCTCCCTTCGGATCGTAGAAGACCGGCGAGACGACCTCGACCGCCACGGGACTGCTCGGCATGGGAACGTACAGGCGCTGACCGAGACGGTTGCGGCCGCTCTGCACGAGCGCCAGGGCGATCGGCCGGTTGAGCGCCGCGCTGTGGTAGGACGAGGTAATGTGACCCAAGGCCGGAGTGCCGAGCGGAGGCTTGGCTTCGGATGTCACTTGCGCGCCCTCCTCGAGCGGCGTCTCACTGTTGCGGACTGTGAGGCCAACGAGCTGCTTGCGGTCAGTGCGTTGCATATCGGAGCGAGCGAGCGAGCGCCGGCCAACAAAATCTTCCGCCTTGCGGCCGAGCAACCAATCGAGGCCGAGGTCGTTCGGGATTACGGTGCCGTCGGTCTCCTGGCCGACGATGATGTAGCCTTTCTCCGCGCGCAGCACGTGCATGGTCTCGGTGCCATAGGCCGAACCGCCGGCTTTGGCGACGTTACCTTGGATCGCCTCCCAGACACGCAGCGCGGAGCCGGCCGGTACGTTAATCTCGAAGCCGAGCTCGCCCGTGAAGCTGACACGGAAGATGCGAGCGGGAGTGCCGCACACGTTCCCCTCGCGGACGGCCATGTGCGGCAACGATTTTGCGCCCAGGTCAACGCCCTCGATCAGCGGCGCGAGCACGTCGCGGGCGCGCGGGCCCTGGACGGCGATGACGGCCCATTGCTCGGTGGTGGAGGTGAGCCAGACGTGCAGGTGCGGCCACTCGGTCTGTAGATAGTCCTCCATTGTGTTGAGGACGGAGGCGGCGCCGCCGGTAGTCGTGGTGACATGGAAGCGGTCCGGCGCACGACGGGCGATGATGCCGTCGTCGATGACGAAGCCCGCCTCGTTCAGCATCACGCCGTAGCGGCAGCGGCCGACGCCGAGATTGAGTACGGGATTGACATACATGCGGTGCAGGAATTCGGCAGCGTCAGGGCCGACGACCTCGATCTTGCCGAGTGTCGAGGCATCGAAGATGCCGACGCTGGTGCGCACGGCGCGGCATTCGCGTGCGACGGCAGTGTGCATGTCTTCGTTCGCGATCGGGAAATGGCGCGCGCGCTTCCAGGTGCCGACATCCTCGAACACGGCCCCGTTGGCCTGCGCCCAAGGATCGATCGGCGTGCGGCGGATCGGATCGAACAGATCGCCGCGCGCGTGGCTCGCCAATGTCCCGAAGGTGACGGGTGTATAGGGCTGGCGGAAGGTGGTGAGGCCGACATCGGGAACGGGCTTGGCCAAGGTGGCCGAGACCACCTCCAGTGCTGCCATGTTGGAGGTCTTGCCCTGGTCGGTGGCCATGCCTGTGGTGGTGTAGCGTTTGATGTGCTCGATGGAGCGGAAGCCTTCGCGGGCAGCCAGCAGCAAATCGCTGACGGTGACGTCGTTCTGGAAATCGACGAAGGCTTTGGGGCCTGGAACCGGCTGAGACGCAGCAGGCCACGAGACTGTCGTAGCGGTGCCGATGACATGGACTGTGCGCGATCCAGAAAGTCCCGCGGCTTGCGCGCCTGCGGCATGGCCGCTGCGCAGAACATCGGCGAGCGGCCATACGCCAGCGCAGGCCCCGGCCGAGCGCTCCCGCTGTGCGGAGGCGCCCGGAAGATAGAGGCTCGTCTCGGCATCGAAGCGCAACCCGCCGCGCGACTGCGAGAACAGATGCACAGATGGCGTCCAGCCGCCGCCCATCAGGAGGCAATCGCAGGGAATACGGCCGGCGTCGCGCAGTGTATCGCCGTTTCTCTCGCCGACGAGCACCTCGCTGATCCTGAGACGACCGCGCGAGCCGATCGGCTCGGTGCTGGTGCGGATGTGCAGTCCTGCCGCGCGGGCTTCTGTTGCAGCATCACTGGATGTTTCGGACCGCGCGTCGAGGATGGCGGCGACGGCGACGCCCTGCCGATGCAGCGCCAGCGCCGCGGCGTAGATGCCGTCGTTCGAGCCAGCGACGACTGCGCGACGGCCGGGCTGCGCACCGTAGCGCTCCAGATATGTGCGCCCGGCGCCCGCCAGCATGATGCCCGGCAGATCATTGTGCGGGAATACCAGCGGGCGCTCGATGGCGCCTGTCGCCAGCACGACTTCCTTGGCGCGCACCTGCCACAGCCGCTCGCGCGGCAGGTCGGCGGCGGGTACGTGCGAGGTGATCGGTGACACGCTCGGCCAGGCCGATGAAGTTCTGCGCGAAGTAGCCGAAGGCGGTCGTGCGCGGCAGCAGGCGCACGCGCGGGCCGGCTGCGCAGCTCGGCCAACGCATCGGCGATCCATGTCGCGGCGGGCTTGCCGTCGATGGTGGCCTCGGCTTCCGCGAGCAGCGAGCCGCCCATCTCCGCCTGCTCGTCGCGCGAGGATCACGCGCGCACCGGACTCGGAGGCGGCAAGGGCCGCGGCGAGGCCGGCAGGACCGGCTCCGACCACGAGCACGTCGCAATGGGCATAGCGGCTGGCGTAGTGATCCGGATCAGGCTGCGCCGGCGCGCGACCGAGGCCTGCGGCGCGGCGGATCAGCGGGCTCGTAAATGTTTCTCCAAAGCCAAGGCGAGCGCCACGGCCCCATGAAGGTCTTGTAGTAGAAGCCGGCCGGAAACAGCGGCGAGAGCCAGCCGCTGACGGCACCGAGATCGCGAACCAGAGACGGCCAGCGGTTCTGGCTGGCGGCATCCAAGCCTTCGTAAAGCTCGACCTGGGTGGCGCGCAGGTTGGGCGTCACGCGCCCGCCGCCACGCGAGACGGTGACCAGCGCATTCGGCTCCTCGGACCCGGCCGCGAGAATGCCGCGCGGGCGGTGATACTTGAAGGAGCGGCCGACGAGGTGGCGGCCGTTGGCGAGCAGCGCGGACGCCAGCGTGTCGCCGGGATGGCCGGTCAGCGTCTCGCCGTCGAAGCGGAAGGTGATGGTCCGGCTGCGGTCGATGCGGCCACCGGCTGCGGTACGGAACGTTCCGCTCATGGCTGTTTCTGGCCGAGGCCGGTCAGATCTGGCTTCGGCTCACCGGCTTTGTAGATGCGCAGGATCTTGTCACTCACCGTGTCGCGCACGGCGTTGAAGAAGCGCCCGCAGCCGTGCACGTGGCGCCAGCGCTCGACGTGCAGCCCCTTGGGGTTCGTGCGCATGTAGAGGAAATCGGCCCAGGCCGCATCGTCGAGCTGCGAGGGATCGACGGCGCGCGCGATATGCGCCTCGCCGGCATAGCGGAACTCGATCTCCGGCCGGGCAAGTGCAGTAGGGGCAGCGGATGAGCAGCATGCGTGGCTTTCAGTGCGCGACGGCGGCGGCGGCGGCCTCGTCGATGAGGCGGCCGGTGGTGAAGCGCTCGAGCGAGAACGGCGCGGCGATCGGGTGCGGCTCGCCGCTGGCGATGGTTGCGGCGAAGACATGGCCGGAGCCCGGCGTCGCCTTGAAGCCGCCGGTGCCCCAGCCGCAATTGACGAAAAGGCCCGGCACCGGCGTCGTGCCGATGATCGGCGAGCGGTCGGGCGTGACATCGACGATGCCGCCCCAGTTGCGCAGCATCCTGCAGACGGCGGAAGGATCGGGAACAGCTCGCAGATCGCCTCCAGCGTGTGCGTGGAGATGTGCAGCCCGCCGGTCTGGCTGTAGGAGATGTAGACGTCGGTGCCCGCGCCGATCACCAGCTCGCCCTTGTCGGACTGCGAGATGTAGGCGTGGATGGTGTTGGACATGACCACGCACGGCATCACCGGCTTGATCGGCTCCGACACCAGCGCCTGCAGCGGATAGCTCTCGATCGGCATGCGCACGCCGGCCATCGCCATGATGACGGAGGTGTGGCCGGCGGCGACGACGCCGATCTTGCGCGCGGCGATGAAGCCGCGCGTCGTCTCGACGCCGGTCACGGCGCCGTCCACGCCGCGACGGATGCCGGTCACCTCGCAATTCTGGATGATGTCGACGCCGAGCCGATCGGCGCCGCGCGCGTAACCCCAGGCCACCGCGTCGTGGCGCGCGACGCCGCCGCGCCGCTGCAGGGCTGCGCCGAGCACGGGATAGCGCAGGTCGCTGGAGATGTTGAGCGGCGGGCAGAACTCCTTCGCCTGCTCGGGGGTCAGCCATTCGTTGTCGATGCCGGCGAGCCGGTTGGCGTGGACGTGGCGCTTGAAGACCTGCACGTCGTGCACGTTGTGCGCCAGCATCATGACGCCGCGCGGCGAGTACATGACGTTGTAGTTGAGCTCGTGGGATAGGCCCTCCCACAGCTTCATGGCGTGCTCGTAGATCGCCTCGCTCTCCTCCCAGAGATAGTTGGAGCGGATGATGGTGGTGTTGCGGCCGGTATTGCCGCCGCCGAGCCAGCCCTTCTCGAGCACGGCGACGTTGCGTGATGCCGTGCTCCTTGGCGAGGTAGTAGGCGGTGGCGAGCCCATGGCCGCCGGCGCCGACGATGACCACGTCGTAGGCCGGCTTGGGCTCGGGCGAGCGCCATTGCTCCGGCCAGCCTGTGTGGCCGCTGAGCGCTTGTCGGGCGAGGGAGAGGAAGGAGAAGTGCACGTACGGGGAACCCTTGTGTGGCGTGCGGTGGCGCGATTTTTTTTGCGCGCCTTCGGCACGACCGCATCCTACGGGGGTGGGGTGGGAGGCTCAAGGGCGGTGGGTAGCCACTGTTGGAGGCGCGGTTAGGCGTAGCCCCGATTCATCAAGAGCAGGAGTTCTCAGTGGAGTTGAGGCAGCGGTTCCGCCTTCGGGCGCAGAAGGTGGTTGGTCAACTTTATGTCGATGATCTGCTGTGCGTAGCTTGACAGCGCGCAAACTTGTTTCGCACCTTCTGCCCTGAATGAACTTACGTGAGTACTGCAAATCTGATTGAGATATATTATTCCGCCGAAGGGAAGCACGTCCTTGTCGATTGGTGGGACGTATAGGGCGCGATAAATGCGGTCTCCTGCCAGGTCCGGGATTAGCCCTGCGAGGGCTCCCTCCGAAATCCTTTCCGCATAGTTCTTCGCGAACTCCTCAAATCCGACAATGGGGCAAACGAGAACGTAATCGTTGAACGCTCTCTCATTATCGAGATCACATTCATGCGTGAGGACGTAAACCAGTCCCTTCGCGGTATCGAACAGTGCCTCTTCCTCATCGAACAACGGGAACGTGATGCCATCCACGACTAGGCCCACGCCAAGGGCGAGGCCAGCCGACGTTCCGTAGAAAGCGCCGATTTGATAAGGGAACTTATCGACGGCGACCTTCGCCAAGGCAGCAATGTCAAGCATGACCCCGTCACTTGGATGTGCGACGCGCCTTATGGACTATGGTGACGGACGCCCTCAATGCTCGCTGGAGAACTTGCTGCTCGGCCAAACTGAGTTGGCGCGTCGTGGGTTCACGCAACTGAAGTGTTGGGACCACCACCGCGAGCGTTACACTGTGATGAATGAAAGAGGCAGCCGCATACGGCCCCTCGAACTGTTCCTTCAGCACGTCAGCATAACCAGTGCTTCAACTCGTCACTTCGAGCTGTGCCAGCGCCATCACTTCTGTTCCTCTACGAGCCTTTTCCTCATATCTGCAGTGAATAGCTTGAAGAACTCTTCTTTTTGGAACTGCCTAGCTTCTTCCACCCAGTTCTTTACCGCTTCGGCGCTCGATGTTGTGAACTGTTTGGGTGTGAAGACATCGACATCGACAAGCGCGACGAACGGCTTCGAGGGTGCTCCTGCTACGAACTCGGGAGAAGCGATCTTCACTATCAATTCAAATTCTTCCTTCCACTTCGCTCGGTAATTTAGGTTTAGCGGCGCACTAAGAATGGCGCCCGCCAAAGTGATCTTCTGATCAAGGTCATTGACCGACTTGATGCCGTGTTCTGCCTCTGTGAACAGATTGATGTATCTTAGTCCAAGTCTGCTGGCCGTGACTTCTGTAAGCGACTTGAAAAGGAAGTCGATGCATTGATTGACTTCCCTAACAAAGGTGTCCCCCCCGGGGTAAGGCGCGAGTCTGTGGTAGGAAAGGACGTTTGAGCCGATCTTCGCGACGGAGACCTTCTGGGCGTCCCTGACTTCCAGCAGAGGTTGAAAGCGAAGGTTCTCATCCTGCGCCCGCAAAGATGCAGGAATCTCTGATACGGGGAGACGCGCTTTCTCGTAGTCCTTCCAGACAGGATTGTCCGCGAGCTTGCCAACCACCAACTCAGGAAGCTGAGTCGCTTCTTTGCACTGGAAGCGCACCTCAAGCAGCGCCTCCGCTATCGCATCTGCCTTGAGCTTCTTGGGTATGTTCGACATCAGACCGTTCCTGCGACGGACATGTGCGGCCCGCAAGGGAAACGGTAGCCGAGTCTCATTGTGGATGCGAGTTTACGGCGCTTTCAGAGTTGAGACTTTGATCCCAAATGCTAACAGCCAGAAAATGACCCACCATAACTATTTGATATTGCTTACTAAACGGCAAGCATTGATTCCTCAGCAAAATGACTGTGCCCTAACTCGTTGGATCGAAAGATACCGATACACAGTGCGCCGGCAGAGCGGGGCGGCCGCCACTACAGCGGAATGTTGTCGTGTTTCTTCCAGGGGTTTTCGACCTGCTTGTGGCGCAGCATGTTGAGGGCGCGGCAGATGCGGTGGCGGGTGGAGCGCGGGCGGATCACCTCGTCGATGTAGCCGCGCTCGGCGGCGATGAACGGGTTGGCGAAACGCTTCTGGTACTCGTCGATGCGGGCCTTGATCTTCTCGGGATCGGCAAGCTCAGCGCGGTAAAGAATTTCGACCGCCCCCTTGGCGCCCATGACCGCAATCTCGGCTGACGGCCAGGCGTAGTTGACGTCGCCACGGATGTGCTTGGAGCTCATGACGTCGTAGGCGCCGCCGTAGGCCTTGCGCGTGATGACCGTGATTTTCGGCACGGTGGCCTCGGAATAGGCGAACAGCAGCTTGGCACCGTGCTTGATGAGTCCGCCGTATTCCTGCGCCGTGCCCGGCAGGAAGCCCGGCACGTCGACGAAGGTGATGATGGGGATGTCGAAGCAGTCGCAGAAGCGCACGAAGCGCGCGGCCTTGCGCGAGGCATCCGAGTCGAGCACGCCCGCCAGCACCATGGGCTGATTGGCGACGATGCCGATGGTGCGCCCTTCCATGCGGGCAAAGCCGGTGACGATGTTCTTGGCGAACGCCTCCTGGATCTCGAAGAAGTCGCCCTCGTCGGCGACCTTCAGGATCAGCTCCTTGATGTCGTAGGGCTTGTTGGGGTTGTCGGGGACCAGGGTGTCGAGGCTCGCCTCGGCGCGGTCTGCGGTGTCCCTGGTGGGGAGGACAGGCACGCCCGACTTGTTGTTGGAAGGCAGGAAGTCCATGAGCCGCCGCATCTGCAGCAGCGCCTCCACGTCATGCTCGTAGGCGCGGTCGGCGATCGACGACTTGGTGGTGTGGACGCGGGCGCCGCCCAGCTCCTCGGCGGTGACGGTCTCGTTGGTGACAGTCTTCACGACATCGGGGCCAGTCACGAACATGTAGCTCGTGTCCTTGACCATGAAGATGAAGTCGGTCATGGCCGGCGAATAGACGTCGCCGCCCGCGCACGGCCCCATGATGACCGAGATCTGCGGGATGACGCCGGAGGCCAGCACGTTGCGCAGGAAGACCTCGCCGTAACCGCCGAGCGCGGCCACGCCCTCCTGGATGCGCGCTCCGCCGGCGTCGAACAGGCCGATGATGGGGGCGCGGTTCTGCAGCGCCATGTCCTGGATCTTGATGATCTTCCTCGCGTGCGTCTCGGAGAGGGAGCCGCCGAACACGGTGAAGTCCTTGGCGAAGACGTAGACGACGCGGCCGTTGATGGTGCCCCAGCCGGTGACGACGCCGTCGCCCGGGATCTTGGTCTTCTCCATGCCGAAGTCGGTGGAGCGGTGCTCGACGTACATGTCGAACTCCTCGAAGGAGCCCTCGTCCATCAGGAGCTCGACGCGCTCGCGCGCGGTCAGCTTGCCGCGCTTGTGCTGGGCATCGATGCGCGCCTGCCCGCCGCCGAGCTTGGCTATGGCGCGCCGCCGCTCCAGCTCCTCGATCACGTCCTTCATGCAGATGCCCCGGTCTTGAAGACAGCCGACGATCGGCCCTCCTCAATCGACGCCGGGGACGCGGGAATTTCAAGGTGAATTTGGTTGGTGAGCCCGTTTGCAACATGGAGGCTCATGCCACGGAGTCAATCACCACCCTCGAGCGGCGGACTGGTGGCGCCACTCTTTTAGTGGGGAGAGGGGGGAAGTGAAGATGGCGGCATCGCTTCAATTGCGCACGCCGTGATCGCGGATGCGCGCCTGGGTCCCGGCCCATTTCCGCATGCCGCGGCAGTTGTTTCTGCGCGGCTCCGCCACGACCGCGCATGCGGTGCCGGGATGACGCCAGTTGGTGGGCAAAGCTGTGCCGCACCCGCAGTGTCATCCTCGGGCTTGTCCCGAGGACCCATTTCACCGCGAGTCGGACACAGGTGTTTGCGGATGCGTCGCGGCGTCCCAACCAGACGTGATCACGTGGAAAGTTGGATCCTCGCACCAAGTGCGAGGATGACATTTGTTGTGTGGCACGGCGTTGCCCCCCACTGCGCCGCCCTCACCTCATGCGGAGCATGGCTTCGCGAAGGACGGGGAGAGGGGGAAGTCAGGTCGCGCCGACCTGGCGCGGGCGCTTGAAGAGGTCCGCCACCTCTCGAGCCCCCAGTTCGACGGGCGCGCCCAGGCTGTGATTGGGAGCAAGACACCGGCCTATCTCCGCAAGCCACGCCAGCGTCTTGCCGGTGAAGCGGAAGAGCTCGATGCGCGAGATCATCATCTCGCTCCAGAAACCGGTGCATTGAGCCTCAGCCGCCTGCTGGCTGGACCAGCACGGCAGCACGAGCGCATCCCTGTGTGCATGCGCCGTCGCGAACGCCGGCCCCATATCATCCTCCAGCACCCAGACCGCGCCGGTCCGCAGCGCCTCCTCGACGAATTGCCTGGCAAACTCGGCCTTCAGGCGCTGCTCGAGGTCAGCCAGCTCGAACTCGAGGTCGGCAGGCGTGCACGCCGACCAGTCGGGTCCGATAAGGCGGTTGAGCGCGCGCAGCTTGGGAAAGACATCTGCGAACATATTGCGCAGCGTGATCGGATTGAGCCGCGGCCGGGAGAACCGCGTCATCCAGCGGCCCGCCTCCTCGCGCGTCGACCACATGAGGTTTACCTCTGAGCCGCGGCGCATGCGCGAGGACACGCGTGACAGACCCTCGGTCCCCGACACCGTCCACACGATCCGCGATTGCGTGACGCGCCGGGCGAAGGTGTCCAACGTGGCAGCGTGGGTGCGCCGGGCCAGCTTGAGTTGCATGTCGCGCTCGGGTGCCGTTTGTCTCGACGGCCCAGTAAGCCGGAGATTCGTTACCGGGTCATCAAGCATGCGCGGACAATTGTGCGAAGGCTGAAAATTTCCGCTGCGTCAGCCCAGATGGCGCAAGAGGTCGGCCGCGGCGCGCATGTCGACCCAGCGCCGCGCGCGGCGGGCAGTCGCCTCGGCATCCTCGCCCCAGCGTGCGATCTGCCAGTCCTCATCGACGTGTGCTGCGGACCACGCCGCTTCGGGCGCGAGGTGCCCGCGCAGGACGGCCAGTCCCAGAATGGCGGAGCCGGTGAGCGTGACCATGACGTGCAAGGACGCGAGCCGGAAGGCATCCAGCGGCGCGACCGCCAAGGCCACCGCGTCGAGCGCCTCCTGGCTCTGACGCACGGGCATGACTCCGCCGGAGAGCGCAAGGCGGATGCCGAGGCTGGACTTTGCCCAGCTCAGCACCGGATCCCATGTCGCGGCTTGCAGGGCGACCAGCTTCTCGGGATCCTCGGCGCGATAGCACAGCAGGTCGCTGCCGGCGTATTTGACGATGTCCGCACGCACCTCGCTCTCGCGCCCTTCGATGCCGTCCAGCACCGTGTTGACCAGCCGGGTGAGCGGCATGGCCGCCGGATCGATGGCCGAGCGCTGCGCATCCCATTCCCCGGCAACGGCCTGCGCCAGCGCCGACGCCGGCAGCACCAACTCGCGCCTCTTGGGCGTGCGCGCCGTGCGGGTATCAAGCAGAACGGCGAAGCCGGTGCCGCGTGGCACTACAGTGACACTCGCGTAGAAGCGCTTGGGCAGCGGGCGCGGATCGTCCCGGCCGGGCACCTTGGGCGGGCGATCGCCGTTCACGCTCACGTCGCTACCTGCTGGCGAAACTGCGCCTCAATCGCCTCCAGCAGATGATCGCCTTCATGTACGATGGCGTGCGCACCGGCAGCGGCCAGCCGATCGACGGCATGATAGCCCCAGGCAACGCCGACGGCGCCTACGCCCGCACTACGCGCCATCTCCATGTCGAAGGCCGTATCTCCGATCATGACGGTTGCTTCGGGCGCGGCGCCGGATTCGGCCATGGCCTGAAGGATCATCGAAGGATGCGGCTTGGAGGGATGGTCATCGGCGGTCTGGATGGTGTGGAAGTGGCCTTGCCAGCCTTCGCGCTCGAGCAGACGGGACACTCCGCGCTTGGACTTGCCCGTGGCGATGCCGAGAATGTCGCCCCTGCGGCGCAGCTCCGCAATCGTCTCGCGCACACCCGTATACAGGGGCTCGGCGTCCTTGAACGCCTGCCGCACGAGGGGGAAGTGGTCGCGATAAAGCTCTGCCAGCCGCGTTTGGTGTGACGCGGAATGCTCCGCCGCCAGAACGCGAAATGCCTCGGGCAGAGACAGTCCGACCACGCCCAGCACATCGAGACGCGACGGCGGCGCCAGCTCGAGCGTGCGAAAGGCATGCTCCATGGCGGCCGTGATCATGTGCTGGCTGTCGACCAGCGTGCCATCGCAATCGAAGATGACGAGCTTCATGGGAGGTTTATAGCATCGGCGGGACGCACGGGCACAGCTAGCCGCCTAATCCGCATCGTACCGCGCCGCATCGAGCCCCAGTGTCTCCCATGTGCGCCGCATGTGCTCGGGCAGCGGCGCGGTGACGTCGATCTTGGGCGCGCCGGGCCGCGGGCTCGGGATGACGAGGCGGCGCGCATGTAGATGCAGCTTGGTCTCCAGCGCCTCCGCAAATGCGGTCTTGTCGCCGGCGTACTTGTTGTCTCCGACGATGGGGTTGTCGATCAGCGCCATGTGCGCACGCAGCTGATGCTGGCGGCCGGTCACGGGTTTCAGCGACACCCAGGCGGCCTTGTGCGCGACGCGATCGATGACGCTGTAGTGGGTGGTGGCGTGCATGGCGCGGTCCTGCTCGCCAGGCTGCGCCTTGCGCACGCGGTCGCCATCGCCATCGCTCGCCTTCACGAGCGCGGCCTCGACTTTGCCCTGCGGCGGCTTGGGGACCCCGTTCACCAGAGCCCAGTAGGTCTTGGCTGCCGAGCGCGTCTGGAAGGTGCGCCCGAGCCTGGCGGCGGCGTCGCGATGCTTGGCGACGAGCAGCACACCGGTGGTGTCGCGATCCAGGCGATGCACGAGCCGAGGCCGGTCACCGAAGCGGTCCGCCATGCCGGCCAGGATGCCGTCGATGTGGCGCCTGGTGCCGGTGCCGCCCTGCACGGCGATGCCGAACGGCTTGTTCAGGACGAACACATCGTCGTCCTCGTAGAGGATCATGGCCTCGATGAGGTCGCGGTCGGCTTTGGGCGTGGTGTGGGCCGCTGCGTTGGGCTTCGCCGTGTTGCTGCGCGCGGCCTTGGGCACGCGGATTTGCTGGCCGGAGGCGAGACGCAGGTTGGCGTCGGCACGCTTGGAATTGACGCGCACCTGGCCCGTGCGCAGAAGCTTCTGCAGATAGCCGTGGCCGATGTCGGGAAACCGCAGCCGGAACCAGCGATCGAGGCGCAGACCCGCCTCCTGGGGTGTGACCTCGATGGTCTCGACAGGCGAGGAGCCGGTCATGTGAGGGCCAATCTCGTCAACGCCAGTCCCGCGTACAGCGCCAGGATGGCGAACAGCACCGACGCTGCGACATAGACTGCAGCAAGCATCAACTCGTGGCGCTGCATGAGGACGACGAAATCCATCGAGAAGGCGGAGAACGTCGTGAAACCGCCGAGCACGCCCGTTGCCAGCAGGGTGCGCAGCTCGAGGGAGCCTGAGAACTTGAGAGCCAAGGCCTCGATCAGGACGCCCATCAAGAAACCGCCAACCACATTGACGAACAGGGTAGACCACGGGAAGCCGGCGCCGAGCCAGCGGCCGAACCCGACGTTGACGAGATGGCGCGCGGCGGAGCCGGCCGCGCCGCCAAGGGCTGCGAGAAGAAGCAGGCGCATCGATGCTTGCACCAAGTAATGATCTCAGCGCAGCTATAGCGGGTCGGTGGAGCGGTGCAAGGTATGTGTGGACCCGTTCGTTTCTCCGCGACCCGGAGCAAGCCGTCACGCAGGCGCTGGCTATTCCCGAACCCCGGCGTCCCAATTTGCGCTCACGGCTCCGACACCGCGTCGGCTACCTGCCGGTGGCCTGGGCTCGACGCTGCAGCAAGCAATCTTGAACCCGGGGAACGGACACCCGTTACAAGCGTTCTGCGTGCTTACGGCATGGAGATCGCTTCCGATGTGGCGCTCGTTTCCGTTATCTTGGCGCTGTCGCTGATGGCATCAGCGGGTTCGGCTTTGGGGCAGCGCGAGGGCAAGCAGCCGCCTGCCAAGCAATCCGCTCCAGCTGAGTCCACCGACGCGGCCGGCCATGATGTACAGGGCGGCCAACCTGAAACGGCCGAAAAGACGAATGGTGAACCGCGCGCAAAAAAGAAGACGCAGACGAAGGACACCACGCCTTCCAAATGACAAGTGCGATGCGTGGCACACATACCCCGTTCGCGGCGTCGCACAAGCCCGAGCTATCCACGGGTAGATCAGACAACTTGCCGGAGCGCGCTCGCCACGCGCTCATGACCCCCAAACAGAACTGACAAGCACCACTCGCACGATGCGCTCGCTGGTCCAGGCGCCTCCCGATTTTTCAGGGTTTCTACCAATACCGGTACTCGCGGCAACCGCGGACTGTAAATGGCTGCCGGCCCACGGGGGCGGCCACCGCGTTCGCGTGTCGGGTCAACAACTTGCGTGTCTCCATGATTTTCATGTCGCGCCGAACCTTCATCACAATTCCAGCAATTGTAATGGGGTTCTCCTCTGCAGTCTGTGCACAAGCCGGGCGAGCCGAGCCGACCGCCACGCTTTTTCAGAACGTCCGCATCTTCGACGGTAAGAGCCACACGCTCGGCACCGCCATGAACGTTCTCGTTCGCGGGAACACAATAGAGAAAATCACGAAAGACGCCCTTCCGGACGATCTTGTCGCCACCGCCAAGATTATCCCCGGTGCCGGGCGCACGCTGATGCCCGGCCTGATCGACATGCACTGGCACACGATGCTGGTTCGGCCGACACCTGCGGCACTTCTCACCGGGGACATCGGCCACCTCAACCTGGTGGCAGGTGCTGAGGCGACCGCCACCCTGTTGCGCGGGTTCACCACCGTTCGCGACTTGGGTGGGCCGGCGTTCGGCCTCAAACGCGCCATCGATGAAGGTATCGTTATCGGTCCGCGTATCTATCCTTCAGGTGCCATCATTACGGTCACCAGCGGTCACGGCGATTTCCGCCAGTCCTTCGAGGTGCCTCGCACCTTGGGATCCCCGCAATCTCGTGGCGAGCAGACTGGCGCCGCCATGATCGCCGACAGTCCAGATGAAGTCCGCGTGCGCGTACGAGAGCAACTCCTGCTGGGTGCGACCCAGATCAAGCTGACCGCGGGTGGCGGAGTAGCGTCGCCCAATAGCCCGCTCGACGCATCCACCTTTACTGAGTTCGAGCTGCGCGCCGCCGTCGAAGCGGCCGAGAATTGGGGCACCTATGTCACCGTGCACGCTTACACGCCCATTTCCATCCAGCGTGCAATTGCCGCTGGCGTGACATGCATCGAGCACGGTCACCTCATGGACGAACAGACCGCGCAGCTGATCGCCGAGAAGGGCACTTGGTTGAGCACCCAGGCGTTCCCGGACGAATTGGCCGACGCGTTTCCGGCCGGTTCGCAAGAGCGCGCCAAGGCGTTCCAAGTGTTCGCCGGTACGGACAGAACCTTCGAGCTGGCCAGGAAGTACAAGATCAAAACGGCATTCGGCACCGACATCCTGTTCTCTAAGCGGCTCGCGCAGCGCCAGGGAGAATTGTTGGCTAAGTTGGCTCGCTGGTACACACCTGCTGAAGTGCTTGCCATGGCGACTGGGACCAATGCCGAATTGCTGGCGCTGTCCGGTAAGCGCAATCCATATCCGGGCAAGCTGGGCACGGTCGAAGTGGGTGCACTGGCCGATCTGCTCCTCGTCGACGGTGACCCGATCGCCAACATCAAGCTGGTCGAAGACCCGGCGAAAAACTTCGTGGTCATCATGAAGGACGGAAAAATCTACAAAAACACGCTGGATCCCAGCATGGCCCTCAGCGGCAACTAGACGTTCCGACCATTTGGCCGGCGGCTGAACGCCTTCTGAAGCCCACCCGGTCGTCCCAACCCACGCACTGTAACTAGCCGGGAGAGCTCGTCCGCTCTCGAGGGCCTACCTGCCATGAGATCGTCAGCATAGGACCGCACGATCTGACCCCGTCTTGCCGATGTCACGGGATCACACAGAGCGGAACTGAACTGTGCGTGCGTCCGGGGATTGATCTCTCACAGCCTCGATCAACGGGCTCAGCCCGCTCGCGTGGGGCTGCAGATGCTCTGCCGTGTAGCTGATCAGCCACGGCCGCCTTCAGCGAATCGGCTTAAAGCGTGAGTGCATGTCAACAGGGTGGGGAACGCCACATGCACACGCTAGCGATGCGGGCTTTGGTTGTCGCATGTCTGCTGGTGGTACCGGCCGGCCGAGCAACAGCGGCAGAATATGGCTTCTCTAGCTATGGCCTTGGCGGAGCCGCCTTCGGAGCGGGTGCCACGCCACCGCCCGGGACCTATCTAACAGCTGTGTCGGCCTACTACTCCGGTAAAATCGGAGGGACCGTCAATTTCGACGACGTGGTCATAAATGCCGGGGCAAGAGTGGGCGGCTACAGCAGCGGGTTAAATTGGCTGTATGTGCCGCAAAGAAAGCTGTTCGACGGCAATTTGCCGTCCGTCGGCCACTGCGCGACGCCACGTCGGCGCGGACAAGTCGCAGTCTCGCGTGAAGTTGATGGTTGGGTCTCGGCGATGTCGGTCGAAGGCTCAACTCGGATGGCAGCATGGCGAGTGGCACAGCTCCCACGGGCCGGTGGCAGCCCGGGTTCTCGCCGATCATCGGTCTGCATCGTCCCGGCATCGACACCGGCTGGGCCTTCACCTGGACGGACAAAACGCACAAGCTGCAGTTTAACGGGGCTATCGGTGTGACGTTCAACTTCGAGAATACCGAGACCAACTACGAGAGCGGCAACGAGTTTCATTTCGAGTGGGCGATCGGGCGCGAATGGTCGCCCGGGCTCGTGCTCGGCATTGTCGGCTACGACTATCGCCAACTGACAGGAGACTTGGGTTCAGGGGCCGTCCTCGGCTCCTTCAAGGGTCGCGTCGACGCGATCGGCGCAGGTCTCACCTATACCACCGTCATCCACAAGACGCCGTTCATCTTCAACCTGCGCCACTATCAAGAGTTCAATGTCGAGAACCGCTGGGATGGAAACTCGACAATTGCCTCTGGCACGATCCGCTTCTAGAGGAGCCCACTCCGCGATTGTTTGCCGCGAACGGTCGTGTTGGGGCACGACCGTGCCGACTCATAAATGCGGAGCAGCACCACCTCATCAACCGGACGCCATTGCATGATCCGGGGTCGGCTTATTGCCAAGCGGAGCGCTATGTGTTGCTGGTCCGCCTACCTACTGGCGGAGGAAATGCACGCGAAATTTCTGCTGATAGAGCGGCTGAAATAGTCGCCCGCCAACTGATCCGCCGCTGGTAGATAACGTAGCTGTAAGTCGTCCCGGGATAGTTCGCATTCCGCAACTCTACAAAGAGTCGCGGTCGCTTTTGGCGAGTTCACGGCCCAGTTCTGACACAAGGCCGCACGTACCGCCGACGCTTGCGGGCATCAAAAAACGATCTCAGCAAGGTCGGGGACTTGCCCTAGCGCCGCGCGCGAGCGCCCTTGCCGGCGCTATCCTCGACATCGGGGAGCACGCCATCCGCGTCGGGACCTTCTTCCGCCTCCGCGGCCTCGTCGCCCTCGGGGGCCGCGTGCAGCATCTTGTCGACGATCAGGCCGGCGCTCTGGCGGATCTGCTTCTCGATCTCGTTGGCCACTTTGGGATGCTCGGCGAGGAAGGCCTTAGTGTTCTCGCGGCCCTGGCCGATGCGGTCCCCCTTAAAGGAGAACCAGGCACCGGATTTCTCCACCACGCCGGCCTTGACGCCGAGGTCGACGAGCTCGCCGGTTTTGGAGATGCCCTCGCCGTACATGATGTCGAACTCGACCTGCTTGAAGGGCGGTGCGACCTTGTTCTTGACGACCTTGACACGGGTCTGGTTGCCGACCGCCTCGTCGCGCTCCTTGATCTGGCCGATGCGGCGAATATCGAGGCGCACGGAGGCGTAGAACTTTAGAGCGTTGCCCCCGGTGGTCGTCTCCGGGTTGCCGAACATGATCCCGATCTTCATGCGGATCTGGTTGATGAAGATCACCATGCACTTGGATTTGGAGATCGAGGCAGTGAGCTTGCGCAGTGCCTTGCTCATGAGGCGCGCCTGCATGCCGGGCTGCATGTCGCCCATCTCGCCTTCGAGCTCGGCCTTGGGTGTGAGGGCCGCCACCGAGTCGACCACCAGCACGTCGATGGCGCCCGAGCGCACCAGCGTGTCGGCGATCTCCAGCGCCTCCTCGCCGGTACCCGGCTGCGAGATCAGCAGATCCTCGACCTTGACCCCGAGCTTCCTGGCATAGACGGGGTCGAGCGCGTGCTCGGCGTCCACGAAGGCGCCGATGCCACCCTTTTTCTGGGCTTCCGCCACGACCTGGAGCGCCAGGGTGGTCTTGCCGGACGATTCTGGACCGTAGATCTCGACCACGCGCCCGCGCGGCAGGCCACCGATGCCGAGCGCAATGTCGAGGCCGAGCGAGCCCGTCGAGATCGCCTCCACGTCCATGTTGCGGTCGTTGGCGCCCAGCCGCATGACCGAGCCCTTGCCGAAGTGCTTGTCGATCTGGGCAAGCGCAGCTTCCAGCGCCTTCTGCTTGTCCATGATGTCCCCTTCGACCACCCGGAGCTGTGGAGCGGGCATAAGAATCTCCTTATTCCATGAGTTGCGCGGTTGCGCAATTAACCCTGTTTGTACATGATTTGTTCTCGGTGCGCAAGACGCCCACGGACGCGTCGCGTCATCGCCGGGCCCGACCTACAGCAGGAATAGCGCAGCGCTAACTCAGAGGTACCCCAAGCACCAGCGCGAACATACCGCAGCTTTGCATCAAGTTGCGGTACGTCAACGCGCCAGCTCCTCCTTCACCTTGGCGGCCAGTTGCGGCAGCGTGAAGGGCTTGGGCAGGAACGCGAACTGCTGGTCCGGATCCAGGCTCTTGCGGAAGGCATCGTCGGGATAGCCCGAGACGAAGATGACCTTCAACTCCGGGTCGCGCAGCCGCAGTTGCTTCAAGAGGGTGGGGCCGTCCATCTCCGGCATCACCACGTCGGAGACGACGATGTCGATGCGCCCTTCCTCGCGCTCCACGACCTCCATGGCCTCGACGCCGGTTGCTGCCTCGAGCACCTCGTAGCCCTGACGCTTGAGTGCACGCACGGCAAAGTTGCGCACCGAGTCCTCGTCCTCCACCAGCAGCACACGACCGGTGCCGGTCAGATCACGGGGACGCTCAGGTTTCGGGCGCGGTCCGGGAGCCGGCTCCGCCGCTTCGGGAATGTGGCGCGGCAGATAGAGTCGAAATGCAGTGCCCTTACCCGGCGTGCTCTCGGCGAAAATATAGCCGCCGGTCTGCTTGACGATGCCGTAGACCGTAGAGAGGCCGAGGCCTGTCCCCTTGCCCACCTCCTTGGTCGAGAAGAACGGCTCGAAGATCTTGGCCAGGATCTCCGGTGTCATGCCGTGGCCCGTGTCCTCGATCTCGATCAGCACGTACTCTCCTGGCGTGACCCCTTGCGACTGCAGCTTCAGGGTCTCACGCTCGGTCACGTTGTGCGTGCGGATGACAAGACGGCCGCCATTGGGCATGGCGTCCTTGGCGTTCACCGCGAGGTTGATGATGACCTGGTCGAACTGGCTGCGGTCGGCCTTCACGAACCACAGATCACGCCCGGAGACGATCTTCAGGTCGATGTTCTCGCCGATGAGACGCGTCAGCATGATCGAGACGTCGCTCAACTGCTCGCCGAGCTCGAGGATCTCGGGCTGCAAGGTCTGACGACGCGAGAACGCCAGCAGCTGCCGCACCAGGCCGGCGGCCCGGTCGGCGTTCTGCTTGATGTTCATGATGTCCTTGTAGGCGGCATCCGTTGGCCGATGCGTCTGCAGCAACAGGTCGGAGAAGCCGATGATGGCGGTCAGCACGTTGTTGAAGTCATGCGCTATGCCACCCGCCAGCTTGCCCACCGCCTCCATCTTCTGGCTCTGGGCATATTTGAGCTCGAGGGCCTTCTGCTCCGTGGTGTCGATTGCGTAGAGCGCGGCGACCTCGCCCTGTCCGCGGGCCTCTGCGATCGGGCCCATGTAGAGACGGCGCGTGTACTGTCGCTCGGGTCCGAAGGAGATGTCGGCCGGCTCCACTTGCGCGCGGCCCGCCAGCACCTGCGCCAGCGCGCCCTGGATGGCACGGCTGGCGTCGGCGTCACCGAGGCTGGCGAACAGGTCGCCGATGCGCCGCGCGCCGGGCTTGCCGCCATCGAGGAACATCCGCTCGAAGGCGGCGTTGGCGCTGACGATGCGGCCATCGGCCTGCAGGGTCGCCATGCCGAACGGGGCCGAGTGGAAGAAGCGCGCGAAGCTCACCTCGGTGCCACTACCATTGTCGGCTCCGCGGGAGATGCGATCCAGGACGAGAGCCGTGATCTCGGCCGGCCCGGCACCCGACGCCGACTTGGCGATGACCAGCGCCGGCATGCGCACACCATCGCTCCTGACGAGGTCGAGGTCGAGGCTGATGGCCTGTTTCGGCGCCTGGGCCATGCGGGCCCGCAGCAGAGCCTCACCCCCTCCAGCGAAAATCTCTCCAAGCCGCAGCGCGCCAGATTTGACGGCGACTTGATCCAGATGGAGCCAACCCTCGAGGATAGGATTGACGTACGTGATCACACCGTCCGCCCCCGCGGACACGAGGCCCAACGGCATGGCTTCGTAGCGGGCCAGAAAGGCCTCGGCCTCACTCAGCGCCTCAGCCTCGCGTGCACGTTCGCCGGTGATGTCCGTGATGTGCCAGAGTGTGAAGCTCGCACGTTCGTACGCGCCGAGGCTTGCCTTCAACGGCATAACTCCGAGCCGGACCCAGCGCGCAGACCGCGACCTGTTCTCAGGCGTGCGCACGCGGAATTCCTCGACGTGTACTTCGCCACGGTCGGCAGCCCGCATCAAGCGAAACAGGCATTCCGGCGCCATCGGCTCACCGGCGAAAGCCTCATCGAACGGGCGTGGCGCACCATCGGAGCCTACGCCCACAATTGCTCGGAATGTCCCATTGGCGTAGACCGTACTGCCGTCGGCCGCGGTGACGTGGATGCCCTGCCCAATATGCTCGGTTGCGGATCGCAGCAGCGATCCGGTGTCCACCTCATCACCGAGACGGATATGCCCTGCGGCAAGACCAAACAGGAAGAATGCGCCCGCCATCGACAACACGGCGAGGCACACGAGCACGAACGACTCTGTCACCCTGGCCGACAGCAGCATGAGGACAACGAGGCCACCGGCCGCCAACGCGGCTATGCAGATGGCAAGCAGCCAGTGCCCGAGCTCCGGCAGCTGGCGATCTGCCGTAGCCGGCTCCGTTTCGGTCCCGCTCATGCCGCGAAACCTAACCTGATTCTGGCTCGCGATAGCCTGGATTGCCCGGTTAATCAGGATACTCAGCACGCAACAACTCCCCACACATCGGCACCACGCAGGTGCCGTCCCAAATCCAGGCATCAACAGATCGATCATTAGGGTTAAAATGCTCCTAAATCCGGGGTATAGGTCCGCGACTTCACAAGAGGTGCTTGCGGGCCGTGTGCAAATTGTGCGGGAAGATAGTGACAAAGGTAGCTGGAGGCACAGCTCTGGCTGTGAAGCGAAATGGCTGATTTCCTTTTCTATCTCTTCCTGTTCGCGCTGCTCGCAGCCCTGGCCGTGGGAGGTGCCTGGGTGCTGCGCAGCTATCTCAACGGCGTGTCTCCGGTCGCCGCGATATTCGGGCCGCGACCAGAGAAGCGCCTGGCGATCGTCGAACAGTCGGCGGTCGACGGACGGCGGCGGCTCCTGCTCGTGCGCCGCGACGACGTCGAGCACCTGATCATGACCGGTGGACCCGTCGACGTAGTCATCGAAACCGGGATCCACTCATCGCGGGCGGCGGTCGAGCACGAGCGGGCTGCCCCCGTGTTTACGCGCGAGCCCCGGGGGCTCGGCCAGCCGGCCAGCGAGCGCGCCGCCGAGTAGATCGCTTTTGTCGCGCGTGTTTCGGCTCCGGAACACGGTATAGAGCGCACGCAAAACTGCGGGATGCGATGATCGGGACGTGGCCATCGACTGACCAGGCACAATGCCCGGGACCGGCGCCAAGCCGCCGGTGGGGGCTTGCAGCAGTCGCGTGGGTGGCGCTTGCCCTTTGGCTGATCATCATTTTCGCTTCGGCGCCCGCGCTTGCTCAACAAGTTGCACCAGCAGAGACCGCCCTGCCTTCCGAAGTGGCAGCACCCGTCGACCGCCTGACAAAAGGCATCGAGGCCGCCGAGAAAGCCATCCAGCACCTGACCCAGCTGGAGGAAGAGCTGGGGCGGCTGCGCATTGATGTCGAGTCGATCCTGAACGACTCCAGCGAGACAGCGGAACAACTCCGCCCTCGCGTTGCGGCCATCAGAGATCAGATCGACAAGCTCGGTCCGCCACCCGCGAAAGAGGCTCCTCCGGAAGCACCCGCCATCGCTGCCGAGCGGGCTCGCCTCAATGTGGAGGCAGCCGCTCTCGACGGGGCTATCAAGTCCGCCGAGCTCACCTGGGTTCGGGCGCGCCAGCTCATCCTGCGCATCACGGATATGCGCCACGCTCTCTTTACCCGCAATCTGCTCGAACGCCAGTCCAGTCCGCTGCTGCCTGACCTGTGGCGCCGCGTTGCTCATGAAGCGCCGATCGTCGGCCATCGGCTGCGTTATCTGGGCAACGACTGGGCGGGTTGGGCCGCCCAGCGGCAACAAGGGATCGGCGCCCTGCTGGCTGCTGCGCTGCTTCTCTATCTCGTTGCCAAGTATGCCATTCGGCGCGTTACACGGCGGCCGCCGCGCGAGCCCCCGCCGGCCTTCGTCGAGCGCGCGGTCTCCGCGGCCTGGACGGCGCCAACGCGTGCTGCACCCGTTTTGCTCGCAGGCCTTCTGCTCTATGCCGGTCTCGACACGTTCGATTTGTTGTATCAGCCTTGGGATGGGCTTGCGGCCGGCCTGATCAAGGGGCTTCTTCTCTGCATCGCAATCGGCACGCTGCTGTCCACCGTGTTCGCGGTACACGAGCCGCAGTGGCGCCTCTTCGACCTGTCGGATCGAAGTGCGCGGCGCATTTGCCGGCTGCTGCAAGGGGTCGCCGGCGTTTATGCCCTCGACATTGCGTTCACTGAGATGACGCGGTCGTTCTTCATGCCGCTCGCGTTCACAATTCTGCAGTCCCTCATCTCGGACCTCGCCTACGTCGTCCTGCTCGTCGCGCTGCTTCTCACGCGCTTCGAGCCGGCGCCGCCGCGGATCACCGAACGTCTGTCCCGGCACGAGCCGCGCTGGTTGAAAATCCCGCTGTGGCTCATCGTCATCGGCATCGTCGCCGGCTCGCTCACCGGATACGTGGCCCTGGCCAGGTTTGTGGCCCAGCAATTGGTCATGACCGGCATCGTGGTGTTAATCACGATGCTGCTCTATCTCGCCATTCGCGCCTTGACGCGGGAGCCCGCGACGGAGGGTAACCCGCTCGGAGCGATGCTGGAGAGCCGGTTCGGGCTCGATCAGCCGCGCCGGCACCAACTCGCGCGACTGACCGAGCTCTCGCTGGGGATGGTGCTCGCCGTGTGCGCCCTGCCCGTCCTCATGCTCCAATGGGGCTTTTCCGGCGCCGATATCCGCGACTGGTTCAGGTCGCTGTTCTTCGGCTTCGAGATCGGGCAGTTCCGCATCTCGCTGGCTCGCATCCTCATCGGCCTTGTACTGTTCACGCTGCTGCTGCTGGCGACACGGCTGTTTCAGCGCTGGCTGCGCGACCGCATGCTGCAGCAGCCGCGCATGGACCCCGGCATCGCCAATTCGATCGATACCGTCGTCGGCTACACCGGCATCGCCGTGGCGGCGCTGCTGGCCGTCTCATATGCCGGGTTCGACATCACCAATTTGGCGATCGTGGCCGGTGCGCTGTCGGTCGGCATCGGCTTCGGGCTGCAGTCGATCGTCAACAATTTCGTGTCCGGCATCATTCTTTTGATCGAGCGGCCGATCAAGGTCGGCGACTGGATCGTCGTGGGCAACGAGCAGGGCAATGTGCGCCGTATCAGTGTGCGCGCGACAGAGATTGAAACTTTCGATCGGGCGAGCCTGATCGTGCCAAATTCCGAGCTGATCACGGGCCGTGTGCTCAACTGGACACACCGCAATCTCGTCGGCCGGGTCGTGCTCAAGGTGGCCGTGGACTACACAGCCGACCCCGAGAAGGTCATCAAGATCCTCGAGCGATGCGCCGACGAGCACCCATTGATCCTGAAATCACCACCCCCGAAGGCCAGCTTCGACGGCTTTGGCGCAAGCTCCCTCGATTTCTCCTTGCGCTTCCTGCTCGGCGATCTCAACCGCTCCTTCGATGTGCAATCGGACGTGCGCATGATCGTTCTCAAGGCGCTGCGTGCCGAGGGCGTAAACATCCCGGCGGCGCGGCAGACTGCCCCGCCGCCCCAGAACCTGGTGCTCAAAGTGAGGGTCGCCTACTCGGCGGACCCGGACAGAGTGATCGACATTCTACTGAGATCGGCGCATGTGCACCCTGCCGTGCTGCAAGCGCCTGCACCCAAGGCGGTGCTGGAGGGATTTGGTGCCAGCTCACTCGATTTTGCGCTGCACGTGGCGATCGAGGACCTGGGCCAGGCCCTCGATGTCCAGTCCGTGCTCCGGACCGCAATTCTGAAAGCCCTGCGCGCCGAAGGGATCGAAGTGCCCTATTCCCAGCACGACATTCACTTGCGCGATCTGGATGGCGTGCGCGGTGCGTTGGCGCGGCTGGGCGACCGCAGCGCGACCTCTGCCACGCAGGACAACGGCCTCCCCGGCGCGCCTCGCCCGGAGCAAACCAAACGCTGAGATGGGTTAGTAGTCGGGCCCGGTTAGTCTTCCCGGAACACTCGCTCGCGCCGCTCGTGGCGCTCCTGCGCCTCGAGCGAGAGCGTGGCGATGGGACGGGCATCTAGGCGCTTCAGGCTGATCGGCTCCCCCGTCTCCTCGCAGAAGCCATAGCTGCCATCCTCGATGCGTGCGAGTGCGGAGTTGATCTTGGAGATCAGCTTGCGTTGGCGGTCCCGGGCGCGTAGCTCGAGCGCACGGTCGGCCTCGAACGTGGCCCGATCCGCCAGATCGGCATGCTGAGAGGAATCCTCATGCAGCCCCTGCAGGGTTTCGCGGTTCTGGCGGACGATTTCTTCCCTCCATGCAAGCAGCTTGTTGCGGAAATAGATCCGCTGGCGCTCGCTCATGAAAGGCTCACTCTCGTCCGGCTTGTATCCGATCGGCAGGACGATCTCAGAGCGTCTCGGCTCGGCCTTTTTTGCGACAGCTTGCGCCCTTGGCCTGGCAGGGGCTTGTCCGTTGGACTTCGACACCTTCACCGTGACATGGGCCCCATTACGCCGACCGCTGAGTAGCTTGCCCTTGGCTTTGGCAAGGGCCTTCTTGCCGGGTTTCGCCTGTTTGCGCTTCCGGGAGGCCATTCTTATTCACCTGCTTGACCCGTAGGTCCCCGAGTTGCCGCACTTGGGCGCTCTATCTAAGCTGCTGTTTTTCCAAGTCAAGAAAATAGCGCTGAGGTGCGGGAGCAATATGCCGGGGTGGCAATTTCGTGACGTTTTCCTGCCGGCAAGTTTCACTACGACAATGCTTTAGCCGCGCCCCTTGGATGCGCCAGGGCATGTCTCGGACGCTTGCCGGCGGGCGCCCACCCCCCTAATCTGCGGCGGTTTTGCGCCCGCCATTCGAGAGCTCAATGAAATTCCAGGGAACCAAGTCGTACGTCGCCACCGACGACCTGAAAGTGGCGGTCAACGCCGCCATCACGCTCGAGCGGCCCCTGCTGATCAAGGGCGAGCCGGGGACGGGAAAGACGGTCCTGGCGCTCGAGGTAGCCAAGGCGCTGCGTACCCCTCTCATCGAGTGGCATATCAAGTCGACCACCAAGGCCCAGCAGGGACTTTACGAGTATGACGCGGTCACCCGGCTGCGCGACAGCCAGCTGGGCGACGAGCGCGTCAAGGACATCCGCAACTACATCAAGAAGGGCAAGCTGTGGGACGCCTTCACGTCCCAGGAGAGGCCCGTCCTGCTCATCGACGAGATCGACAAGGCCGACATCGAGTTCCCCAACGACCTGTTGCAGGAGCTCGATCGGATGGAGTTCTTCGTCTACGAGACAGGCGAGACGATCAAGGCGCAGCAGCGGCCTATCGTCATGATCACCTCCAACAACGAGAAGGAGCTGCCTGACGCCTTCCTGCGGCGGTGCTTCTTTCACTACATCAAATTTCCCGATACCGAGACCATGCGAGCCATCATCGACGTCCACTTCCCGGGCCTCAAGGGCCGGCTCGTGTCGGAGGCGCTCAAGATCTTCTACGACGTGCGCGAGGTTCCGGGGATAAAGAAGAAGCCGTCCACGTCCGAGCTGCTCGACTGGATCAAGCTCCTGCTCAACGAGGACATCGGTCCCGAGACGTTGCGCGAGACCGACCCCAGGAAATTGATCCCGCCGTTGCACGGCGCATTACTCAAGAACGAGCAAGACGTGCACCTGTTCGAGCGGCTGGCGTTCATGGCGCGGCGGCAGGGCCAGCAGAGCTGACACGCCTCTCGTCTTGCCACGGCACGGCCCCAAATCCTGCTTACGGCTGCCCGCAGTGCAAGGGAGGCGCGTGAATGGCCATTGCTCAACCGCCTGCGCTGGGCGGCGATGATGGAAGCACGGCGGCGAACATCGCGGAGACCGGCGGTCACGGCGGCAAGCTCGCAACCGTCTTTTCGGCTGCCGCGCTCGGCTTCTCCGGCTTCAGCTTCTATATGAGCGCACTGCAGGCACCGGACCTGGCGGTCTACATACCGCCGACCATCCACTACGCCCGTGATGGGGGCGGCGACGTAGAGTTGTTCGCCATCCCTATCACCATCGCCAACGAAGGAGCACGCAGCGGCACTGTGTTGTCGGTCGAGCTCGAGGTGAAGAGCATCAAGGATCAGAACACGAAGCGTTACTACAGCGCCTTCCTCGGCGAGCACCCGCGCAATGCCGACGCACCCAACCGGCAATTTGCTCCGCTCAGCATTCCAGGCCGTGCCGTGTTCACGGAGACAGTCCGCTTCTATCCGGCCGGCAATCCTCTGCCCAAGCTGGTCGACGAAGAGGGCGAGTACGCCTTCACCCTCAAGCTGAATACGGCCACACCCACCGACCCCTCCCTGCTTGACCGGATCGCCGGACGCACGGCCTCCGAGCCCGTCGTATTTCAGATGACGCTGCCTTGGATCTCAGAGCAGCAGCTCGGCTTCAGGCGCGCCACCATCGCCATGCACGCCAAGGACTGGAAACCGACGGTCAGCGCCGGCAAATAGGCCGGCGGAACGCCCTTGCGCGTGCGCAAGTCGCGCGCCACGTTCCCAGCGCCACTCCGGCAACCTGCAGGATCGATGCGTTGGCCACATCGTCAGTGACCTTCTCCCCACTCGAAGCGCTCAGGAGCGCGGGCGATTTCCTCGCCGATCTCGTCACGCCGACAGTGCGCCTGGGCGTCACCGGGCTCGCGCGCGCCGGCAAGACCGTCTTCATCACTGCTCTGGTTCGCAACCTGATCGAGGGCGGCCGGCTACCCTTCTTCGGACCGGTTGCGGAGGGCCGCTTGCTGCGGGCGTACCTGGAGCCCCAACCAGACGATGCCCTTCCGCGCTTCGCCTATGAGGAGCACCTGGAAGCGCTGGCGGGCGATCCGCCCCGATGGCCGGAAAGCACGCGCCGCATAAGCCAGCTTCGGGTGACAATCGAGTACGTGGCCCGCGGTGCGCTGAAACGCAGCCTCGGTATCAACCGGTTGCATGTCGACATCGTAGACTATCCAGGGGAATGGCTGCTCGACTTGGGGCTGGCCGGCCTCAGCTATCGCGACTGGTCGCAGGCGGTGCTGTCGCTGGCGCGCGAGGACCGGCACTCGGCACTGGCGGCCCCCTGGCTTGCCTACGTCGATGGGCACGACGCGCAGGCGGTGCAGGACGAGCGGGTGGCGCTCGTGGGGAGCCGCCTCTACGCGAGCTACCTGGAAGCGGCGCGCCGTGCCGATCCACAAATCTCCACTCTCGGTCCAGGGCGCCTGCTGATGCCGGGCGACCTCGAAGGCTCGCCATTGCTGACCTTCACGCCCCTGCCGATTCCTGCGCATGCCGGCATCCGGCGCGGCTCCCTCGCCGCCATGATGGAACGGCGCTATGACGCGTACAAAGCACACGTCGTGACACCGTTCTTCCGGGATCACTTCAGTCGCATCGACCGCCAGATCGTCCTCGTCGACGCGTTCACAGCACTGAACGGCGGCGAGGCAGCGCTGGCAGAGATCGGTACGGTGATCTCCGCGGTCATGACGCCCTTCAGAACCGGCGCCAGTATCTGGCCGATGTCGCTGCTCACCCGGCGCATCGACCGTGTCCTGTTCGCCGCCGCCAAAGCTGATCATGTGCATCACTCAAACCACAACGAGCTCGAGGCCGTGCTGGCGCGCCTGGCTCGGCAATCGGTTGATCGCGCTGAGCAGGCTGGCGCCGAGGTCAAGTTCATGGCGCTCTCGGCCCTGCGCGCAACGCGCGAAGGTGAGGTCAAGCGGTCCGGCGATTTCCTGGACTGCATTGTCGGCACGCCGCTCGCGGGCGAGGTCATAGCCGGACAGACGTTCGACGGCCGCACGCAGGCCGCGATCTTCCCAGGGGACTTGCCGTCCGGTGCCGCCAAGGGGCCGGCCGGCGTCGCGGTTGCCGGTGCACGGCCCGACGTACGCTTCATCCGCTTCCGGCCCCCGCGCATCTCGCGCGATCCTTTGTCGGGCGCACCATCGCCATGGCCGCACATCCGCCTGGACCGTGCGCTGGATTTCCTGCTCGGAGATCGGCTCGCATGACCCCAGCTGCCAACCCGCGACGACCCGAAGCCTTCAAGCTGGACGACGTGGCGTTGTCTGAAGCGCCTGACGCGGACGACCTGGCCGCGGCCCTTGAGCGCGATAGCACCGGGCTGGCGCCGCCATCGGCGATTTCGACAGGCGACCGCTTGCGCCGTGGCATCCGCTGGGGCGGCTTGCTCTTGGCCGCCGCCGGGGCGCTGGCGAGCCTGGCGCTGAGCCTATGGTTCGCGCGCTTCGTCTCCGTCGCACTGGCACGGCAGGACTGGATTGGCTGGATCGGATTCGCGCTGCTGTGCATCGTGCTGGTCGCTACATTGGCCATCGCGCTGCGGGAGGTGGCCGGCTTCTTCCGTCTCGTACGCCTCGGCCGGCTCAAGCGGGATGCCGCTGCAGCCCTGCGCGAGAACGACTTGAGTCAGGAGCGCGCAGCCGTCCGCCGTATCACCGCGGTGCTCAGCACACGTCCGGAACTGAGATGGAGTCTCGCGCGCCTGCGCGACTATGAACGCCATGTGCGCGACGCTGGCGATCTCGCCCGCCTAGCCGATCGCGAGCTGCTGGCCCCGCTCGATGCGGAAGCCCGGCGTGTCGTCGCAGGTGCCGTCAAGCGTGTCAGCGTGGCAACCGCCATCAGTCCCGCTGCAGTCTTCGCCGTCGGCTGGGTGCTGGTCGAGAACCTGCGGCTCCTGCGCGCTCTCGCCGGCATCTATGGTGGCAGACCAGGATGGATCGGCACCGCCCGTCTCGGCCGCATGGTGCTCACGCACATCATCGCCACCGGTGGTCTGGCGTTGACGGACGACCTGCTCGGCCAATTCCTCGGCCAGGACCTGGTGCGCAGGCTGTCGCGCCGCCTCGGAGAGGGAATCTTCAACGGTGCGCTGACCGCCCGCATCGGCGCGGCAGCCATCGAGGTCATACGGCCGCTGCCGTTCCTTGAGGCGCGCCCCGTGCGCGCTCGTGATTTTCTGCGCGAGCTGACCCGGCGCAGCGCGGAGCCCGGCCGAGAGCCGGCGGCGGGATCAGCCAGGGCAAGCTCGAAATGACAATCGGCGCCCGCGCAGGGGAGCGCCGATCTGCATGCGCCGAAAATGCCTGGAAGAGCCTTTAGTTCAGGGCGTCCTTCAGGGTCTTCGAAGCCTGGAACTTGGGCACGATCGACGCTGGAATCTTGATCTCTTGCTTGGTCGCGGGATTGCGGCCGGTCCGCTCCTTGCGCTTGCTCACCTTGAACGTTCCGAAACCCGGCAGGCGGACCTCTCCTCCGCTCTGCATGGCCTTCTGGATGTGCGCAAGCATGGCGTCCACAGCCTCACTGGCCTTCTCCTTGGGAAGCGCGGCCGCTTCGGCCACGGCGTCGATCAGGTCCTTTTTGCTCATGTGACATATCCTCGGGTGAAATCATTCGGCCGCAGTATCGGGCGTAAAAGCACCGCGCGGCCTCTGTCGGCCGTCGCGCCCGCAACGGCGTCGGCTACCAACGATTAATGGGCGGTCCCGTCAAGCGGAAAATCCCCGAAAATGGGCCGGAAATCGCGCAATTGTGAAGGATGGACTGCGAACGAAAGCAGAATACCGAGAAGCCCCGACACCATACGGTGCGGGGCTTCTCCTTCGTTCAGCAAGACGCTCTAACTGACCAGGGTTCAGTGCGCTGTCGGCCGGCTGCCCGTCTTATCGTCTTCGGCGGCCACCGCGCTGCTGCTCTCCTCCTCCCATGTAATGGGATCGGGCATGCGCACCAGCGCGTGTTTCAACACCGCATCCATGCGCGGTACCGGAATGATCTCGAGGGCGTTCTTGACCTCGTCGGAGATCTCCGACAGGTCCTTGACGTTCTCCTCGGGGATCAGCACGCGCTTGATGCCGGCCCTGAGCGCCGCCAGCAGCTTCTCCTTGAGCCCGCCGATCGGCAGCACGCGGCCGCGCAGCGTAATCTCTCCGGTCATAGCCACGTCCTTGCGCACCGGGATGCCGGTCATCACCGAGATGATGGCCGTCACCATGGCGACGCCAGCCGACGGGCCGTCCTTCGGTGTCGCACCCTCCGGCACGTGGACGTGGATGTCCTTTTTCTCGAACATCGAGGCCGGGATGCCGAAGTCCACCGAGCGTGAGCGCACATATGCGCTGGCCGCCTGGATGCTCTCCTTCATCACGTCGCGCAGGTTGCCCGTGACCGACATCTTGCCCTTGCCGGGCATCAGAACGCCTTCGATGGTCAGGAGCTCGCCGCCGACCTCGGTCCAGGCAAGGCCCGTAACCACGCCCACCTGGTCCTCCAGCTCCGCCTCGCCGTAGCGGAACTTCGGCACGCCGAGATAGTCCTCGAGGTTCTCGGCCGTGATCTCCACCGACTTGACCGAGGTCGCCATGATGTCCTTGACCGCCTTACGCGCAAGCTTGGCGATCTCACGCTCGAGGCTGCGCACGCCGGCCTCGCGGGTATAACGGCGGATGATCTCCTTGAGGCCGGCATCGGTCAGTGTCCACTCGCCCGCCTCCAGGCCGTGTGCCTGCTGCTGGTCGGGGATCAGGTGCCGCTTGGCGATCTCGAGCTTCTCGATCTCCGTGTAGCCGGCGAGCCGTATGATCTCCATGCGGTCCATGAGCGCCGGCGGGATGTTGAGGGTGTTCGCCGTCGTCACGAACATCACGCTCGACAGATCGTAGTCGACCTCGAGGTAATGATCGTTGAACGTATGGTTCTGCTCGGGATCGAGCACCTCGAGCAATGCCGCCGCCGGATCGCCGCGAAAGTCGGACCCCATCTTGTCGATCTCGTCCAGAAGGAAGAGCGGGTTGGTCCGCTTCGCCTTCTTCATGGACTGGATCACCTTGCCCGGCATCGAGCCGATGTAGGTGCGCCGGTGACCACGAATCTCCGCCTCGTCGCGCACGCCGCCGAGCGACATGCGCACGAACTCACGGCCCGTCGCGTTGGCGATCGACTTGCCGAGCGAGGTTTTGCCCACGCCGGGAGGACCGACGAGGCAGAGGATCGGGCCCTTGAGCTTGTTGGTGCGGCTCTGCACCGCAAGGTACTCGAGGATGCGCTCCTTCACCTTCTCGAGGCCGTAGTGCTCCTTGTCCAAAATCTCCTGCGCCTCGGCCAGGTCCTTCTTGACCTTGCCCTTCACGCCCCACGGAATCGACAGCAGCCAGTCGAGGTAGTTGCGCACCACCGTCGCCTCGGCCGACATCGGGCTCATCTGCTTGAGCTTCTTCAGCTCCGCAAGCGCCTTCTCCTTGGCTTCCTTGGAGAGCTTGGTGTTCTCGATCTTCTCCTCGAACTCGGAGATGTCGTCGCGCTCGTCGGAATCGCCGAGCTCCTTCTGAATGGCCTTCATCTGCTCATTCAGATAGTACTCGCGCTGCGTCTTCTCCATCTGGCGCTTGACGCGGCTGCGGATCTTCTTCTCGACCTGCAGGACCGAAATCTCGCTTTCCATCAGCGTGTACACACGCTCCAGCCGCTCCGAGATCTTGGTGATCTCGAGCACGTCCTGCTTGTCGGAGATTTTGATCGCCAGGTGCGAGGCGATCGTATCGGCCAGCTTGGAGTGATCATCGATCTGGCTGATCGTGCCCAGAACCTCGGGGCTGATCTTCTTGTTGAGCTTCACGTAGCTCTCGAACTGAGACACCGTCGAGCGTGCCAGGGCCTCGATCTCGTCCTTGTTCCCAGGCGTCTCGCCAATCCGCTCCACCTCAGCCTCGAAGTAGTCGGCGTTGGCGGTATAGGTGAGAATGCGCGCGCGCGCGGTGCCCTCGACCAGCACCTTGACCGTGCCGTCGGGCAGCTTGAGCAGCTGCAGCACAGAGGCGAGCGTGCCGACCTTGTAGATCGCGTCCGGAGCCGGATCGTTGTCGCTGGCGTTCTTCTGCGCGGCAAGCAGGATCTGCTTGTCCGAGCGCATGACCTCCTCCAGCGCATTGATCGACTTCTCGCGGCCCACGAAGAGCGGCACGATCATGTATGGAAAAACCACGATGTCGCGCAGCGGGAGCACTGGATAGAGCTCCTTGCCGCCAGCTTTCTCTTTCACTTGTTTTTCTTCGCCCATGATCCTGATTCCTGCCTTGGTTCCCCAGACGCACTCACACGGTTGCGTTCCGTCCCACTCTCACCGCAGTCTAGCGCAACAGGCCGATGTGCCGCGCTCCGATTCCTTGCCGCCAACCCTCCTCCACAGAGAAACTCCTTGTCCGTGGACGAAGAACGCCTTCTCTGCGCGGCTCGTCCGGGCCAGAGAAGGAAATGGGAACACCGCCCACCCCACACAAGTCCTTGCGGGCTTGCGCCCGCCGGGGGCCCCGCCGATCAGGCGCTCGACCCTTTTTCCTCGGCCCGTTCCGAGTAGATCCGAAGCGGACGCGCGCCGCCTTCGACAACCTCCGGTCCGATCACGACCTCCTCGACGCCCTTCAGGTTGGGCAGCTCGAACATGGTGTCGAGCAATATTCCTTCCATGATGGAACGCAGTCCGCGCGCTCCCGTCTTGCGCTCGATCGCCTTGCGCGAAATTCCCCGCAAGGCGTCCTGCGTGATCGTGAGTTGTACGTCCTCCATCTCGAACAGGCGCTGGTACTGTTTGACCAGCGCGTTCTTCGGCTCGGTCAGGATCTGAATCAAGGCCTTCTCGTCGAGATCCTCCAGCGTCGCGATCACGGGCAGACGCCCGATGAACTCTGGGATCAAACCGAACTTCAAGAGATCCTCGGGCTCGACGCTACGTAGGATGTCGCCGGTGCGTCTCTCATCGGGCGCGATCACCGTCGCGCCAAAGCCGATTGACGAGCCCTTGCCGCGCCGGGCGATGATCTTCTCCAGACCCGAGAACGCTCCGCCGCAGATGAAGAGAATGTTGGTGGTATCGACCTGCAGAAACTCCTGCTGCGGATGCTTGCGCCCACCTTGCGGCGGTACGCTGGCGATTGTGCCCTCCATGATTTTCAGCAGCGCCTGTTGCACGCCTTCGCCCGACACGTCGCGCGTGATCGACGGGTTGTCCGACTTGCGGCTGATCTTGTCGACCTCGTCGATGTAGACGATGCCGCGCTGAGCGCGCTCCACGTTGTAGTCGGCGTTCTGGAGCAGTTTGAGAATGATGTTCTCGACGTCCTCGCCGACATAACCAGCCTCGGTGAGCGTCGTTGCGTCAGCCATCGTGAACGGTACGTCCAAGATGCGTGCCAGCGTTTGCGCCAGCAGCGTCTTGCCGCAGCCAGTCGGCCCAACCAGCAGGATGTTGGACTTCGCCAGCTCCACGTCGTTGTTCTTGCTCGCGTGATTGAGGCGCTTGTAGTGGTTGTGCACCGCAACCGACAGCACCCGCTTGGCGTGATCCTGGCCGATCACATACGAGTTGAGCACCGAGCAGATTTCCTGCGGGCTGGGCACGCCATCGCGCGACTTGACGAGAGTGTTCTTGTTCTCCTCGCGGATGATATCCATGCACAGCTCGACGCATTCATCGCAGATGAACACCGTCGGCCCGGCAATCAGCTTTCGCACCTCATGCTGGCTCTTGCCGCAGAAGGAGCAGTACAGCGTGTTCTTTTCGTTGGCCATCCGCTTTTCTCACCACCCGCGCCAAGCATTCTATGGGGCAACCAGCCTTGGCGCCTCGTACCCCATGCAGGATCTCGGCCATGCCCACCGCGACCCGATCGTGAATCCGCTTTGACCGATCTCAGCATGCTACGGAAGGGCAGATCAAGATTGCCTTAATGGCACCATCCCCACCCTGGTCCGCACGCGACGCGATTGCAACACTCGTGTGTCACCGTGGCCGCACCAATCCTCGGTAAACCACGCGCACCGCTCTCGGCTGCGTCACTCTGGCGCGGTAATTAAGACCGTTTTTAGAACTGTTAAACCCCGGCTCAGTTTCCCTTGCCGGTGATCGCTAGCTCGATCTCGTCGCGCTTCGTCAACACCCGGTCGATCAGCCCGAAAGTCTTGGCCTGATCGGCTGCCAGGAAATAATCCCGATCCAAGGTTTGCTCAATTTTCTCATAAGGTTGGCCGGTGTGCTTAACGTACACCTCGTTGAGGCGGCGCTTCATCTTGATGATATCCTCGGCGTGCCGCTCGATATCACTCGCCTGGCCGGAAAACCCGCCGGAAGGCTGATGCAACATGATGCGAGCATTGGGTAGCGCGTAGCGCATCCCCTTCGCTCCAGCGGCAAGCAGCAACGATCCCATGGAAGCCGCCTGGCCGATGCACAGCGTGGCGATCGGCGGCCGAATAAATTGCATGGTGTCGTAAATGGCCATACCCGAGGTCACGACCCCGCCGGGAGAATTGATGTACATGGCGATCTCTTTCTTCGGGTTTTGTGCCTCCAGAAAGAGAAGCTGCATGCAGATGGATGAGGCCATCTGGTCTTCGATTGGGCCGATCACGAAGATGATCCGCTCCTGCAACATGCGCGAGGGCAGATCGTAGGGCCGTTCGCCGCGGGCGGTCTGCTCGATGACCGTCGGCCAATAGGTGGCAGTCGGGGCGGCGGTGACTGGATCCATCATGGGGCTCACCTGAAAGGTCAAATGCGGTGCCTGCGGCCGGCAGATGCGCGTCGGCTACTTCTTCTCGCCATGCTCGTGGCCGTGCGTGTGCCCCGGCTCATGATCGTGGTGATGGTGGCCATGATCGTGATCATGGCCGTGATGATGGTCATGGTCGTGGTCATGATCGTGGTGATGTCCGTGAGAATGGGCGCCGTCGTGCACGTGCGGGAGATCGGCTTCGCCCTCGATGGGCTTCAGCAACTCCTCACGCGAAACCTTCCGCTCGGTGGGGTTGGCTTCCGACAGTATATAGTCAACGACCTTGTCTTCGAAAATAGGTGCCCTGAGCTCGGTCAGCGCGCCGGGCGTTTTCTGAAAATATTCGTAGACCATGCGCTCCTGCCCGGGGAAGCGGCGCGCCTGCTCGAACAGCGCGTTCCTCAAGTCCTCCTGCGTGACTTCGACCTTGCCTTTGGTGCCGATCTCGCCGATGACGAGGCCGAGGCGCACCCGCCGTTCGGCGATCTTGCGATACTCCTCCCTGGCCTGCTCCTCGGTCTTGCCCTCGTCAGCGAATGTCTTTCCAGCCCGCTTGAGGCTCTCGTTGACCTGATTCCAAATAGTCTCGAACTCGTTGTCGACCAGCGTCGGCGGCAGGGCGAAATCGTGCGCCTTGTCGAGCGCGTCGAGCAGCACGCGCTTCAGCTTCACACGCGCCACCTGATCGTATTCGCGCTGGATTTGCGCCCGAATTCTGTCTTTCAGCGTCGCCAGCGTGTCGACACCCAGGCCTTTGGCGAAGGTATCGTCGATGTCGGGCTTTTTGGGTTTTCCGACCGCCTTCACCTTGACCTCGAACTCGGCTTCCTTGCCGGCTAGGTCCTTCACGGCATATTCGGCCGGGAACGTTGCCGTCACCCGGCGCTCATCGCCCGCTTTTGCGCCCTTTAGGCCATCCTCAAAGCCCGGAATGAAGCCGCCGCCGCCGAGCACGAGCGGCACATCCTCGCCCTTGCCGCCCTCGAACTCTGTGCCGCCGATGCGGCCTACAAAGTCGATGGTGAGCTGATCGGCGTCATCAGCGACCCTGCCCTCCTCCGTCTCATAGCCGATGTTGCGTTCTGCCAGCTCTGCCAGCGCTTTATCAACTGCCTCGTCGGTGACGTCGGCCGACAGCCGCTCCAGGTTCAACTGCGGGAACTCGACCAGGTTGATCTCGGGAAGCACCTCGAACGACATGGTGTAAGCCAGATCGCTCTTACCGGTGATGACGCTCTCGATCTCGGTCTTGTCCTCCGTGAGGTCGATCTTGGGCTGGAACGCCGGGCGCTCCTTGCGGTCGTCCAGCGCCTTGCGACTCGATTCCTCGAGCGCCTTTTGCACGACCTCCGCCATCAGCGACCGGCCAAACACCTTCTTGATGTGCTGGACCGGCACCTTGCCGCGGCGAAAGCCTTTGAGCTGGACGGTGTCCTTGACCTCGTCCAGGCGCGCGGAAAAGCGATCGTTGAGCTCGTTCGAACCGACCACGACCTTGAGCGTGCGCTTCAGACCGTCGGTGTTTGCTTCAGTGACTTGCATGCTGCTTGGCTACTCGTTCGTATCTGACAACCCGCGCATTTCCGCCTTCGCGCGACCCTTGGTGCGAGCGAGAGGACTTGAACCTCCACGTCTTGGGGACAACGGCTCCTAAGGCCGTCGCGTCTACCAGTTCCGCCACGCTCGCTGGCACGATCCGCAGGTCGGGGCACGGCAAACATGTGCCCGCCCATGGCCATGGCTGTCAAGACGAACGCGACGCGGCTTCAGATTGACCGTTACCGGTACGGACGATCCCGGCAGCCCTCATGACACACAACCGGCCAAGTTCCGAGGATCAATGTGAAAGACGCGTCGATTCGAGTGGCGGGACCAGACGATCTGCGCTGATACGGGGGACCACCATGCTTCCTGCCAGCCGGTATCCGTGCCTTGCGGTGCTTGCTTGCCTTGCGTCCATGCTGTTGCACGGTCCCAGCGCCGGCCCAGACGCTTCCAGCCGAGGCTGCGGCGCTCGGCATCGTCAATCGCGTGCAAGGCGAGGCAACGCTCCTGCGCGGCGCCCTGGCCATGCCGGCGCTGGCGGGCCAGCCGATCGCAAGCGGAGACACGCTCAGCACTGCCGATAACTCGCGGCTACTCCTCATCTTCGCCGATGGCACACAGTTGACGCTCGGCGAGCGGGCCGAAGCCTTCATCGACCACTTCGTCTACAATCCGCTCAAGAAGAGCGGCGCCGCCTTCGTCGACGTCGTCAAGGGCGCGTTCCGTTTCACGGCCGGTCGCATCCGCGAGTTCAACGACAAGCGCATCGAGGTGCGCACCAGATCGGCTACTCTGGCCGCCGACGGCAGCGACTTCTGGGGCGGGCCGATCGATAACGCCTATGGCATCCTGCTGATCACAGGGCGCATCGAGGTCCGCAACGACAGCGGCAAGGTGGTGATACAGAAAAAGCGGCTCGGCAGCACAATTGCGGCTCCGGGCATGGCGCCCGACATGCCGGTGCCGTGGGGCAAGGACAAGGTGGGCAAGGCATTTGCCACCGTCGCGTTCCGCTAGAGGCCTAGTGTCCCGATCGCGAAGTTCGGCGGATCTTACAGCAACCGCTGAACGAACTTCGCGATCGAAAGGACACTAGTAAATTGAGGATTGCTAGTGTGATTCAGATCGAGAAAATTCGCTCCAGAGACATGCCGAGAGCGCTGGCGAATTTCTCGATCATCACACTAGGCTGTCTTAGTCGTTGAGGATGGCGAGACCGGCGACGTAGGTCCCCGGCAGCAACAGCGCCCAGGCGAACTTGTCGTCGAGGCCGAACCAACCCCAGCCGTACTCGCGCAGCAGCACGAAGCCCAGCCAAACGATTGCGATCAGAAATACGGTGCGTGCCATCTTGGTGCTCTTTGCCTCGGTCCGAGCCGGCCGGAAAGGTTCCGGCAAGGCTCGCGAGGACAGAGACGCAAGAGGCGGGCCACCCGCTGACTACTTCCAGGCAGACGCGCTCGAGCCGAAATGATAGCGCAGGCCGATCTTGATCTCATGTGCGCGCATGTCGTCGATCTCGAGCCTTGCCAGGACCGGGTCGCTGCCCGATCGGACGGAGCCGAGGTCGATAAACCGGTAACCGATATCCAGAATGGCCCGTTCCGTCAGCTGATAGGCGACGCCGGCCATCAGCGACCAGGCAAATGCCGTGTTGTCTCCACCACTTTGACTGGTTGGCCCGACATCGCCCTGCACATCGCTCATCCGGTGGTAGGCGACGCCAACGCCGGCGCCGACATAGGGCACCATGCCGTTGAAATTGCCGAGATCGTAATAGCCGTTGAGCATCAGCGTATAGGTTCTGACGTCCGCCGTCAGATGGCTGGTGGCAGGGCCCGGCAACACCACGTCGCCGCCGAAATCGATGGCTTGGCGCAGGCCGAGCGTGACGTCTGCGCGCCAGCCGAGCGAACCCGAGCCGCATCCGGCGCCGATCTCTCCGAACCAGCCATTGCCCAAGTCCTCGCCGGACAGGTCCGGATCCGGGTTGCCGGCGTATTGGCCGGATGTGTTCTGCGACCAGGAGTGGCCTACGTCTGCGCGCCAGTAGCATGGGCCCGCAACGGGCCGCGCTGGTGCGCTCCAGCCGTTGTCTTTGAGCGAGGGACCGCCCAAATCGGCTGCGGCCGCCGGCAGGGGGCACCCGACCGCCACACTCACCGCAACGCAGACTACGCTCGCCTTCACGACTGCATACATGGCGACACCTTCACGATCGGACCTTCCGAGAGGCCCACTGACACATGTGCCGTATAATGCGCCGGTAGGGTTAAGTGCGGGTTAAGCAGCGCCCCGCTTTGGCGAGGAGACAAGCGCCTCCAATCCCGCGGCCTTTCGGCCCGAGGCAATGACGAGAAGGCGGAGCCGGGCATCGTTCAGCCGGTCGACCTTAGCGCTCACGGGCTCAACGATGCCCGGGCTCAGTCCGTCTCCGCGCCCGCTGCGACGCTCCACTGGTCTGGCGGCCAGCCGCAGGAGGGAAACGGACGACGGCTCCCGGATCGCAGGCTGAGGCGCGCCGCTGCAGAACCAGCGCACTCCGGTGATCCGAGACCACATCACTATGAGGGCAGCCACGGCAGCGGGGATTACTTTTCCCTGGCTCGCTCCAACCAGCCATCAGGCATCGCCGATAGCGCAACATAGCCTCATGTTAACGGGGCCATTGCGCTATGCTTGCGGCAACTGTTGCGCTATACGTTGCGCTAGTGTTGTCCTACGTTACTAGCGATTGTCAGGCGTTGCCGGTCCAACCATCTTCACCGCCACAGCGCAACTTGCCCGTCGGAGCCCGACCCGGCCCGCCTTGCGACCGACCGCGCCGCCGTTCTAGTTTGGCCCACATGCCACCGGCCAGAGCAGGATCGCTTCGGATGAACTACCTTGCCACAATCGACACGTCGCGGCCGAAGCGTGAATCCTGCTCTACACTTTAAATTCGAGGGCGATTCACGCCCCACATGGACGCGGTATTGCTTCCATGTGAGACGATCGCACTCGAGCCTGCCGCTGACAGGAGGAGCGTCCCCTTGACCACAGCAGACAGCGTCGTCGCCGCCGTCGGGCGCACGCCGCTCATCAAGCTGAAGCGCGCCTCCGAGGCGACCGGCTGCACCATCCTCGGCAAGGCCGAGTTCATGAACCCCGGCCAGTCCGTCAAGGACCGCGCCGCGCTCTACATCATTCAGGATGCCGTGAAGCGTGGTGACCTCCGCCCCGGCGGCACCGTCGTCGAAGGCACCGCCGGCAACACCGGCATCGGCCTGACCCTCATCGGCAATGCGCTCGGCTTCCGCAGCGTCATCGTCATTCCCGAAACGCAGAGTCAGGAGAAGAAGGACACCCTGCGCCTGCTCGGCGCCGAGCTGATCGAGGTGCCGGCCGTCCCCTACAAGAACCCGAACAACTACGTGAAGTATTCCGCGCGGCTGGCCGAGACGCTGGCCAAGACCGAGCCCAACGGCGCCATCTGGGCCAATCAGTTCGACAACGTCGCCAATCGGCAGGCGCACATCGAGACGACGGCGGAGGAGATCTGGGCCGACCTCGACGGCAAGGTCGATGGCTTTGTCTCGGCCGTCGGCTCCGGCGGCACGCTGGGCGGTGTGTCGATGGGTCTCAAGGCCAAACGCAAGAACATTCAGATCGCGCTCGCCGACGTGGCCGGCGCGGCCCTGCACAGCTACTACACCACCGGCGTGCTCAAGGCCGAGGGCTCCTCCATCACCGAAGGCATCGGCCAGGGTCGCATCACCAAGAACCTCGAAGGCGTGGTGGTCGACAAGTCCTACTTCATTCCCGACGCCGACGCGGTGCAGATCGTCTTCGACCTCTTGACCGAGGAAGGCCTGTGCCTCGGCTCCTCGACGGGCGTCAACGTCGCGGGCGCAATTCGGCCTGGCGCGCGACTTGGGTCCGGGCCACACCATCGTCACGCTGCTCTGCGACTACGGCACGCGCTATCAGTCGAAGCTGTTCAACCCGGACTTCCTGCGCTCCAAGAACCTGCCCGTGCCGAAGTGGCTCGCGACCAAAGGCACGCCCGTGCCGCAAGTATTCGTCGATCCGGATGCGTGACAGGTGGCGCGTCATCCCGAACCTCGCGCGGCCACTCGCGCGGTGAACTGATTGCCTAGCATGAGCCGCCGGTGGGACCGCACTCCGCCGCCTGATCCGCGCGGATCAAAATTTCTAAAGGCAACCTTTGGGGCATTAACTGTGCCTGCCCTACAGACTTTCAGCCGGCCAATATCAGCATAACCTCTGATGTTCAGGCCATGGCTTGAAATGGCTTACAACCCTGTGGGGTTCTTACAGCGCGCTGCGGTTGTGGCCGATCGGCATGCGTGGCGATGAGGGGATAGCGAATGCAGTACGCGCTGCAGCGCCGCTGGTACAGCAACCCTGTTCTGCATAACCGATGGATGTCCTCGCTTGCGCTCGCGATAGCGGTCGGCATTGCGTATTTCTTGGGCGCGCACCTCGGTCTTGCCCTTCTCACAAAACCGGATGATGTGGCCGTGTTCTGGCCCGCTGCCGGTATCGCCGCGGGAACGCTCATTGCCTTGGGACCCAAGGCACGGTGGCCAGTCGCCATCGGGATCATGGCTGCCTCGGTCGTTGCCAATCTGATGGGCGACCGCAATCTCGCGGCAACTGTGGTCTTCACCCTCTGCAATGCCGGCGAAACCATTCTCGTCGCAGGGCTGATCGCTCGTTATTTCGGCCCACAGTTCAAACTCGACCAAGTGCGCAACGTGCTCGGCTTTGTTGCAGCGGCGGCGGTCGGCGCTGCGGCCTCGGGAGTGGGCGGGACGTTGGGGTTCATCCTCTTCCACAACTCGGGGACGCCGTTCCTGATCACGTGGTGGAACTGGTTCGCGTCCGACGCTCTTGGCGTCGTCAGCGTTGCGCCCTTGGTGATTGGGCTCGCCGGGATCTGGCACGACAGGCCCACAAAATCGGAGATAGCAGAAGGGCTGCTCTTGCTTGCGGTCCTGGCGCTCGTGAGCACGGTGGGTCTCGGCTGCGCCTGGTGACCATTGGTTTACGCTTCTGCCCGGCGCCTTGCTGGCGCCCCTCGTGCTTTATCTGGCCGCTCGCTGTCGCCCGCTGTTTGCCGCAGCCACCGCATTCATCGCTCGCCTTCGTCATCGTCTGGACCGTCACGTTTGGCATCGGTCGTTTGGGTGACCCCAGCATTCCCCTTGTCACCCGCATCTATGCGGCTCAAACGGCCTTGTTGGCCCTTTGCGGCTGCATCCTGGTTCTCTCTGCGCTGTTCACGGAGCGGCGGCAGCACGTGTTCGCGCTGGAGAACAGCAATCGCCGCTTACAACTGGCCCTCGACTGTGCCGAGCTTGGCACCTGGAGCCTCGACCTGAAAAGCCGCCAGTTCGACAACGACGTGCGCGATCGGCACATTCACGGGCATGGTCCCAATGCGCCGCCTCAAACTCTCGCGCAGATGCGGGCCCAGGTGCATCCAGACGATCTTCTCCGATCTGGACACCGCATTCTCGGGATTGAACGGGTGCTAGCCAGACACTGCAGGGCCGAGTACCGTCTCAAGGCTCGTCCTGATCAGGTCGCCCACTGATCGAGAGCGCTGGGTTGCGATCGAAGGAGCCGTCGTGCGCGATGCCGCCGGCCGGCCGTGCAATTGCTCGGGGTCACCCACGACATCACCGAGCGCAAACATGTCGAGGCCACACTGCAGGAAAGCGAGCGTGCGTTGCGCGACCTGCTGGGGGCGCTGCCGGCCGCCATCTACGTAACGGACGCTGCCGGTCGCATCACATATTGCAACGACGCTGCGGTCAATCTGTGGGGCGCCAAGCCCAGGCTGGGAGAGGACAGATGGTCCGATTTTGCCCGCTACTACCACGCCGATGGCACACCCATGGCCTTGCAAGATTGCCCCACCGAGATTGCCCTGCAGCCTGGGCCGCATCGTGCGAGGTCGGGAGGCGATCCTCGAGCGGGTAGATGGCAGCCGCGTTCCGATCGCTCCTTATCCAACGCCTCTGCGTGACCGCACAGGAGCGATCGTTGGCGTCAGTCAACATGACCGTCGACATCAGCGAGCGCAAGCAGGCCGAGCAGATGCTGGCCGAGCGCAACGCGCAGCTTGCGCTCGCCGGCCAGTTCGCGCTGGTTGGAACGTTCACCTTCGATGTCGACGTTGGAGCGGATGCAGGTGTCGCCTGGCTATGTGGCCATGCACGGCTTGCCCGAAGGCACCGAGGACATCAGCCGCGACTATTGGCGCGCGAGGAGTTCATCCCGAAGACCTGCCCCGCGTAGAGGCTGGCTTCAAGCAGGCCATGGCCGACCGGCGGTGCGAGCACTATTGCGAATACCGCATCGTGCGTGCTGGCGGTGAGATACGATGGATCGATTCACGCAGCTTGATATCCTACGACAATGATGGAGGCGCGCGCGTCATCGGGGCCAACATCGACGTGACGCAGCGCAAGCAAACAGAGGCCGCGCTCGAGGCGCACAAGGCCAGCTTGGCGGATGCATTGACAGCAGGCCGCGTCATGGCCTTCGATTGGAATGCCGTCACGGGTCGGTCGCTGCCGCAGCGACAACGCGGCTTTGATATTGGGGATTGAGGACGACCAGGGGAGCAGCTCAGCCACGCAACGCCTTTTTCGGACACGTTCATCCAGACGATCGAGCCAGCGTCAAAGCAAAGATCCGGGAGCTCTCTCCCAGCAATCCCTCATATGCTCTGACTTTCCGCTTCTGCCGGTCCGAACGGCGAACCGATCTGGCTGGAGGAGACGGCCAAGGGCGAATTTGACGCGACGGGCAGGCTCCTGCGCATCAAGGGTCTCACTCGAAACATCACCGAGCGCAAGAAAGCAGAGCGGGTGCTGGAAGAGCGCAATATTCAGGTGGCGTTTGCCGGAAACGGCGGCTCTCGTTGGCAGCTTTGCGTATGACGCTCGACACCGAGATCATGCAGATTTCTGAGGGCTATGCGGCCATCCACGGCCTGCCCGAGGGCACGACCGAGTATCGCGTCCGCCAATGCCTGGCTCGACGTGCACTCTGACGACATAGGGCTGGTGGAAGGAGTGCGCAGACGATCCTTCGCCAGGCCGGCGCGAGTACAGTGTGGAGTATCGTATTAGTCGTCCAGCGTCGGCGAGGTGCGATGGGTCGAGACGCGTTGCTTCATCTCGTACGAAGGTGACGGCTGCCCGCGGCGCGTGCTTGGTGTCAGCATTGACATCACCGAACGCAAGCGCTCCGAGGACCATCAGCGCGCGCTGGTCGCCGAGCTCGACCACCGCGTCAAGAACGTGCTGGCCACCGTTGTCGCCATCATCGCTCAGACCCATGGGGGGTCATGCGTCGTTGCCAGACTTCACGGCTGCACTCGAAAGCCGGATAAAGGCACTGGCGCGGACGCATGAATTGCTGAGCCAAAACCGCTGGGTTGGCGTGTCGCTGCGCGACATCGTTCGGCGCGAGTTTGCACCCTATGAGGTCGGCAATGTGGAGATCGGTGGTCCCCATGTGACGTTGACGGCAGAAGCAGCCCAGGCCATGGCCATGGTTGTGCACGAGCTGACCACCAACGCCGCAAAATACGGGGCATTGTCCCACCGTACTGGTCGGGTGCAGCTTCGCTGGTGGTGGTTGCGCAATGGCTCGTCCGGCCGGCTCGCCATCGAATGGCAGGAGATCGATGGCCCTCCGGTTCAGACGCCGCAGCCAAACAGGTTACGGCACAACCATCGTCAGAGAGCTTGTTCCGTACGAGCTCAATGGCACCGTCGCTCTCGACTTTCCGCCGGACGGTGTCCGATGCCGAATGGAAATTCCGCCCGAATGCATCAGCAAAGGTCGCGCAATAATCCCAAGCCGGGCTCCAGCCGCGCTGGGGTGACGCCCGAAAGGCATATCTGCGACACAGGAGGCCCAGGTCGGCGTCGCCGATCCTTGGGGTAGAGCAGACCGGCATATCTCCTGCGGTCGCCGCTCGGCCGGACCACGGCCCATCGCTTCCCATTGCAAAAACACAGATGCGGCGTGAAGGTGCGCCGAGCGCCGCCAGCTTTCAGAAGGCCCCACCGATGACCGAGCAACTTTTCAGAGCCGATGCCTACCTCGAGGAGTGCGAGGCCAAGGTGGTCGCCATCAACGAGCGCGGCGGTATCGTGCTCGACCGCACCGTGTTCTATGCCTCCTCCGGCGGCCAGCCGGGCGATGCAGGCGTGCTCGAGATCGACGGCAGCGGCTCCTGCCCCATCGCCACGACGGTGTGGGACGCCGACAAGACCACCATCGCCCACGTCGCGCCTGAAGGTGCTCCGCGCCCAGCGCCGGGTCAAAGTGTGCGCGCCCGTCTCAACTGGGACACGCGCTACAAGCACATGCGCATGCACACCGCCCTGCATTTGCTCTGCAGTCTCGTCAAGTTTCCCGTCACCGGCGGCCAGATCGGCGCTGAGGATGGCCGGCTCGATTTCGACATCGCCGATCCGTCCGGCGTCGACAAGGAGCGTCTCACCGCCGAGCTGAACGCGCTGGTGGCCGCCAATCATCCCGTCTCCGAGCGCTGGATCACGGATGCCGAGCTCGAGGCCAACCCGCATCTGGTGCGCACCATGTCGGTCAAACCGCCCATGGGCACGGGCAAGGTCCGCCTTGTCGTCATCGGCGAGGGCGGCGCCGTCGATCTGCAGCCCTGTGGCGGCACGCACGTGCGCGCCACCGGCGAGATCGGTCGCCTCGCCATCGCCAAGATCGAGAACAAGGGCAAGCAGAACCGCCGCATCCGCCTCGTGTTTGCTTGAGACGCAGCAGGCATGACGAACAAGCGGCTGGCATTGGCAGCCGCTTTTTGCTCTGGGTCCCGGATAACCGCGCGGGGATTTCGTCCTTCCATAACGACGCCCTTCGGCCGCGCGGTTTCCGGGATGACATTGACGTGTAAGCCGCTGCCCAAAACCCACCTGTCATCCCGGGCAAGCGCGAGCCCGAGCGATCCTTATGGCTACTGGATCAGCTCTCGCGCGCGACCCGGGACCCAGAGTTCAGGCGGCAGCCAGCCCTGCAACCAGTAGTGATGACGCCAGCGCCCAGGACGGATACAAATACGGCCAGAAACATCGGATACACAACAATCGAGGAACCGGGAGAAAACCACCCATGCCGCGCCAATCGAAATGGCTGGTCGAGACGCAATGGCTCGCCGACCATCTCGCCGCCCCCGACGTCATCGTGCTCGATGGCTCCATGCACCTGCCCACAGCCAAGCGCAACGCGCGCGCCGAATACGAGGCCGAGCACATCCCGGGCGCCATCTTCTTCGACATCGACGCGATCTCGGACAAGAGCAATCCGCTGCCCCACATGCTGCCATCGCCGGTCCAGTTCGCGAGCCAGATGAAGAAAATGGGCATCGGCGACGGCCTGCGCGTCGTCGTCTACGACTCGGAGGGTCTCTACTCGGCCGCGCGCGTCTGGTGGATGTTCCGCACCATGGGACATCGGGATGTCGCAGTGCTGAACGGCGGCCTGAAGAAATGGAAGGCCGAGGATCGCGCGTTGGAAAGCGGAGAGCCGCCGCTGCGCACGCCGCGCCACTTCACGCCACGCTTCAACGCGGGCCTCGTGCGCGACGCCGCCGAGGTCAAGGCGCTGATCGGCGACCGAAACGTGCAGATCGTCGATGCGCGCGCCGCCGGCCGTTTCGCCGGCACCGCGCCCGAGCCGCGCGCGGGCTTGCGCTCGGGGCGCATTCCGTCATCCAAGAACGTGCCTTTTACGAACCTACTCAACCCGGACGGCACCTTGAAGGACGAGGCCGGACTGCGCGCCATATTCAAGGCGGCCGGCGTAGCGACCGAGCGGCCGGTGGTGGCGAGCTGCGGCTCCGGCGTCACCGCCGGCGTCATTGCCCTGGCGCTGGCTGAGATCGGCGCCCCCGATGCCGCCGTCTACGACGGCTCCTGGTCGGAATGGGGCGCGCGCCCGGACCTTCCGATCGAGACGGGAGCTGGGTAGGCGCACCAACCCGACGCCACTCCCGCCCTACCCCATCAACGCCTCCGCCACCGCCGCGAAGGCCGGGAGCGTCACGGGATCATTGTTGACGTTGCCGGCAGCGGGATGCGAGGCGTAACGCGCGATCACCATCTCGGCCTTGGGATCGACGTAGATCGACTGGCCGTGAATGCCGCGCGCCATGGTGGCGCCATGCGCGTTGTGGCTCACCCACCACTGGTTGCGGTAGGACCAGCCGGGCAAGGTCGCATAGCCGGCAGGAGCGAATTTCTTCGGATCGCCACCCCTCGCGATGTGGTCGACGACGCTCGCGGGCACGATCTGGCGGCCATTGAAGTAGCCGCGGTTGCGCATCACCTCACCGAAGCGGGCGAGATCGCGCACAGTCGTGTTGAGGCCACCGCCGCCACTCTCGATGCCGAGGCGGTCGACGGTGTAGTGCGCGTCCTCCTCCGCGCCCATCGGCTGCCAGATGCGCGTTGAAAGCTGCGCGGAAAGCGACTGGCCTGTGATGCGGCGGGTAATCCAGGCGAGCACGTCGGTATTGATCGTCTTGTAGGCGAACACGCGGCCGTGCTCGCCCTGCTTCTGCTGCGTCGTCAGGTATTCGAGCAGCGAGGGCGGCGTTGCGCCGGGCTCGGGCGGCGCCATGCCGTTGGCGCGCCGCATCGCCCAGACATCGGAGCTCGTGTCGGTATAAACCTCCGTGTACTTGAGGCCAGTCGTCATATCCATGACCTGCTCGACGGTCGCGTCGCCGAAGGCGCTCGCCTCCAGCTCGGGCACGTAGGCCTTCACGGGCGCGGCCGGATCGAGCCTGCCCTCGGCGACGAGAATACCGGCCAGCACGCCGGTGAACGACTTGGTCACCGACATGGCGATGTGCTGCTTGTGCGGCTCCAGCGCGCCGAAGTAGCGCTCGAAGACGATACGGCCGCGATGCAGCACCGCGATGCCGTCGGCGTAGGTCTCGGCGAGCGCCTGATCGAACGTGATCGGCCGGCCGTCCATCGTCGTGAGCTTCACGCTGCCAATGTCCTGCTCGGCCCGGGGCAACACCGATACCGGGCCTGGACCGCGCCAGACCCCGATCGTCGGCACGAGCTGGCGGATATTGCTCCACGCCCAGCGCAGTTGCGGAAATTGCCGGAACGAGCCGTCGGCGAAAGTGACCGCCTTCTCCGGCGGCGGCGGAAACCCGGCCATCCACCCGAGCGCGCGTGGATCGCTGTCAGCGGCATTCGGCGGCGCAGCGGGCGTCGGTGTCGTCATCGAGTCCTTCCTTCGATCAAGCGCACCGATCATATGCGCGCATCGTTCGCCTCTCGACTGTTGTCATGCAGCATCGGAGCGATAATGGCGCGGTGGCTGGGCGGACTGCCGATTGCTCGCCCATTGGTGGCCGCACTTCCGGCATGGGCTTCTACGATATGGCCAAAGATGGCAATGCGCCGATCATGATCGACGCCATCGCCTCGCTCTCTGCAATAGGGGACGAAATCATACGGCCGGGACCACCGCGGGCTGCGGACCGTCGGCCCAAGACCTTCCGTACCAGCCTCAACTGAGGTGCCTGGCCTTTACGAACCAATAGAGGAGAATAATGAGTGCTATCCCGAGCGTGACGCCGGGAGGAAGCGCCTGCAGAAACCTGGCGGCATTATCGGAAACAAAGGCGATATACGCGCCTCCCTCGTTACCGAGGAGAATGTTGAGAAAGACACAAAGTACTATCAAAAGCAGACCAACTTCGGCAGCGAGCCAGCCGAGTTTGAGGAATCGCTCAACCATTACAGTTGGTCCTCTGACCCGCGAGGTGGGTTTCCCCGCCCCGCGGGAACGCTTTCACGCCATCGATCGCTTCGAGAACAGCCACATGATGATACCGACGGCAATCAGACCGACGAGGCCGTTGCTGCCAAGCTCCTTAACCAAGGAGACGATGTTGCCGACTACACCCCCAAAAAAGGGCAATGTGCCTCCGACAAGCACTGACGCAACGATTGCCAGCGCCAGGAGCATCAAGCCGATGTCCGTGAGCGCTCCGATCCAGGTTTTGAGCAAGCCTATGGCGTCCATCTGCCATCCCCATTCGTTTCCCGAGTTCAGATGTGTGTCGACTCGCGACACCCAAGAAACGTACTTGATTTCAGCTCATTCCAGTGGTGAACCAGTATCCCATGTGAATTCGATCGCGTTTGTATTGCGCCTCGCGCGCTCACCATGTTTTGGGATGCAAGAACAATGGAATAGGGAGTCCCGCAGTAGGAATTTCTGCCAGTGGCCCTCAGTAGCTTTTGCGCAACACCGCATCGCAACAAATGACGGGCGGATTGCCGTGGAAGCGTCAGTCCCTACTCCGGCAGCGGAATAAACTCCTGCTCGTCGCCCGGCACGATGGCGAAGCGCTTCTCTTTCCAGTCCGCTTTCGCCGCCTCGATGCGCTCCTTGGAGCTGGAGACAAAATTCCACCAGATGTGGCGCGGTCCATCCATGGGCTCGCCGCCGACCAGCATCAGCCGCGATTGCGCCGTGGCCAGGATCGAGATGCGGTCGCCGGGCTTGAACACCAGCAGCCGCCCTGCCTCGAAGCGGGTGCCAGCCACGTCGATCTCGCCCGAGGCCACATACACCGCGCGCTCGTCGTAGTCCGGATCGAGCGGCAGCACCGCGCCCGGCGCCAGCACCGCTTCTGCATACAAGCTCTCGTGCGGAAACTCGACGGGCGAGCGTGCACCGTACGCGGACCCCATGATGAGCCGCACACGCTTGCCCTCGCCTGTGATGCGCGGCAGCTCGTCGGCGCCATGATGTGCGAACGCCGGCGCCATCTCCTCGTCCGCCTTGGGCAGCGCCACCCACGCCTGGATGCCGAACAGATTGCGCGTCGCCTGCTTGGCCCCTGCGCTCTCGCGCTCCGAATGCACGATGCCGCGGCCGGCGGTCATCAGGTTGACCTCGCCGGGCTTGATCGCAGCCGACGTGCCGAGGCTGTCGCGATGCCACATCTCGCCTTCGAACAGATACGTCACGGTGGCGAGCCCGATATGCGGGTGCGGGCGCACGTCGATGCCATTGCTGCCCAGCAGGAACTGCGCCGGCCCCATCTGGTCGAAGAACACGAACGGACCCACCATGCGCTTCTGCGCCGAGGGCAGCGCGCGGCGTACCTCGAAGCCGCCGAGATCGCGCGTGCGCGGCACGATCACCTGCTCGATCGCATCGCAGGAGGACTTGTCGCCGGGAATGGGGTCCTGCCCTGGCTGCCAGCTCATGACTACCTCCTGGATGAAGACGAGCAGCGGCTCGTGCGCTCTACGCCGTGATCGCGTTGCGAAGCCGCGTGGTCGAAAAGCTCAACGTCGATCTCGACACCGCCTCATGGAGCGATTGCAAATCCCTCAGCACCCGCAGCTCGACATCGTATCTCAGCAATTCGGCCAGGGGTGCATCGATCCGGCGCACGCCGAGAGGCGTGACTGCATTGCGAGTGACATAGTGGCCGGCATCTCCATCGATGCACTCAAAGCCCGGTATCGGCAGCTCATACTGATAAATGGGCGTTGTCATTGCCCGCTCGAGCCATTCCGGCTCGATCGCAATCACGCGACGAGCTTTTGAGATACCGAAGAAAAGCTCGCGATCGGCATCCGAAGTCTCCGTCGAGCATACGTACGTCACGCGCGGGCAATCGCGGGGCAGCAGATAGTTCGGCAGATGTGCCTCGTCGATCGCCCACACTACATTGCCGTTCACGCGCACCTCTCCGGCCGTGACCGGCCGAGGATCGAAACGGGCAACTGCCCCTTCCTCGCTCACATGAAAGAGCCGCAGTCGGTTCACATCCGCACCAGGCAACTCCTTATCAGGCGCGCGTGACAGCAAAGCTCAGCTCTCGTTCCGAGATTTGGCCGCAGGTTTGCGCGACAACAGCTCGATCGCATCCGCCAGGTGCTCATCCCCGATGTTGGTCGCGCCTCGCGCCACACGAATGTTGTGCGCCTCGCGCAGTACATCGGCGTGCGTCGTTCCAGCCGGCGGCTCGAACTTGTAGGACGCCAGCTCCAGGAGTTGCCCCAGGGGATCGCGGAAGTAGATCGAGTTCATGAAGCCACGGTCGATCTCGCCGGAGCTGGCGAAGCCGCGCTCCCTCAACCGCGCCACCGCCTGCGTGTAGGCCGCGCGCGACACCGCGAACGCCAGGTGATGCAGGTTGCCGATGCTGGTCGGATTGGGCGTGCGATCCGGTTTCCAGGTCTCGCTCGTGAAAATCGTGATCAGCCGGCCGTCGCCGGGATCGAAGTAGAGGTGGTTCTGCTCGGGATCATCCAGATTGGGCTGCTCGAACACCAGCGGCATGCCGAGCACGCCTTCCCAAAAGTCGACCGAGGTCTGCCGGTCGGCCCCGACGAACGTGATATGATGCACGCCTTGCGACTGAATGCGTTGCATGACTGCCTCCTGACCTCACTCGCAATCTAATATCGCATGTGTGTCAAACAAGGCGTCCACCGGACTAGGCGCGGCGACAAGGCCCATGCAGATCGCTCTCGAAACGACCATCGACGCCGCTCCGGCTCAGGTCTTCGCCATTGCCGCGGACATCGCCCGCTGGCCTGACGTCATTTCTGCCATCGCTAGCATTGAGCTGCTGACAGCCGGCCCCGTCGGCGTCGGCACCCGCTTTCGCGAGACCCGCAAGATGTTCGGCAAGAGCGCCACGGAGGAGATGACCGTCGCCGAATTCGCGCCCCCGCATCGGCTCGTGCTGACCGCGCACTCGCACGGCACCGCCTATCGCGTCTTACATACCTTCGACCCTACCGGAAACGGCACGCGCATGCGCATGGTGTTCGAGGGTACGCCCACGTCGCTCATCGCCCGGATCATGGCGCCCGTCGGCTGGCTGTTCCTCGGCACCGTCAAAAGCCAGATCGCTGCCGATCTCGCCGACATCAAGCGCGAGGCCGAGCGCCTGCCTCACATCAAGTCTTAGGCCTTGTCCTCAACACATGGGCCGCCGGCTGGTCAGCATTGTCAACCTCCTTCAACCGGCCGGGCGGTGCCGCCACAGGGTGTGAGGTCATGACCCTGCTAGTTCGGGTCGTCGACGTTTTGCAAGATATTGCGCACCAGCGCGACGACTAGCTCCTGAGCGCGGGGGCTGATCTTCGCATACTCCTGCCACGCGGTTTGCTGCGCTACCTGCAGCCAAGCCAAATACTCCTGACTGGTCATTCGACGAACAGACAGGCCAGCGTTGCGCACCGCCGTCAACATCCGCTGCTCGACGTCGCGCTGGGCCCACGCGTAGTAGGTGTCCGATATCGCCGCCGCCTCTTCCACAGCCGCCTGCTGCTCCGGCGTGAGCCGCTTCCAGGTGCCTAGCGACATGATCAGGGGAGAAAACCCCATGAACAGAGCAGGGCCGCCGACGGTGGCAAATTTCGCTTGCTCGAAGATCTTCAGGGACAGGATGGTTTCGTAGGTGGTGACCACGCCATCGAGTGAGCCAGACTGCATGGCACCGTAGATTTCGTTCGAGGGCATCATGGTGGCCGAGGCACCAACGTGCTTCAACATCAGCCCAAAGAGTGGGTCTGATACCCGCATCCGCAGCCCTTCGACGGATTTCGGTTCTGAGATCTCACGGCTCTTGGTCAGGAACCCGCCCGGGTTCCAAAACAAGGCCAAAATTCGAATGCCGTTCTCCTCGCCGATCGATCGCAGCATTGTAAATACTTCGGAGCTCTTCAGGGCTTTCGCTGCTGCCGAGTTGGGAACGATGCCGGGAAGTCCAGCGAGAGAAAATTCCGGCACCTTGGGGGCCGCATACACTAAAGGAAATATAGCCATCTCCAGCTTTTCGTTTTGCAATGCGTCGAGCAATTCACGCGGCTTTATGTTGAATGACGAATTCGGGTATATGCGGAACTTCAAACCGCGTGTGCGCATCTCTGCTTCCTGCGCGAAGATGCGGGCCGCGCGGTCCCGTGCATCCGTCTGCTCGGCCCACTGGTGTGAAATCCTAACCTCTTGTGCGACAGCGGTGCTCGACACCGACGCTTGAGTGGCCAAAAGTGACAAACAAAGAACACGAGAGACCCACATGGTGTGCTCCTCGACATCAGGGCCGAACCGCAATTTGAGCATCGCGAAGTGTCGATCGCGTGGCAGGCGTGGGGAGCAACTCGGCTCAAGCTATTGCACAATGCCGTAAGAGCCAGGGGGGATAGCTCGATGGCTTTCAACTCACTTCTTGCAGTGGTCGCACGCACTCTTGCCGGTCGTCCATGAAATATCCGCGAAAAATTGCCGGCCTAACCGTTGTCATGGCACCGCTCTGGATACTGACGGCGGTGCTTCTGCTTGCTGCCACTGTCGTCCGGGCGCAAGAGGCGAAGTGGAGGGAGCTCAGCAAGGAAGCGGAGGCGCTGATTTGGGCCGGCAAGGGGGATGCCGCGCTGGCAAAGCTGAAGGAGGCCGCGCAGCTCGCCGAGCAGGCCCTGGGGGCCGATCATCCCGACGTGGCAGTGCCTCTCTTTCGCATGGCGCACCTCTTGGAGGTCCGCGTCCAGGTTGACGAGGCCGAGCCCCTCTATCAGCGGGCGTTTGCGATCCTGGAGAAAGCCCTGGGTGCGGAGCATGCCAGGACGGTTTCAGCCATGTATGCGCTTGCCGAGATTCTCGACCGCCAGCGCAAATATGCGCTCGCCGAGCCGCTCTACGAGCGCACGCTTGCCAATTGGGAGAAGACGCGCAAAGCCGACGACCGCGGCGTCACGGCGCTATTGCGTCAGCTCTCGAGGCTATACGAGGCCCGGGCCAAGTATGCCAAAGCGGAACCGCTCCTGCAGAGAATTCTCGAGATCGAAGAGCGTGTTCCTGTAAATGGTCGTCGTCTTATTTATCCATTGATGAACCTGGCCGGAAACTACATCGACCAGGCGAAGTACGACCAAGCTGAGCCGCTCTATCTGCGCTTGGTGGCGATCGAGGAGAGCGCAAAGCGCGCGAACAACGTCGAGCTCGACCTGCCACTAACCGCTCTCGCCACGCTCTACAGCCGCCAGGGCCGATATGGCGAAGCGGAAACACTGCTCTACCGTGTGTTGCGCCTGCGGGAAAAGAGTCAAGCAGCGCCAAACCCGGCGGTCGCCATTACTCTTCAGAACATCGCGGCGCTATTCGTCGCTCAGGCCAAGTATAGGGATGCCGAACCGCTTTACCTTCGGGCGCTGAAGATAATGGAGAAGGCCGTCGAAAAACGGGAACCTGAGCACCCTTACTACCGCGAATTGGCGAATTGCCTGGAAGAGACTGCGGCGCTGTATCGGAAAACCGATAGAGAGGCCAAGGCACAAGCACTCGAGAAGCGGGTTGCCGCGATACGCTCGAAAGTCGATCCCGAGCCGTTGCTGAGCCTGCCAAAGAACTGGGGCCAAAGGCTGCCGTGACGCTTGAGAGCAATCCGGGTGCGGGATGAGCTGCCCGACCTCGCGGTCGAACGCTGTCCGGACTCGACGTGCTCGCGTGTCAGTTCGAGAGCGCCACGAGCCAGGACTGAGCCACCCGAGGACTATGACTGCCTCACATCAGGTCCCAGTAGCCCTTGTCCATGTCATAAGATTTCGTGCTTGTCGCAGGACTTCTGGGTCCGGGCCTCGAGCTGGGAGCCAACCAAACGGATAGACAGAAAATGCAACGCAGTAGCTCTGGAGACAATCATACATCTTACCAAATTGGTGCGCTCACCATGACCTCTCTGCGGGATGGCTACGTCGACATGCCGCCCACGCGATTGCGCCAACCCGGGAACAACGTATTCGGTGACGACCTGCCAAAGCAGGTGCGCCTTGTCGACGACAACCTGAGACTGTCAGTCAATGCCTTCGCGCTGGACGATGGAACCGATGTCACGTTGATCGATACGGGCGCGTCGAACGCTTGGCACCCAAGCATGGGCTTGCTTCCGCAAGCGTTGCGCGAAGCGAACATCGCTGTCGACAGGGTTCGGACGATTGCCTTCACCCACACGCACCTCGACCATATCCACGGGCTGATCCTTCCCGATGGCCACGATGCATTTCCTCAGCTGTCTCGCCTGCTCGTCCCCAAGGAAGAGCTCGACATGTTCCGTGCCGAGGCGAGGCTGGAACGCTTTCACGAGCGCGCAGAAGCATTCGAGGGCGGGCAACGAATTGGCGCCAATATTGAAGCTATAGCCGCCCCCGGCCATGAAGTCGGACACACATGCTTCCGCGTCACAAGCGAAGGCGAGACCGTTCTGGTTTGGGGCGATATTGTGCACGTACCGTCAATACAATTCGAACAACCAGAGATCACTTGGGAGTTCGATGGCGATCAGGAGCAAGCACGTGCGAGCCGGCTGCGAATAATGGCTCTGGCCGCCGACAACAAATACTACATTGCAGGAGCCCACCTCAATTCGCCGGGCGTCGGCCGCATCAGACGCTCGGGAACCAGCTTCGGATTTGTTCCTTTATAGGCGAGTTGCCCATGAAGGTATTCGCGATGGAAAGGTCACCTGTAGCTCCCTGGTGACTCACGTCGACCGCATCGATCGCAACCCGAATGGCCGTGCTTAGAGGGGGCACCTGCGAGCACCGGCGAATTTCTCGATCATCACGCTAGCACCCCAACCGATCCGCCAGCTCCGCGAAGCCGTCCACCACCATGCTGCACGCCGGATTCGGCACAGGGTCGGGCGGACCGGCCGCGCCCCATTCGTGCGGCCGCTTCACGAAGCAGGTCTGGAAATCCTCCTTGCGCGCCGCGTCGAGATCGAAGTTGTGGCACGCCACCATCAGGATCTCGGCCGGCTTCAGTTGCATCAACTTTGCAGCGGTCTGATACGCTTCCGGCCGCGTCTTGTAGACGCCCAGCATCTCGCACGAGATGATGCAGTCCCAGTCGATGCCGTTCCGGCGTGACACCGCCATCACCAGCGCCGGCGTCAGCAGCGTGAACGACACGCACGGATACTTCATGCGCAACCTCTTCAACGCCGGCGGAAAATCCGGCCATGCGTCGAGCGCAAACCACGTACGCCAGATCTCGTTGCGATCGGCCGCGGTCAGCTCGCGCAAGCCGTTGTCATCCAGCACGCGATCGAGCTGATCGCGGTGCACGTCGTCGAAATTGAAGCGCGGTCCGATGCGGTTGACGATCGTCGCGAGCGAGCGTCGCCGGTACTCGTTGGCGAGCGCCGCCCAGTCCGCCTCGACGCCCCGTCGCTTGCCCGCCTCAGCCATCGCCCGGCTCAAACCACCATGCCAGTCGAGCACGGTGCCGCCGGTGTCGAACGCGAGTGCGCGAATATCCATCGCACCTTCCTCCTTGCCAGCGCCACTCTCTACGGGCACGCTGCCAGCCATACTCGGGAGCGCACGCCCATGGACACTCTACTTCCCCTCGCCGACAAGATCGCCATTCGTCTCAAGGACCGCAGGGAGACGATCGCCATCGCGGAATCCTCGACCGGCGGTCTCATCTCTGCAGCCCTGCTCTCGGTCCCCGGCGCGTCCGCCTACTTTCTCGGCGGCGCCGTCGTCTACACGCGCCAGGCCCGCAGCGCGCTGGTCGGCATCTCGGAAGCGGACATGACCGGCATGCGCGCCGCCAGCGAGCCCTATGCGGCGCTGCTCGCCCGCACGGTCCGTGAGCGCCACGGTGCGACCTGGGGCCTGTCGGAGACCGGTGCCACCGGTCCTACCGGAAACCGCTACGGCGATCCGGCCGGGCATACCTGCATCGGCTTGAGCGGCCCTATCGAGCGCGCGCTCACATTGCGCACGGGCAGCGCCGACCGCCAACCCAACATGCGCGCCTTCGCCACCCGCGCGCTCGAGGAGCTGCTCACGGCGCTGGCGTGAGCGCGAGGCACGCTTCCCCATAGCTGCAAGCGAGTAGCCGAGATGACCACATCATCGACGTTCGTATCAGCAAGCGGCGATGGCTATGAGATTACGATGGGGCGTTGGAGCCGTCGCCTGGCCGAGCCCTTCCTCGATTTCAGCGGGTGGCGCGACGGTGAAACGGTGCTGGATGCGGGTTGCGGCACGGGCAACCTGGCGTCCGCTCTCGCGCGGCGGGCGAAAGACGTACACATCGCAGGCATCGACTTCTCGCCTCAGTACATCGAGCACGCAACACGGCAAAATCACAGCCCCAACATCACCTTCAGAGTTGGTGACATTTGCGCGCTGCCCTTCGCCGATGCCTCCATCGATCGTGTTCTTTCCCAGCTTGTCCTGCACTTCGTGCCCGACACCGAACGTGCTGTTTCCGAATTGCGCCGTGTCGCCCGTCCGGGTGCGACGGTCGCGGCGGCCGTGTGGGATGCGAGGGGCGGGCTGGTCGCGCAGCGCATCTTTATCGACGCGGCCGCGGCCCTGGGCCAGAAAGGCCATGAATTCCGTGCGCGCAGTTTCACGCGGCCCATGACGCGCCCTGGCGAGCTGTCGGCCGCCTGGCGTGCGGCCGGCTTCGTCGACATTCGCGAAACCGCACTCGCCATCCGTATGGAGTTTGCCTCGTTCGACGACTTTTGGACCCCCTACCTCGGCAAGGAAGGTCCCGGGGCTCAATACATGGGTCAACTCAGCCCGGATGAGAAAGACCGCCTGCGTGACATGGTGCGCGCCGCCTACGTCGACGGCGATCCGGACGGACCGCGGTCATATGCTGCGGTCGCATGGGCCGTTGCCGGCACCGTGCCGGACTGACTTGGGGCCAACCGCTTCCCAGTCGCCTAGCTAGCTCCCGATCGCCTCCGCCAACCGCCGTGCCCATCCGCACATCTCGGCGTCGCTGCCCGGGGGGCTTGCGACGATGACGCCCAGCGGCAATCCGTTCGACGCCAACCCAGCACGCATGGTCACGACCGGACCGCCCAGCGCCGTCCAGGGCGCGATGTACTTGGGCTCGCCTGTCCAGGCGAGGCCTTCCGGCGCCGTCGTCGGTGCCGCCGGCCAGAGAAAGACGTCTGCCTTCAGCGTTGTGAAGAACGCCGTGCGCATGGCATCGATCTCGGCGCGCTCGTCAAGATAGCGGCTGCCCGCGATCTCCAGCCCTTCGCGGATGGCCGTTGTCAACTTCTCGCCAACGCTGCCTGCCGGCGCATCGAGCAAATAGCGCAGCGCGCGCCCTGTTTCGTAGAGCATGGTTGATCGCTGCAACGCGTGCAGCCGCGCAAACGAGATCGGCGAGCGCACGCGCTCGACTTTATGGCCCGCGGTCGCGAACTCCTCCCCGACGCGCGCATGCGCCGCGCGCATTTCCGTGCTCATGTCGGCCGTGTGCTCATCCTCCGGTATGGCGACCGTCAGTTTCTCCCCAGCTTCCTGCCCCATACCGAGCCGCATCGAGGCCGGCGCCGCCGCCTCGAACGCCAGCACCGCGTCATCCACGCTCCAGCCGTAGAAGCCTGCCGTATCGTAGGACGGGGCCAGTGGCGTGATGCCGAACGTCGACAGGCTGCGCGAGCTCGGCTTGTAGGCGGCAATGCCGCAGTAGGCCGCCGGCCGGTTCACCGAGGCCACCGTCTGCGTGCCGATGGCGACGGGCGCCATGCCAGCCGCCACCGCAGCCGCTGACCCCGAGCTGGAGCCGCCCGGCGTATGCGCCAGGTTGTATGGGTTGCGCGCAGGCGAGGGATCGAAGAAGGCAAACTCTGTCGTATGCACCTTGCCCAGGATCACCGCACCCTGCGCCTTGAGCGCCAGCACCACCTCGGCGTCTGCCGCCGCCGGCTTGATATCCGCGCGTGAGCGACTGTTGGCCCGTGACGGCAGCCCCTCGACGTCGATGATGTCCTTCACCGCTACCGGAATCCCATGCAGTACACCGCGGATGTGCCCCGCCTCAACCTCGCGCCGCCGCTCCTCGGCCACCGCCAGGGCGCGTTCCGCATCCAGTTGACGCCAGCACTGGACATGCGGGTCCGCCTCCGCAATCCGATCCAGATAGCGCTGTGTCAGCTCCACGGGCGACAGCTTCCGGTCCCGGATGGCCTGTCCCAGGTCGCGAACCCGGCCCGGGTCCCTGACGGTAAAGGGGGGATGGGATATGGCGGTCATGGCGCTCTCCTGAAATCGCATCCGACGCGTGTCCACGCCGGCGCATCCTGCCCCAATGCCCGATGACAGCGCATGCCCAATTGGGCAGCAGGCTGCTCGCACGTCGTGCCTTGACACAGGTCGATCCGACCGGCGAAGTGTGGCCTAAGTTCAAGGCAGGGGTACTGAAATAGCAATAGTGCCGCCGTTTTGGGCGTTGCGGCCCTCTGACCAACAGCACGGCAATAGCCTGTGCAGCAACCACCGGCTCATCAAGGGGAGTGTGTATCCATGGATCGCAGGAGCTTTCTCAAATCCAGTCTGAGCGCAAGTGCACTGGCGGCATCCGGCGGACTCGCTGCGCCGGCCATTGCGCAAGGCGCCGCGCGCACCCTCAAGTTCGTGCCGCAGGCCAATCTCGCGAACTTCGACCCCATCTGGGGCACGCAATATGTCGTGCGCAACGCTTCCCAGCTCGTCTGGGACACACTCTACGGCGTCAATTCCAAGCTCGAGCCCAAGCGTCAGATGGTCGAGAGCGAGGAGGTCTCCGCCGATGGCCTGACCTGGACGTTCAAACTGCGTGCTGGCCTGAAATGGCACGACGGCGAGAAGGTTCTCGCCAAGGACGTCGTGGCGTCGATCACGCGCTGGACCAATCGCGACGCCATGGGCCAGATGCTGAAAGCCATCAACAAGGAGCTGACCGCCGTCGACGACACCACGGTGAAATGGGTGCTGGCGAAGCCCTATCCGAAGATGCTGTTCGCGCTCGGCAAGGTCGGCACGCCGTGCTGCTTCATCATGCCCGAGCGTATCGCCAAAACCGATCCGTTCAAGCAGATCGAGGAGTACATCGGCTCTGGCCCGATGAAGTTCGTGCGCGCCGACTGGAAACCCGGCGCCATCGCGGCCTTCGAGAAGAACGCGGACTACATTCCGCGCAACGAGCCGGGTGACTGGTGGGCAGGCGGCAAGGTCATGAATGTCGATCGCGTCGAGTGGGTCATCATGCCTGATCCGGCGACGGCATCCGCTGCCTTGCAGTCGGGTGAGATCGACTGGTGGGAGACCCCGCTCACGGATCTCGTGCCCGTGCTGAAGCGTAACCGCAACATCAAGGTCGACATCGCCGACCCGCTCGGCAACATCGGCTCCTTCCGCCTCAATCACATGCATCCACCCTTCAATGACGTGAAGGTGCGGCGCGCAGTGCAGATGGCGCTCAGCCAGGAAGACTACATGCGCGCGGTGGTCGGCACCGACACCACGCTGTGGAGCAAGCTCGGCAGCGTGTTCACGCCCGGCACCGCCACCTTCAGCGATGCGGGCGGCGAGGTGCTGACGGGTCCGCGCAACATCGACGGCGCCAAGAAGCTGCTCGCCGAGGCCGGATATAGCGGCCTGCCGGTGACGTGCCTCGTGGCACAGGACCAGCCCCCGCTCAAGGCCATGGGCGAGGTCACGGCCGATCTGTTGAAGAAGATCGGCATGACCGTCGACTTTATCGCCACCGACTGGGGCACGGTCGGCCAGCGCCGCGCCTCCAAGAACCCGCCCGGCCAAGGCGGCTGGGGCATGTTCCACACGTGGCATGGCGGCGCCGACGCCGCCAATCCGGCCGGCCACATCGCCGCGCGCGCCGGCGGAGAGAAAGGCCCGGCCTGGTTCGGCTGGCCCGACGATCCGAACGTCGAGAAGGGCGTCGCGGAGTGGTTCGACGCCAAATCAGCGGCAGAGGAGAAGACCGCCATGGCCGCCATCAACAAGGCGTCCATGGAAAGCGTGACCTGGATACCAACCGGCTTCTACAAGACGTTCCAGGCTTGGCGCAGCAATCTGGAGGGCGTCGGCGACGGTCCGCTGCCGTGGTTCTGGGGCGTCAAGAAAACTTAAGATCCAGACGGCTTGGCCCTCCCCGCCGATGGCGGGGAGGATCGAGGGCTTTCCATGCTCACCTACATCGTACGACGGCTGTTCGCGACGCTGATCGTGATGGCTATCGTTGCGCTGTTCGTGTTCAGCTTGCTCTATATCGCGCCCGGCGATCCGGCGGCCGTCATTGCCGGCGATCAGGCGAGCCCCGAGGACGTGGAGAAGATCAGGACCGCGCTCGGCCTCGACCGCCCGTTCCTGGTCCGCTTCACCGAGTGGTCTTGGCAGATCGTGCGCTACCAGAACCTCGGCACGTCGATGTTCACGGGCTTGCCGGTGACCGAGCTCATTGCCCAGCGCATCGAGCCTACCCTTTCGCTGGCCGTTCTCACCCTCATCCTCGCCATCGTCATCGCCGTGCCGATGGGCATTCTCGCTGCATGGAAGGCAGGCGGCTGGCTCGACCGCACCGTGATGGCGTTCGCAGTCGCCGGCTTCTCGATCCCCGTGTTCGTGGTCGGCTATCTCCTCTCCTATTTCTTTGCACTCTACCTCGAGTGGCTGCCGACGCAGGGCTATACGCCGATCAAGCAAGGCCTGTGGCCCTGGCTCGAGAACCTGATCCTCCCCTCCATCGCGCTCGGCTTCGTCTATATCGCCCTCATCGCCCGCATCACGCGTGCGACCATGCTCGAAGTGCTCTCGCAGGACTACGTGCGCACGGCGAAGGCCAAGGGCGTCGGCCAGGGCAGCATCCTCTTCGTGCACGCACTCAAGAACGCCGCCGTGCCGATCGTCACGGTGATCGGCATCGGCGTCGCCCTGCTCATTGGCGGCGCCGTCGTCACCGAGAGCGTGTTTGCCATCCCCGGTCTCGGCCGCCTGACCATCGACGCCATCGTGCGGCGCGACTACCCGGTCATCCAGGGCATCGTGCTGATGTTCTCGTTCGTCTATGTGATCGTCAATTTGTGCGTCGATCTCACCTACGCGGCGCTAGACCCGAGGATCCAGTACTGATGCAGGACAGCGCGCCCACCGTCGCAATTCCGGGAGCCGCCGCGCCACTGCCCGATATCCTGCCGCCGGTCAAGGAACGCCGCGGCCTCTCCGGCTTCATCTACCGGCACCCGACCATGGCCATCGGCGGCATCATGCTGCTGATCCTGGTCTTGATCGCCGTGCTCGCCCCGCTGCTCGGCACCGGCGATCCGAACGCCATCGCGCCGGCCAAGCGCAACCGCGAGCCTTCGGCCGAGCACTGGTTCGGCACGGACGCCTTCGGCAAGGACATCTACGCCCGCGTGCTCTATGGCGCCCGCATCTCGTTGATCGTCGGCTTCTCGGTGGCGATCCTCGCTGCGGTCGCGGGACTGGCGATCGGCCTCGTGTCGGGCTTCGTGCGTTGGACCGACGGCTTCATCATGCGCATCATGGACGGGCTGATGTCGATCCCGTCCATTCTGCTCGCCGTGGCGCTGATGGCGCTGACGCGGGCGAGCGTGGAAAACGTGATCGTGGCGATCACCATCGCCGAGATCCCGCGCGTGTCGCGGCTCGTGCGCGGCGTCGTGCTGTCGCTGCGCGAGCAGCCCTACGTGGATGCGGCCATCGCCGCCGGCACGCGCACGCCCATGATCATTTTGCGGCACATCCTGCCCAACACCATCGCACCCGTCACCGTGCAGGCGACCTACATCTGCGCCTCGGCCATGATCACCGAGGCCATCCTCTCCTTCATCGGCGCCGGCGTGCCGCCGACCATTGCCCCATCCTGGGGGAACATCATGGCTGACGGACGCGCGCTCTGGGAGGTGAAGCCCTACATCATCTTCTTCCCAGCCGTATTCCTGTCGCTGACGGTGCTGGCCGTGAACCTGCTCGGCGACGGCCTGCGCGACGCCGTCGATCCGCGCATGGCCAAGAGGCTCTAGCCCGATGATCGAGAAGTCCGCACCGCTGCGACAAATTTCGCGATCAGGATACTAGCGCACCGATGGCCCTGCTCGAGATCGAAAACCTGCAGACACACTTCCGCACGCCGGAAGGCATCAACCGCGCGGTTAACGGCGTCTCGCTCAGCCTGGAAGCCGGTGAGACGCTCGCCATCGTCGGCGAGTCGGGCTGCGGCAAGTCGGTCACCGCCATGTCGATCCTGCGGCTCATCGCGCAGCCGCCTGGCAAGATCGCCGGGTCGATCCGCTTTCAAGGCCGCAACCTGCTGGAGGTCTCCGAACGCGAGATGCGCTCGATCCGCGGCAACGACATCTCGATGATCTTCCAGGAGCCGATGACGTCGCTCAACCCGGTGCTGACCGTCGGGCGGCAGATCACCGAGACGTTGGCATTGCATCAGAAGCTTGGCCGCGAGGCGGCGGAAACGCGCGCCACAGAGATGCTTCGTCTCGCCAACATCCCCGAGCCCGAGCGACGCCTCGTACAGTATCCGCACGAGCTGTCCGGCGGCATGCGCCAGCGCGTCATGATCGCCATGGCGCTCGCCTGCAATCCCAAGCTGCTGATCGCCGACGAGCCGACCACGGCCCTCGACGTGACAGTGCAGGCGCAGATCCTCGATCTCATGCGCCAGCTTCGCGCCAAGACCGGCACCGCCATCATCCTCATCACGCATGATCTGGGCGTCGTCGCCGAGATGGCCCAGCGCGTCGTCGTCATGTATGCCGGCCGCAAGGTCGAGGAGGCCAGCGTCGCAGACCTATTTGCACACCCACGCCACCCCTACACGAAAGCGCTGCTCGGCTCGATGCCGCGTCTCAACGCTTCGACTGATAGGGCCGGAACGCGAGCCCGGCTGGCCGAGATCCGCGGCGTGGTTCCCTCGCTCACAAAAGCCATCCCCGGCTGCATCTTTGCGCCGCGCTGCGGTCAGGCGACCGAGCGGTGCAAAGAGGCCTACCCTGCGCTCGAGGAGAAAAGCCCCGGCCACTGGGCGGCCTGTTGGGAGTCGCCGCGAGCGCTGGGAGCCGCCGCATGAAGCCGCCCTCCCAACCGGTCCTGGAGGTCAAGAATCTCACCAAGCACTTCCCGGTGCGCAAAGGGTTGCTCGCACGCGCCACCGCCAAGGTGCATGCCGTGGACGGCATCAGCTTCTCCATCGGGGACAGCGAGACTCTGGGCCTCGTTGGCGAGTCCGGTTGCGGCAAGTCGACGGCCGGCAAGCTCATCCTCAAGCTGATCGAGCCCACCGCGGGCGAGATCACACTGCGTGGCGAGCGCATCGACGCCATGAGCCGGGGCCGCATGCGCGAGCGTCGCCGCGCCATGCAGGTGGTCTTCCAGGACCCTTACTCCTCGCTCAACCCGCGCATGCGCGCCCGCGACATCGTCGCCGAGCCGCTGCGCAACTTCGAGAGCCTGCTGAACAGCGAGATCGATGAGCGCGTCGCCGAGCTGTTCGAGAACGTTGGTTTGCGCCGCGACCAGCTCGGCCGCTATCCGCACGAGTTCTCCGGCGGCCAGCGCCAGCGCCTCGTCATCGCCCGCGCACTGGCGCTGAGACCCAAGCTCATCGTCTGCGACGAGCCTGTCTCGGCTCTCGACGTTTCGGTGCAGGCGCAGGTCATCAATCTGCTGATCGACCTGCAGAAGAACTTCGGCCTCTCCTATCTGTTCATCGCCCACGACCTGGCCGTGGTCGAGCACATCAGCCACCGTGTCGCGGTCATGTACCTTGGCCGGATCGTCGAGCTGGCCGACAAGGAATCGCTGTTCGCCGCTCCGCAGCATCCCTACACCGAGGCGCTGCTGTCGGCGGTGCCGGTCCCTGATCCGACGGTCAAGACCAAGCGCATCATCTTGCAGGGCGACGTGCCTAGCCCAATCAATCCGCCGCCCGGCTGCCATTTCCACACCCGCTGCCCGCTTGCCTTCGATCGCTGCAAACTGGAGCGGCCGGCCACGCGCGAGGTGAGGCCCGGTCACTTCGCCGCCTGCCATCTGCGCGACGGCCCGGTAGCGCAGGCCATGTAGGCATCTAGGAGCGCGCCATGTCTCGCATCGTCACTGTCGGCGCCGCCCAGCTCGGCCCCATCGCCCGCTCGGAAACACGGCCTCGAGTTGTACAGCGGCTCATCGCCCTGATGCGTCAGGCGAAAGCCGCAGGCTGCGATCTCGTCGTCTATCCCGAGCTGGCGCTGACCACCTTCTTCCCGCGCTGGTATATGGCCGACCAGACAGAGATCGACAGCTTCTTCGAGCGCGAGATGCCGTCCAACGAGACAGCTCCACTCTTCAACACCGCGCGCGAGCTCGGCATTGGCTTTCATCTCGGCTACGCCGAGCTGACGCACGAGGACGGGCGCACGCGCCGCTTCAACACCGCCATTCTCGTGGACAAGCGCGGCGAGGATCGTCGGCAAATACCGTAAGGTACATCTGCCCGGCCATGCCGAGCACGAGCCTTACCGGCAATTCCAGCATCTGGAGAAGCGCTATTTCGAGGTGGGCGATCTCGGCTTCCCGGTCTGGCGCGCTTGCGGCGGCGTGCTTGGCATGTGCATCTGCAATGACCGCCGCTGGCCCGAGACCTATCGCGTCATGGGATTGCAGGGCGTCGAGATGATCCTGCTCGGCTACAACACGCCGCTGCACAATCCGCCGGCGCCCGAGCACGACGCGCTCGCCAACTTCCACAACATGCTGGTCATGCAGTCAGGCGCCTACCAGAACGGCACCTGGGTGATCGGTGTCGCCAAGTGCGGCGTCGAGGAGGGCGTCATGCAGATCGGCCAGTCGCAGATCATCGCGCCATCAGGCGAGACGATCGCCATGTGCTCGACACTCGGCGACGAGCTAGCCGTGGCGCGTTGCGACCTCGACCTCACGGTCTCGTACAAGTCCACAATCTTCAATTTCGCCAAGCACCGCCGGCCCGAGGCATACGGGCTGATCGTGGAACGCACCGGCGCCATACCACCACGCGATTGAAGCAGAGCACGCCACTGATCGATCATATGGCGGCCAGGGTGAGCACGATTATCGAACCGATAGCCAGGAAGCTGACGGGGTCCTTCAGCGCAAATACGATGGGGTCGTCGTCCATGACCCCTCTGTGCGCCAGAATAAGCGCGCGTGCGATCCAATACATCAGGATCGGGCAGATCAGCCACAAGATCCGAGGCCGGCTGTAAAGCTGCAGCACTGCATCCGAAGATACGTACAATGCAAACACTGTGATCGCGTTGAATCCGGCCGCTGCAGCGATGGCCGATATGACGCTCAAGTCCTCCAATTTGTAATCGCGATTGGGTAGCTCCGGAACATTCACCGCAAGCCGATTGGCAAGCTCGGCATAGCGTTTGATCAAGGCCAGGCTGGCGAAAATCAACAAGGAGAAGGCAAGCAGCCATTCTGACAGCGTGACTTGTATGGCCACGGCGCCGCCAATCACGCGCAGCGTGTAAAGAAGCGAGAGCGTAATGACATCGATCAGGAGTTTTCGTTTCAACCAGAACGTATATGCAGTCGTGACCCCGAGATAGACGACAAGGACAAGAAGGAATCGGGTAGAAACTGCAGCTGCGGTCAGAAGCGCGAAAAGCAGCAGGAGCGGTACGGCAACCCACACCTGAGCCGGCGCAATCTTGCCCTCCGCCAATGGCCGCTTGCTCTTGGTCGGGTGCTGCCGGTCAGCCTCGATATCGACGGTATCGTTGATGATGTACGCACCGGACGCGCACAGGCA
>CAWIYZ010000031.1:0-22528 GCA_963840425.1 uncultured Alphaproteobacteria bacterium | reverse complement strand
CTACCAAGCGACTCCGGACCCAAAGTGGGTGGTTGCTGTGGGCGATTGCGCGATCAACTGTAGTGTGTTTGCCGACAGCTACGCTTGTGCGGGCCCGGTCTCCGCCGTGATTCCCGTGGATCTGGGAGTACCAGGCTGCCCGCCTGCACCGACCGCAATTCTCGAGGGCTTGCTGGCACTGCTCGCTCGCACGAGCACGGAGAACAAGATGCAAGGATCCTAGCGACCCCGTCCCGGGTACGCGGGCTTTGTTTGCAAGTGGCGCGCCCAAGAGGATTCGAACCTCTGACCTTCGGCTCCGGAGGCCGACGCTCTATCCAGCTGAGCTATGGGCGCGAGCGCCGCAGAATTACCGCATCGGACCGCTATCTGCAAACTGCGGTTTTGGCGGCCTCGACCGGAGGAGCATGTGTGGGGTTCGGCGTTTGGGTGGGCTAGGCCGATCTTGGACGATCCGGCTGGCAGCCAATCACACAATCCGGTGACGGATGGTGTGCGGAGCCTTATGATGATCTCTCCAGATCGCACGCAGCGACAGGGAGGGGCGCTCCAGGCGATGCGCGCCATGGCGACAGTCATTTCCGGGGCTCTGTTCGGCACATTTGCCGCGCTGACGGCAGCGGCAGCGCTCGCGCAAGCGCCCAAGCTCGTGAGCACCTTCTCGGACTGGTCCTCCTACATGCACGAGGATTCCAGGGCGAAGATCTGCTTTGCCGTGTCGCAACCCAAGAGCCAAGAGCCCAAGGGCGCCAATCGGGATCCAGCGTTCTTCTATGTCTCGGCTTGGCCGAAGGACGGCGTCAGGACCGAGATCAGCGTCAAGATCGGCTATCCCTTCAAGAAAGGCAGCGAGGCGACGGTGACGGTCGGCAATACATCGTTCAAGCTGTTCACGCAGAACGACCGTGCATTCGTGGGTGACGCTGCACAGGAGGTGAAACTGATCGAGGCGATGAAGAAGGCCCAGACCATGCAGGTGCAGGGCACCTCGGAGCGTGGCACGGCAACCACGGACAACTACTCGCTCGCAGGCCTAGCCCAGGCGCTGCAGGCCGCCACGGAGCAGTGCCAGTAGGCGGGGTTGTGGTCCTCGGATCATCCCGCAGCATGAACCTCGGCCACATGGGCCAGGCGATTGTCGATCCGGCGCAGCTCATCGGCAAGGCCCGCCAGCCGCGAGGTTATCTTGGCGCCGATGTGCTCTGCCATGCGGGCGTCATCGCGCATCTGCTCATGCATGGCCTCGCGTGCAATTTTCAGCGCCCGCACTGGCCCTCGCGCAATGACAGTGATCGCATAGTCGTGCTCGACGAGCATGGCCAGCTCGCCGATCAAGGAACCCGGCTCGATGGGCTCGGGCTTGATGCGGGAGTTTTCCCGGCCAATACAGACGGCCTCCCCCGCAACGATGACAAAAGCTCCATCGCCGGGCGTGCCGGCGTGCACGATGACCTGACCCGGGCTGAACACGATCCGCTCCGCCCGGCGGGCGATCTCCGTGATCTGCAAAGGCCTGAGCCCCTGAAAGATCTCGAGCCGAAGAAGGGGCTTTACCAGCGCATCGACTGTCATACCGACCGACCATTGGACGTGGATAGGGCGCAACTGTGGCCGCGTGGAACTTGACCTACGCTCAACCGATTCGGCGTGTGTGAACAGGCCATGTGGACGGCATGGGGATACGCTGTGGGCAGCTCAAGTGGCTCCGCACCAGTTGGGCCGCGCCAAGCCAGTCACACGTAGCTTGGCCCCTCGATCACCGGATGCTGGAGAAGGAATTTCTCGTCCACATCGAGGCCGATGCCGGGTGCTTCGAGCGGGCTCACTGAGCCGTCCTCAGCGATGGTGCAGGGTTGCTTGGAGCAGAGCAGATCACGGTAAGGATTGATCTTGGAGATATCGGCCTCGTAGTAACCACCGTTGTCGATTGCGCAGAGGAAATGGATCGATGCCGCCATGTTGAGTGCGCTGATCGACGTATGTGGATTGACCGGCAGTTTCCATGCCGACGCCATGGCGGCGATGCGCAGCGCCTCCGTGATACCGCCAGTCTTGGACAGATCAGGTTGTAGGATGGTAATGGCGCCGTCCTCGATCAAGCGATTGAATTCGAACCGCGTGTAGTGGTTCTCACCGGCTGCCAGCGGCACGCGCGCGAAGCTTTTGGCAATCGCATAGCTGCGATAGTCGTGCGCCGGAAACGGCTCCTCGAGCCAAGCGACGCCGGCATCCGCGAGCCCCGGCATGAGGCGGCGTGCGTCCTCGACGCTGCAGCCGGTGTTGGCATCAGAGAGAATGACGAGGTCCGAGCCGAAGGCCTTACGCACGGCAGCGGCGCGCTCAATGTCGCGCTCAGGACTGTCGCCGACCCGAAGCTTTACCGCCTTGTACCCAGCCTCCACGAACGGCCGCACCTCATCGACGAGCCGTTCCGGTGGCTGATAACCCAGCGCCACGCCACCAGCGTAGGCCGGAATGCGCTTGGCCCGACCGCCGAGCAGCTTGTAGAGGGGCCAGCCGACAGCCTTGGCGCGGATATCCCACAGCGCCATGTCGATGCCGCTCATGGCGAGCGAGGTACCGGCCCCCATGCCGTGGCTGCCGAGCTGCATCTTGTAGATGCGCGACCAGATGCCGACCACGTCGCTCGCGTCCATGCCGAGGATGAGCTGCTTCAGCGTCGTGCCGACAAGATGCGCCACCGTGCCCGGTGCTCGGCCATGGTGCGATTCGCCCCATCCCACGAGCCCGCTCTCGGTGACCACCTTCACGATCACCGTATCGCGTTTGACCATGCGGCCGATGCCGAGCCGCACGTCGAGATCCTGCGGCAGCGGAAACGAGGTCGGGAAGACCTTTATGTCGACGATCTTCATGTTGCCTGCCCCGGTGCCAGGCGCGCTCGGTCAGATCGCCGCTTCCGACTTGGCATCGAAGAAATGTAGGCGCTCCGGATTGGCGGCGAGGCGGAGTGTGTCCTGCACCTTGGCCCGGGTGGTGGGATCAACGGAAGCCACCATGGTGCCATCGCCGACGCGCACGTCGAGAAGGATCTCCGAGCCCAATTGCTCGATCACCTCGATCTTGGAGTTGAACGTGAGCCCGGCCGGGTCACTATCACGCGCCACGTGCAGATCCTCGGGCCGCACGCCCAACGTGACCTGCTTGCCGACATGCGGGCGCAGCCGGTCGGCCTGGCTGGCTGGGACTTCGATCTCTAGGCCTGCGCTCTTTGCAGTGATGCGGCCATTGCCGTCCGCCAGCGTGACCGCGGCGAAGTTCATGGCCGGCGAGCCGATGAACCCGGCAACGAAGCGGTTAGCGGGCTTGTTGTACAGCTCGAGTGGTTCACCCACCTGCTGCACCCATCCGTCTTTCATTACCACCACGCGATCACCTAGCGTCATCGCCTCGACCTGGTCATGCGTGACGTAGACAGCTGTAGTTCCCAGCCGCAGGTGCAGTTTCTTCAGCTCGACACGCATCTGCACTCTGAGCTTGGCATCGAGATTGGAGAGCGGCTCATCAAACAGGAATACCTGCGGATGACGAACGATGGCGCGACCGAGTGCAACGCGTTGGCGCTGACCACCGGAGAGCTGACGCGGCTTTCTGTGCAGAAGCTCCTCGATGCCGAGGATGTCGGCTGCTTGCTTGACGCGCTTAGCAATCTCGGGCTTCGCAAATTTGCGCATCTTGAGCCCGAAGGCCATGTTGTCGAACACGCTCATGTGCGGGTAGAGAGCGTAGTTCTGAAACACCATGGCTATGTCTCGATCCATGGGCGCCAGCTCATTCACCACCTGGCCGCCGATGGAGATGTCGCCGGAGCTGATCGCCTCCAATCCGGCGATCATCCTGAGCGTCGTCGTCTTGCCACAACCAGAAGGGCCGACGAAGACCACGAACTCTTTGTCGCGAATTTGCAGGTTCACGTCTTTGACGGCGTGCACACTGTCGTAGAACTTGTTGATCTGTTTGAGGACGACCTGCGCCATCTCGATTTCACCCTGCCCCTGAACGCCGACTGATCATTACGCGTGTGAAACTCTTTCTGCTGGGTCTTCGGTCGCTAACCCTTGACCGAGCCCGTCAAACCCGAAACGTAGTGCTCGACGAAGAACGAGTAAACGAGCGCCACCGGTATCGAGCCCAGCAGGGCGCCTGCCATCAGCGGCCCCCAGAAGAACACGTCACCCCGGATGAGCTCGGATGTGACGCCGACCGGGACAGTCTTCTGCTCGGGCGATGAGAGGAACACGAGCGCGTAGATGAACTCGTTCCATGACAGCGTGAATGCAAAGATGCCGGCTGATAGGATGCCGGGGATCGCTACCGGGATGATAATGTAGAGCATGGCCTGCAGGCGCGACGCACCGTCGATGCGGGCGCATTCCTCCAGCTCCTTCGGCACGGCTTTGAAGTAGCCCATCATCAGCCATGTGCAGAAGGGGATGAGGAAGGTGGGATAGGTCAGGATCAACGACCACGGCGTGTCGCCGAGCTTGTAATTGCGGATGATCTCGGCCAGCGGAATGAACAGCAACGTTTGCGGCACCAGATAAGTAACGAAGATGCCGGTGCCGAGGCTGCCCGCGAACGGGAAATTGAGGCGTGACAGGGCGTAGCCCGCGAGCACGCCACAGAAAAGCGAGATGATCGTCGACGCCCCGGCGATCAGCATCGTGTTCCAAAGCCAGGTGGCGAACAGCGTCTCCTCGAACAGGTACTTGATGTGATCGAGCGTCGGATTGAGCGTGAAGAATGGATTGTAGTTCATCGCGTTCCACGGGCGGTATAGCTCTCCATCCGGGCGGAAAGAGGTGATCACCATCCAGTAGAACGGAAACAGCAGGAACAGCAGGAACATGAACAGGGGAATGCGAAAGTAGACCCACTGTCTCCACTTGGCGCCTTCAATCATGGGTCACCGTACCTCGACGCGTCGGATGTACAGGAGCTGGATAATCACGACCAGAAACAGGATCGGAAACATCGCAAGCGAGATTGCTGCACCCTCGCTCAGCAAGCCGGTGCCAACTCCGATCTGATAAGCGTAGGTCGCAAATAAGTGCGTGGCGTTCGCTGGTCCGCCTCCCGTCATCACGTACACGATCTGGAAGTCCGCGAACGTCTGGATGACCGAGAACAGCAGCACGACCATAGTCACCGGCAGCAAGAGCGGCCACGTGATGTACCAGAAGCGATGCCAAGGCTTGGCGCCGTCGATGGCTGCCGCCTCGTTGAGCTCAGGGCTGATGGTCTGCAGACCGGCGAGCAGGCTGATGGCGAAGAACGGCACGCCACGCCAGATGTTGACGACGATGATGGACGCCATGGCCAAGTCGGGATCGCCCAGCCAATTGATGCGGCCTGTGATGGCACCAATCTGGTACAGGGTCCAGTTGATGACGCTGAAAGTGGGATCGAACATCCACTTCCAAGCGAACGTCGACAGCACCGTTGGAATGATGAATGGCAGCAGAATAAAAGCGCGCGTAAAGGCCTTGCCGCGGAAATTGCGGTTGAGCAGCATGGCAAGCCACAGGCCGAGCGCCAGCTTGAAGACAGATGTTACAGCCGTATAGAAAAATGTGTTGTAGACGGCCGTCCGGAAGATCGAGTCATTCCAGATCTTGTAATAGTTGGCGAGTCCGACGAAGTCGCCCGCTACACCGACGCGCGAGTTGGTCACCGACAGCATGATCCCGCGCACGAACGGATAGGCGATGAACATGCCGAGCAGCACCATGGTCGGCACCAGGAGTGCGAACGCTAGCCAGCGCTCGTCCTCGAGCACCCGCTGCCGCCGCGGAGGTGGGGCCGCGCCCAGTGTAGTTATGGCTTCGACTGCCATGGGATCGTCGTCCTCTTGATCCGGAGACGCTCCGCTTCTTGCGTCAAACGAGAGAAGCGGCAGTGCTGTCGGAGCGGCCAGCGAAGGCCGCCCCGCACTTGGGTCTCTTCCCGTAGCCTTGAACGGCATACGGGAGGAGTAATTGATCAGCCGTAGACCTTCTTGAGCTCGGTCTCGGCCCACTTGACCGCTTCTTCAGCCGGCATCCCCTGGACGCCCTTCGCGTACATGTCGGTGATGATGTACTTGGAGAGCACTTCGGCCGCTTTCGCGCCCGACGGGCCAGCGTAACCGGGTGTGCGGCCAAGTTTGCCCGCGATCTTGTAGGGCGTCATGACCTTGTCTTCGTCCCACACCGCGTGCTTCTCCCAATCGGCAGTCGGCGGCGTGGCGAAGCCCTTCTGCGAGATGAACCACTTCTCGTACACGGGCTTGGAATGCGCCCAATTCAGGAATTCCTTGGCCGCCTTCTGATTCTTGGAGTAGGCCGGCATCACATGAGAGTGGTAGGTGTGCATGGAGAACTGGCCCGCCGGACCGCTCGGCAGCGGCGCATGCAGGATGTCGGTCTTGAGCTGGGCACCTTTCTCGCTGATGTACTTGTCGGGATTGCGGAGCGACTCGATGTAGATCGAGGCGCCATTGAGCGTGGCCGAGATGGTCTGTGAGAGGAACGCGCGGTTGTTGTTGGAGTCGTCCCAAGCCAGGCCGCCCTCGTCGTGTGCATCCTTCCAGAAGCCGGTCAAGAACTTGACGGAATCGACGGTGCCTTTGCTGTTGATGCTGACCGTCTTGCCGTCCGCCTCGACCTCCTTGCCGCCCCATGACCACAGGAAGGGGTAGCTGAACACCGGAGCGTCACCGAAGGTGTGGCCGAGCGTCTGCCCGATGGGCCGGCCCTTGGCCTTGAGCAACTTGCCGACCTCGCGATACTTCTCCCAAGTGTCGGGGAACGTGGTGGCGCCGACCTCGTCGAACCATGACTTACGATAGGCGATCATGCCGCCGATGATGGCCCACGGCATTGAAAGCCACTTCTTGCCGTCGTTGGAATTGGCCTTGACCAGCGGGTAGTGGCCGCCCTCGGCTTTGCCCAGCGCCTCCACCACATCCGACAGATCGACCAGGCTTTCGGCGTAGAGTTGCGGATGGTTGTTGTTGAGCATGATCAGGTCAGGACCCGCGCCTGACTGAATGGCAGACGTGATGCGTGGCTGCAGATCGTTGGCGTTGACCGTCTCGAAGTTGATCTTGATGCCGAGCGCCTTCTCGCCCTCGGGCAGCATCTCGCGGCGCAGAAGCTGGTCGGATGCAGGAACGAAATCGTTCCAGCGCAACCAGTGTACCGTGGTCGCTTGCGCATAGGCGGGCGCGCGTCCGGTCGCGAGAATGCCGGCCAATCCACCGGTGCTCGCCGCGGCCGCACCGGCGCCCGTGACTTTCATGAACTTACGGCGTGAAATTCGAGCCATTCGGTTTCCTCCCTGGATGAACTCGGGATATAGACAAGCGCAGGAGCGCCCTGTTTCATCTTTCTTCTTGCTCTTGTGGCAAGGCGCCCATTTTGGGTTCTGGAGCGGGACTTTAGCGATCCCAACGAGCGGCTACAAGCAGAAGCGAACCGCCCCAGCAGGCGCGATGGGTCAGCACGAAGGTAATGCTGTCTTTGCGTGCGAAGCTCTACTCCCGGGCTTCTACCGGTAGCAGACCGCCTTCACCGCCTCCTGAATGTCGGCCTGGCTCGGGATCACCGCACGTTCCAGATTGTCATTGTACGGCATGGGTACGTCGCGCATGCCGAGGCGTACGACCGGCGCATCGAGCCAATCGAATACTTCCTCCTGCACCATCGCAGCAATCTCTGCTCCGAAGCCCCACCGCTTCCAACCTTCATGCACTACCACCAATCGCCCCGTCTTCTTGACGCTGGTCAAAATCGTCTCGGTGTCGAGAGGGCGCAGGGTTCTCGGATCGATGACCTCGACTTCGATGCCTTCCCGCGAAAGCTGCTCCGCAGCGCGCAGCGCAGGCGCGACGAGTGCCATGGTCGCGATCAGTGTCACGTCCTTGCCGGGCCGCTTTATGTCCGCCTTGCCAATCGTGATTGCGTACTCGATCGCCGGCACCGGCCCCTTGGATTGCACATAAAGCAGCTTGTGCTCGCAGAAAATCACCGGGTTGTCGTCGCGGATGGCAGCGGCGAGCAAGCCCTTGGCATCGTACGGGGTCGAGGGCGCCATGACGACGAGCCCCGGCACGTGGCAGAACCAGGCCTCCAACGATTGGGAATGCTGGGCCGCGAGTCTGACGCCGCCGCCTTGCGGGCCGCGAAATACCACCGGCACCTTGGGAACGCCGCCCAGCATATAGCGGAACTTGGCGGCCTGATTGACGATTGGGTCCATCATGTGCGTGACGAAGTCGAAGATCTGGATCTCGGCCACGGGCCGCATTCCTGTGATGGCCGCCCCCACAGCCGCACCGGCAATCGCCATCTCCGAGATCGGCGTGTCGCGTACGCGTTCCTTGCCGTACTTTTCCATCAGCCCGCGCGTGGCGGCAAAGATGCCACCGATATGGCCCACATCCTCGCCCAGCACGAATACATTCTTGTCGCGCGCCATCTCTTGATCGATGGCCTCGCGGATCGCTTCGCCGAAGCTGCATTCCCGCGCCGAGGAATGTGCTGGACCGGGCTCAGGCGGATAGGATGCGTGCGGCGCGGTGACCGCGTTCTCGAATACAGCCACGGTCGGCTCCGGCGCAGTCTTGGCGACTTTCACCGCCTGCTCGATCTCGTTCCACGCCTTCTGTTTGATGACGTCCAGGCTCGCGGCACCGATCTGGCGCTCCTGCAGCCGGTCGGCCGTGCGGCGGATGGCATCGCGGTTCTCGCGCCAGTCGCGCTGCTCGTCGTCGCCACGGTAAGCCGGCAGGTTGGCGCGCATGGAATGATCGCCCCAGCGCCAAGTGATAGCCTCGATCAGGCTTGGACCCTCGCCGCGCCGAGCGCGATCCGTCGCGCGCGCCACCGCGTCGTACACAGCTACGACATCGTTACCGTCGATCGTCTCGCCAGGCATGCTGTAGCTCGCCGCGCGCTTCGCGTGCCGATCGATGGACGCTGCGTCGGACATGCGTGTGGACAAGGCGAACTGATTGTTCTCGCAGAGGAAGACCGCAGGCAGCTTCCACACGCTCGCCATGTTGAGCGCCTCGTGGAAAATGCCTTCGTTGGCGGCGCCGTCGCCGAAGAACACAAGACAGATCTGGCCGCTGCCGCGAAGCTTTGAGGAAAGTGCCGCCCCGGTTCCGAGCCCAATGCCGGCGCCGACAATGCCGTTGGCCCCGAGAATGCCGCGCTCGATATCGGCGATATGCATCGAGCCGCCCAGGCCGCGGCAGTAGCCAGTATCGCGCCCGAACAGCTCTGCCATCATGCGCGTGAGGTCGGCTCCCTTGGCGATGCAGTGGCCGTGTCCGCGGTGATGACTGACCACAAAGTCGTCGTCCTTGAGTGCCGCACATGCGCCGACAGCAACTGCCTCCTGGCCGACATAGGAATGCGCCGTGCCTTTGACCGTACCGTCCAAAAACAGCTCTGCAACACGCTCATCGAAGCGGCGCACGCGGCAAAGCTGATAGTAGAAGCGCTCCAGCGTCACTGTATCGATGGTGTGGGCGTCCATGCGCGCGTCCTCCGATGTCCCTCATTATTTTAGACGGATGTTAGAGCGTGATCGCCCCGCATGGAAGCACTGCAGCTTCCATGCGGGGCGTGAATCGCACTCTGAGCTTAAAGAGTAGAGCAGGATTCACGCTTCGGCCGCGACGTCTCGATTGCGGCAAAGTGATTCAATCCGAAGCGATCCTGCTCTAAGGAAAGCTGCGGCTTGAGAAGCGTCTCGTCAGCGCGGCGCGCCACCCATATAGTATGGCGCTCAACGCTACCGTGTGAGGGCCACATCGGGATGACGCTTCACTTCAATCCGGGCGATCCGGCGTTCCGGGCCAATCCCTATCCTATGCTGGCGAGGCTGCGCACCGAGGATCCGGTGCACTGGAGCCCGGCCCTCAAATCCTGGGTCCTAACCCGCTATGACGATGTCAAGCGCGCCCTCGGCGCCAGCGAAATGTCGCCTGATAGGCTGACACCTTTCTATGCCAGTCTGCCCGACGCGACGCGCTCCACGCTGGCGGAAGCGATGCGCTATCTCAATCTCTGGATCGTCTTCCGCGATCCGCCGGAGCACACGCGGCTCAGAAGCCTCGTTAACAAGGCATTCCTGCCGGGCACCATCACCTCATTCCGGCCGCAGATTGAAAACATCATCACACGTTTGCTCGACGGGCTCGAGCCCGACAGTGAGGTTGATCTCGTAGCTCAGTTCACCATGCAGCTGCCCGCACTCGTCATCATGGGCATGCTCGGCGTGGAGCAGTCGCACCTGTACCGCATCAAGGCTTGGTCCGATGACATCATGCTGTTCATCGGCTCGGCGCAGGACACGCCGGGGAAGTACGAATTGGCCCGACGCGGTGCGCATGAGATGGCCGCATTCTTTCGCGCTGAAATCGCTAAGCGGCGCGCGCAACCCGGCAGCGATCTCCTGAGCTTGCTCATCTCCGCTCGCGACGAGCGCGACAGCCTCTCGGAGGACGAGCTGGTAGCAACCGCCATGCTGCTGCTCTTTGCCGGCCACGAGACAACGACCAATCTGCTGAGCACCGCCACCCTTGCCCTGATCCGCACGCCGGATCAACGCCAGCGTTTCATCCGCGAGCCCGAGCTGGCCGGCACTGCCGTCGAGGAATTCCTGCGCTACGATGCGCCTACCAATGCCATGACGCGCATTGTGAGGACAGAGCATGAGGTCGGCGGCAAGGTGCTCAAGACTGGCGACCGCGTATTCGCGATCATCAATGCCGCCAATCGCGACGAAACCCAGTTTGCAGTGCCCGACAGACTAGACATTGGGCGCACGCCGAACCGGCATCTCACCTTCGGGCAAGGCATCCACTTTTGCCTGGGTGCGCAACTCGCGCGCCTCGAAGCTCGGATCGCACTACCGCTGCTTCTTGAACGCTTTCCCGGCATTGCGCTCAGCCGGTCGGAGCCCGTATGGCTGGACGCGCTCATCATGCGCGGCCTGAAGTCTCTCCCCGTCGCGCTCGGGCGAGTTGCCTGATCAGGCGCGCTGCCAACGGGTCAAAACCAACCCCGTCGCCATGGCAAGGCCGTAAGCCAACATCGCCACCGCAACCAGCGCGAAGAAACTCTGCGCGCCCGCGCCGATGGAAACGAGCCAAAGACCGCCCAGCACAACAGCAAGCAATCGCACGGTACCAGCGAGGACAGCCCCTAGCATGCGACCGGAGCCCTGCGAGGCGAAATAAATCGCAAGCCCGAAGCCCATCGGCGCGAAACCCCATCCAGCCGTCTGCAGATAGAGATGAGAAACTGACTTGACGTCGAGATTGCTCGTGAACATGGCCGCCCACAGGTCAGGCTCGACAATGGCGACCGCACCCAACAAGCCGACAACGACCGCCGCTAGGCTGCCTGCCGTCCATGCCACGCGCCGGGCGCGCTCCACATTTCCCGCCCCGATGGCCATGCCGACCATCGGCACCGAGGCCACGCCAATGGAGAAGGCGATCGGTATGAGCAGGAATTCCAGCCGTACGCCGATGCCGAAACCAGCCAGCGTTTCGGTTCCAAACCGAGCGATGAAGCCTGACAGGATGAGCACGGTCAGAACTGACTGCAGCGGCGACAGACAGGAAATGGCACCGACCTTGAGAATATCGAAAAACATTGCGCGTTCGAGCGATACGCCCCGAAACTTGAGCCGAAGGTGAAGCTTGCCACTGCGGAGCAGCAGCAAGAGGAACAACGAGCCGGCGGCGTATGCGGCCAGTTGGCCGATCGCAACGCCGGCAATCCCCAGGCGCGGAAAGCCGCCGAGACCCAGTGATAAACAGCCCCCGATGACAATCTGCAGCGCAGCCACCCCAACGACGGTTGCGGACGATGTGCGCATGTCGCCCGTGCCACGCACAACTGAGGCGAGGGTATTGAACATCCAGATGAAGATGACACCGGAGAACAGCACGTTTGAATAGATGATCGCTTGCGCGAACACGCCGCCCTGGCCGCCGAGCATCTGGTAGATCGCGGGACCGAGCGCCAGGAAGAAAGCGGTAAATGCCAGGCCAACAATTGCACTGATGACCACTGCATGCACCACCAGCCTACGCGCGCGCGCCTCCTCGCCTGCTCCGAGCGCGCGAGAGATGGCCGACGACACGCCACCGCCCATGGCGCCCGATGACATCATCTGCGTCAGCATGATCATCGGAAACACCAGCGCCATGGCCGCCAGCGGCTCGATGCCCAGAATACCGATGTACGTGGTCTCGGCGATGGCAACCATCGCCTGGATCGTCAACGCAAGGACATTGGGCACGGAGAGGCGCGCCAGCGTCGGCAGAATGGGTGCCGACAACAGCGGCTCGAGGCGTCTCGGCATCTCGACCGCGCTAGCAGCAGATGTGGTCGTGCGCAAGAAATCACCCGATCGACACAGCCTGGTGCCCCACCAGACTGCTGGAGGAATTTTGCGAGCCCGCGCATAGCATAAGGAGGTGGGCGGACGGTAGGCCATTCGCGCAACCCGCGATCACTTTATTTCGCCAAGCCACCAAGTGAAGTCTTATCGCCGCAGCTCCTGCGCCCGATGCCTGGCCATACGAGGCCATTCACTGACCCTGGGGTAGCCTCGGGCAGGCGCAACTAGACAAACGAAGCAAGAATTAGCCGCGAGCGATCGCCCTGACCTCGTCGAGCAACCGGACATCCACCTGAACGCCCTCCCGCAAGGCACGCTCGCGGCGCGCCTGGCGCCGCGCGCCCGGCACGCGCGCGCCCGCATCCTGCTCGATGGCGGCAGCGAGCAGACCAGCGCGCTCAGCGAAGCCGGCCCCACCCGAGAACGCGCCGGGATCGATCGCCAGCAGTAGCTGGCCGACCGATGGCGGCCGTCCCTCGGCCTCGAAGAAGGAAGTTGCCTCGAAAGCGAAGTTGGCGCCGGTCAGCGCCGCCGCCAGCACCTCGACCATCAGGGCTAGAGCCGCTCCCTTGGCGCCACCGGACGGCAACAGCGTGCCCCGTAGAGCCGCCTGCGCATCGGTGGTGGGCCGGCCCTGCTCATCCAGGGCCCATCCTGCAGGGATAGGCTGTCCCTTCTGCGCGGCGGCCATGATCCTGCCACGCGCCACTTCCGAGAGGGCCAGATCTACGACAATCGGCAGGCGATCCTTGCAGGGGGCCGCGAACGCGATTGGGTTGGTGCCGAACAGGCCGCGCTGCCCACCCCAAGCCGACATGGCCGATGGCGTGTTGCCGAAGGCCAGCGCCACCAGCCCGTCAGCGGCCAGACGCTCGCACGGTTGGCCGGCCACGCCGAAATGGTGCGATCGCGTGATCGCAGCTGCCGCGATACCGTTTGCACGAGCCAGCGCCGGCAACCGCGCGAGCGCCAAATCGAGCGCCGGATAGGCAAAGCCGTGCCGGGCATCCACTCTCAAGCTACCCGGACGGGTCTGGCGCGCTTGCGGAACGGCATGGCCGTCAACCTTGCCGCTCTTGGCCTGCGCGGCATAGCTCGGCACACGTGACAAACCATGCCCGGTCTGCCCGTCGGCCTCGGCTGCCGCGAGCGCCTTCGCCACACATGTTGCATTCGCTGTGCTGGTATTCGATACCTCGAGCGCTCGCGCGATCAGAGCCTCGAGCTCGCGGAGCGTGACTTGGCCGCTGGCGTCCGCCATGTCCCAGCCCGCTCTATTGCCGGCCCACCTGCCGAGATCCCGCAGCAAATTCCTCGAGCATGAGCCAGCCTTTCTCGTCCCACTCCGCCACCAGCATCTTGTGCATGTCTGACAGAAAAACGAAGAAGCGATGCGTGAGCGAGCCGCAGGTGATGACCATGACCGCCACTGCTCGGTCTCGGCTGGACGCCCGCGCCCAGGCGTGAAACCGCTGATCGGCGAAGGTCGACGGGATATCCTCGACATCCATGGCAGCGAAATTTCGCTCGTAGACGACGCCGCATTCGCGGCTCCCCAGTGCCAGGATACGCGGCGGCTGCGAGCCGGGCTGGGCCGGCAGAAATGCGAGCTGCTCGGCATCGATCGTCAATGTCCAGCGCTCCTGGCCCCACACACCCTCGAATAGCCGGCCGCGAACCGCGGCCTCGTTACCGATGGCAGCGGTCGCCACTTGGTGCGACGCAGGCCGTTCCGGCTGTCTGGCGTCAGGAGCCAGAAAGCGCACATTGACCCACCCTGTGACATCGCCGTAGCGCACCTGCGCCCACATTCCCTGATTTTTCGTGCGCGGACCAAGCGCGATGACACCTCGCGCGCCGGGGGGAATCTTACCCACGATCTGGTTGCCGTTCGGGGCATCACGCATGTTGAGCACGTCGTTGGCAGGAACGCCTCTGACGGCGTAGATGCTTTGGTTGTACGCGCTCTGCGCGTTCGGTCCGTTCGACGGCGCTGCCACGAGGATCAGCATCGCCAGCACCGACAGGGGCCGCAGGGTGCCTCGTCCCAAACGTGGCGCGCGCATCAATCTTCCCCCAATTGGCCTAACCTGCCAATCCGCCCCCGCGCCACAGTGTGGCGGGGGTCGTGCCAGGATACAAGCACTTGGTGCGGCTGAACGAACGTTGGCAGCCGCACGACTCGCATATTCGGGCGAAGTGACGGTCAAATTAAGTCAAAGCGCGGCACCAACTAGTGTGATCATCGAGAAATTCGCCGATATTCGCGGCATGTCTCTTGAGCCAATTTCTCGATCTGAATCACACTAGAACCAATAGTCTTTCTAGCGTCCTTTCGATCGCGAAGCTCGTTCAACGGTTGCTGCGACATCCGACGAGCTTGCGCGTAGGGACACTAGAAGGGGCTTTCGGGTCACACCAGCTCCAACCGCGTGAGCATCTGATCCATCATCTTGGATTTGAGCTCCATGCCGATGCCGGGATCCTCGGGCAAGGTCGTATGGCCCTCGACAATGGGAACGTTGTCGGCAAAGCCACCGTATGGCTGAAACACACCGGGATAGCTCTCCGAGCCGCCGAGCTGTAGGCCCGCAGCCATGTTGAGGCCGAGTTGGTGCCCGCCGTGCGGAACGCAGCGCCGCCGCGACCAGCCCATACGGTCAGCCATGTCGAGGATGCGGAGGTTCTCGGTCAACCCGTAGCAGAGCGAAGGATCGGGCTGCAGCCAGTCTTTGTGCGGCCGCATGCCGCCGTGGCGCAGCAGGTTGCGAAAGTCCTGCACCGAGAACAGGTTCTCGCCTGTGGCGATCGGCACCTGGCTTTCCTCGCAGATCACGGCATGCGCCAGGTAGTCGAGTGGATCGCAAGGCTCCTCGAACCAGCACAGCCCGAGCGGCTCGATGGCACGCGCATAGGCGAGCGAGGCGTCGAGGTCGAGCCGGCCGTTGGCATCGATGGCGACGTTGTCGCCGCCGCCGGCAATCTCCATTACCCATTCGATGCGCTTCAGATCGACATCGAGTGGCGCGCCGCCGACTTTCATCTTCAGAAGGCGGTAGCCCAGATCGCGGGCCTTTCGCATCTCGTCCTGCAGACCTTCGCGCTCCTTGCCAGGGTAGTAGTAGCCGCCGCCGGAGTAGACCAGTACGCGCGCGTCGTATTTGCCGCCGTTGAACCGCTCCGACAGCACGCGCCAGAGCGGCTTGCCCTCAACCTTGGCGACGATGTCCCACACGGCCATGTCGATACCGCCCGCGGCGAACGCGCGTTCGCCGTGGCCACCGGGCTTCTCGTTGCTCATCATGGTGCGCCAGATGGCGAAGGGATCGAAATTGTCACCGGCTTCCGCCAGCAGCGACTTGGGGTCAGCCTCCAGGATGCGCGGCGCCAGACGCTCGCGTATGACACCGGATTGCGCATAGCGCCCGTTGGAGCAGAAGCCGTAGCCGACTACGGGCTTGCCGTGGCGCGTGACGTTGGTCTCGATGGCGACGACGCTGATGGTCATCTTGTCGAAGGAGATGGCCGCGTTACGCATGGCCGAGGGGATCGGCGCGACGGCGTCGCGGATGCGGGTGATCTTCATGACGTGTCCTTCGCTGGCACAGATGGTCGCAAATCGATGACGTAGCGCAGTCTGAGCCCCGGACCATAGCGCTCGTTGACGAATTCTTCCACGCGGCGCCCGCCATTGATCTCGATGATCCGTTGGGAGGCCCGATTGTCGGGATCAGTCGTAATCTGCAGCCGCGCGAGGCCAACACTGCGCGCCTCGCCGAGCATCAAACTCAGTGCCTCGGTGGCATATCCTCGGCCTCGCTTGCACGGCACCACCGCATAGCCGACATGACCGAGAACGTAGGGTGGCAGCTCATCGCTGCCCGCCTGCCAGCGCAGCGAGATGCTGCCGCAAAACTCTCCGTCCCACATCCAACGTACGATGAACGGCAGCCGTGGCACCTCGGCCCCGTCGGGCAGCGTGATCGTGCCGCCCTGCCGGGTAAGCTCGGCGAGAAACGCATCGGGATCCTTGCGGATGGCGGCAAGCTGCTCGGCCGACACGTTAGCGACGTTGTTGGGCGACCAGCCCGTCGCGAGCGCCTCCGCATAGGATGGCAGACGCTCGCGAGACGGCTCTACAAGCCACAGGTTCGATGCCCTGGATTTCTGCGTCACCCGATCACAAACCCGATGCAGCAGGGGACCGAAACGGCGCCCGCCTCACTCCCGTTTCCCCCGAGTTGAGGCGTCTGTCCGCTCCGGTCCCCCTACGCGCGCCGTCAGGCCAGGGGACCTCAGGCACTGCGATAGAGTTTGGTCATGACGAACTCGCGATGACCGAGTGCTTCTGCCGCTGTAATACGGCCGTTGGCTGTGCGCACAATCATGTCGATGAGCGCATCGCCGGCCGTGTCCAACGTCATCTCGCGACGCAGAATGCCGGTGACATCGACATCGATGTGCTCGGGCATGGTGCGCAGCGTCTTTGGATTGGCGGATATTTTTATGACCGGCACGATGGGATTGCCGATGATGTTGCCCTGGCCGGTCGGAAATGTGTGCACAGCGAAGCCGCCGGCGGCCATCAGCGTCACGCATTCGGCGGCGGCCGATGACGTGTCCATGTAATAGAGGCCAGGCCCGGCTGCCGGCGTCTCGGCCGGCTCCAGCACCTCGATGTAGCGGCAGGTACGGCCGATCTTCTCCAGATTGCCGAGCGCTTTCTCCTCGATGGACGACAGGCCGCCGGCAATATTGCCCTTGGTCGGCTGGCTCTCGGACAGGTCGTCGACCTTGTGCGCCTCGATCACGTCGTCCTGGTAGGCCTTCCAGACCTTGTACCACTTGTCGCCGATGGCCTTGTTGATGGCGCGCTCGCGGCACAGATGCTCGCCGCCGGTGATCTCCGTGGTCTCGCCGAACACGCCGGTGATGCCTTGAGGAATGAGCTTGTCGTACATATTGCCGACGGTCGGACAGGAGCCGAGACCCGTGGTGGTGTCGCTCTCGCCGCACTTGGTGGAGACCCACAGCTCGTCGATGCCGCACTCCTCGCGCTCGAGCTCGGAGGCCCAGTGCAGGAACTCCTTGGCCTTGTAGGAGGCCTTGGCGATGGTGGCGATGTCGCCGTGCCCCTCGATGCCGAAGCCGACGACGGGCTTGCCGGTCTTGGCGATGCCGTCCACCACACGCTTGGTCCAGCCATCCTCGATGCCGATGACGACGACGGCGGCGACATTGGGATTGGCTCCCGTACCGATCAGTGTGCGGAAGTGGAGATCGAGGTCGGCGCCGAACTGCAGGCGGCCGTAGTGATGCGGCAGCGCCAGCGTACCTTTGATGTTGTTGGCGACCGCCTCACATGCCGCGTTCGACAGGTCATCGAGCGGCAGGATGATGACGTGGTTCCTGACGCCGACGCGTTTGTTCTCGCGGCGCCAGCCCTGGAACGAGAGATTGCTCTTGGACGCCGACTTCTTCTTCGCAGCCATGTTGTCGCCTACCAACGCTTGGTCTTGTGATTGTGCACGTGGACATGCCCGCCTTTGTTGGCACTGCCCACCATCTTGCCGATATCCTGGCCGTACTTGATCACGGTGTCGCCGGTCTTCAGGTCCGCCAGCGCTACCTTGTGGCCGATAGGAATGTCCTGCAGAGCCTTTAGGCGAACGGTGGTGTCGTTCTCGGTGATGACGCCCAGCATATCCGTGCCGGCCTTGAGGTCCTCGACGACGACCACGCCGACGTTGTCCTTCGGACTATGGACCAGGAAGTGCGGTGCGGACACGCGATTCCCCCCTCGGGATGATTTTCTGAGTGAGCTTTTGCCGGCGCACAGGGCAACGGACAGGCAGCTCCGGTTTGGGCGCCTATAGAAGACCCGGCAAGTCCCGATAATCAAGACGGAAAAGATGAATAGCACGAGTGTACAAGACGCGCCTCAATGCTGAAGCTATCGATGTGCAGTCTACCGACGGATCACATAGGTCCGCCTGATGTGACGCTGTCCAACCCGCCCGATCAAAGGGCTGGGTCGCAAGCCAGGAGGAAACGATGAAGGTATTCAATGGCGCGATCGCGCTTGCCTGCGCGGTCGCCACCACTGCGGCATACGCCGCCGACGTCAAGGAGGTCGGGAGCCTCCACGTCGGCGGCCAACAGCTCACCCTCTCGGGCTTGCCCGTCAAGGAGCTGGTCTACACCGCCGGCGGTCCACCTACGAAGATGGACCCCAACGGCGACTTCCATACCGGGCAAATGTATGTCCAGTACGTCAAGCTCAACAATCCGCGCGCACGATATCCGCTGCTACTGTGGCACGGCGGCGGGCTGACTGGCGTGACCTGGGAAACCAAGCCTGACGGCAAATCCGGCTGGCAGATGTTTTTCATCAACGCTGGACACGATGTCTATGTGTCGGATGCAGTCGAGCGCGGGCGAGCCTCCTGGTCGCGATTCCCGGAGGTCTACAAGAGCGAGCCGGTGTTCCGCACCAAGAAGGAAGCGTGGGAAGCGTTTCGCATTGGCGCCGACGGCTCTTATGCGACCGATCCGGCGCAGCGCAAAGCTCTGCCGGGGCAAAACTTTCCGTTAGATGCTTTCGATGCGTTTGCGATGCAGAGCGTGCCGCGCTGGGTGACGAATGACGCACAGACTTAGGCGGCCTACAATGCGCTTGTCGCCAAGGTATGCCCATGCGTGATCGTGGTACATAGCCAGGGCGGCAACTTCGGCTTCAATGCCGCTCTCGCCGCACCGGACAAGGTCAAAGGCCTCATCGCCATCGAACCGTCCGGTGCGCCCAACCCGGAAACTGCCAATCTCGCCTCGGTCAAGGACATACCCCAACTCATCGTCTGGGGTGACTTCATCCCTCAGAGCGAGTTGTGGACCAAACTGAGCCAAGCGTCGATCAAGTACAACAAAGCGCTCGCTGACATGGGCGGCAAGATCGATTTCGTGTCTCTGCCGGACAAGGGCATCAAAGGCAACACCCACATGCTGATGATGGACACCAACTCGGATCAGGTGGCCGAGCTGGTGCAGAAGTGGATGGCAGACAAAGGCCTCATGAAGTAGACAAGAGCGCCCATATCATCGCTTGATGGGGGCGCTTCGGCGCCCCTTCTCTCATTAGAGGACTGCTTCCATGCCAGTTTCGATGTACGAGATTTCGGTCCCCGTGTTTCAGCGCTTGCTGACTAACCTCACGGGCATCCTGGACAAGGCTGAAGCTCACGCGACGGCCAAGAAGATCGAGCCCGAGGTGCTGATCAACGCACGGCTCGCGCCAGACATGTTTCCACTCAAGCGCCAGATCCAGATAGCAACAGACATGGCGCGGGGCGCATCCTGCCGACTGGCCGGCATCGAGATCCCCAAGTGGGAAGACAAGGAGGTCTCGTTCGCCGATCTCAAGACGCGACTGAAGAAGACCATCGACTTTTTGGCGGACTTCAAGTCGGCGCAGATCGACGGCTCGGAGACGCGTGATGTCAACCTGACGATCGCGCAGAAGCCGGTCACGCTCAAAGGCCAGACTTACCTGATGACGCATGCCTATCCCCACTTCTTCTTCCACGTCGCGACCGCGCACGACATCCTGCGCCACAACGGTGTCGAGATCGGCAAGCGCGACTACATCGGCACGTTCTGAGTCCGACCCATGGCCGAAGCCCCCTTTTCGCTGAGTGGACGGACCGCGTTCGTTACCGGCGCATCCTCGGGCCTCGGCCGGCATTTCGCGACGGTGCTTGCCAGGGCTGGCGCGCGCGTCGTCATCGCGGCACGGCGTACGGACCGGCTAGAGGAGCTGAAGGGGGAGATTGAGGCCGCCGGCGGGACTGTGGCAGCGGTGGCGCTCGACGTCACCGACCCGGCCTCGGTGAAAGCGGCATTTGCCGAGGCGGAAGCTGCGCTTGGTCCTATTACAGTGCTCGTCAACAATGCCGGCATTGCGACACCAGCCTACTTCCTCAAGATGACGGAAGAGGAGTGGCGCAGCGTTCTCAGCGTCAATCTCGACGGCGTTTTCCGCGTCGCTCAGGAAGCCGCACGGCGGATGAAAGCCAACCGCACGGGTGGCTCCATCATCAACATCGCCTCGGTGCTCGGGCTCGGCGTCATCAAGACACTGTCCCACTACTCGGCCTCGAAGGCCGGCGTGATCCACATGACCAAGGCCGTTGCTTACGAGCTGGCGCGCGACAACATTCGCGTCAATGCTATCGCGCCCGGCTACTGCGAGACCGAGATGAACGATGCGTTCTTCCAGACCGAGGCTGGCAAGCGGCTGATCGCGCGCGTGCCGATGGAGCGGCTTGGCCGGCTTAGCGAGCTCGACGGTCCACTGCTGCTGCTGGCCTCGAACGCGGGCTCGTTCATGACCGGCACCGTGATCACCGTTGACGGCGGCCTGCTGCTGTCAATGGTATAAGCAATACTGCGGTACGTATCCCAGGAGGAGTGATGGCCGAGGAACGTCCCGAGCTTGCAAAGTGCTCTGCTAACTATGTGCCGCTGACACCGGTCAGCTTCCTTGCGCGAGCAGCGCAATTTTTTGGCGATCGCACGGCGGTGATCTACAACGACTGCCGCTTTACATATCGCTGAGCTCTATGCGCGCACACGACGGCTTGCCAGCGCGCTGACCAAGGCCGGCATCAAGCGCGGCGACACGGTGGCCATCCTGGCGCCGAACGTGCCGGCCATGCTGGAGGCACACTACGCCGTGCCGATGATCGGCGCGGTCCTCAATCCCATCAATACCCGTCTCGATGCCGCGACCATCGCCTTCTGCCTGGAGCACGGCGAGGCGAAGCTGTTTCTCGCCGACCGCGAGTTTCATTCGACCATCGCACCAGCCCTGGACAGGCGCGGAACCAACCGCCCGATAGTCATCGACATTGCCGACGCCGAGACGAGTGGTGCGCCGCGCTTTGGCGACATCGAGTATGAGAGCTTTATCGCCTCCGGCGATCCGGATTTTGCCTGGTCCGGCCCGCCCGACGAATGGGATTCGATCTGCCTGCTGTACACGTCGGGCACGACCGGAAATCCCAAGGGCGCGGTCTACAGCCACCGCGGTGCCTATCTCGGCGCGCTATCGAATGCGTTCACGTTCAAGCTGGACCACGAGAGCCGCTACCTGTGGACGCTGCCGATGTTTCACTGCTCGGGTTGGACCTATACCTGGGCGGTGACGGCAGCAGCGGGCACGCACGTGTGTCTGAGGCGCGTAGAGCCGGCGCGCATCTTCGAGCTTATTGCCGAGCATCGCGTTACGCACATGTGCGGTGCGCCGATCGTGCTCAACATGCTGGTGCATGCGCCCGCCGCGGTGAAGAAGCCACTACCCGTGCGCACCAAGGTGGCAACCGGTGGCGCCGCTCCTCCGGCCGTCGTTATCGAGCGCATGGAAGCGATGGGCTTCGAGGTGCTGCATCTTTACGGCACCACGGAGAGCTATGGGCCTTCGACCTATTGTGCCCACAAGTCCGAATGGGATGAGATGGATGCAACCAAGCGCTACGCGATGATGGCGCGTCAGGGTGTGCCCACCGTCGTGATCGACGACATGATGGTGGCGGAACCCGAGACGCTGGCGCCCGTTGCGCAGGACGGCGCGGCGATCGGCGAGATCATGCTGCGCGGCAATACACTGATGAAAGGCTACCTCAAGAACGAGAAGGCGACACAAGAAGCGTTTGCGGGCGGCTACTATCATTCTGGCGATCTGGCCGCCTGGCACGCGGATAGCTACGTCGACGTCAAGGACCGTTCCAAGGACATCATCATTTCGGGCGGTGAGAACATTTCATCCCTGGAGGTAGAGGAAATCCTCTACCGCCACCCGGAGGTGATGGAAGCTGCCGTCGTTGCGCGCCCCGATCCCAAGTGGGGCGAGAGCCCTTGCGCCTTTGTCACGCTCAAGCCCGACGCCCGGCCGACTACGGCCGACGACATCACCGCCTTCTGCCGCGCCAACATGGCCGCGTTCAAGATACCGCGCACGATCGTGTTCGGCCCGCTACCCAAGACGTCGACAGGCAAGATCCAGAAGTTCGTGCTGCGCGAGGACGCGAAGAAGTTGGGTTAG
>CAWIYZ010000030.1:0-41189 GCA_963840425.1 uncultured Alphaproteobacteria bacterium | reverse complement strand
TGAAGGCTGCCGCGCCTCACGGAAGTTGAGACCAGCTGCGAGAGACGTAGAATTTACGTGCGGCGGTTTCCGCATTCATGAGCGGCAGCGGGAAGGCATCGTGCTGGCCAAAACCAAGGGCGTCTTCAAGGGCGGCAAGGTGAGTTGCAGCGGAATTCAGCCTCAATTCGTCCCCTTCTGAATTGCAGGCAGCTCACGGCTCAAGAGGCGATTTATTCTTGCTGCAGCAGCAGGGTCAAGCGTGCCCATGATGTCGGGCGTATCAAATGTGTTGCATGCCTGTATTTGCCCTGCAGCCAGTCCGCGCTTGAACCAATTTGTCCGCTGCTCTGCCGTACCATGCGTGAAGGAATCCGGGACGACCACGCCTGTGGTCTTTTGATCTATCGTGTCGTCGCCGAGCGCTTTTGTCGCCGCAAAGGCTTCTTCCAAGTCGCCGAGTTCCAGGCGTTCTTGAACCATTGATGCCCACACGCCCGCAAGGCAGTCCGCTTGAAGTTCAAAACGAACCAACACCTGATTGGCCGCGACCCCCGGCGCGCGGAGCTCGAAGGCATGAACCCTTTCCTCGATGCCCAACAAGGTTTGCACGTGGTGGGCTACCTCATGCGCAATGACATAGATTTGCGCAAAGTCGCCACGCGCTTCATAGCGACGCGCAAGCTGATCAAAAAATTCGAAGTCTAGATATAGCTTACGGTCCAAAGGGCAGTAGAAGGGCCCGCTCGCCGCCAGCCCGGTCCCGCACGCGGTGGGGAGGGCACCACTGAAAATGACTAGCTTGGGTTTTTCGTAGGTCGCGCCAGCACTCGCGAACAGGCGGTCCCAGACGTCTTCCGTAGAGCCGAGGACGCGGCGCACGAACCGTAGCATCTCGTCGCCACCACGCGCTTGGGCCACTGGCTGAGGCGTCCATTGGACCACCGCAAACACGGCGGCTAGGCCAAGGCCAGTCACAATCGCGAACCAAAGCAGAAATCTCATACCCAAGCGTGCATGGCTTCGCGTTGAAGACATCATCTCTTCCTGAAAAGCGCCTAACGGGCCGCGCCAGCGCCGAGCCGCGCCATCTCGGCCGTCCGCAGCTTCTCTAGGGCTTTCTGCACGCTCTCGGGCAGGGGTGTATCCGCTGCTAGACCAAGGTGCCTGCGCAGATGCTTGCCGATGATCGGCAGCCAAGTCTGAGGAAAATGCTCCATGGCGGTAGCCTCAATAAAGAACTGTTATTGCCAGCCTGCACACACTGCTGCTCGGTCGCTGTTACCAAGGTAACGCCCGTAGGCTTGGCGCCATCCAGCGGGGGATGACTGGACGGCGCCAGCCCGCTTTTATGGGGCGTTCTTCTCCAGCTCACCATAGACACCATCAGACCGAGGTGCCGACTCATTGAGTGTCTCGAAAACGCTCTTGGGGGCCGTCAGATTGAGATCTTCGAACACGCTCGACCGAGGCGCCGTTTCGGAGATTTGATCCCAGATCGATTTGGCGTTGGCTGGCCCAGCTAGAACACCCAGAAACAGCGCAGATGCGCACAGCAGAGTTCTCATGACCAATCTCCAACCTAGGGCGACGCGAACGACTAGGGGGATGTCGTCGCCTGATCGCACGAGCATGATGTGCTCTCTCATGCTCGCTGGCTGTGCTGTGCAGCACAGCAGCCGTGGCCGTCGCGCGCATGGGGCCCATGCAGGCCAGGCCCGTGTTGTTCGGAATGGAGGCCTGCTCTGATTTCGATGTCGGCGATCAGGCCCAGGATGCGAAGGACGGCAAACCAGGGTCTCCCTAATCTCGCTTTGTTGCAGGGCCGGTGGGTATCAGGTCCAGCCCTAAGGCGAGATCGGGAATCCATGCAGCGCCACAGCTATGGTGAACGCTTGCGCGCGAACCACCATCAGGCTGGCCTATGACTTACCCGGCAGCGCCTCGTAATTACGTTTTAGGGTTCACCCTCAACCTCGATCCGCAAATCTGCCGATGGCGTTGCTCCGCAGCTGCCTAGCATCATGTCCGCACTCTCCGGTTCCCATTGGCCATGCTCCGCATTTTCAACCTCAGTTTGATCTTCCTGGCTCTCCATGCAGGCTTCATTGCCGCAGCGCTGGCAGCCTACGCCCTTTGAGCTGGCATCGAGCCGAGGAGCCAACATGTACAAGCACTGTCCGTCGTCAGGGTTTTGCGGACATTTGATTGTCTGAACTAAGAGAGTGATCGGCTCATCTGGTTTGGGCTCAGGCTACGGCTTGAAGGTGCAGTTTGCGGCGTTGTTCGATGGTGCGTCGCTTGATCTCCTTTCGCATATCGATGATGCGCTGGCCACGTCGGAAGTAGACGTCGGCCGGCGTGAGGTTGTCGAGGCTCTCGTGGTAGCGGTGGTGATTGTAGTGCTCGACGAAGTCTGAGACGGCGCGTTCCAGATCGCCGGGGAGATAGTAGTTCTCGAGCAGGATGCGGCTCTTCAATGACAGGTGCCAGCGTCCGATCTTGCCCTGGGTCATGGGATGGTACGCCCGACGGGGCAGCGCAGGGCGCAATTCTAGCGACCGGAACCGACATCGATGACAGACTTCAACACGAGCACGGTTTCGAGTGGCTGGAAGCCGCCCGTATCGGCTTCGTCGTCATTACGGCAGCCGTGGTTTGGGTTGAAATTTTAGAGCCCGTTCGCGGCATCAGTTTGATAGGGGTGATCGGCCTTCTCGTCGGTGGCTGGCCGACCTTGAAGAAGCATTGGAGAACCTTCTCGCTCGACGCATGACGATGGAGCTCTCAATGACCATCGCCACCGTTGCGGCCGCGGCCATCGGCGAATTTTTCACTGCCCTTGGTCATCATGCTCTTCGTGCTCGTGGCCGAGGTTCTGGAAGGCATGACGGTGTCACAAGGACGGCATGCGATCCACGATCTCATTCACTTTCTGCCGCAAATGATATCCGTCCGGCGACCCGACCGCGTGCGCGAAATTCACGTCGACGATCTTCAAGTCGGCGATACGGTCCTCGTCAACCCAGGTGGGCGCGTGCCAGTCGACGGCATGCCCAGACGCGCATGCGCAGCCAAACTGAACCCGGCATTCAGAGCAACCGCGATGGCTGCCGCGCCAATTGCGACATGAGCGGAAGGCCCGCCAACAAGATAGACAAGGAGGGGGACCACGAGGATCGAGCCGCCTCCGCCCACCAGCCCAAGGATGAGCCCACTGACTCCACCAGACCCGACGGCCAGGATGGCTGGAACACCACAAGTCACGCAGCAATTGCCGACGGTTTGGCAGCCGATTGCCGGGGAGCGCTGAGGATCAGCTCCAGCCGCTCTTCCCATTTGGTAAGCGCTTCTCGCTTCTCCAGGTCATATGCATAGCGATTATAGACAGCGTCCGTAATATCGCGGCTACGCGGCGAATGATTGAGCACCAACTTGCGCACGCTGACATCAATGCGCAGACGCGCAAGCTCTGTGCCGACCGTGCGACGCAGATCGTGCGGCGAAGCGCCTTTGATACCGATCTCGTCTGTGACGCGGGCCATTGCCCTCGTGATGGTGCTGGCAAGGATTGGTGTATCCTTGCCTTCCACGGCCGTCGGAAACACGTAGTCGCTGCTGCGCGGACTGAGAGATAGTGCGCGTTTGAATTCAGCGACCACCATAGGCGTAAGCGGAACGCGATGCAGCAAACCATTCTTCGTGCGGGAGCCTGGGATCGTCCAGACGGAGTCGGACGGTTCCAGGTCGAGTTCGGCCTTGGCGATGCCGGACACCTCGATCCGCCTTTGGCCTGTCAGCAATAGCAAGCGCAACACCGATCGCGTTGCCGGCGTCAGCATGCGTCCCGGCTCTGCTCTCCTCATGTGCTCGCCGGTCATCAGCTCCATTGCGGCCAATGCGCTCCAGAAAGTGCGAATTTCGTCGGCCGATAGCACGCGCTCGCGCGGTTTCGACTGTCCGACCTTGCGCAGCCTGGCGCCTGGATTGAATTCGATCAGGCCTTCATCGACGCCCCAGTTGAACACGCGATTGATGAGTATGATGACGTTGTTGGAGCCCATCGGCCCCGAACTTTTGGCGAGGTCGTCTCGGAGCTTGCCGATCTCGGTGCGCCTGATGTCGGCCACAAGCCTGCGGGCAAAGTCCGCCTCGAGATGATACTTGTAGAGCGCGTGGTCGTCCCCGACGCGGGCGAGCTTAGGCTTGGCGTGCCGTTCATACCACTCGTTGAACAGAACGCCGAAGGTCAGCGTATCAGAGCGCTTGTCTGCCCGCTCAGCATGCGGGTCACGCGCCTCGACGGTGGACTTGTTGCGGACGTCGTGAGCGAGCTTCGAGGCTGCAGCGAGGCCCATCGCCTTCGCATCGCCGATCCAGTACCAGCGCTCGCGTCGATGCTTGCCAGAGCCGACTTGATAGCGCGCGTACCAACTCCGAGTGTCGTTCTTGCCGACGTAGAGCCACAATCCCGGCACGCCCTCGATACGGTAGCGCGTCTGCTTCCCGTTGATTGCCGTAGCAGCAAGGATCTGGCGATGGTTGGCTTTCAGAGTCGGCACGATCAAACCATCAGCGCACGTTTTTCTTCACGCTGTGTTCACGCAGCAAGACGTTGCTTGTAGGGTCGCCAGGTTACGCGGTGATCGCCTCTCCGATCCATAAAAAATCGCAAAATCAATGCATTATGCGAACCTGCCAGAGCCTGGCGAAACACCGAAAAACGCGTCTGGCGGGCATCGCACTGCAGAGGTCAGGGGTTCGATTCCCCTCGGCTCCACCAATTAAATCAGGCACTTACCGACCGCCACCTCCGACTACCTGCGCGCGCCGTCGACCCGAGGCGCTGGCGTGTTGTCTCGGCCCCACTCAGCCGACGTAGGACCCGCCGTTGCAATCGAGGATCGCACCTGACACGTAGGAAGCGGCGGGCGTCAGTAGCATCATGATCATCCAGGCAATCTCTTCCGGCGTGCCCATACGCCCGCGCGGCAGGAGGGCCGGATCAACCGTCGAGCCAGCCGTCATTGGCGTGCGGATTGGACCAGGTGCCACACCATTGATGAGTACGCCGCGCCCAACCCCCTGTCGGGAAAGCCAGCGCACAACCACGTGGACGGCCCCCTTTGAAGCCGCATAGTCGATTGGCGTCGAAAGCGAGGTGCCCCCCGTGCGCCCCGCCACCGATCCGATCATCACGATCGAGCCACCACCACGCGCGCCCATGTGCTCGATGAGGGCGAGGCCAAGATCGATCGGCACTCGGACATTGACGTCCATGGTCTCATGGAAGCGCTCGCGCGGCGAAGGTGCCTTGTGCAGAGGCGCGCGCCCAAGAATCCCGGCGCAATGAGCAAGGCCGTCGATCGGCCCTTTTGCAATCAGGCGGTCAGCAAAGCCACCCTCCGCGAGGTCGCCTTCGAGGGTCTCGACGGCCGCGCCCATCGCCTCGAGCTCTGCGCGCACCTCCGTGAGTGGCGCGCGGTCGTTGAGCAGCAATGCGGCGCCGAGCTCCGCCGCGGCCCGGGCCGTCGCCCGGCCGATCCCGCTTGCGGCTCCAGTTACAGCGATGCGCCGGCCGACGAGACTGAGAACCTTGGGCAGTGGCAGCGTGCGCGCGGCCGAGGAAGCGGGATCGGACATTCACATCACTCCGGTTGTGGCAGATTGCTCATGTGCCCACGTTACCGCTACGAGCTGGACAACAGCAACAGACCGCGACCGAACTGTGAACCTCGTAGGCCCGCAAGACGCGACGCACACAATGGGCAGTGGCGGGGGCCATCACACGACTGTCCTTTCTTCAGCACGTCACACGGGCGAAAAACCTGCACTATCGGCCACTTCCACGAACTGCTAACACGCAGGACGCGAAACGGTGATCCGCTTCGCGATCATGAGCAAGCGTTCGTTGCGTGGAGAAGCTTGAGTGGCTGACTGGATCGAGACCTACCGCGGCGTCGTCAATGCTTGGGAATGCGATGTCGTCGAGCATTTCACCATTGCCTACTACTTCGATCGGTTTGCCGATGCGACCAGAAACTTGCTGGATCTGATCGGCGAAGGCGAAAGCCTGGGCGGAGCAGTGAACACCAGCCCATCACGCCTGCATGTGACCTTTCAGCACGAGCTGCGGGCCGGCGCCCAGTTTCACATTCTGAGCGGCATCACCGGCTTTGCCGGCGGAATGCTGCGCCTTGGCCACCAGGTCGTGGACTCGACCAACGGCAAAACCCTAACTTGGCTCGCGGAGACGCTGGCGTTGCCGCCAACGCTGTCCCCCAAGGCACAGCAAAGGCTCGAGTCCCTTGCGCTGGCCTGGCCAGGGCCCAAGGTGCCGGAACGATCCGCCGGCAAGCCTGTGCCTGGCCTTGCCACCGTGCGCGATCGGGTCAAGCCCTGGGAGATCGGCGAGAGCGGCGCGCTGTCGCTGCCTGGCTATGTCCATCGCTTCTCGGCTGCGGCCATGCAAACCCTGGCGGCAATCGGCATGACTGGCGCATACATGCAGGAGCAGCGGCGCGGATTCTCCACCTTCGAGCTCGATTTGCATCTCGTATCCGCGGCGAAGGTCGGAGACATTGCTGACGTCACCACGGTCTTCACGCACCTCGGCAACTCGTCCGTCCGTTTCCTCCACACCATGATTTGCAAGCAGAGCGGGCGCCAGCTGGCATCCATGGGCCAGTCCGGCGTGCACCTCGATTTGGACGCGCGGCGCTCCACCGCACTACCCGATGAGCTGCGAGCCTTGGCCAAAAAACTGCTGCTGCCGAAAACATAGGCGTCCGGCGCATTACCCAGTCCTCGACCGCCTTCAGTAAGCAACGTCGGTGCTGGCGGCGACGGCATAGCATCATCTACACCGGCACATCTCCTCGCTCCGCCACCTCGCGATAGTGACCGAAGCGTACACTCACGCCAGCGCCCGCAGGCCAAGGAAGCCGTCATGAAACCCTATGCGAAGAGCGACTTTCCGGTGTCCGACATCAGGCGGTTTCTCGAGCCCGGTCCGATCGTGCTCGTCAGCTCGGCGTGGCGCAACGAGACCAACATCATGACCATGGGTTGGCACATGGTCATGGAGTTCGTGCCGTCCCTGGTCGGCTGCTACATCTGGAGCGAGAACCACAGCCGCGACATGATCCGAAAGAGCAAGGAGTGCGTGATCAACATCCCCACCGTGGATCTTGCACCGAAGGTCGTCGGCATCGGCAACTGCTCCGGCCGCGACATCGACAAGTTCGCCCGCTTCGAGTTGACGGCTGAGCCCGGCGCCCGCGTCGCGGCGCCTCTCATTGCCGAATGCTATGCGAATTTCGAATGCAGGCTTGCCGACGCGAGCCTGATCGACAAGTACAGCCTGTTCGTTCTCGAGGTGGTCAAGGCCCACGTGGCGCGGTCGCCCAAATACCCACGCACGATTCACTATCGCGGTGACGGTGTGTTCATGCTCTCCGGCACGAACACCGGCAAGTACCGCAAGCACTTCAGGCCGGCAAACTTGTAATCACCATCCGCGCTGTCAACGAGCGCGATCTTGCCGCTTTGTCTTGGCCGAGCCGTTTCGGATTTGCGCGACCTCTGCCTTCAGCCACGTGGCGAAATTGCTGACCTTCGTCTGCGCGGCGCTGGCCGCAGGGCACACGAAAAAGTAGGCCTGCCCAGTCTTGAGCGCCTTGTTGTGCGCCTTGACGAGCCGCCCGCACGCGAGGTCATCGTGGATGAACGTCGTCTGCGCCATTGCCACGCCCAGGCCGTCGATCGCGCCTTGATAGACGAGGCCCGAGTACTCCAGGCGAAGTCCGCTGCGCGGATCAACCTCGCTGGCGCCCGCCGCCTCCAGCCACGTCTTCCAGTCGTCGGGGCGACGCTGTGCGTGCAGCAGCAGAAAGTGCTGCAGATCATCCGCCGAGCGAATGGGATGTCCCGCAATCAGAGAGGGACTGCACACCGGAACCAGCTCCTCGTCGAACAGATGCTCGCACATCATGTTGGGCCAGGGGCCGCACCCGAGCCATACCGACACATCGGCCTCCACTTCCAAACCATTTGGTGCGGGCAAAAACGGATGGGTATCCACCTGCAGTTTCACATCGGGGAACTGCTGCTTGAAACGCGCCAGGCGCGGCACCAGCAGGCGCATGGCGAAGGTCGGCTGTACGGCGATGCGCAGCAGATTGCGGTCGGGGTGAGCATCGAAGTTATCGACCGTCGCCTGATGGATCTGGTCGAAGAGACTCTGTAAGCGTCCGGCGTAGGCGGCGCCTTTCTTGGTCAGCAGCACTTGCTGATGCTTGCGCTCGAACAGCTTTGCATCGAGAAATTCCTCGAGCTTGGCTACTTGCCGGCTGATGGCGCCGTGCGTGACAGCCAGCTCTTCGGCGGCGCGCGACAGGCTTTGATGCCGTGCAGCCGCCTCGAAGGCACGCAGCGAGTTCAGCGGCGGCAGACGGCGCGGGGACATCCTCTTGCTTCTCAATCGCTCACGAAACTGCGGTCTGGGCTCGCTTGCCCTCAAGGTGGAGCGTCGATGATCCTGCTACTGTCTTTACGGGCTGGCAACCCGCCTATGGAGAGCCGATCGCCCTTGGGCAGCCCACACTCAGCTCACACCTTGAGCGCGCGCAGCGTCGCCACCTCGCTGCGCGCCGAAGCCATCAGGTAGCTCACGTCCGATCCAGCCGTCAGATAGCGCACGCCGAGGCTGATGAGATCGGCCTGCAGCTTCGGGTCACCACGCGCCCCGCCCACGCCCATGGCCTTGCCGTACCGCTTGCAGGCCGCCGCCACTGTCTCGAACACGCTCCACATGCGCGGATCGCGGTACGCGGCAGGAATGCCCATCTCGTTGCTCACATCCAGCGAACCGATGTGCACGACATCGATCCCGGGAAGCGCGGCGATAGCCTCCGCATTGCTGATCGCCTGCGGCGTCTCCAGCATGGCAACGAGCAGCACCTCGTCGTTGAGCCTCGAATTCACGGTGGTCTGCGGAGTTGATCGGTAGCCGAGCGTAGGCCCGATGCCGAAAGCCGAGCGGTGCCCGAGCGGCGGATATTTGCAGTTCTGCACGATGGCCTTGGCCTGCTCCACCGTGTCGATGTGCGGCACCATCACGCCCTGCGCACCCGAGTCCAGGATACGCGTCGCGTCGATCGGCTGCTGTGAGGAAACGCGCGCGATCGGCGTTATCCCGGCCAGGACCGCCGCCACGCAGATGCCCGACGCTGTCTCCAGCGACATCGGGCTGTGCTCGAGGTCGACAAAGATAGCATCGAACCCGCAAGCGGCCGCGATCACCGCCACATCTGGCGAGCGCATCTGGTTGACAGCCATGCATAGCGTCAGCTCGCCCGCGGCGAGCTTCTTCTTGGCCTTGTTCTCCGCAATTCCGAGCTGCATTGATCAACCCTCTCAATATCGGACCGGCAGAGCAGCGGATTGCCCGCTGCAGCGGCGCGCAGCGAAACCAGCCGCCGCACCTCCTACTGCATGATGGTCGTGCGCCAGTGCACGCGCGGCTGGTCGGCCGGATTGCCGCCGGCAGCTGAGTGTACCGAGCAGCGGTTGTCCCAGATCACAACGTCGCCCACACGCCACTTGTGGCGATATTCAGCATTGGGCTGCAGCATGTACCAGTAGAGCTCGGCCAGCAGCCGGTCGCCCTCCTCCTCCGGCATGCCCTGCACGCGGATGATGTGGAAGGGATTGACGTAAAGTGACTTGCGCCCCGTCTCCGGGTGCACGCGCACCATGGAGTGCACCGCGGGCGGCCGCTGCTGGTCTTCAGGGTCCAACAGCTCGATGCCGGTGCGCCCCCGCCCGCCATAGCCGAACTCGATCTTCAGCGGTTCGATCCGCTCCTTCAGCCGCTGCGGCAACGCATCGTAGGCGGCATACATGTTGGCAAACAGAGTGTCGCCGCCATAGTTTGGGATCTCCAGCGCGTAGAGCTGTGTCGCCTTGCAGATTTCCGTGTCCCACGGTGAGTTCGTATGCCAACCCTGCCCGCGGTTGAGGATCAGCTTGTCCGCCTTGCCGTCCGCCGTCCTGGCGCCGACGCCCATCAGCGTGATCTCGGGATGCTCGGGATCGCGCGTGCGTTTCACTCGGTGCGGCTTGATGCGCCCGAACCGGGCGCTGTAGGCGACATAGTCCGGCTTGGCCAGCTTCTGGTCCCGAACGATGAGCACCGTGCTGTCCAGCCAGGCCTGGTACAGTTGTTTCCATTCGCCGTCGGTCATGGTTTTCACGTCCACGCCGGTAACGATCGCACCGATGCGCGGTGCGGCTTTCTCGATCCGCATTCGACTTCGTTCCCTTCCCTGGTCTCTATTTTGCGTGAGTGAGACACTGCGCTTGATCAGCGGCAAGTGACAAAAACTCACATTGGTATGACGCCAAGGGCGATCCTCACCAGAGCTCGCAACAGGCGAGGCGTCGGCGATGTGCAGTTGGCCTGCACGTCGCAGGCCGTAATCTCCAAGCCCACGGCGCGCTCCGGTATCTTGATGTCACGGCCGCGAAGGCTCAGCCCAGGCATGGCCTGCATGACGCGCTGTTGGCCTTCTTGCGATCGCCGTCTCCGAGCAGTGGCACGGTGGCCGTTGCCTTTTTTGCTGCGGTGCGTCAAATTGTGTGCAAAGCACAATCAGGCCAGCCAAAACTCTTGCAAAAGCAGCCCCACGACGCGGCTCTCAAGATCCTCGTCATTGACGAGGCTCCGATCCGCTCGGCCATTTTGGAAGCCGGCCTGCGGGAGGCCGGTTTCTCCAACGTCATCCATCTGGCCGATACGACCGGTCTGCTGGACCAGGTTTATCGCATCGATCCCGACGTCATTCTGATCGACCTCGAAAACCCGAGCCGCGACGTCCTGGAGCAGATGTTCCAGGTCTCCCGCATCGTGCGGAGGCCGATTGCCATGTTCGTCGATCAGTCGGACCGCCCCACCATCGAGGCCGCGGTGGATGCCGGCGTGTCGGCCTACATCGTCGGCGGTCTCAAGAAAGAGCGCGTCAAGAGCATCCTCGATCTCTGCATCTCGCGCTTCAACGCTTTCTCCCGTCTTCAGGACGAGCTCGATCGCACCAAGAGCGCGCTCGAGGAGCGCAAAGTCATCGATCGCGCCAAAGGTATCATCATGCGAGCCAAGAGCTTAACGGAGGAGCAAGCCTATGCTCTGCTTCGCACGACAGCCATGAATGAGAAGAGAAAGATCGCCGACGTTGCGCAGTCGGTAATCACCGCGTCGGAGCTTCTGAAGTGAGGGACGTCAGGCTCAAGATCGGCTTCATCCCGCTCGCTGACGCGGCAGCGTTGATCGTCGCCGTCGACAAAGGCTTCACTGCGCAGGAAGGCCTGAGCATCGAGCTGGTGCGCGAAGTGTCGTGGTCCAACATTCGTGACAAGCTCAACGTCGGCGTCTTTGATGCGGCCCACCTCATTGCGCCGATCGCCATTGCCTCGACGCTCGGCCTAGGCCACGTTCGCGTGCCGATCGTCGCGCCCTTCGGGCTTGGCGTTAATGGCAACGCCATAACCATAACACCAGCGCTCCACGCAGCCATGCTCGCGGCCGCCGACGGCAACATCATCGATCCCATGGTGTCGGCGCGCGCGCTCAAGCGCGTCGTCGAGGGTCGCAAGGCGAAAGGGATGGAGCCCCTCACGTTCGGGATGACATTCCCGTTCTCGACCCACAACTATCACATCCGCTTCTGGATGGCGGCTGGTGGCGTCGATCCGGACGAAGACGTTCGCCTCGTTGTGCTGCCGCCGCCTTACATGGTGGACAGCCTCGCCAACGGCCACGTCGACGGCTTCTGCGTCGGCGCGCCTTGGAATTCCGTGGCCGTCGATCTCGGCATCGGCATCATTCTGCACTTTGTCTGCGACATCCTCCCCCGCGCAGCGGAGAAGCTGCTCGCTTTTCGGGCGCGCTGGGCCGAAGAGAACCCCGACGTGCTGCGCCGTCTGGTCCGGGCGCATCGCAAAGCCGCTGCGTTCATCGAGGCCCCAGCCAATCGTGAGGAAGCAGCCGCCATTCTCGCCGCCCCCAACCGCATCGACGTGGCATCGATCCTCGCGATGCCGAACCGCGCTGATGTCGCCGCCGAGGTCATTGGTCGAACGCTGAGTGGCCGTTTGAAGGTCTCTCCGGATGGAACGGTTCGCAGCAGCGATCGCTACCTGATGGTTGGCCGCAAGAGCGCCGCGCGGCCGGATCCCGTACAGGTGGCGTGGCTTTACGCGCAAATGGTGCGCTGGGGTCAGGCGCCGCTGTCTGCAGAGCACTTGGCGCTGGCCAAGTCTGTCGTGCGGCCTGATCTGTACGATGCCGCCTTGCCCGGCGAGGAGCTCGATCTCGCGGGCGAGCCGGCGGATGGCATCGGCGCATTTACGGGACCGGCATTCAACCCCGACGACATCGCCGGTTATCTCTCAGGCTGGGCCATCCGTCGCTAGAGCGCGAGCGCCTCATATGGAGGCTCTGCTCCAGCACGAGGGCCACGTCGCGGTGTCGTCTTGCTGTTTGCGCTGCACAAAATTTTCGCACGCTGCAGCGGCGACGGGCAGAGCCCTCGTTGGCGCGGACCGTCCCAAGCATCCGCTCTCCCCATCAAGACATTGATATAACACATCATTATCCGCCACCAGCAAATTGGCATGAAGTTTGTATCGTTAATAATTCTAGCACGGTGCTGCCGAGGGCGATGGCTCCGTGAGGTCCAACGAAGGGCCAGACAGCAACGCCGCTGACTTCGGGGAGCGAATAGTCGCGCCTTGAGCAGCGGTTTTTTTGTTGGTCCGACGAGGGAGCCCGTGGGGTGGCCATCGCGACCAACGCTGAAGCGACGAGGGATCATGATGCAGACCCGAGCAGGAGCGCGCACGGCACAACAGTCTGGTGTGACCCGCCGCGAGTTGATGCGGTCGGCATCTGCTACGGCGGCAACCGCCGCGCTCATGTCAGCCGTCAAGGCTGCGTTTCCCGCTGGCGTTTTCGCACAAGGCGCCGGTCCGGAGATCAAGAAGGCGGTCCTTGGCTACATCGCGCTGATGGATGCTTCGCCACTCGTGATCGCCAAGGAGAAAGGTTACTTCGCCAAGCACGGCATGCCGGATGTGGAGGTCGCCAAGCAGGCGTCTTGGGGCGCCACGCGTGACAACGTCGTGCTCGGCTCCGAGAAGAACGGCATCGACGGCGCACACATCCTCACGCCGATGCCCTACCTGATCTCGACCGGCAAGGTCACGCAGAACAACGTGCCGACGCCGATGTATCTGCTGGCGCGCCTCAACCTCGACGCTCAGGCGATCTCCGTCTCCAACGAATACAAGGATCTGAATGTCACCGCCGACGCCTCCCCGCTCAAGGCCGCCTTCGAGAAGAAGAAGGCCGAGGGCAAGGAAGTGAAGATTGCCATGACGTTTCCTGGAGGCACGCACGACCTATGGATTCGCTATTGGGTAGCAGCAGGCGGTATCGACCCGGACAAGGACATCTCAACCATCGTGGTGCCGCCGCCGCAGATGGTGGCGAACATGAAGGTCGGCAACATGGACGCGTTCTGCGTCGGCGAGCCATGGAACGAGCAGCTCGTCAACCAGAACATCGGCTTCACGGCCTGCACGACGGGCGAGATCTGGTTCAAGCATCCCGAGAAGGCGCTCGGCATGCGCGCCGAGTGGGTCGACAAGTACCCAAACGCCGCGAAGGCCCTGCTGATGGCCGTCATGGAAGCCCAGCAGTGGTGCGAAAAAATGGAAAACAAGCAGGAGCTGGCCGAGATCGTCGGCAAGCGCCAGTGGTTCAACGTACCCGTTCCCGACATCATCGGCCGTCTGAAGGGCGACATCAACTACGGCCATGGGCGCGTCGCGACCGGCACCAAGCAGTACATGAAGTTCTGGAGCGAGCACGCCTCCTATCCGTTCAAAAGCCACGATCAGTGGTTCGTCACGGAAGATATCCGCTGGGGCAAGTTCGAGCCTTCAACGGACGTCAAGGGACTGGTCGACAAGGTGAACCGCGAGGACCTGTGGCGCGAGGCGGCGAAAGCGCTATCGGTCCCAGCCTCCGATATCCCGACGTCACCCTCGCGCGGCAAGGAGACCTTCTTCGACGGCAAGGTCTTCGATCCGGAGGATCACGTCGCCTACCTCAAATCGCTCTCGATCAAGCGAGCAGTGGTCTGACACTGCTCACGACCTCTAACCGCACAACGGAGAGCGCAGGCATGGCCACCACCGCCGCGGCGAAACTGATCGATCCGTCAGCCGGCATGGCTCCGGCCAAGACCATCACGCGGACGAACGCGCCGGCAGCCGTCGTGTCTTTTCCAGTGCGTCGACAACCCGGCCGTATCCTCGGCTTCTTTCGCGAAGCAGCGGCCAGGGTAGTACCACCCATCGTTGTGCTCACGCTGGTGCTGGTGATCTGGCAGATTGCCGCCTCTGGACAGCAAGCGACACTGCCGACGCCGCTCAAGATTTGGCAGGAAGCCAAGGACCTGATTATCGATCCGTGGTTCGTCCTGGGCCCGCAGGACATCGGTCTGGGCTGGCGCGTGCTCACCAGTCTGCAGCGCGTCGCCATCGGTTTCGGTCTGGCCGCCGTGGTCGGCATCGCTCTAGGCGCGCTCGTCGGCCAGAGCCAGTGGGCGATGCGCGGCCTCGATCCGATCTTCCAAGTGCTGCGCACAGTTCCACCGCTGGCGTGGCTCCCTATCGCCCTGGCCGCGTTCCGCGACAGCGCGCCGTCGGCCATTTTCGTGATCTTCATCACGGCGATTTGGCCGGTGATCATCAACACGGCGGTCGGCATCCGCAACATCCCGCAAGACTACCGCAACGTCGCACGCGTTCTGCGGCTGAATCCGGTCGAGTTCTTCTGGCGCATCATGGTGCCCTCGGCCGCGCCGTACATCTTCACCGGACTCAGAATCGGCATCGGCCTCTCCTGGCTTGCCATCGTCGCCGCCGAGATGCTGACCGGGGGCGTCGGCATCGGCTTCTTCATCTGGGATGCGTGGAACTCCTCACGCCTCTCCGACATCATCGTGGCTCTCGTCTACATCGGCGTCATCGGCTTCCTACTCGATCGCCTGGTTGCGCTGATTGGCCACTTCGCCACGCACGGCGTGGCCGCGACTTGAGGAAGGCTCTCATGATCTCACCTGTCCCAGCCCCCTCACACACGACACGGAAACCGCAGGTTCCAGGTCGGCCATTCCTGCACATCGACGGCGTCAGCAAATCGTTCTCCCGCGGCTCGTCGCTGAGCGAGGTGCTGACCAATATCGATCTCCGGATCGATCAGGGAGAGTACGTTGCCATGATCGGCCACTCCGGCTGCGGCAAGTCGACTCTTCTCAACATCGTCGCCGGCCTGCTCGACATCGCCAGTGGTGCTGTCCTGCTCGAGGACCGGGAGGTCAACGAGCCAGGACCCGATCGTGCCGTTGTCTTCCAGAACCACTCGCTGCTGCCGTGGCTCACCGTCTACGACAACGTCCGATTGGCGGTGGACAAGGTCTTCTCCGGAGCCAAGTCGCGCACCGAGCGCCACACCTGGACCATGCACAATCTCGAGCTGGTGCAGATGGCACACGCCAAGGACAAGCGGCCGATGGAAATCTCGGGCGGCATGAAGCAGCGCGTCGGCATCGCCCGCGCGCTCGCCATGCAACCCAAGGTACTCCTGCTCGACGAGCCGTTCGGCGCACTCGACGCGCTGACCCGCGCCCATTTGCAGGACTCCGTGATGGCCATCCATCAACAGCTCCGCAACACGGTGCTTATGATCACGCACGATGTGGACGAAGCCGTCCTGCTCTCCGATCGCATCGTCATGATGACCAACGGCCCTGCAGCAACCATCGGCGAAGTGCTGGAGGTGAAGCTGCCGCGTCCGCGCAAGCGGCTCGAGCTCGTCGACAACCCGACCTACATCCAGGCCCGCGCTGCCGTGCTCGAGTTCCTCTACGCCCGCCATAAGGCGCCGGCTTTGCAGGCAGCAGAGTAGCGACAACTGCGCGGAGAACGCCCGATGAGACGCCGTCTTCTCGTCATCGGCAACGGCATGTGCAGCCTGCGTTTGCTCGAGGAGCTGACGGCGGTTGCCGCCGGGAGATTCGAGATCACGGTGATCGGCGCGGAGCAGAGCCCGGCCTACAACCGTGTGCTGCTGTCGCCCATGCTGGCCGGCGAGCTCGCGACCAGCAATGTCGCTTTGAAGCCGGCGAGCTGGTACGCGCAGAACGGTATCACGCTGCGCACGGGGCAGCCGGTCACGCGCCTCGAAACCGCGGGCCGTGTCGCCGTTCTGCGTGACGGCACGTGCATACCTTTCGACATCTGCGTTCTGGCCACCGGGTCCGAGCCTATACGCCTTCCATTGCCGGGCAGCGATCTTGAAGGCGTGGTCACGTTTCGCTCGCTGCAGGACGCCCACATCCTCAAGTCGGCAGCAGAAGCAAAAGGCTCGGCCGTCGTCATCGGCGGCGGATTGCTCGGCATCGAGGCGGCCTACGGCCTGGTTCGCGCCGGAGCGAGTGTAACGCTGATCCATCTGGTGGATCGGTTGATGGAGCGTCAGCTCGATGCCGCAGCGGCGCGCCTGCTGAGGTGTGCGCTGGAAGCTAAGGGTATCCGCGTTGTCCTTAGCACCGCCACGCGCGCAATACTCGGCGATCGTTGCGTGACGGCAGTCGAGCTCGACGACGGATGCCGCATCGACTGCAGCCTTCTCGTCATGGCAGTCGGCGTGAAGCCATCGGTTGCGTTGGCCAGGGACGCCGAACTCAAGACCGGCCGCGGCATCGTCGTCGATGACCGTCTGATGACGTCTCTCGAAGATATCTTCGCCATTGGCGAGTGCGCTGAGCACCGCGGCCAATGCTATGGCCTGATCGAGCCTGGCTACGAGCAGGCCAGGGCACTGGCACGCCACCTCGCCGATCTCCCATCCAGCTATGAAGGCTCGCTCTCTGCAGCCAGCCTCAAGGTGTCCGGCATCCCGGTATTCTCCATCGGCACGTTCGAGGGCGAGGACACCGAGGCGATCCTACTTGAGGATCACGAGGCCGCCATCTACCGCAAGCTCGTCGTGCGCGACGGTCGCCTGGTTGGTGCCGTGCTGTTCGGCGACACCTCCGATTCGCTCTGGTATCGCGACCTCATTCGACAGCAGGCACCCGTCGAAGCCATCCGGAGCGCGCTGGCCTTCGGCAAGGCTTATGCGGAGGCGGCCTGATGAGCGCACAGGACTTTACGGAAGAGCAGCGCCGTTATCTCGAAGGTTTCGTGTCCGGCATGCAGGCGCGCCGCGCGGCGCAAGGCCTGCACCCTCTGGCCGGCGCTGGTGGTTCCGTACAACCCTCAGGTCCCGACAAGGTGCATCTGGCCGCCATGGCCCGCTTCGAGGCGGCCGGCAAAAAGCTCTCTGCCGAGGAGAAGGCCAAGCGCGACGAGCACCCGTTCGACGCCTACGCGCGCTTCAAATCGGAAAGCGCCGAAGGTCAGTTCCCCAAGGGCGTCGACAACTTTCGCTGGCGCTTCCACGGCCTCTTCTATGTCGCGCCGACGCAGAACTCCTATATGTGCCGCCTGCGCATTCCCAATGGTATTCTCAAACACTGGCAGTTCGCCGGCGTGGCCGATCTCGCCGAAGCGCATGGCGGCGGCTATGCGCATGTGACGACCCGCGCCAACCTGCAAATCCGCGAGGTGATGCCTGAGGACGCCATCCCGTTGATCGAGGGGCTGGAAAGCCTCGGCATCACGACCAAGGGCACGGGCGCCGACAACATCCGCAACGTCACGGGCTCACCAACCGCCGGCATCGATCCCCAGGAGCTGATCGACACGCGTCCCTACGCGCGCGCTTGGCACTATCACATCCTCAATGACCGCTCCCTGTATGGGTTGCCGCGTAAGTTCAATGTCGGCTTCGACGGTGGCGGCGTCATCCCGGTGCTCGAGGACACCAACGACATCGCCTTCACAGCCGTGACGGTTAGGGAAACCGCCGGCGTCGATCCCGGTGTGTGGTTCCGCCTCGGAGTCGGCGGCATCACCGGCCACGAGGACTTCGCGAAATACTCGGGCGTCTACGTGAAGTCGGACGAAGCGGTGGCAGTGGCCGACGCCATTGTACGCGTCTTCATCGACCACGGCGACCGTAGCCGACCGCAAGAAAGCTCGCCTCAAATACGTGCTCGACGCTTGGGGTCATGACAAGTTTCTGGTCGAGGTCGAAGCCAAGCTGGGCCGGCCGTTTGTGCGCCTTTCTACCGATCAGGTGTCCACGCCCAACCGCCAGGATCGGCAGGCCCATGTCGGCATGCATGCCCAGCGGCAGCACGGCAAGGTTTGGGCCGGCGTCGTATTGCCCGTGGGCAAGATGACATGCGAGCAGATGCGCGGGCTTGCGAAGATCGCGTGGGAGCTTGGGGATGGCGATATTCGCCTCACCGTCTGGCAGAACCTGCTGATCTCCGGCATCGCTGAAGAGAATGCGGCACTGGTCGAAACGTGCCTCAAGGAAATCGGACTGACCTCCAGCGCCACCAGCATCCGCGCCGGACTGATCGCGTGCACCGGCAATACCGGGTGCAAATTTGCCTTGTCCAACACCAAGGGTACAGCGGCCGCAATTGCCGAATGGGTGGAGTCGCGCGTTGCACTCGACAGTCCGATAAACATCCACCTCACCGGCTGCCCACATTCGTGCGCTCAGCATTACATCGGCGACATCGGAATGATCGCCTGCCGCGTGCCCATCGATGCATCCGGCGAGGACACGGTCGAAGGCTTCCATATATTCGTCGGCGGCGGCTTCGGACCCGACGCCGCCATCGCCCGCGAGCTCTATCGCGACGTCAAAGTCGATGATTGCCCGAGCTTCATCGAACGCTTGCTGAAGGCTTATCTCGCCCATTGTCAGGATGGTGAGACCTTCCTAACGTTCGCGCGGCGTCAGGATGTGGGCACTCTCAAGGCCATGGTCGAGAGCGTCTCCGCGGAGACCTCCGCATGACCATCCAAACGACGCTCTCGCCACCCAGCCAATCGATAATCCCCGAAGAAGCTCCGTTCTCTCCCGAGCAGCGGGCCTGGCTCAACGGCTTCTTTGCCGGCCTGCTGTCGCTCGATGCAACGCCAGGCGCGACACCTGCAGACGTGCTTCCCAACGCTGCCGCCAACGCGCTCGCCAGCGAGGACGATGGCGCACCGTGGCATGACGCGGCCATGTCGATCGACGAGCGTATGCAGCTGGCCGATGGCAAGGCGCTACCGCGCCGGTTGTTCGCGGCGATGGCGCAGCAGGACTGCGGCCAATGCGGCTATCTCTGCGAAAGTTATTCCGCGGCCATCGCCTCTGGTCAGGAGACCAAGCTCAACCTGTGCGTACCCGGCGGCAAGGAGACGAGCCGCATGCTGAAGCGTCTCCTCGAAGAGACATCGACAGCGGCGGACAAAGTTGCTGAGCCCAAACCGCTCGAGCCCAAGCCTGCCTGCGAACGCGGCACGCGCGATGCGCCCGTGGAGGCGATCTTCCGCGCCGCTACTCCTCTCAATGCCGGTGCGTCGGAGAAAGATACCCGCCATGTCGTCTTCGACATCACCAGTTGCGGGCTCACCTATGAGCCGGGCGACGCGTTCGGCCTATATGCAAAAAACGATCCGGCTCTAGCAGAAGCTGTGCGTGCAGCTCTCGGCGTGCCCGAGGAATTCCCCATCGGCGGCAAGCCCATTCGCGACGCCCTGATCGAGGACTATTCGCTCGGCCTCGCCCCCGACGCTCTGTTCCAACTGATCAGCTTCCTGGTGGGCGGCGAGCGACGCCTGAAGGCCAAAGCGCTGGCTGCTGGCGCGGACCCAGATGGCGACGCGGCAACCCTCGACGTGCTGGCTACCCTGGAGAAGTTCGCGCCGCTGCATGCCGACCCCGAGGCTTTCGTCGAATGCCTCGAGCCGCTGCAGCCGCGTCTCTATTCCATCTCCTCCTCACCCCTGGTGACGCCGACCGAAATACATCTGACCGTTGATGCCGTCCGCTATGAGATCACTGGCCGGCAGCGCCTGGGCTGCGCTTCGACCTATCTCGCCGACCGCTTGGTGCCCGGTGCACCGATCAAAGTTTACATGCAGAGGGCGCATGGCTTCGCACTGCCAGCGGACGGTGCCACACCGATCATCATGGTCGGACCTGGAACCGGGGTAGCACCGTTTCGCTCCTTCTTGTGGCATCGCAAGGCCGCGGGAGCGCGAGGTCGCGCCTGGCTTTTTTTCGGTCATCAGCACGAGGCGCACGACTTTTTCTATCGCGACGAGTTCGAGGCCTTCCTCGCCGGCGGCACGCTGACACGCCTGTCGACCGCCTGGTCGCGCGACGGTGCGCAGAAGGTCTACGTGCAGGATCGCATGCGCGAGGCTGGGCCGGAGCTGTGGACTTGGCTGAAGCAGGGCGCCCACTTCTACGTCTGCGGTGACGCCAAGCGCATGGCCAAGGATGTCGAGACGGCACTGATCGAGATCTCGGCCAAGGGCGGACAGATGAGCGAAGCCGCAGCCAGAGACTTCATCGCCGAACTGAAGGCTGCGGGTCGCTATCAGGCAGACGTCTATTGATGACGCACCCCGACAGCGCAAGGGAAGCGCCGGTCCGCTCCACCTGCCCCTACTGCGGCGTCGGTTGCGGCGTGCTCGCGACTCCGGACGGCAAGGGCGGAGCAACCATCAAAGGCGATCCCAGCCACCCCGCCAATGCCGGCCGCCTGTGCTCGAAGGGATCGGCCCTGGTCGAAACGCTGGGGCTCGAGACGCGCCTTCTGCATCCGATGGTCAACGGCAAGCGGACCGACTGGGACCGCGTGCTCGACCACGTCGCCGCCCGCCTCTCTGCCATCCGCTCCAAGCATGGACCCGACGCAATCGCCTTCTATCTCTCCGGCCAGCTCCTGACCGAGGACTACTATGTCGCCAACAAGCTGGCCAAAGGCTTCATCGGCACGCCCAACGTCGACACCAACTCGCGGCTGTGCATGGCCTCCTCTGTCGCCGGCCACCGGCGCGCCTTCGGCGCCGACGTGGTGCCGCAGTGCTATGACGACCTGGAGCTTGCAGATCTTGTCGTGCTGGTCGGCTCCAATGCAGCCTGGTGTCACCCCATCCTCTACCAGCGCATCCAGACCGCACGCGGCGAGCGTGGCATGCGCGTGGTCAACATCGATCCGCGCCGCACCGCGACCAGCGAAGGCGTGGACCTCCAGCTATCCATCAAGCCCGGCACCGACAGCACCCTGTGGTGCGGTTTGCTGGTCGCCCTGGCCGAGCGCCAGGCGATCGACCCCACGTTCATCGCCACGCATACCCAGGGATACGCCGAGACGTTGTCAGCCGCGCGCCGTCTCGCTCCGACACTCGCGTCCGTCGCCGCCGCTTGCGGCCTCGAGCTGCAGGACGTTGCCCAGTTCTTCGACTGGTTTGCCGGCACACCGCGCGTCGTCAGTTGCTATAGCCAGGGTGTCAACCAGTCGGCGCAGGGCACCGACAAGGTCAACGCCATCATCAACTGCCACCTCGCGACCGGACGCATCGGCAAGCCGGGATCGGGACCGCTGTCGTTCACGGGACAACCCAATGCCATGGGCGGACGCGAGGTCGGCGGCCTGGCCAACATGCTGGCCACGCACATGGGCTTCTCTCCGGCCGAACGCGACCGCATACAGCGCTTCTGGGCGGCGCCGAATCTCGTAACCGGTCCGGGCCTCAAGGCCGTGGATATGTTCGACGCCGTGGCCGACGGGCGCATCAAGGCCCTGTGGGTGATGGGTACAAACCCGGCCGTCTCACTGCCGCGCGCGGACGCCGTGCGCGATGCACTCGGCAAGCTCGATCTCCTGGTCGTGTCGGAGAACGTGACCGCCAACGACACCGTGCGAGTTGCGCATGTGCGCTTGCCGGCCGCTGCCTGGGGCGAGAAGGACGGCACGGTCACCAATTCCGAGCGCTGCATCTCACGCCAGCGGGCGTTCCTGCCGCCCCCAGGCGAGGCGCGCTGCGATTGGTGGATCATGAGCGAGGTCGCCCGCCGCAGCGGCTGGGGCCGGGCGTTCCCTTACCTCTCCGCAGCCGACATCTTTGACGAGCATGCAAGGCTCTCCGGCTTCGAGAACAATGGCACTCGCGCCTTCGACATCTCCGGCACCACCGGATTGACACCGCAGGGCTACGATGCGCTGGAGCCGTTCCAGTGGCCGCACCGTGGAGACGGGGCGCCCGTGTCGCGCCTGTTCGCCGACGGCCGCTTCTTCACTCCGGACCGCAAGGCCCGATTCATCGTCATCTCTGAGCCGCAACTCGCCGCCTCCATCTCAAAGACTTGGCCGTTTCTGCTCAACACCGGTCGCGTTCGCGACCAGTGGCATACGATGACACGAACCGGCCTCTCGCCCCGCCTTTCGACACATATCGCCGAGCCGTTCGTGGAGATCCATCCCGACGACGCGGCGCCCCTCGGCTTGGAGCAGGGCACACTCGCGCGGGTCTCGACGGTGCACGGCTCCGCGCTATTGCGCGTGCTCGTCAATCGCGGACAGCAGCCGGGTATGCTGTTCACGCCCATTCATTGGTCGGCTGAGAACAGCTCGGCGGGCCGCATCGGCGCCCTCGTGCATCCGCCAACCGATGCCGTGTCCGGCCAACCCGAATCCAAGGCAACTCCAGCGCGCATCACCCCCTTCAAGGTTTCACATTTCGGCTTCGCCCTGTCGCGCCGGTCGCTGCGGCCGGTAGGTTTGGCCTATTGGGCGACAGCGCGCGCCTCCTTCGGGCACGTGCTCAATTTCGCGCTCGATGCGCCGGCCGAGGGTTGGCGCGCCTGGCTGTCGGCGACACTACCAGACGGAGATCGGGTGAACCTGGAGGATGCTGGAGCCGGCGTGTATCGCGTGGCGCACCGGCGCAATGGCCGGCTCGAGGCCGTGCTTTTCATCGGGCCAGGGGTCAAGCTCCCTTCGCCCGAATGGCTCAAGTCGCAGTTCGACAATCCTGGTGTCATCACCAATCAGCGCGCGCTGCTTGCCGGCCGTCCGCTGGAAGCCGAGGCTGACGAGGGGCCGATCGTCTGCGTCTGCTTCCAGGTCGGCGCAACCCGCATCGCCGCGGCGGCGGCTGGTGGCGATCGCACAGTCGAGAAGATCGGCTCCCGCCTTGGCGCTGGCACAAACTGCGGCAGCTGCATTCCCGAAATTCGGCGGCTCATTATGCGCAAGGAGATGGCCGATGCCGCAACCTGACGCTACTGCCGCGCGCCAGCCCCGCTCCGTTCGTCCGCGCCGCATGGATGCGCTGGCGACATTGCCGGTCTTTTTCAAGCTTGCCGGTCAACGCGTCGTCGTTGCCGGCGGCAGCGAGGCAGCCACGTGGAAGGCTGAGCTCCTCTCGGCCGCAGGCGCAACGGTCGAGGTATATGCCCCAGATCCCTGTGCGGAGATGGAGGCCCTCGCCGTTGATCCTCCGCGTGGCCGTGTTCTACTCGAGCGCCGCGCGTGGTCCGCGTTCGATTTCGAGAGCGCGGCCCTCGTCATAGGCGCGACCGATGAGGAGACCGAGGCCGCCCGCATCTTCGAAGCCGCACGCAAGGCGGGCATACCCGTCAACGTCATCGACAAGCCCGCCTTTTGCAGCTTCCAGTTCGGTGCCATCGTCAATCGCTCGCCGCTCGTGGTGGGGATCTCAACGGACGGCGCGGCGCCCGTGTTCGCTCAGGCCATCCGCTCACGCATCGAGGCGCTGCTGCCGGCAGGCTTCGCACGTTGGGCCGCTGTCGCCAGAGCATGGCGCACAATGCTCGTCCGGCTCGATCTGAGCGCAACAATGCGCAGAAGATTCTGGGAGCTGTTTGCCGCCCGCGCCCTCGCTGCCCCAGACCGCACTCCAACGGAACAGGATCTCCACGCGCTGTTGACTGAGAGCCGTAATCACGCCGGCGCTGCTCCAGTTGCCGGCTCCGTCATTCTTGTCGGCGCAGGCCCCGGCGACGCGGAGCTTCTGACTCTCAAGGCTGTACGCGCTCTACGTTCCGCCGACGTCATTCTATTCGATGATCTCGTTGCTCCCGAGATCCTCGACTTTGCTCGCCGCGAGGCCAAACGCATGCTGGTTGGCAAGACCGGCCATCAGCCTTCATGCCGGCAGGACGACATCAATGCACTGATGGTGGGTCTCGCCAGATCGGGCAAGCGAGTAGTGCGGCTCAAATCCGGTGACCCCATGATCTTCGGCCGGGCCGGCGAGGAGATCGCTGCTCTGCAGCGGGCTGGCGTGCCCGTCGAGGTCGTGCCTGGAGTAACGGCAGCGCAAGGAGCAGCGGCCAGTCTCAAAGTCTCTCTCACACACCGCGCACAAGCGCGGCGCGTGCAGTTCGTCGCCGGACATGCGCACAACGGACAGTTGCCACAGGATCTCGACCTCGCCGCACTGGCTGATTCGGGTGCGACTACGGCCGTCTACATGCCACGCGCCACACTTGGCTTGTTGTCCGAACGCTTGATCGCGGCTGGGGCCGATCCAGACCGGCCCGCCAGCCTGATCGCCAACGCAACACGGCCGGAAGAAACCGTCATGTCGGGTACTTTGGCAACCCTTCCATGTCTCGCTACGGGCCTGAGCATTGACGGCCCCTGCATCCTCCTAATCGGCTCAGTCCTGCAGTCGCACCAGTGCCCCGAGGTGGCCCAACTCTCGTCCCCTTAGGCACTCCGGCAATCGCTGCGTTCACAGACCATGCGCAAATATCGACCACACGCCGCTCGTCGTTTGGGCGTGACTGCACTTCCTTTCGGCGGGTCTCTCGGCTAACTTGCTGAAAAATGGGCACGGGAGTGACGCCAGGGTCGAGGGAGCCTTGCGAACCATCCTCTAGGACGCCGGCCGGCCACGGGTTCGCTCCTTGAGCAGGAGCACGTCATGACGTCTGATACGACCGTTGCTGCGGCACCTCGCGAGCTTGGTGCTTCAGCCAAACCGGACTTGCTTTCCGCACGAGTGAGAGCCGTGCGGCCGTCACCCACGTTGAGCATGGCATCGCTCTCGCGCAAGCTCCGCGAGGCCGGTCGCGACATCATCATTCTCAGCATCGGCGAGCCGGATTTCGACACCGAGGACCATATCAAGGCGGCAGGAATCTCCGCCATCCAGCGCAACGAGACGAAGTACACGGAGGTCGCCGGCACCAAAGCTATCAAGCAGGCGCTTGCCGACAAGTTTCAGCGCGACAACGGCCTTACCTATCGGCCGGATCAGGTCCTCGTGTCGAGCGGACTGAAGCTCATCCTGCACACCGCGATCTTCGCCACCGTCAATCCCGGCGAGGAGATCATCATCCCCGCTCCGTACTGGGTGTCCTATCCCGACATCGCAGCTTTGGCCGACGCCAAGCCGGTGTTCGTGCCGTGCCATGAGCGCAACGGCTTCCGTCTCGCGCCCGAGGATCTCGCGGCTGCCATCACGCCGAAGACCCGCATGCTCATTCTCAACTCGCCGGGCAATCCGTCCGGCGCCGCCTACTCAGCTGCCCAGCTCGCGGCATTGGGCGAAGTGCTTGCCCGCTATCCCAACGTGCTCGTTATGACCGACGAGATTTACGAGCATCTGGTCTACGACGGCTTCAAGGCCGCATCCTTCGCCGCCGCGGTGCCTGCGATGTACGACCGCACGATCACCACCAACGGCATGTCGAAGGGCTACGTCATGACCGGGTGGCGGCTGGGTTTCGCGGCCGGACCCAAGCCCATCATTGACGCGATGGAAACGCTGCTGAGCCAGATGCTCGGCTCTGCCTCGAGCATTGCGCAGGCCGCCGCGGTCGCCGCCTTGGACGGTGACCAGGATTACATGGCCCGCAACAATCGCTCGTTTCAGGAGCGCCGCGATCTAGCCGTCGAATGGCTCAATGCCATTCCGGGTCTGACCTGCCACAAGCCCGAAGGTGCCTTCTACCTCTACCCCGGCTGCGGCGGCGTGCTCGGCCGCACCACCCCGCAGGGTAAGCGTATCGCCACCGACGAGGACTTCGTCATGGCTCTGCTCGAGGCAGAAGGTGTGGCCGCGGTACACGGCAGCGTCTTCGGCCACTCGCCCTATTTCCGTATCTCCTATGCGCTCGCCAAGAGTGATCTGGCCGAGGCCTTGAAACGCATCGAGCGCTTCTGCCGCTCCCTCCAGTGAGAAGCACGACGACCCGACTGTCCCTTGAACCGTCAACAGAGGATATGAAGCCAATGGGTGTGTACGCGTTAACAGCAGATTTGCGCGGACGTCTCGGGATCGGCACCGGATGTCTGGTCGCCGGGCTCTTGTTGCTCACAGGGCAGGCCACCGCCCAGGAGTTCTACGGCACATTGAAGAAGATCAAGGAGACCAACACCATCACGGTGGGTCATCGCGAGGCATCTATCCCGTTCTCCTATTACGACGACAAGAAGCAGCCCATCGGCTACGCCATGGACCTGTGTGCGAAGGTCGTCGAAGAGGTCAAGAAGGTCATCAAGGCCCCGGACTTGCAGGTCAAATACCTGCCCGTCAATGCACAGACCCGAATTCCTCTGATGGTCAACGGCACTGTCAATATCGAATGCGGGTCCACCACCAACACCCTTGGACGAACCCATCAGATCGACTTCTCCGCCATCTACTTCACAACCGCCACGCGCGTGCTGAGCCGCAAGGCCGGCAAATTCAAGGAGATCGAGGACTTCCAAGGCAAGTCGATCGGGCTCTCCGTCGGCAGCACCAACGAGCGCGTCGTCAAGGCCCTGATCGACGCCGGCAAAGTCAAGGACGTGCGTATTCTCAACCTCAAGGATCACGCCGAGGCCCTGGTGGCGCTGGAGACCGACCGCATCGACGGCTACGCCTCCGATGACATCGTGCTCTATGGCCTGATCTCCAAGTCCCGCATCAAGAACGAGCTGGAGGTGGTGGGACGCAATCTGTCCTATGAGCCCTACGGCCTCATGCTGCCGCGCGACGACTCCGCCTACCGGCTCGTGGTCAACAGAACGCTGGCGGACCTGTTCCGCTCCGGGGAGGTCGAGAAGATCTACGCCAAGTGGTTCGATCCCCTGGGCGTGCCGATCAATCCCTTGCTGAAGGCTGCCTTCGAGTTGCAGGCGCTGCCGGAGTGAACGTCTGAACTGACGCGGGCGGCCGCAAACTCAGGCGCCGCTCGCAGTCAGACGCAATCTTCCGGCGACGAGCATCTCGCATGCAACGATATCAGTGGGACTGGGGCGTCCTTTTCCGCGATCCCTACTTCGGCTGGCTTCTGTCTGGCCTGGGCTGGACGCTCTTTATCGCCATGCTGGCGTGGATGATCGCCTTCTCGGTCGGCTCGACCATTGGCATCTGCCGCACGTTGCCCAATCGATGGCTCCGCCTGATCGGCACCGCTTACGTCGAGGTCTTCCGCAATGTGCCGCTGCTGCTGCAGATGTTCCTGTGGTTCTTCGTGCTGCCGGAGCTATTGCCGCGCGAGGCGGGGCGCTGGATGAAGCGGGACATGCCTTACCCCGAGTTCACCAGCGCGGTCCTGTGTCTCGGCTTCTATCACGCGTCGCGCATTGCCGAGCAGGTACGCTCGGGCATTGACAGTGTAGCCAAAGGCCTGGCGCACGCCGGATTGGCAACCGGGCTTACGCTGCAGCAGACCTACAGGCACATTCTCATGCCGATCGCCTACCGGCTGATCGTGCCGACTCTAACCTCCGAGTTTCTCGGCATCATCAAGAACTCCTCGATTGCCCTCACCATCGGCGTGCTCGAGCTGACAAATCAGAGCCGGCAGATCGAGAGCTTCACATTTCGGGGCTTCGAGGCCTTCACCGCCGCCACAGTGATCTACATCGCGGTGTCGATGGTTGCGCTCGGACTGGCCCGCATGTTCGAGCGCCGCAGCCCCATCAAGGGAATGATGACACGCGAGGCAAGCTCATGATGGGACACTGGTTGTGAAACTCGACTTCGGTGTCATCTGGCACAATCTGCCTATCCTGTTTGACGGAATGCAGCTCAGCCTGGTCCTGACTGCCCTCGCGCTCAGCGGCGGCGTTCTGCTCGGCGCCGTCCTCGCCGTGCTGCGGCTGTCGCCGCTTCCGCCGGTAGCGTGGTTCGCGGCCGGCTACGTCAATGCGTTTCGCTCGATCCCCCTTATACTGGTCCTTTTCTGGTTCTATTTCCTGGTCCCGCTCGTGATCGGCCGACCTGTCGGGCCATTCTATGCCGCGCTCATCGCTTTCGTCCTGTTCGAGGCAGCGTACTACTGCGAGATCATTCGCGCGGGCATCCAGGGCATTCCGCGCGGCCAGAGCGCTGCTGCCATGGCGACTGGCATGACGCAGGCCCAGGTGATGCGTCACGTCGTTCTGCCGCAGGCTTTCCGCAATATGACCCCTGTGATGCTGACGCAAGCCATCATCCTGTTCCAGGACACCTCACTGGTCTATGTCGTGACGCTATATGATTTCATGACGTCGGCTGCGATCGTCGCCCAACGTGACCTGGCAATCGTGGAGGTCTATATCTTCGCAGCCTGCGTCTACTTCTGTCTCTGCTTCGGAGCTTCGCGGCTTGTGGGTTGGTTCAAGTCTCGGCTCGAGGTGGCGCGATGATTTCGGTTCAGAAGGTCAGCAAGTGGTACGGCGATGTTCGTGTCCTCACCGGCTGCACGACCGAGATCGCCAAAGGCGAGGTCGTGGTCGTCTGTGGCCCCTCCGGCTCGGGTAAGAGCACGCTCATCAAGTGCATCAACGGCTTGGAGCCGTTCCAGCAGGGGCGCATCCTGGTCGATAACGTCTCAGTGGGTGACCGCGCGACCAACCTGCCGAAGCTGCGCGCGCGGGTCGGCATGGTGTTCCAGGACTTTCAGCTCTATCCGCACAAGACGGCATTGGAGAACATTACGCTGGCGCCCATGCAGGTGGCCAAGCGTGACAAAGCCGAGGCTGAGGACGCGGCCCTGAAACTACTCAGGCGCGTTGACCTGGAGGAGCACGCCCGGAAATACCCAGCCCAAATGTCAGGCGGCCAGCAGCAGCGCGTGGCCATTGCCCGCGCGCTGGCCATGAACCCGATCGCCATGCTGTTCGACGAGCCCACTTCCGCACTCGATCCCGAGATGATCAGCGAAGTGCTCGACGTCATGATCAAATTGGCCGAGGACGGCATGACGATGATCGTCGTGACGCACGAGATGGGTTTTGCCCGCCGCGTGGCGCACAGGATTGTCTTCATGGATATGGGCGAGATCGTCGAGGACCGCCCCACGGCCGAATTCTTCGGCGGGGCCGTCTCGGAACGAGCGACCCAGTTCCTCTCCAAGATACTGCAGCACTGAGATACGGACGTCGCTCGGCACTCGCTAGGCGTTCGGACCCCGCTCCATCGACACCGGCTGCCAGCGTCGCAGCCCACTCGCCGGCAACACCGTCGGGTTCACGCACGACATTGGCCAACGTCCGGAGAGAACGAGCGCGATTTCCTGGCCGACACGCCGCTTGCGTGCGGGATCGAAGCGCGCAGAGGCCGAGGCATTGTGCGGCGAGAGGACCACGTGCGGCATGCCAAGCAGCGGATTGTCCGCCTTCGCCGGCTCCACTTGAAACACGTCAAGCCCCGCACCCGCGATCCACTTCTCCTGCAGTGCTTTGATGAGCGCGGGCTCGTCCACGGTCGGTCCACGTCCCGTGTTGATGAAGATTGCCGTCTTCTTCATCAGTTTGAAATGCTTCTCCTTCAGAAAACCGACTGCTTCAGGTGTCGCCGGCAGGTGCATGGAGACGAAATCGGACTGGCTGAGAACCTCCGACAGGCTCGCAGGCTCCACTCCCTCGGCCGCGATGGCCAGCTCATCGAGGAATGGATCGTAGGCCATCAGGCGAAGCCCAAAGGCCTTGGCGCGTTTCGCTGTCGCCCGCGCGACACGGCCGAAGGCGATGAACCCAAGCGTCTGCCCCATGAGACGCGGCACCTTGAGCAGCTGCGGTCTTCCCTCGCTCCAGCGTCCCTCGCGCACCATGCGATCCTGCTCGATGGCCCGCCGATGCGTGGCAAGCAGCAGCATCATGGCGTGATCGGCCACCTCCTCGATGAACGTATCCGGGCAATTGGTGACTGGAATACCCTTTTCGGTTGCGGCGGCCACATCCACGTAGTCGACACCCACCGAACCCAACGCGATGATGCGGCACGCGTCCAGCGCCTGGATCATCTGCACGTTGAATTTCATGCCCTTGGCGTAGACGGCATCCGCGCCCTTGGCAGCAGCAATGAAGCCCTCTTGCGTAGCCGGGCATTCCACGATCTCGGCGTCGAAGCCCTCGAGCGCCTCCATCTCATACCCGTATCCACCACCTGCCGTGGTGAAAGAAGCCGCTGCCGGCGTAACGATGCGAAACCTTGCCATGGATCTTGTCCCGATGTTGGGAAGGTGGGCGCAATCAGTTCGCCCGCATCTTGCCAGCCGGCACCTGCGTGCACAATGGCGACGTCTGCCGCGCCAGCGACCTAGGCGAGCCGGAATGAAATGGCGTGATTGTCCCATGCGAGGTTTTCGCGATATGGTGGCGCATGCTCGACGCCGTCTCGCGACCAAGCCTCGACGATCCCCAGGCCGGAGGTCAGAAGAAAACCGCCGCCCGCGTGCCGCGGCGCGAGGCCACACACATCATCGAGCCGACGCTCGTCGATCACACGGCGGGCCGTTACATCGATGATGATCGCCACGCCGCCACGTGGCGAGGACGCCGCGATCAGTTCGCCGGCTTCATCTACCGACACCGAGCCGACATAATTGTGCATCGGCCGATAGACGTTCATACCAGCTTCCAGCAAGTGTAGCGCGTCCCCGCGCTTGTGGAAGCCGATCAGCGCCGGATGCTCACCGACTGGACCTTGATACTGACAGCCAAAGCAAACGAGGTCGCTGCGCGCCAGCGCCAGGTGCCGGATCGAAAGCTTGTGCAGAGCAGTAGGCAATCGGTACGTCTCGAGCAGATCACCGGTCTCGATATCGACGTAAACGAGCGATGGCTCCATCGTCGCGACATTCAGGTTTTCTCGCTCGCTCAGGGGATGGGTCTCCAGCCCCCCGTTGGCAACGACAAGCGTGCGGGCGTCCGACAGCAGGCACATGTCGTGCGGCTCCATCCCGCCGGCATCGAGCTCGCCGATCTGGCGATAGCCGGCGGTGGCGTCGCGTACACCGATCACGCCGCGGGCCGCTTCGAAATCATTCTCCGATGTAAACAGCAACCGGCCATCCCGACTAAAAGCACCATGGCCAAAAAAGTGTCGATCCGACTGGCTTTGAAATTCGACTGGCGACGTTGATCCGTCCGCGCTGAAGGCAACGGCGAACGTTCCGGGCCTCCGTGCGAACACCACGCACTCGGGAGTGCCCGGCCGCAGCACGAGATCATGCCCCCGCGCGGGCAGTCCCACACGATGGCGAACCCCGCACCCTTCGCCGTAAGTGACGGCCGCGTACCCGCCTGAAGCTTCACGACAGGCCGACGCAAAGAGATCGCCGTTGCAGCGCTCCTCTGCTGCTAGTCCATGGCTCAGCACAACCGCGCCGCTGCCGAGCAGGAGACCACGTCGATCAATCGCCATCGAGAGAGTTGAACCCTATGGACAAGCCGGCCGCCTCGGACATGGCTGAGACGGTCGCATCGTGCGCGTTCTTGAGCGGAAACCCGAGTGCGATGAATTGACCGCGCGCTGCGCCGTCTTGAAACGGATTGGCTCCGAGACCAGCGATCTGGCGCAGCCTTGGGATTGCCAGCTCGAGATCTGTGGCAACCGACTGCATGACGCTGCGAGCCGGCGCACCCTGCGGTGCAGCCTCCGAGATACCCGAACTCGATGAGCAGAGCACGCAGTCCTTCGACATTGGCAATGACCAGCTCGAGCGCCAAGTTGCTGTTGGGAACAACAGGCTCCAGCGAGCGAGCGCCACGCGCCCTTAGCCCGAGCGGGCCGCCGAGCCTGACGTTGCGGACCTGCTTCAGCCCGGTCAGGTAAGCCTGAACCAGGGCATGCGTTGTCTCCTTGGCGTTCAGGAACGCAGGATTTCCGGCAGCAGGATTGAGCCACAAACGAGCAAAGCCTGCGGGATCAGACCAACCAGCCAGCGTCTCGCGGGTGATCGTCTCTATGTTCACAGCAAGGGCTCGCGCATAGCCGCAGCGAAAACGCCCTGCCGTCTCCGGCCGGGCGATAAGCTCCGACCCCGATCCGAACAGTACGACATCCAACGCGGAGAAGCCTTGAATGGCGACACTCTTGCCCGCCAGCGCCTGCGGCGACAGCGCGTCTGCTTCCTGCTGCGCCAGGACGCCTGCGATCTGCCGGCGGGCGATACCTCGCGGGTCCGGCCAGAAGATCATGGCATCGTATCGGTTCTGCTCGGCAATAGGGCCAAAACGAACATGCTCGATGCGGCCCCATGCAGTGAGAGCATCCTTGAAGGAGGTGCGGGCAGCCTCCAGACGCTCCAGATCTGGAGCATTGCAGACGGCCATCAGCGCCGCGGTCTGAGCCGTGGTGGCCGCGGCCAAACGCTGGTAGCCCGGAATGATGTGACGCTCCAGCGCGCGCCGCGCCAGCCCCTCATGATCGAAGGCTTGAGCCGGCAAAGCAATCGCTCCCAAGAGGATCGCCCCGGCCCCACAAATGCGGTGCACATGTTTCATCACAGCGACTTCATAAACGAGATCAAAGCCGCTCGCTCACGTGCATTCAGCCGCATAAAGCGGTCGCGTGCGCGTTGCGCCTCCCCTCCGTGCCAAAGGATCGCCTCCTCGATACTGCGAGCACGTCCGTCGTGCAGAAAGAAGGCCCGCTCGCTGACAATCTCTGTCAAACCGATGCCCCAGAGCGGCGCAGTGCGCCATTCCCGGCCATCGGCGACACCCTCCGGTCTGTGATCCGCCAATCCCCCACCCAGGTCGTGCAGCAGCAAATCGGTATAGGGCCATATCGTCTGGCCGCTGAGGTGCGGCTGTCCCTCCACCTCGCCGGTGACGAACGACGGCCTGTGGCATGCGGCACAGCCGGTGGAATGAAACAAAGCCTTGCCCGTCAGCACCTCCGGATTGCCCGGCGCTCGTCGCGCCGGAACCGCCACGTTCTGCGCATAGAAGGTGAGATAGTCGAGCAGTTTGCCGCTGACCTCGAGATTGTCATGACGCGGCGAGTTTCCGTTCGGCGCCTCGAGGCAGAATCGCTGAGCCGGCGTGCAGTCACCCGAGGCCTTTGGAAACAGGGGATTGGAAAGGCCGATGTCGATGGCCATCGCCTCGGCGCTCTGCTGGCGAACACTTGGATTGCCCGCTTTCCAACCGAAGCGGCCTAGCATCACGCGGTTGAACTCGCGCGACCAGACTTCGGAAACGCGCCCAGAAATGCCATCGCCATCGGCGTCGTCGGGATCGGCGCCTGCGCGGATCTGCTCCTCCGGAATCCCCTCGAGCAGACCAAGACCAATCATCTGCGGTGCCATGCGCGGAGAAATCATCGTCTTCGGATGCAACGGCCCATAGGCAAGATCCGTGATCGTGTAAGTCGGCTGCCTGAGCTTCACAGCCGTCCCATGGCTCAACGTTACCTTTTCTTCCTGATACTTGATCTGCATTCGCCCTTCGGCATCGTGGCTACGAATGGCGTAGTTTTGCAGTTGCACGCCATACGTCGGCTCGGGGATGACGCCAAGCCGGCGCTCGGTGAGCAGGCGCTGCTCCTCGGCAGTCTCCGCTGGCACCGACAAGCGCAGAAACATGGACACGGCACTGTCCTGCGGCCAGTTGGCGGCGGGCGGATGGCCTCGACCGTCTCGCAGATGGCAGTTCTGGCAACCGCGCGCATTGTACAGCGGACCAAGACCGTCTGACGCCTCGGTTGATGAAGGCGCCGACACCCAGAGCTTGCGGAATATAGCATTGCCGATCTTGAAGTCGGCCTCCCTGGCGAAGCTCATTCCCGTCGAGAAATGCGAGAACACATCGCGATTGATCGTCTTGTGCGCCGTTGCATTCCCGCCCGGCAGGTCCTCTCCAGGCTCGAGGTAGGCGGTGCGAGCCGCGCTCCGATGCTCGTGCGCTCCTCCCAATGCACTGATAACGAGGCCAATGCAGACGAGCGAAGCAAAACCGCAGATGAACGCCAGACGGTAGGCAGGGCCCATTCCCGACACCGCCCATCGACGCTTCCGCGTTGCACACTGACCGATCATAAGACGCATTCGGCTAAAACACGCGCATGCGGCCGCATCGGATATCACTTCTTGCCAGTGACCGTTTGCGGTGCATCCAGGCTCTTTGAACCCTCGAACTTCACATTCTGCAGTTCGAGAACGGCAATCGCACGCTCGAACTCCTTGGCTTGCGCAATGAGCGCTTCGATCGCACGCTCGACCACTGCATTACCTTCTGTGTTACCCTCCGCGATCATCTGATCGTAGGCCTCGACCGTCTCGGCCCGCTTCACCAGGTCCTGCAAGCGGTCGATCGAGAGCTCGATCGCAGTCCGCACGCGACTATCTGCATCCGCCGACTTCGTACGCACGAGGTCCGAAACGCTTGGACCAGCAACGACGCTGCCGTCCGTTCGTGTGTATGAGCCGAGATAGGCATTGCGCATGCCGATTGCGTTGAAGTAGTGCGAGTTGTGCGTGTTGTCCGAGAAGCAGTCGTGCTCCTCCTCGGGATCGTGGATCATGAGCCCGAGCTTCATGCGCTCACCGGCCAGCTCGCCGTAGGACAGGCTGCCCAGCCCCGTAAAGATTGCTGTCAATCCCGCCGCATCGCCACCCTTGAGCAAACCCTGGCGGATTTTTCCCGCGCCGCGCCATTGGGCCACCATCCACTTCAGTTCTTCGACGAGGAGAGCGGTCACTACGCGCAGGTACTGGGCCCGACGGGCGCAATTGCCGCCAGTGCAGTTCTTGACGTCATAATCGCTGGCAAGACGCTGGCCGGCGCCGGGTCCCGTACCATTGAGGTCTTGCCCCCAAAGCAGGAACTCGATGGCGTGATAACCGATCGCGACGTTGGCCTCGATGCCCCCCGCTTCGTGCAGGACCTTCGTCAACAAGTTCTTTGTGATCTGGGACGTGTTGACCGTGCGCCCACCGATCTTGATGGAGCGGTTGGCGATGACGTTGGCGGCATAGAGTTCGTTCTCGGGTGAATCTGAGCCATATGCTTCTGCCACATAGTCGATCAGGCCCTCGTCCAGTGGCCAGGCGTTGACTTTCTTTTCCCAATCGTCGACGGCCTTGTTGCCGAACCGATAGACCTCCGTCTGCATGTAGGGCACGCGCGCCGCGCGCCACATTTCGCGTGCGATCTTGAGACTTTCGTCGTTGGGCTTTGCCAGAAACGTATTGATCGCGCGCCTGAGCTTCTCCGCGCCCGTCAGAGCGTCCGTGTACGCAGCCTGAGCGATATTGGCGTAGGTATCGATTACGGATGTGACGGTAGGCGGCGCAGCGGAGGCAGGTGACCCATTGGAAGCCACGACCGCTGCAAGCGAATACATCGCAATCATCACCTTGATCAGTAATCGCAAACGTCCCTCCTGCGCCGACTTTCATTGCTGCGAGCATGATCCGGCGGCTGCAAGCCGGATGAGATCCAAATCAGACGCTTTCCGCCGAAGCACGCTCAAGCGTCGATATTAATACTGGAATGTCCATGTCAAGTTTATAGTTGTAGTGTTGCACGCGTTCTAGCTCACCTCAGCTAGTGCGCGGCCAATGTTGCGCGTGTGCGAACGTAACGATTGATGTGCGGCTTGAGGCCCAGGTTTTCGCGCAGCGTTTTGCCCTCGTACTCCGTACGGAACAGCCCCCTGCGCTGCAGCTCCGGAATCACCAGATCGACGAAGTCCTCGCAACCACTGGGCAAATGTGTGGGCGTGATATTGAACCCATCGCAAGCTTCATTCTCCAACCATTCCTGCATCACATCAGCGATCTGCTCCGCCGTGCCAATCAGGCAGAAGCCACCCATCCCGGCGACCTGCTGATAGAGCTGACGGATGGTCGGCTTCTCACGGCGCACACGCGCGAGCAGACGCTCGCTGATGCTTCGCAGCTCGTTTGGTCCGAGGGTGTCCAGCGGCACGGGACCATCCAGTGGATACCTGGAAAGATCGCCGAACGCACTGTTGAGGCGCGCTAGACCCACCAGCGGGTCGAGCAACTCCTGAAGTTGATCGAACTTTGCGCGCGCTTCCTCGACCGTGTGCCCCACGACGGGTCGAAGCGCCGGCATGATTTTCAGATCTGCCGCATCGCGACCATACTTCGCCATGCGCCCCTTCACGTCAGCGTAGTAGGCTTGTGCGCCCTCCATTCTGTCGTGCACCGCATACACCACGTCGGCCGTCGCGGCGGCGATCTCCCGCCCTTGCTCGGAAGCGCCGGCCTGGACCAGGATGGGCCGGCCTTGCGGCATACCGGCAACGTTCAACGGGCCGCGCACAGCGAAGTGCTTCCCCTTGTGGTTCAGCACGTGCATCCTGGCTTCGTCGTAGAACTGACCTCCCTGCTTATCGTACAGAAAGGCGCCCTCCTCCCAGCTATCCCACAAGCCCGTGACAACTTCCACGAACTCGGCCGCACGCTCGTAGCGCGTGTCATAATCGACATGCTGCTCGCGATTGAAGTTCTTGGCCTCCGCTTCCGACCAAGACGTGACCACGTTCCAGCCAGCTCGGCCATTGCTGATGACATCGAGCGTCGCGAATTTACGCGCGATGTTGTAGGGCTCGTTGTAGGTGGTGGAAGCTGTCGTCACGAGCCCGATGTGCTTGGTCACCACGGCCAAAGCCGGCAACAGCGTGAGAGGCTCCATCTCGACGATCTCATAGCCCGAGCGAGCCAACGAGCCTCGCGGGGCATCACGCTCGCGGATACCGATGCCATCAGCAAAAAAGATCATGTCGCATTTGCCGCGTTCGGCCGCCTGCGCGCTGCGCGCGTAATGCTCGAAGCGGAGTGTGCCGTCCGCGGGTACGTCGGGGTGGCGCCAGGCCGCGGGATGATAGCCGAGCCCCCGGATGGACATGCCGAGGCACATCTTTTTCTTGCGCTGCATGACGTCTCCCTGGACAGGGAACTGTCATACCGCGTCTCGGTCGACCGTTGTAGGAGCGAAATTCTGCAGCACGTCGCACGCGTAAGCGGCAACCACCGCAGGGTATTTCGCCGCGGCCGACCTGTCAGAACGACTTCACGTACCCAGGCTGCACGGTGAGCTGTGTCAACGCGCGCGGCGAGAGGCGACATCTTGCTTCGACCTCGCAGCGCAGCCCGCCGATAGCACGGCGTACCGCAGCAACGGCCGCAGGTGCGTCCTCGATAGCCGCTGCGAACAGCATTTGCCCCGGCTCACCGCCACCCAGCCTTGGCATTGACACTTCGACGAGCCATCCGTCCTGTTCGGGCGCCAAGATCAGACGCTGGGGTTCATTGGGCATTGGATGGGACATTGACGATACCTTGCTGGCCGTGCGGACGCCTTGCGAACGAGCGTTGACCGTATGCCGGACCAGCACACGCGCCATCCGTACAAACCCTGGATAAACCCACGGTTTTCCCCGGTGCCGATTCTCCAAGGAGCCTCCGCCGCCGATGCGAGCCGGACTGCGCAGGTCATTGCCCGCAATCACGGAGCGATTCGCGATCTTGGTGTTCTTCTGAAGAGGCCCGGGCTGGCCCAACCACGGTTGTATCGAGGTAACCCTGCTACAACGCTGCTGGCGCCAGGACCGATGCCTACTTTACCGTTGCAGGCTCAGCCTTTGCCGCTTTTGCCCTGGCCGCACCTTTGAATGCGGGCATTACCTCCTTGGCTAGGCGCTCGTGCTGCTCCAGCCACATGTTGAGAGGGACACCAACCGGCATGCTCATGTTGACGCGGTCGAGACCAGGATACTGTTTCTCCACCGCCTTCAACTGCTCGATGATCAGGTCCGGCGGTCCGCACATGAAACCGCCCGATGCCACCGCGCCGTCGATCCCGGGAAGGTTGGCGAAAGGCGCGCGCCTCGGATCGCGCATGGCCTCGATCTGCTCGTCTGTCATCCCGCGCGCCAGACGCAGCTCGCCGAACATCTTGAGATTCTCCTCATAATACTTTGCGGCCTCCTTCATCGCCTTTTCTTTGCTCTCGGCGATCATGAAGTGATAGCCGATCGCCAGTCGCTCCCCGAGCTCGAGGTCCATGCCGACTTTGGCGTGCGCGATCCGCCAATCCTCCAGCATCTTGTGCATCGCCCCACCCTCGGACGAGCCGCCGCCGAGCAATCCCTGGATGCCGTACTTCGCCATGAACTCGAAGGCGCGCATGGTGCCGCCTTGGATCGGCTGCCAGCACTCCACGGGTAGCCGCAAGGGACGCGGCACGAGCGTGAGCTCTTTCAGAGTGTAGCCGCGATAGGGGACCTCCGGCGGCAGCGTGTAGTACTTGCCCTTGTGCGAGAAGCTCTCGTTGTTGAATGCCTTGAAAATAATATCGACCTGCTCCTCGAACAGCTCCCGATTGGCCGCCTGGTCACGTAGCGGCGAGCCGAACGTCTCGACCTCGCGTGTATGGTAGCCGCGGCCGACGCCGAAGGTGACGCGCCCGCCAGTCAGGATATCGACCGTGGCATAGTCCTCGGCCAGACGGAGCGGATGCCACATCGGCGCAATGTTGAATCCACACCCAAGCTTGATGTTTTTGGTCTTGTGCGCGAGGTGCAGGCACATCAGCAGCACGTTCGGAATGCACTCGGTGCCCTCGTGCTGGAAGTGATGCTCGGCCATCCAGAATGTGTCAAAGCCGTTGACATCCATCATCTTGGCCATGGCCTCGGCTTTGCTGAGCGTCGTGGCCAGATGTGCATTGGAGTAACGCCGCGCGTTGACCGGCGTGCCGGCATAGCCAACGTTTTCGAGATCCGTGTGGCCCGCGAAAAGACTATCGAACTTCGTGATCATGCGCTGCTTCCTCCATCGCGGCCGCGGTATGCCACGACCGGCTTATTATGCTTTGAGCGCGCCAGCGGGTCGCCAGCGCACTATGGCAGGTAGCAAAGCCTTGCCTTCTGCGCCTATCTGGCAGCTTTGAGGGCTGCCAGCACCTTCGGCGGCGACATCGGCAATTCGTGCATGCGCAGCCCCAAGGCGTTGTGAACGGCGTTGGCGACAGCCGCAAGTGGCGGCACGATCGGCACCTCACCGACGCCTCGCACACCTTGCGGATGCTTGGGATTGGGTATCTCGAGCATGACCGCGTCGATCATGGGCAGATCGGAGGTGACAGGCATCCGATAATCTAAGAAGCCCGGATTATCGACCTTGCCGTTCTTGTCGTAGACATACTCTTCGTTGAGCGCCCAGCCGATACCCTGCGCGGCGCCGCCCTGCAGCTGCCCCTCGCAATAGCTCGGGTGAATGGCCCGGCCCACGTCCTGGACAGCCGTGTAACGCGTCACCAGCACTCTGCCGGTCTCGCGGTCGATCTCGACATCGCAGATGTGTGTCGCAAAGCCTCCCTCCGCGCCCGTCGTGTTGAGCGACGAGCCAGCATTAATCGGCCCGCCCGTCTCGCTCGCTTTCGCTGCGATCTGGGCCAGGGACAACGGCTCGAACTTACCGGCGTTGTCGCCGGCGGGTCTCGCCTCACCGTCCTCCCAGGTAACGGCCTCGGGATCGATCTTCCAGATCTTTGCCGCCCGCTCGCGCAGGGTCTTGATCACCTGCTCGGTCGCCTTCGTTGCGACCATCGCGGACGCGTAGGTCACACGGCTGCCTCCGGTCAGATTGCTGAACGGAATGGTGCTCGTGTCGCCGATCAGGGCTTGCACCTGCGAGTGGTGAATCCCGAGCAGCTCGGCGACGATGTTCATCGTAGAGGCGCGCGAGCCGCCAATGTCCGGATGGCCGGTGACGACGACGACCGTGCCGTCCTCGTTGATGTTGACCTGCGCGCTCGATTCGCCGCCGGCGTTGAACCAGTATCCGCTCGCCACGCCGCGCCCTTGGTTCGGGCCCAACGGGGCCTTGTAGTGCGGATGCTCTAGAGCAGCTTTCACTGTCTGCTCATAGCCGATCAGCGGGAAAGTCGGGCCATATGCCGTTTTGGTTCCCTGCTTGGCTGCGTTTTTGAGTTTGAGCTGGAGCGGATCCATCTTCAGTGCCGCGGCGATCTCATCGAGCACACACTCGACCGGATAAGCCCCGATCGGAGCACCCGGCGCGCGGTAGGCCGCAACCTTCGGGCGGTTCGAGACAACATCGAAGCCGAGCGAATGCACGTTCGGGATGTCGTAGGGCGCAAACGAGCATCCTGCAGCACCACGAATCGGAGATCCCGGAAAGGCTCCAGCCTGCAAGCGGAACAGCCCTTGCGCGGCGACGATCTTGCCGTCCTTGGTCGCGCCGATCTTGACGGTGCTCCAGGAGCCTGATGTCGGACCCGAGGCGCGGAACACTTCCTCGCGGGACATGGCCATCTTCACCGGGCGGCCCGACTTCCGCGACAACACGAATGCTACGGGCTCGAGGTAGACGATCGTCTTGCCGCCGAAACCGCCGCCGATCTCAGCGGGAATGGCTCGAATGTCGTTCTGCTGCGCGCCCGTCACATAGGCCGTCATGGCGCGAACCATGAAATGCCCCTGGCTCGAGCTCCAGATCGTCGCTTTGCCATCCTTGGCGACGTTGACCAGGCACGCGTGGGTCTCAATGTAGCCCTGATGCACCGGCTTCGTCTTGAAGGTGCGCTCGATGACTACATCGGCCTGTTTGAACCCCGCTTCGATGTCGCCGAGCTTGTGCTCGAGCTTGCCCGTAATGTTGGACGGCTTGTCCTCGTACCGGACATGATCGTGCAGGATAGGCGCGCCGGGCTTCATTGCATCTTCGACGTCGATGACCCAGGGCAGCACCTCGTAATCGACCTCGATCAGCTTGACCGCTTGGGCAGCGATCTTGGCCGAGGTTGCCGCGACCGCGGCCACGGGATGGCCGGCGAACAGGGCCTTGTCGCGCGCCATGATATTGCGGCTCATCCAGCGCATGTCCTGGATGCCGAGCATCACCGATTTGTCGAGCGTGAACTCGACGAAGTCTTTGCCCGTCATCA
>CAWIYZ010000029.1:0-53581 GCA_963840425.1 uncultured Alphaproteobacteria bacterium | reverse complement strand
CGGTCTATGGGTTGTTCGCGAAGCTGAGGCTCATCGGGCTATGGCCGGGGATCGCGCTTGCCCACGCCGTTCTGGCCATCCCGTACGTGACCATCATCGTGGCGGCAGGCCTGAAGACCTTCGATGTTGCCCAGGAGCAGGCGGCGATGGGACTGGGGCGAGCCGGCTGACGGCCGTCCGGCGCATCACGCTGCCGCAGATCAGGCCGTCGCTGATCTCGGCGGCCTTCCTGGCCTTCATCGCCTCCTCGACGAACTCGTGGTGGCGATGTTCCTCGGCGGCTCGAATATGACTTTGCCGAAGAAGATGTTCGACAACATCATGATGGAAGTTGATCCGACGATCGCGGCCGTCTCCGTTCTGAAGATCACCCTGGTGACCGTTCTATTGGCGCTCGCTGCGAGATTTGGGGCTGGCGCGCGCCCGGCGGTTTGAGATGCCGCCTACCGCCACACCCTGTCGACGCGGTCCCAACTACCCTGACGCGGGTCTGGCTTGAGAGCCTTCAGCACGTCCTTCTTAATCTTCTGGGACGGCGTTCGCGGCAATTCCTTCACGTACTCGAGATAACGCGGCACCTTGAACGCGGCGAGAATCCTTGCCGCCTCGCTCAAGACAACGTCCGGCGTGACCTTGTCGCGGCTGTAGCCCGGCTTGAGGACGACATATGCTTTCACTTCCTCGCCGCGGTCGGGATCGCGGACGGGGACAGCGGCTGCATCTTCCACACCCTCGATCGTGACGAGTGCGGCCTCGACCTCCCGTGCGGCGATATTTTCGCCGGAGCGCCGGATCATATCTTTGAGGCGCCCGACGATCGTGAAGTAGCCGTTGCGGTCCTGAAAGAAGAGGTCGCCAGTACGAAACCATTCGCCGAAGAAGGAGACCGCGTTTGCTTCCGGCTTCTTATAGTAACCTTTGAAGATGCCGGGCCCGCGGACTACGAGCTCGCCGATCTCTCCCTGTTCGACGTCGTTACCCTGCTCGTCGACGACACGACACGCCCGGAACGCGGACGGTACGCCGCACACGCCCGAGCCCACCATGTGCGTCGCCTCGAACGGGACCGAGAGCGCCGAGCCGACCTCGGTCATGCCGAAGCCCTCGCGTGCGACGACGTTGAAGCGGCGCTGTAGATCGGCGTGGATCGACTTTGTGTGCCCGTAGGTTGCGATGCGGCGCAGGGCGCTCTTGCCGTCGTCGGGTTTCTCAGGCTGCCGGTAGACCAGCTCCGGAAAGATGCAGAAGTGAATTTGGTAGCGATGCACCCAGTCCATAAACCGAGTGATGCTGGGCTGCGCTGCGACGTATGTCGTCCCACCTTGCTCCATCGCCATCAGCGAGAGCCACTGCGGATCCATGTAGAAGAACGGCTGCGCAATCAGAATGTTCTTCAGCTCCAGCCCATCCCTGTGGGCTGCCACGCGGCCCATTGTGAGCCAGTAGAGCTGTGGCTGCATGCGCCTTCGGGAAAGCCTGTCGTGCCCGAAGTATACTGGATGTTCATCAGATCGTCCGCCGTGACGCTCCACGGCGGCGCATAGCCAGACGTTCCCTTCGCCACGAGGTCATGCCAGCGATGCGCACCCGGATCGCCCCCCTCCCCATGCACAACGATCCGCTCGTCCGTCAGAGCCGCCGGGCGCGTCTCCAGGGCATTGAAAATTCCAAGCAGCGCACTGTCGATGACGAGAAATTCGAGACTCACTGTCGGTGAGGACATAGCCGAGCTCCGCGGTGGTGTAGCGCACATTGACGGGGACCATCACAGCGCCCAGCCGTGCAAGGGCGAGCCAGGTCACCGGAAACGCCGATATGTTCGGCATCATCACGGCGACATGCGCCCCTTTGTTGAGTTCAAGGCGGCTCAGCGAGCTGGCGAGCCGGGTCACACGATCAAATACATCATGGCGCGTCAGCGTCTCGTCGCTATCGAAGAACACCCAGGCCACCGCAGCGGGATCAGCTTTGCAAAAGCGTTCCACCAAATCCCCGAGATTGGCGTCGAAGGGCTTTGCCTCCATCGCCGCTCGCCTGGCTTGATGCGCGGCACTCGCTGATGCCTCGCGTGCTTCTATGGTCTGCGTTTCCAACATGTTGCGGCTTCCCCGCCGTGGCCCGATGCTGCAAAAGACCTTAGTCTGGCCGCAAACCGGCTGGCAATCCGGCTGTAGGTGACACTCCACTCGGATTGAATGAGGAGCGAGCAATGATCGATTTCGGCAGTACTCCACCTATTCCGCAATTCAATCCGATCTCAAAGGAGCATCTCGCGAATTATCGCCGGGTGTACAAATCCAGCGAGGAACGAGCTCAGGGGGAAGCTGATCCAAAGGGAGCGCTCGCAAGCTATCTTGCGGCCTACGACGAGGCGGGCGTATCGACGGTCGTCGTCAAAGCGCGGGACGTCGAGACGACATTCGGGCTCAAGATCAAGAACGAAGACGTTTCCGACTTCTGCAAACAGCACACCGGTCGCTTTATCGGTTTCGCCGGCGTCGATCCGCACAAAGGGATAGCGGCCATTCGCGAGCTCGAGCACGCCGTGCGCGTGCTTGGGCTGCGAGGGCTCAACATCCAATGCTTCGAGAGCAAGGTCGCTATCAACGACCCGAAGCTTTATCCACTCTACGCCAAGTGCATCGAGCTTGGCATTCCGGTGAACATCCACGTCGGTATCAATTTTTCGACCGCGGCCTCGATGGAATACGGGCGGCCTGCACTCCTGGACCAGGTGATGATGCACTTTCCTGACTTGAAGGTGATTGCGTCACCCCCGGGCTGGCCCTGGGTGACGGAGCTCATCGGCGTAGCCTGGCGGCATCCCAACGTCCATATCGAACTCGTCGCCATGCGGCCGAAGTATCTCGCTGTCGCCAATTCCGGTTACGAGCCTTTGCTTCAGTATGGCAACACCGTGCTTCAGGATCGAATGATCTTTGGCACCGCGTGGCCGATGCAGCCAATCAAGCAGGCCATCGCCGACGTCGACGGGCTGCCGCTCAAAGACGAGACGAAGCGCAAGTGGATGCACGAGAACGCTGCGCGGTTGCTCGGACTATAGTCGCAAGAACGGGACCGAGATGGTACGAAAGATTGTAATTGTCGGCGGCGGTGTTATCGGCACCAGTATCGCCTGGCATTTGGCTCGCAGCGGCGCCGGTGACGTTGTTCTGCTCGAGCGCGACCGTTTGGGCTCAGGGACCACGTGGCACTCGGCCGGCAATATCACCTGGAGGCCCATTCAAAATCGCGACGAGCCGATCATGTACGCCTTCGAAGCGATTGACGCCGTGGAGGCTGCAAGCGGCCAGCAGACCGGCTGGCTGAAAACCGGACGAATGTTCCTTGCCGATAGCGAGGCCACACGTCGCAGCTTTCAAGACATGCACGATGCCGCCGTTGGGCGAGGGGTCGCTACTCGTTGGATCAATCCTGCTGAGGCCAAGGCTCTCAATCCACATATTGATCCATCTGCCGCAGAAGCGATCTGGTTCAATCCTCTGAGCGGTCGCGTCAACCCTTCCGACATTACCACCGCTTACGCGACGGCTGCTCGGCGCGCCGGCGCAAGAAAATCGTCGAGAACTGCACCGTCACAGGAATTAAGAACATCATCGGGCAGAGTGAGCGGCATCGAGAACAGTCAGGGGCCTTTCGCAGCCGACATCGTGATCGTTGCCGCAGGTCTATGGTCCCGTGCAATTCTTTCCGCCGTCGGCATTGACCTCGCACAATGGGCGGTCGAGCACTTTTACCTCATTGCTGATGTGGCACCGCGTCTTCCCCGCGAGACCCCGTCATTTGTCGCACCAGGCAGTCTCTTTTATGGACGCGAGGAAGTGGGCGGCATGCTCGTCGGCTTCTTCGACGAGAACGCGCGCACAATCGACCCTGGGTCTCTGCCCGAGCCATTCACATTCACCCTGCTCGATCCGGACTTCGAAAAGATCGCGCCGTATTTCGATAGTGCCATGCGCATGTTTCCGATTTTGGCCACCGCGCCGATACGCCGTTTTATCAACGGGCCGGAATCCTTCACCCCCGACGGTCTTCCGCTGATCGGTGCAGTGGACGTAGTGGACGGACTGATCGTGGCAACGGCGATGAACTCGGCCGGCGTGACCTGGTCGGCCATGGCCGGTGACATCGTCTCCCGCCTCGTGACTGGCGAAACTCAGAGATTCTCCTTCGCACAGTACGCGCCCGATCGGTTTGGCGCGCGAGCGAGCGATACTGCATGGCTGCGCCAGCAGGTGTCCGGCATCGTGAGTGGCGGCTATCGTGGGGACAAGACGTGATGCCATAAGCTAACTGGTGCCCGGACCAACTGCCGGCTTTTCCACCTGTGAACGGAGACCTTCCGATGGCCGGCAGTGACATACGCCACCAGGACTTCAAGGCGATGCCTTATTGGTGGGAGGCATACAGGCCGACGGCCGGCGATCTTGTCGATATCCCGAGTAAGGCGAGGGTGGCGATCGTCGGCGGCGGGTATGCCGGGTTATCATGCGCAATCGAGCTTGCTGATGGGGGCATCGACGCTGTCGTTCTCGAGGCGGCAGAGCTTGGCTTCGGCGCCAGTACCCGCAGCGGGGGTGCGGTCAGCGGTGGTGTCAACATCGGCAAAAGTTTCACGGGAAGAACCGTCATCACCGACCCGGAGGTTGCCAAGGTCCTGCTGGCCTCTGCGTCCGACGCCTTCAGTCTGATCGACACGCTGATCGCGCGCGAGAGGATCGATTGCTTTTGGGAGAAGAAAGGCCGCTTCGTCGGCGCCTGGACGCCGAAGGATTACGAGCAGCAGGAAAAGCGGGTGCAGACCTTGAACGATGCCGCGAGCTCCGGCTGTTACATGATGCCACGCGATCGCCAGCGCGAGGAGATTGCGTCCGACTACTACTACGGGGGAATGGTCGTCGAGCGCTCCGGCAAGCTGCACCCGGCGCTCTATTACAAGGGGTTGTTGGAGGCCGCGCGCCGCCGCAAGATTACGATCTGCGCCAAAGCATCCGCAAAAAGCATCGAGCGTAAAGGCTCCGGCTGGAAGATATTCGAACATCTCGCGGCGATCTGGAGGCAGGCGACATCGTCATCGCGACCAACGGCTATACCGGAGATGCGACGCCAAACCTCAGGAAGCGCCTGATCCCGCTGGCGAGCCACATCATCGCCACCGAGGAGCTGCCTGAAGACCTGGCGCGATCTCTGATTCCCGAAAGGTCGGACACTGGCCGATACCAAGCGGGTTCTATGCTACTACCGGATGTCTCCGGACGGAAAGCGCGTGATCTTCGGCGGCCGCGCGCGGTTTACCCCGGTGACAGCGGAAGTCAGCGCGCCCATCCTGTATCGCTTCATGACGGCCCGTTTTCCCCAGCTCAAAGGCGTCAAGGTCACGCACGCCTGGACCGGCAACGTAGCCTTTACCTGGGATGCGCTTCCGCACACCGGCAAACTGGACGGCATGCACTACGCACTCGGCTGCAACGGCAGCGGTGTCGGCATGATGACGTATCTGGGTCACCAGACCGCACGGCGGATCATCGGCGGCTCGAACACAACATGTGGTTTCGAGCTGGCGGATTTTCCGGATTTTCCACTCTACAACGGCAATCCGAACTGGGCTTTACCTGGTGTCGGCGCCTACTATCGCTTCCGCGATGGCCTCAGTCGCGCAGTCGCTGCGGTGACAGCTCGATAGACATTGTGCGGCATTCGGGGCTCCAACGACCAAAGCCGAGGTGACTCGCACGGTCTCCTGGTTTGCCTTTGAGCCAAGGGCTGGCGCGCCGGGAAGGATTCGAACCTACGACCCCAGATCCGTAGTCTGCTGCTCCTAAGCTCAGGGACGGCGTGTTTCCAAATCTGAACCTGACAGACGAGAGTCAACTCTCGGGGGTTGCGTGCCATCGTCGACCAGCGTCTGCTCCGAAGCCGCCGTGGCCGGTCTGCTGAGCGTGGCTTGGGCAAAATGTGGTACATAGATGCGGCCTTGCACAAGAAAAATGAGCAAAACAATAATTAACGCCTCTGGACATCGCAGACTGCAAATCTGTGCACCCCGGTTCGATTCCGGGCGTGGCCTCCAACAAAATCAAGCGCTCAGAACATAAAGCGTCCAACCCGCCTCGGCGTACCCGGCAAAAGTTGGGACACTGGTGGCCACGTTCTATCGTCAGGTAGTGGGGCTCCTGTCCCGCCCACGCGTCTGCTTGACCGTGCGCAGGTCAAGTGCAGCAGGATGCAGCCGCGGGTCGACTTCACCGAAGATCGCACCCTTGCGGAGCTTCTGCGTATAGGTGGTAGGTAGCGTATCGAGGAACGCGACCCAACCTGGCACCTTGAAGTAAGCGAGACGATCCAGCGAGAAGCGCACAAGGTCGTCCGCAACCTCCGCACTACGTGGTTCTCCCTCGTTCAAGACCACGCACGCAAATACCTCTTCGTCTCTGAGTTCGTCGGCAACCGGAATAATCGCTACCTCGCGCACTGCCGGATGCGCCCGCAACGTGGCTTCGACCTCGGCAGCGCTGATGTTCTGGCCGCTACGCCGGACCATATGCTTCTTGCGGTCCACGAACTGCAGGCCCTGCTCTGTCTCCATCAGCAGATCGCCGGTATGAAACCAACCGTCCCGCCAGACGTCGGCCGTCGTTTCGGGGTCGCGGAAATACTCTTTCAGCAGCCCCCGCCGCGGGTCGCCGCCCTTGCGGCGCAGAATGAGCTCCCCAGGTGTTCCGGCAGGCACCTGCTCACCGGCATCATCGACCAGCCGGTAGTCTATTCCGGGCATGCTCCGGCCCACGGTTCGCGTCTTGCCGTCGCGCTCGGATCGCGTGTCGAAGCAGCACACGCCCACCTCCGACATGCCATAGATCTCGACCAGGATAACTCCGAAGCGCTTCTCGAACGCGACGCGCAGCGCCGGATCTACGCCGGCGCCCACACCAAAGCGGACGGTGTGCTCGCGTTCTGCGGCTTCTGGCGCGCGCGCCATCAGCACGGGTGGGATGATGCCCAGGTAGTGCACCATCGTCGCCTGCGTGGCGACGAGATCCTGCCACCAGCTGCCGGGATGAAACCGGTCCGGAAAAATCATGCAGTTGCGCGAGAGGATCATCGCCGGATTGGCGATGGCCAAGCCATTGGCGTAGAACAACGGCAGCGGGTTGTAGAGCCGCTCTTCGCCCGGAACGATGGTCATAGTGCCGCCCGCAGCGAGGTATCGTTCCGCGGCAAAAAAGAAATACTCATTGTCGATGATGCAGCCCTTGGGCATGCCCGTGGTGCCAGACGTGTACATCAGAACGCTCTCGGATTGTCGCCCCGGCTGCGTGCCTCTCGCAGGCCTCGATACACGCATCAGGCTCTCCTCGAAGCATGCCTCGTCGACTATTGGTATGCATCGTCCGAGCGCCGCTCTCGCTGCCTCCAGGAGTGGAATATGGCGTTTGAGCGTGACGACAAGATCGACCTCCGAGTGGCCCAGCACGTAGGCAAGATCATCCTGACGGAAGTCGGGATTGAGCGGCACCACCCAACAGCCGAGCGCATTCAGCGCCAGGAAGTGCAGCATAAAGGCCGGACGGTTCTCGAGCAGCAGCGACACTCGATGACCATGGCCGTAACCGGCCGCGGCGTAGCGCTCGATGAGCCGGCTGGCGCGCGCGGCGACTTCGCCATAGTTCCACAACAGTCCCTCGGGATCATAATCGCGCTGGCTGCGCGGCGGAACGGCGAGGCAAGGAAGCTTCGGTTGCGTCACCGCCGTGTCATGCAGCCCGAGCCAGAGCGTGTCGGTGTGGAGGAGGGATGTCATGACGCCCTTCCTTGGTCTGGCGAAAGGCGGAAGCAGACGCGTCTGTTATCGTCATCGGCTGCGGGAAACACGGGCTCGACCCGCTGGCCAATGCGCAGGCTCGCGCCATCCGCATCGACGATGTTGGTGATCAGGCGAACGCCGGGCGCATCCGCGAACGTGATCAGCGCGACAGTATAGGGCAGCGCATCGCCCCGGCTCCGGTCGAAGGCGTGACGCACCTCGGTGAAGCTGTGGATCTCGCCCGCCCCCGAGACTCTCTGCCATTTCCAGCGCGCGCTGCGACAGTGCGGGCAGCGCGGCATTGGATACCAGTGGAACCGGGCGCACGCCTCGCATTTGGGAAAGCACAAGCTCCCCTTGCGGGCATGCGCAAAGAAAGGTGCGAACTCGGGCGCCAGTGCGGTCATCGGGTCTCGCGCCCAAGCAGCAGAACGCCGTAGTCGGGATTGGACAGGCCACCCACCAGACCGATCTCTGCATCCCTCACCTGCGCGGCACCCGCGTCTCCACGCAGTTGCCGCACCGCTTCAACCACATGCTCGACTCCGAGCAGATAGCTGTGCGCGAGCAGGCCGCCGTGCGTGTTGATTGGCAGCCGGCCCTCGATGCCGATGCCCATCTGGCGGATGAAGGCGGCACCTTCGCCCCGCTTGCAGAAGCCGATGTCCTCGATCTGCAACAGGCACGACATAGTGAAGCAATCGTAGAGCTCGGCGAAATCAATATCCCCAAGGGTAAGGCCAGCCTCTCCGAGCGCGCGATCGGCGGCGAGCTTGGCTCCGGGAATACGCATCATGCCGCCGGGCTGGGTGAAGGCATCATCACCGCTTACCGGTTCGCTGCCAAAGCCCGTACCGAGCACACGTACCGGCGGCTTGGCCAGGTCGCGCGCTCGCTCCAGGCTGGTCATGACGTAAGCGCAGGCTCCGTCGCTGATGAGGCAGCAATCCGACACTCGCAGAGGATCGGAGACGACCCGCGCAGCGAAATACTCGTCGTATCCAAGCGGCGCCGTTTGCTGCGAGAGCGGGTTGCGGCGCGCACTCTCACGCTGCGTGACGGCGATGGTGGCCAGATCTCGCTCCGTCATGCCGTATTCGTGCATGTAGCGGCGCGCCCACAGTGCGAAGTAGGAGGGTTGACCGGTGAAGCCATAGGGCTTCTCAAAGGCCATTTTGGCCTCGTACAGGTCGTGGAACCCATACGGTCCCGAGGTCCGCGTTCCCCAATCGACCCCGAAATAGTAGAGCACGGTCTTGGCAAGCCCGCTGCTGATCGCGAGGCGGGCCAGTTGCGGCGCGGCTGCTGAGCCGGCCCCGCCGAACGACATTCCGCCATCGAACCGGCGCTCGATGCCAAACTGCGCCGCAACAAAGTCGCGGGGCACCGTCGTGGGCATGATGAGACCATCGGTCACAACGCCGTCGACGTCTCGCGCGCTCAGGCCGGCGTCAGCCAGCGCCGCCTCGACGGCCTGCACCACCAGTTCTCTGAGACCGCTGCTGGAACGCCGTACAGGTCTGGTCTCGCCAATGCCGACGATAGCGATCGGTACAAGGCTCATGCTCGCCGTGCTCGCATCCGCAAAGCAGTCCAAGTCAATAGTGCCGAGAGCGACAATAGAGCAGCAGCGACTGGATGTCTTTCATGGGCTAGACTTGACGTTGCGCGCGATCTCGTTTGCCCCGCCCCGCATCCAGCTGCAACGGCCAAACGCTACAATCATGCGCAAAGACGTTCCTGACGAGGGAGTTCCAGATCCATGGGGTGGCGTATCGGTGTCGATATCGGCGGCACCTTCACCGACGTGGCGATCGTCGATGACGATAGCGGGAGGATTGGTGCCGCCAAGGCTCTCACCACACCCAGGGACTTCGCCGGCGGCGTGCTCGCCGCACTCGATACGGCGATCGAGCGCTATGGCATCCGGACGGCGGACGTCGCGCTTCTGACCCACGCGACCACCGTGGTAACCAACGCACTCCTCGAGGAAAAGGGTGCCCGCGCCGTAATGATCTCCACAGCCGGATTCCGCGACATCCTCGAGCTGCGCCGCTCCTCCCGCCCCGATCTCTACGACCTTTTTCAGGATGCGCCTGCGACGCTGGTGCCGCGGCATCGCCGGCTCGAGATCGAGGAGCGCATCGGCGCCGACGGGAAGGTTGTCGTGCCGCTCGCGGACGCTGCCATCGAACGGCTGATCGGACAAGTTCGGGACGCAAGACCCGAGGCCATCGCCGTGTCGCTGCTGTTCAGCTTTCTCAATGCCGAGCACGAGCGCCGGCTCGGCGAGCGCCTGCGCGCCGCGTTTCCTGACACGCCGGTGTATCTATCATCCGAAGTGTTGCCCGAGATCCGCGAGTTCGAGCGCGCCAGCACGACGGCAGTATGCGCCTACGTCGGACCGATCCTCGCCTCCTACCTGAAGCGTCTCGAGGACGCGACGCAGGCGATCGGCCTGCCGCGCCTTTACGTCATGGGCTCGAACGGCGGCGTGTTCGAGGCCTCGGAGGGCGTTGCCATGCCGGCCATCGCGGTCGAGTTCGGGACCGGCTGCCGGCGTCGTCGGCGCGGCGCTCGTGGCGCGCCAGACAGGGCGGCTCGACCTTCTCTCCTTCGACATGGGCGGCACGACCGCAAAAGCGAGCCTCATCCGCGGCGGCGAGTACGAGACGACACCGGAGTACGAGGTGGGCGGGGGAGCCAGCGCCAACCGCTTCATGAACGGCACCGGCCACCCGGTCCGCGTGCCCGTCATCGACCTGGCCGAGGTCTCGGCCGGCGGCGGCTCCATTGCCTGGGTCGATCGCGCGGGCGCGCTGAGGGTCGGACCAAAGAGCGCTGGCGCCGAGCCCGGACCTGTCTGCTATGGCCGCGGAGGGGTGGAGCCCACCGTCACCGACTGCAACCTCATTCTCGGCTATCTCGATCGTGGCTCGCTGCTGGCCGGCGACTTGCCGATCGATTTCGCAGCGGCGGAGCGCGCCGTCACACAGAAGCTCGCCAAGCCTCTTGGCATCGATCTGCGCACGGCGGCGGCGGCGGTCATCGACATCGTCAACCACGCCATGGCCGAGGCGCTGAAGATCGTCTCCGTCGAGCGGGGACACGATCCTCGCGACTTCGTGCTGGTTGCGTTCGGCGGCGCCGGACCGATGCACGCCGCAGCACTTGCCGAGGAGCTTGGCATCGACGAGGTGATCTGCCCGCCGATCCCGGGCGCGTTTTCCGCCCTTGGTCTCGTCGGCACCGACCTCAAGCGCGACTATGTGCGCACGTTCTACGCGTCGACCGCCAGCGCCGATCCCGCCTTGCTCGAAGCGGGTTTTGCCGAGCTGGAGGCCATTGGTGCCGCCATGCTTGACAGGGCTCGCATCGGTGGCGAACGGCGGCGCTTCGTGCGCTCGGTCGACGCCCGCTACCAGCGCCAGTCCTACGAGCTACAGGTGCCGGTCGCCGAGGGCCGCCTCGATGCCGCGCAGTTGCCCGCCATCGCCGCAGCCTTCCACGAGCGGCACCGCCAGACCTACGGCCACGACAACCGCTCCGAGCCCGTGCAGATCGTCAATCTAAGGCTCGCCGCGATCGGAACAATCCCCCCATTGCGCATCCACCAGGAGACAGCGCCGGCGGGCAGCAATCCACTGAAAGGTCGCCGGCACATGTGGTTCCGGGCGACAGAGCGGATCGAGGCGGTCGTCTGGGAACGCGCGCGCATGGCCGCGGGCAGCACCGTGACGGGACCGGCGGTGATCGAATCTCTGGAGTTGACGATCATCGTGCCGCCCGCCTGGGTGGCCACCATGGACCGGGACGGTTTCGTCAATCTGGCCCGCGAGCAAAAACGGACACGCCGAGGATGAACCCATGCAATTCGGCTGGCTGACGCTGGCGCACTCGCCGTCGGCGGCGGACGACCAGCGTGAGATTTTCAGGCAGCTCGAGCAGGCGTGTCTCGCCGAGACGCTCGGCTTCGACGGCGTCTGGCTCACCGAGCACAACTTCACCGGCGAGAGCGTCTATTCGGACCCCATCCCGTTCGCCTCCGCGCTCGCCATGCGCACGAGCCGCATCCGCATCGGCTTCGCGGTCATCCAGATGGCGTTACGCCATCCGGTCCGGCTGGCGACCCAGCTCTCGCTGCTCGACAACCTCTGCAACGGCCGGCTCGACATCGGCGTCGGGCGCGGCTCGATCTTCAACGAGTACGAGTTTGTCGGCTACGGCCTGCGCAGCGGCGACTCACGCGAACGCATGGCCGAGGCGCTCGAGGTCATGGTCCGCGCCTGGACGGACACGCCTCTCGACTACAAGGGCCGTTTCTTCAACCTCAGCCTGCCGGAGCTTCGCCCTGTCCCGGTGCAAAAGCCGCATCCACCGATCTGGCACAGCGTCGTCACCGCACCTTCGTTCGAGGACTGCGGTCGCAAAGGCGTGCCGATCCTGACGGTCCGGCTGCCTGTCGGCCAGATCGCCGACCGGCTCGGCCTCTACCGGCGTGGGCTCGCCTCGAGCGGGCGCAGCGAGTCCGATCAGATGCGTCTCCTTGCCAATGCAGGGCTGTGGCGCTGGATCTATGTCGGGCAGTCGCGCGCCGAAGCCGAGGATGAGTTCGCCGCCGCGTTGCTGCGCACGCGCCAGCACATGAACCATGCGCGACACGAGCTCAACCCGGCCGATTTCGCAATCCCGCAGGCCATGCTCAATCCCTGGACGGACGCACGTGTTGCAGACGCGGATGGTATCCGTTTCGCGCTCGAGAACGGCGCGATCATGGGCACGACAGCCGACGTGGCCGAGCAGATCGCAGAGCTGCGGGATGCAGGTGTCGGTCACGTCCTGGCCCAAATGAGCTTCGGCTACCTCGGCCACGATCGCATTACCGCCTCCATGCGCCGCTTTGGCGAAGACGTCATGCCGAAGTTTCGATGATGCCGCGAAAAGTGTCTCGAGCTCGCTGAAAGCAAAACCAGAGGTCAAAGCGCCCCATGCGACCCACATCCCCGACGAGCGATCCGGCGACCTTCGAGATCGTGAAGAACTCGCTCTTCAAGATTGCCGAGGAAATGCGCATCGTGCTCTGCAAGACCGCCTACTCGCCGATCCTGAAGTCGGCGGGCGATTTCTCCTGCGGCGTGTTCGATGCGACCGGTGACATGGTGGCACAGGGCGCTGATCTACCGATCCATCTCGGATCGATGCCCGACGCCGTGCGCGCAGTCGTCGCTGCGTTCGGCAGCGATGTGCACGAGGGTGACGTCTTCATTCACAACGATCCGTATTTCGGGGGCAGTCACCTACCCGACGTCAACGTGGTGCGTCCGGCATTCCGCGAGGGGCGACTTCTCGGTTACGCCTGCCTCAGGGCGCACTGGCCCGACATCGGCTCGGCCACGCCCGGCAGCTATGGCGCGGTGACCGAAATCTTCGGTGAGGGCCTGCGCCTCCCGCCACTGCGCCTCGTTGCACGCGGCAAGCTCAACGAGGAGCTCGAGAAAGTGATCCTGTGGAACGTGCGAACGCCCGATGAGCGGCGGGGCGATCTCGGCGCTCAGCTTGCCGCGACCCTGCGCGCTACGGAGCGCATGAAGAGCCTGGCGCAGCGTTACGGCACGGAACGGCTGATCGGCTACATGTCCGAGGTCATGGACTACTCCGAGCGGTTGATGCGAGCGGCGCTGACCGACCTCCCCGACGGAGAGGGCTTCTTCGAGGACTTCTGCGACGGCGACGGCATCGCCGACGATGCTGACGGCAACGATGCGACGTTCTGGGTGCGCATGAAGGTGCGTAAGACCGGCGACCGGCTCACCGTCGACTTTGCAGGCAGCTCTCCGCGGGTGCCGGGTCCGATGAACGCGGTGCTCTCGGTTACCTGCTCCGGCATCTACTGCGGCCTCAAGATGATCGTCGACCCCAACAGTCTCATTCCCCCGAACTCGGGCTGCTGGCGCATGATCGAGGTCATCGCGCCCAAGGGCTCGGTGGTGAACGCGGAGTTCCCGGCACCCGTCGTCTACTCTAACCACGAGATGTCGCATCGCGTCGCTGACATGGTGATGGGCGCGTTCGCGACGGTCTGGCCTGGGCAAGTCATGGCGTGCAGCCAGGGCACCTCTGCCGTGCTGACGCTCGGCGGCGTCGATCCGCGCTCGGGCCGCCGCTACGTCTCTTACGAGACGATCAAGGGCGGCTTCGGCGCACGTCCCAACAAGGACGGCATCAATGTCATTGCCAGCACGATCTCCAACACCATGAACACGCCCATCGAGGTGCTGGAGATGGCGTTCCCTTTCCGCGTCGAGCGCTACGAGATCAATCCCGACTCGGGCGGCGCGGGACGCTGGCGCGGCGGCTGCGGCGCGCGGCGGACATGGCGGCTCCTCGAAGGTGCCGACGCGGTGGGCACGCTGTGCATGGAACGCATGCGCTCCGCACCGTTCGGCATCGGCGGTGGCAAGGCCGGGGCTGCCGCGGTGGTCACGCTCACGACGCCGGACGGCCAGTCGCGCGCCCTTCCCAGCAAGGGCGCGTTCAACGCGCCAGCGGGCTCGGTGGTAGATATGATCACACCGGGCTCCGGCGGCTACGGGCCGACGGCGGAGCGCGATGCGTCGCTGATCGGCAAGGACCTGCTCGACGGCTACGTCACGCCGGAGGCCGCGCGTCAGGATTACGGCGCCACCGATCCCGATGCCCTGCTGGCCGATGCCAAAGCGCAAAATGGATTGTGACTTCCGCTTTGGAATCCGAAAAAGCGCGGAAACCGTCTTGGCGGGGCCTGCGACCCACAAGCGTGGCAACTACAAAGCCACCTCTATCAGATAGGGCCCCTCAGATCGCAAGCCGGCAGTCAACGCCTTGACCAGCTCCTCGCAAGTCTCAGCCCGAGAAGCTTCTACACCCATCCCGCGTGCCAGCGAGACCCAATCGAGATCGGGGCGTCCGATCGATAGCATGTCGACGGCGCGTGGCCCCGGGTTCCTCACTCCGACATTGGTGAGCTCGCCACGTAGGATATTGTAGGTGCAATTGGCGAATATGAGCGTGGTGATCGGCAAGCCTTCCCGCGCCATGGTCCACAGCGACTGCACGGTGTACATGGCACTGCCGTCGCCCTCGAGCGCCACAACCTTGCGGCCTGGGCACGCGATAGAAGCGCCGATGGCAACAGGCATCCCGTAGCCGATGGAGCCGCCTCGGTTGTTGATCCAATCGTGCGGCGGCGCACCCGCAGTCTCGGGAAAGAACTCTCTGCCAGTCGTGACGCTTTCATCGACGACAATGGCGTCCTCGGGCAGCATGGCTCCAAGTATGGACGCGATGGCGGCAGGTGTGATTGTCCCGGTTGGAAATGCCGGCCGGCGCGGCGCGGCAACTCCTGCCGGCTTTGTGCCGATGGCGCCGAGCTCGATGGCCAGTGCCTCGAGGGCGGTTTCGATGTCTTCTTCGATGCCAGCCAACTTTGTCGACTTGGCGTCCTTCGGCATCAGCAGACTGGGCTTGTCCGGATAGGCGAAGAAAGCGACGGGCTCACGTGCACCAACGAGGACAAGGTCTCCGGCTGCGCGCATGACACCAAGGGCTTTCTCAACGACATAGGGAATGCGCTCGACTTGAACGCGCCCGGCGCCGCGCTCCAATCGCGTATTGGCGCCTTCGGTCAGGATGCCGCATCCTGTCTTGGCCGCGATGCGGCCTGCCAGCTCCAAACACGACTGCCGCAACGCATCACCGCCCATCAACAACGTTGCTCTTTTGCCCGCACTCAGCAGGACGGCGGCCGCTCTGACGGCATCGTCTGATACTTTCGCGCGAGCTGCGGGAGGTGCCGATTTAGCAATGCCATCGGCCATTCCCCAGGCAGTATCCGCCGGCAGGATCAAGGTCGCAATCTGTCCAGGCGGCTGCCGGGCTGCCTGAATCGCCAAGGCACCATCGCCGGCAATGGAGCGTGAGTTCGGGCGAAGTTTTCACCCAATGCGACATGGGTGCGGCCACGCCTTCGATGTCAGACGTGAGCGGAGCATCGTAGGCGATGTGATAAGTGGCATGCTCGCCGACGATATTGACGATTCCTGAATTGGCTTTCTTCGCATTGTGAAGATTGGCGAGCCCATTCGCCAAACCTGGACCCAAATGCAGCAGTGTGGATGCCGGCCGTCCCAGCATGCGGTAGTAGCCATCGGCGGCACCCGTCACTACGCCCTCGAACAGGCCCAGCACGCAGCGCATGCCGGGCACTTGGTCGAGGGCTGCGACGAAGTGCATTTCCGATGTGCCCGGATTGGTGAAGCAAACATTCACTCCCCCAGCCAGTAGCGTACGCACCAGGCTTTCGGCCCCATTCATCGTGCCAGCCATCGGGCAAAATTCTCCATTATCGCCAGCTGGAGCAGGACACTGCCTATCGGCAGCAGTCGACCCTAGAACAGGATCGCTTCTGATTGAATCACTTTCCAATCGAGAGACGTCGCGGCCGAAGTGTGAATCCTGCTCTACACCATGTGAACAAACTAGACGAACGCCTGTCGGATGCGTGCCCAATCGGCGAGCGCGTCCTCCTGGCCGGGCACAAGCTGGATTGTGAACTGGGTGAATCCAGCGCTGCGCAGCACATCGATGCGCCGCTTGATCTCGGCCTCGGTGGCTGTGAAGGATGTGGTCCGGATCAGGTCCGCGGTCACGAACGGCTTCTCCTCTGGCTTCACAAACATCAAGTGTCCGCGGTGGTTCTGGAGGTAAGGGGCGTCCGATGGCGTGAAGGTGCGTGCCAGAGCAACATAACCCTCCAGCTCGCTGCGAGCATTGGCCGGCAAGCTGGTCCCAGGCGCCAATCCGGATATGGCCTCATCTGCCGCGCGATGCAGTGCCACAGCGGCACGTGGCCCAGCCTGAGCCATAGCTCGCACCGAGTTTGCCGGCTCGTCGACCTGTAGCACACAGCCCAGTGCGAAGGCGGTGGCGGACAGATCGGCCACAGGATGCCCGGCTGCGCTCCATTCCTGACGCATCGCCTCGACTTCACGGACCCCGGCCTCGACATTGCCGACGAAATCGATCCAACCTGCGGCAAGCCGAGCCGTCAATGCGCGCGTGCGCGGACCGTAGGCCGACAGATGCAGCGGAATGGGATCGCGGGTGTTGATCAGCTCCAGCTCGGGATTGAGGAAGCGGATCTTGCGCGTTTGGCCCTCCATCTCGAACTCAATGGTCTCACCTTTCAGCAGGCCGTACACGTGCCTGACGTAGGTCTCCATTGTCTTCATCCTGATCGCGCCGAAACCCATGGCGCGTCGGGCTGTGAAACCGGTCCCGACACCGAAATCAATGCGGCCGGGCGCAAGCTTGTTCAACGATGCCAAAGCATTGGCGGTAACAGGCGCAATGCGGTTCGATGGCACCAGAACTCCGGTGCCCAGACGGATCCGGCGTGTGTTGACTGCCGCCGCGCCCATGGCCACGAAGCAATCGGCACTCAGCATCTGCGTGTCGTAGAACCAAGCGTGGGTGAAGCCGAGCTCCTCGGCGCGTTGGGCCATTCTCCAGGAGTTGGCTGCGGTCGCCAGGGCGATACCGAAATTCATGGATTTTCTCCCAGTGCAGCACAGTCATGCCAATGCCGTCAGACCATCCTTGTCAACCGGCACCAGCAGACGTCTGCGATCCCAGCACGCAAATTCTAGATGACCACGGTACAGTTCATCCAGCGAGTGCAAAAGAACGGCCGGCATCGGCGCGAAAGCCAGGAGGATCAAGTTGGCCACCCGCATCATCGACATCTCTGTTGCCCTGCAAAGCGGCATCGCTTCCGACCCGCCGGGTCGAGAACCCAAGATCAGCTACATCACGCACAAGCAGAGCGCGCCCGAAGTGTGCAAGTACTTTCCGGGCTTGACGCCTGATCAGCTACCTAACGCCGAGGGCTGGGCGGTAGAGCGGGTCGAGATGTCGACGCACAATGGCACCCACCTCGACGCGCCCTGGCATTTCGCCTCTACGATGGATGGCGGAAAGCGTGCCGTAACGATCGACGAGGTGCCGCTGGAGTGGTGCTTCCAACCCGGCGTCAAGCTCGACTTCCGTCACTTCCCCGATGGTTATGTGGCAACTGCTAGGGATGTCGAGGCGGAGCTCGAACGCATTGGTCACACAATAAAGCCGCTCGAGATCGTGCTCGTCAACACGGCGGCAGGCATGCGCTATGGCGAGCCGGACTACGTGGCGACAGGGTGCGGCATGGGTCGCGAGGCGACCCTCTATCTCATCTCGCGCGGAGTGAGGATTACCGGAACAGACGGTTGGTCTTGGGACGCGCCGTTTGTCCATACGGCAAAGAAGTATGCCGAGACCAAGAACGCAAAGCTGATCTGGGAAGGGCACAAGGCGGGGCGCGAGATCGGCTACTGCCACATCGAGAAGCTGCACAATCTGGAACAACTGCCGGCCACTGGCTTCAAGGTTGCGTGCTTCCCGGTCAAGATCAAAGCCGCATCGGCAGGTTGGACGCGCGCAGTCGCTCTCCTTGAGGATTAGCTAGCCGACGACGATGAGATCACGCGGCGTGCGCGACAGCAGCTCGACACCCGTTTCAGTGATCAAGCAGTTGTCGATCAGACGCACGCCGATGCGCTCTTCCTTGATGAAGACCGCCGGCTCGACGGAGATCACCATCCCGGCTCGCAGTACGTCCTTGCTGCCGCCGAACATGTTCGTCGGCTCGCCCCACGAGGGCGGGAATCCCGGCGCCATGCCATAGCCGGAGGTGTGCTGGCGGAAGTGATCCATGCCGTACTTGGCAATCACCCCTTTCAGCGCCTCATGGGGCTTGATCGCTGGCGCACCGTCACGCATTTCCGCCATGCAGGCATCCGACGCCTCCAGCACGATTTTGTGGAGGTCGCGCAGGCGATCGGTTGGCTTGCCCAACACCCATTGCCGGCCCAGCGTCGAAGTGTAACGGCGATAGGCGGCGCCAAGCTCGACCAGTCCCGTATCACCCTTCACTTGCTTGCGCTCTGTCGGCGCACCGAGAACGAAGCAGCTCCGCTCGCCGGTCATCAGGTTCATGGTGCTGGCCGGGATCGCGCTGCCGGCCTTGAGAATGGCGTGATAGGCGGCAGCTGCCAGCTCCAGCTCCGTGCGTCCTTCCGCGACCGTTGCAATGAGGGCCTTCAGCGCATCCGCGGCGATGGCCGCCGATTTGCGGTGATACTCGATCTCTCGCGGCGATTTCACCAGCTTCAGGCTGTGCACGAGGTTCGATGGCTCCGCGACCAAAGCCTCGCCCAGGATTTCCTTCACGCGAACGTACTGGTGCGGGTTGAGATACCAGGACGGTACCTCCATGCCCACGCGTGCTTTCTTGAGGCCCAGCTCATCGGCAAATGTCGAGAACGCCTGCATTGGGTCCTCGGGCTCACGGCCGTTGTAGCCGCGCACCTCGTCCACCATGGTGTCGAGCTCGAACTCGTTGCGCTCCATCTCGCGCGTGAAGATGACGAGCTTGTCGGATTTGGCGGACACGGCGAGACATTGAAAGGCCGTGTAGCTCTTGTTGTCCTGTCCGATCAACCAGCGCATCGACACCGGATGGATCACGAGGAGCCAGTCGAGGCTTGCCGCCGCGATTGCCGCACGTGTGCGCTGCAAACGATTGGCGAATTCCTCTTTAGTGAAGTCGTGCTTGGACATGAGCTTTAAGCCTTCGTGTGCGTTGAGAGAGACGCTTGCCGGATGAGATCACGCACGGCTTGCTGCCGATGCGGTTGGTATGCGGGCCGCATCGTGCTGGCGCACCTCGCTTTCGACCAGTGCCCAGATCTCGGACTTGAGTTGCGCATACTCGGGCGAGAGCTGCACCGTGACATGACGCGGGCTCGGCAGCGTGTTCGGAATAATCGCCTTGACCCGGCCCGGACGCGCCGACATCACCACGATGCGGTTTGAGAGGATCAGCGCCTCGTCGATCGAATGCGTGATGAAGACGATGGTCTTGCGGCTCTGCTCGTGGATGCGCAGAAGCTCCTCCTGCATGACCTGACGCGTCATGGCATCGAGCGCCGCAAACGGCTCATCCATCAGCAGGACCTCGGGGTCAGCCGCCAGCAGGCGCGCGAAGGTGACGCGCTGCTGCATTCCGCCCGACAGCTCGGCGGGATAGTGCTCCTCGAAGCCGGTGAGCTTGACCATGTCGATGAACTGCTGCGCGCGCCGGCGGCGCTCGTTTCTGCCCAGCCCCTGCATCTTGGGGCCGAACTCGACGTTGCCGCGCACCGTCTTCCAGGGAAACAATGCGTAGGATTGGAAGACCATGCCGCAGCGCGGCTCGATGTGCGTGATTGGCCTGCCGCGCAGCAGGACCTGGCCGACAGTCGGCTGCATGAAGCCTGCGAACATGTTGATCATCGTCGACTTGCCACACCCCGAGGCGCCGAGCAGGCACACAAGCTCGCCTTCGGCAATATCCAGAGACAAGCGCTCGACCGCGACTACGTTTGGGCCCCGCCCGACCGAAAACACCTTGGTGACCTGTTGTGCTGAGAGAATAGGTTCCACGCGTACCGTCCTCTACACTCGCCGGTGGCGCTGCCAGGGCAGCAGCACACGCTCGAGCGCATTGGCCAACCAATCCGCCAAAAGCACGGTCAGCGAAATGCAGATCATACCGACGAGCACCAGCGCCAGATTGCCCCAGTCCTTGGCTTGCCAGATGATGGCGCCGAGGCCTGTCTGCGCCGCAACCATCTCCGCCGAGAGCACGCACGACCAGGCGATGGCGAGCGTGATCTTGAGCCCCGACAGGATGCCCGGCAACGCTCCGGGCAGGATCACCTCGCGCATGATCGCAAGATCATTCGCACCAAGGTTGCGCGCTGCCCGGATCAGCAGCGGATCGACCTGCTTGGTCGCCTCCAGGGTGGCGAGCAGGATGTAGAGCCAAGATCCCATGAAGACGATGGCTACCTTCTGCGACTCGCCGATGCCGAGCCAGAGCATGGTGAGCGGGATCCAGGTGATGGACGGCAGTGGCCGCAGCAGCGACACGAAGGGGTCGACGATGGCTTTAGCCGGCCACCACACGCCCATCAGGATGCCGAGCGGAATCGCAACCAAGGCTGCCAACGCAAAGCCGGCGAAGACACGCTGGGACGACATCAGCACTGCGGTCCACAGCTCGCCGCTGCCGACGATCTTGCCGGCTTCGGCCAGCACCGCGCGCGGCGAGGGCAGAAACACCGGTGCGATCCAGCCCAGCTCGGTCGCTACGGTCCACAGGCCGAGAAAGGTCAGCACCGACACGACGCTGAGGATCAGCGACAAGCCGATCTTCAACCCGACACGAGTGGGTTGCGCCGGAGCCCGAACGGGGTCGCTGGCGATGGTCTCACCCGTCTCCTCTGTCGTACTCACCAGTGCGATCGCCGCTGCAAAGCATCCTCTATTGTTGTGCCAGCCTGGTCGCGCTGACTGTCGTTACTTTGGCATAAAGCTGAAGTTTCGCCATTTGGTCACGTCGGCCACCTTGCTCGAGATTTTCTTGTTCTCGAGCAGCCAGTCGGCCAGCTCCTGCATCTGCTTCTCATGCAGATTCATATGCTTCTGCCAATCCTTGGTGCCGAAATAGCGGAATCCCTTGCTGCCCTCCAAGGTCTCCTCGGGCGTCTTCTTGAAATAATGCGCCACGGCTGCCGCAGTCTCTGCAGGATTGCTGACTGCGTAGTCTGCACCCTTTAGGAGGGCCGTGGCGAGCTTCTTGGCCACCTCTGGCTGCTCGTCCGCCAGCTTCTTGGAAATGATCATGATGTCCGGGGCGCTGGCGGTGCCGTACTTCTTGTAGGTGTCGGTGTCGAGATCGCTACCCAGAATCTTGCCCTCGGGCACGGCTTTCACGACTGCATCCAGCAGCGGCTTCCACACGCAAGCCGCGTCCACATCGCCTTTGGCCAGCGCGCCGGCCATCTCGTTGGGCGGCAGATTGACATACTGCACATCGGCGATCGTCATGCCGTTGGCACGCAGTTGTCCATGCAGGCTGATCTCGGCCGACGTATTGGCCGCAACCTTCTTGCCCTTGAGCTCCTTGATGCTGCCGATTCCCGGCCTGCCGACGCATCCTTCATTGCCCGGCGAGTCATCGACATTGGCGAAGTAGTAGAAGCTCTGGTTGCCCTGCGCCATCTGCGCGATGACGGCGAGGCGGCCGAGGTTGGAGAAGTGCACCGAGCCTGCGGTCACCGCGGCAATCCGATCGCTCGAGTTGAGAATGATCTTGTAGTCGATCTCGAGCCCCTGCTCCTTGAAGAAGCCCTTCTCGATCGCGACCATGATCGGCACCTGCCCGTACCAGGTCACCGATCCCGCGAAGGCGAGCTTGGTTTCCTGCGCCCGCGCGCCGACAGCGATTGCCGGCAATGCCGCCAGTACTATGGCGAGCGCCAGGAGCGCTCTACGGCTTCTGCTTGTCATGGGTCTTCTCCCTCGACGCTGAAACTCCGAAATGCAAGTCGTCTTTGCTTGCCCACCGTCCGCGGGCAGCCTACTCGGCCGCGGCTGCACCCTTTGATTGAAAGCGCGGGATCACCTTCTCCCCAATCAACTCTATCGAGCGCATGGCCTGCTCGTGCGTAGTGCGCCCGGCCTGAACCACGAAGATCATCTGATCGAGACCCGCCTCGGCCCACCGCTCGACCTGCCGGCACACCGAGTCCGGGTTGCCGCCGATCGCCATGCCGTCGGCGATGAGCTGGTCGTTGCTCCGGGCTCGGAATTTGGCGACTACAGCCTCCTTGCCGCCAGCCGTCGCAAAGCGCACCCTGTTGAGGGCTGCATCGTTGTCACCATTGTACCAGCGCGCCATGTCGCAAGCGAGATCTCGCCCTACGCGCTCGTCCTCATGACAGCAGGCCAGCGCAAAAGCCGCAACCTGCTCGTTTGCAACCTTGCCGACGAACTGGCTCGTATCTCCGCTGCGGATGGCGGCCCGGTAAGCTTTGATAGCGTCGCGCGTCTCGGCAATGCTGTTGCGTGTGACACCGATGACGCCGACGCCCTTACGGCCGGCAGCCTCGTAGGTCGAGAGGTTCGAGGCCGCAAACCAGAGCGGCGGATGTGGGCGCTGAATGAGGCGCGGTAGCACGTGTCTTGCCGGAAGATCGAAATGCTTGCCTTTGAACCCGGGAAAATGTTCGTGCTCGAACATCTTCATGACCGCTTGCGTCGTCTCGGCGGCAATCTCTCGGCTGTTGGCATCGGAGACGCCGAAGGCTTCGAACATGTACGGGGTCGATCCCCGCCCCATCCCGAACTCAGCGCGGCCATTGCTCAGGACGTCCAGCGTGGCCACGCGCTCAGCTACGAAGAAGGGGTGCTGGAGGCTGACCAGGATCACGGCAAAGCCGAGCCGGATACGGCTCGTACGCTGGCTGACAGCTGCAAGCAGCATGTCGGGACACGGGCTGTGGCCGATCTCCTCAAAGAAGTGCATCTCCGTCAGCCAGAAATATTGGAAGCCCGCGCGCTCGGCCGCCTCCGCCTGGTCCAGCATGTTGCGATAGGTCGTCAGCTCCGCATTGGGGGGCCAAGGCCGCGGCATCTGGAGCTGGGTCATTATTCCGAATTTCACAGAACCACCCCTCTGCCGCGTTTGCGTTCGCCCATGCCGGGCGCACGCCCCTGATCAGCCTCGATGCGAAATGCTAGGCCGATTGGCGAGCTTGCGTCCAAGACATAACATTCATAAGTGATATAACACCTTTGAATGGAGCCGCACGGCGTGGATCCTCGGTCGCTTCGCTACTTCCAGGCTGTCGCCGAGTTCGGCAGCGTGAGCCGGGCATCGAAAGCTCTGCGCATTTCGCAGCCCGCGGTCAGCCGTCAGGTCCGGCGTCTGGAGGCAATCCTTGGCGTTGCGCTGTTCGACCGGAATGGCCATGGCGTCACCCTCACCGACGCCGGGCGTGCGCTTCTCGAGCGCAGCCAAATCATTCTGCGCCAGCTCGAGCTGGCGCAGATCGAGGTGCGCAGCGGCAGTGCGGCGATGTCAGGAACCATTACACTGGCGGTACCGCCGGCAGCAGGCTTGTTTCTCGTGCCGGCCCTCGTGCAGAGATGCGCTGCCCAGTATCCGAACATCTTTCTGAAGATCGTCGCCGGCTACAGCGGCTACATCCACGAATGGCTGCTGCGCGGCATCGCCGATCTTGCCTGTCTGCATGATCCGCTGCCGCAGCGGGATTTCAAGATCATTCCCCTCGTGCGTGAGGAAGTGTTTCTCGTCGGCAAGCCAGGGACGTTTCCCTTCCGCGCCGGCCATGTGCGCACCGAGCAACTCACGCGCGTCGCTCTCATCCTGCCGAGCCGCCCCAATGCGTCGCGGCGGCTGCTCGACAGTTGGGTGTCGGCCCGCGGCCTCTCGCTCAACATCAAGATGGAGGTCGACGATTCCTCCATCATTCGCGCGCTGCTCAAGGATGGTGCCGGCTTCAGCCTGCTGACGCAGGGTGCATTCCGATCCGAGGTGCGCCGCAAGGAGCTCGCCGCGCTGCCGTTCCGCCCGCGGGTCCATTGGCCGTTGGCATTGGTGATGCCCACCAGTCATCCGCGCCTGGCGCTGGTTGGTCCTGTTGCCAGCATGATCCGTGAGACAGTTCGCGATCTGTCCCGTTCCGGCATCTGGCCAAGTGAGGTCTCGCCCTCGGCATGAGCCGAGCCCTTGCCGACACGTTCCGCGCCGTAGCTGGGTGGCGCAGAGAGCATGCTCGCGCGACAGAAGTGCGGTATCGGCCGACACCCTTTCTCTCTCGAAAGACAACCTGGGACGGATCATTCTGTGGACCACCTACAGGCTTTTGGCGTGTTATGCTTTAGTACTGAACCGCTGACAGAGGTTCGCACGTTTGCTGGTTTTCGTTGTCGAAGGAGATCTGAATGCGAAAGCAACTTGTGTTTATCGCAACCCTGTTGGGCTTCGTCGCGACCTCGAGCGGTCCGGCGGCGGCAGACCAGCTTGCCGAGATAAAGCAGAAAGGCACGTTGATCGTTGGGGTGAAGACGGACTACCCGCCCTGGGGCATGCGCGACACGTCGGGCAATATCGTCGGCATGGAGCCAGACATGGCGGCCGACGTGGCCAAGCGGCTCGGCGTCAAGCTGGAGCTGGTCTCCGTCGTTTCGTCGAACCGCATGCAGTTTCTGCAGCAGGGCAAGATCGACCTGATGATCGCGACCATGAGCGACACGCCTGAGCGCCGCAAGGTCGTGGGAACCGTGGATCCTGTCTACTACGCCTCGGGCGTGGCGATCCTGGCCAACAACAAGGCCGCCATCAAGACGGCCGCCGATTTGAAGGGCAAGCCGGTGTGTGCGCTGCAGGGCGCCTTCTACAACAACGATCTGCAGTCCAAGTATACCGGCCAGGATCTGGTGGCCTTCAAAGGCGTGCCGGAGGCGGAGCAGGCGCTGCTCGATGGCCGCTGCGTCGGATTTGTCTACGACGACGTCGTCCTCGTCTGGAAAAAGGCCCAGGACTCAGCCAAGTGGGCGAGCTTCGACGTCGTGCAGCTGAACGAGTGGACGCCCGTGCCGTGGGGCATCGCCGTGAAGATCGAGGAGCTCCAGGGCCCGTGGGGCAAGTTCATGTCGGAAACCGTGAGCGACTGGCTGAAGTCGGGTAAGCTTGCCGAGCTCGAGAAGAAGTGGGTGGGCGGCAATACCGCCTGGCTGACCGAGGCCACCGCCAAGGCGAAGAAGTAGCCGTGCACGCCTGAAGCAGCCGCCGGCGACCCGACGCACAGCGCGATCGCCGGCGGCACTGCCTCAATCACTCCATCCCGATCCCCGATCGCGAGAACCCGAAACGCCTGCCCATGCAAAGTCTGTGGGATCTGCTGCGCACCCTGCACGACGCCTACGGCATAAATCTCGTCCACTTCTACGACAACTTCGAGCGCGGCCGGCTGCTGCGCGGCATGTGGACGACCATCGAGCTCGCCACTATCTGCATCCTGCTGAGCGTCGCCATCGGCATCCTCGGTGCCTGGCTGCAGGGCAGCCGGCTGAGGCTGCTCAAGGCCCTGGTGCAGGGCTACATCCAGTTCTTCCGCAACACGCCGCCGCTGGTGCAGATGTATTTCTTCTATTTTGCGCTGGGACCACTGATGCCGCGCGTGACGAGCGACTACGGCATCGCCCAGCCGCTGCTCGGCAGCTTCGAGTGGGCCGTGCTGTCGCTCTCCTTCTTCGCCGGCGCCTTCAACGTCGAAATCTTCCGATCCGGCATCGAGGCGGTGCAGAAATCCACGGTCGAAGCGGCCGAACTCGCTCGGCTTCAATCGGCTGCAGATCTACCGCTACGTGGTGCTTCCGCTGGCGCTCCGCTTCTGCCTGCCCGCCCTCAACAACAATCTGGTCAACCTGGCCAAGACCACCACACAGGCTTACGCCATCGCCGTGCCGGAGACGCTGTTCGTTGCCAGCCAGATCTGGTCGGATCGCATCAACGTGTTCGAGATGATGATCACCCTGCTTACGTTCTATCTCATCCTCGTCGGGGTGCTGGTCTGGCTGATGTCGCGGCTGGAGCGCGCCTTGCGCGTGCCGGGGTTCGGGCAATGAGCGCAAGGTCGGAAACATCTGTCAGATCCGCTTGCGCGCCGCCGCATCCTGAAGGCGAAACCGGCTACGCAGCCGCCGCCTTCAACCCTCGCACGCTCGCAGGCGCGTTGGGCCTGTTCCTCGCCCTCCTCGCCGCGAGCGAGGCCGCGGCCCAGATCAGAACCACAGGCAGCGGTGCTGGGATCATCAAGACCCTGGTGCAATGGACCCCGTTGATCCTGCTCGGACCTCCAGGCGAGTTCGGCGGCTTCGCGCTGAACATTCTGGTGAGCTTCCTCGCCATGGCCATCGGCACACTCGGAGGTCTATTTCTGGGCCTCGGCCAGATTTCGCAGCGGACGCTCGTGCGCAAAGTCGCGTGGGCCGTGACACAATTCTTCCGCAACTCGCCGTGGCTGGTGCTGCTGTTCTTCGTCATGCTGCTCACGCCCTTCCAGGTCAGGGTGGCCGGCTTGACGATTCCGCTGCCGGCCTGGCTGAAGGCAACCTTCGGGCTGTCGCTGCCGATCATGGCGAACTTTGCCGAGATCGTGCGCGGCGCGGTGAACTCCATTCCGACCAGCCAGTGGGAATCGGCCGAGAGCCTCGCCTTCAGCCGCATGCAGACCATCTGGCGGATCATCATGCCGCAATGCGTGAAGCGCATGACCCCGCCCTGGATGAACTGGTATGCCATCCTGACCATGGCCACCCCGCTCATCTCGATCGTCGGCGTGAACGATGCCATGACGCTGACCCAGGATGCCCTTGCCGCCGAGCAGCGCACCGAGCTGCTCATGCCAATGTACGGAATGCTGCTCGTGTTCTTCTTCCTCTACTGCTATCCGATCGCACGGTGGACCGTGCATCTTGAGCGCAAGTACGCCGTGAAGGCATAGGGAGTGGGCCTCGGCATGACTGAGCCAAGCGGCTGGACACCCGATCAGCCCATCGTCAGCCTCAACGACGTGCACAAGTCGTTCGGCAGCGTGGAGGTGCTCAAGGGCATAACCTTCGATGTCGCCAAGGGCGAGGTCGTGTGCGTGATCGGGCCGTCGGGCTCGGGCAAGTCCACGCTGCTGCGCTGCATCAACGCCCTTGTCCCTATCGAGAAGGGCTCCATCAAGGTGGAGGGCCAGGAGGTGCACGACCCCGCGCTCGACAAGCTCGAGCTGCGCAAGAAAGTCGGCATGGTGTTCCAGCAGTATAACCTGTTCCCGCACAAGACGGCCCTCGACAACGTCATGATGGCGCCGATCCATGTTCTGAAGCGCCCCAAGGACGAGGTCGAGATGCAGGCCCGCCGCCTCATCAGGAAGGTTCGGCTGGAGGGCAAGGAGGCGGCCTATCCCGGCGAGCTGTCGGGCGGCCAGCAGCAGCGCGTCGCCATTGCCCGCTCGCTGGCCATGAACCCGGACATCATGCTGTTCGACGAGGTGACCGCGGCGCTCGATCCCGAGACGGTCAAGGAGGTCCTCGTCACCATCCGCGAGCTCGCCGAGGAGGGCATGACCTGCATGCTGGTCACCCACGAGATGGGATTTGCCCGCGAGATCGGCGACCACATCTACTTCACCGACCGCGGCGTCATCGTCGAGCATGGACCGCCCGCCACGTTCTTCACAAGCGCAAGCGATCCGCGCACCCGCGAGTTCCTGAGTCAAATTCTGTAACGGGTCCGGGCCTGCTTCGGAGGCTACGCGGCACGTAGCGCTGGCATGCCATTCCTCTCGGCCCACGCGGGGGACTGCCATCCGCACGGGCAATCTGCCGTCTCTCAATTTCCAACCGCAGTAGATAGTGCGGACCTCGTTTGAGTGATAGCATTACCATCGGTGTCTGTTCGCGATGGGAGACCAGCGATGGAGAGCAGTGTCGAGCTCGATTGTCTCGAGGGCATTCGCGTCGTGGACTTCACCCAGTTCGAGGCCGGCCCGTCGTGCACCGAAGCCCTCGCTTGGCTCGGCGCCGAGGTGGTGAAGATCGAGAATCCGCGAACCGGCGATCCGGGTCGCCGGCTGCAGCCCGGCAAACCGGATAACGACCCGTGGTACTTCCATCAGTTCAATGCCAACAAGAAGTCGGTGACCTTGAACCTCAAGTCGCCGCGTGGGCTCGAGATCGTCCGCGAGTTGCTGAAGAAAGCCGATGTGACAGTCGAGAACATGGCGCCCGGCACGATCGAGCGGCTGGGGCTCTCCTATGACGAGGTCAAGAAGATCAACCCCGGCATCATCTATTGCCAGGTCAAAGGCTTCGGCGCCGGCAGCCCCTACGAGAAGAACCTCGCGTTCGACATGATCGCGCAGGCGGCGGGCGGCCTCATCAGCGTCACCGGCGATGCCGACCGGGCACCGGTGAAACCTGGTACCTCCTTCGGCGACACCGGCACCGGCATGTTGATGGCGATCAGCATCCTGGGCGCGCTCTACAAGCGTTCCAAGACCGGCCAGGGCCGTGTGCTGCAGGTGGCCATGCAGGATGCGATGCTCCACTACATGCGCGTGCCGTTCTCCCGCACCCAGCTCACCGGCCAAGCCGTGGCACGCGACGGTACCAGCCGATCGACGCCGGGCGGGCTCACGCCCAATGCTCTTTACCCATGCAAGCCAGGCGGGCCAAACGACTACGTCTACGTCTTCTGCAGCCGCGCCAATCCCGAGCACTGGCAGCGTCTGCTCAAAGTGATCGGCCGCGAGGAGCTGAGCGGCGATACCCGCTATGACACGCAAGCGGCGCGCAGCCAACGCGGGGCCGAGGTCGACGCAATCATCACCGCCTGGACCCGGGAGCACACCAAGGAAGAGGCGATGCACTTGTTCGGCTCAGCCGGGGTGCCGTCGGGTGCAGTGTTCGACACGCTGGAGTTGATGAACGATCCGTCGCTTGCCGAGCGCAGCATCATGCAAACGATCGAGCACCCAACCACGGGCAAGGTCAAGCTGCCTGCTTGGCCCGTACGCTTCGACGGGACACCGGCGAAGGTCAAGCCATCGCCGCTGCTCGGTCAGCACGTCGAGGACGTGCTCGATTCATGGCTCGGCATGGGGGCCAGGGACGTTGCAGCGCTGCGCGAGGAGGGCATCGTCTGAGCATCGATAGGGCGCCGCGATCGCAGTAAGAGTTTGAAGATTATTCTTGCCCATACCCCTGACGCAGGTCCCACTCGATAGCTGTTCGATCACGCTGGTTGGCAGGTCCCATGCCGCCACCACCCGGAGTCCGCAGTGTCACGCGCTGCCCCTTCGTCAGGACCACGTTCTTGTGGTAGTCGACCTGCGCGCCATCGATGCAGACCTCCCCCGGCGCGCCGGGTCGGCCGCCCCGCATGCCGGGTGCGGGAAAGCGGCAGCGCTCGGCCATGAAGATGACGCCGATCGGCGTCTCCGACGTGACCTCGAATTCGATCTCCTGGCCAAGTCCGCCGCGAAATCGGCCAGCACCGCCACTCCCCGCCCGAAGCTGCTTGTGATGCACAATGAGCGGGCTGTTGCGCTCGATCAATTCGACCGGAACGTTGGACACGTTGCTCGGCCAGGCATAGGTGCTCTGTCCATCGTGGCTGTCGGTGGCGCCCATGCCGCCGTTGAAGAAAAGGACATTGGCGTAGGTGCCGCCATCCGGGCGCACCCCGGTCTGGATCATGCTCCACAAGGGCGAGCCGGATGCCGCCATGATGCGCTCGGGGATCACCGGAGCGAGCGCGCCGAACACGGCTACGGGGAGGTAGTGTCCGGTCGCCATGCGGCCACCGACTGCGGCAGGAAAACGGGGATTGACGATCGTGCCCGCAGGCGCCCGCACCTCTATGCAGCGAAAAATGCCTTCGTTGTTGGGCAAGTCCGGCAGCAGCAGGCACTTGAGCGCATATGCTGTCATGGCGAAGGTGTAGGTCATGGTGCAGTTGATAGCGCGATCGACCTGCGCCGAGGTGCCTGCGTAGTCGACCGATAGACGGTCGTCTGCCACCTTGATCGCAATCCTGTAGGTGAACGGCTGATCCATCAGCCCGTCGGTCTGGAACTCGTGCGTGTAGTCGCCGTCCGGCAGCGCCCGGATGGCGGCGCGCATCGCCTTCTCGCAACGTCCGAGAATCTCGCCCGCGAACAACTCCAAGTCGTCCAGAGCGTACTCGGTCATCACCTCTCCCAATCGTCGCTCGAGAAGGTCGAGACCGGTGATCTGCGCCCACAAGTCGCCCTCGGTCTGGTCCGGCGTGCGCACCGCAGCTCGCAACAGCCTCAGGAACGTCTGGTCGGGCTTGCCCTCGTTCATGAACTTCATGACCGGGATGTGGAAGCCCTCCTCGAACACCTCGCGCGGCTCGACGGAGCGCACCTTGCCGCCGATATCGGGCGCGTGTGCGGTGGACGCGGCGAACGCAACGATGCGGCCGCTACGGAAGATCGGCTTGGCGACCGTGATGTCGTTCAGATGTCCGGTGGCGATCCAGGGCGTGTTGGTGACGAGCACGTCGCCGGGCCGCATATTCTCGAGTCCAATCTCCTTGATGAACTGCTTGACCGTGACCGGCAGCGTGCCGATGAACGAGGGGATGCTTTCGGTGTTCTGGGCAAGGGATTGGCCGCTCGCGTCCGTCAGAACGCAGGCGAAGTCGTTCGAACTCGTTGACGAGCGTTGAGAACGAGGTCCGCCGCAGGGCCTTGGCCGCCTCATCAACCGCCGAGATCGTCCGCCGCCACAGCAGCTCCAGACTGACCGCGTCGAAAGCCTGATTGGTGCCGGCGACGAATGGCTTGGCCATGCCCTGTTTCCTTCAGTCTATGCTGACGATGATGGTGCCACTGTCATGTACCTCGAAGCGCCCGCCCGGACCGACGACAAGGGTCGACTCGCGCTCCTCGACGATGGCCGGGCCGTCAAAGGCTTGGCCCGCCGCCAGCGCGTAGCGGTCGTAGACCGTTGCAGGTCTGTAATCGCCAAACTCAGGGAAATAGACAGCACGCGTTCCTTTGATTGCGCCGGCAGTCCCGGACCCTGCGGGCGCCATCAGCGGCGTCCGATCGCTCGTCTCTACGCTGGCGCTGACGCGAATATTAATGAGTTCGACAAGAGACGTCGGCGGGGTGCGCGTAAACGCGGCGAGGTAGCTCTTCTCGAAGGCGTGCATCAAGCCAGCACGTGATTGCGCCGTATAGGGACCGCGCGGCAACTCCACGACCAATTCCGAAGCCTGACCGACGTAGCGAATATCGGCGAGGCGCTCTACGGTTGCTGGCTTGCCAGGCAGCGTCATTGCGAGCACGGCTTTTGCCTCGGTCTCTAGTCGCGCGAACGCGGCCTCGAGATCGGACCAGACGATCTGATCCATCTCGCGCGCCACGGTCGCCACCCTGTCGATGCGAGCGGGAGCAATGAGCAGTCCGAGAGCCGAGGCGACACCGGCCGCTGCGGGCGCGATCAGTTGGCGCAGGCCGAGTTTCTTGGCCACGTAGTAGGCATGCACCGGCCCCGCTCCGCCCGTTGCGAGCAGAGTGTAGCGCCGCGGGTCCTTGCCACGCTCGGCAATGTGCACGCGCGCGGCGTTGGCCATGTTCTCGTTGACCAAATCATGAATGCCCCAGGCCATGCCTGTGAGACTCATGCCGGCTTGCTCGGCGAGCGGACGGATCGCCGCCTCGGCAGCCCTCGGATCGATCTTCATGGCGCCTCCAACGAAGTAGGCGGGATCGAGCAGCCCGAGGATGAAGTCGGCATCCGTGACGGTCGGCAACTGCCCGCCGCGGCCGTAGCTGGCGGGCCCAGGCTCGGAGCCTGCGCTCGCCGGCCCGACCTTCAGCAGGCCGATGTCGTCGATGCGCGCGATCGAGCCGCCGCCGGCGCCGATCTCGATGAGCTCCAGCGTGGAGATGCGTACAGGCAGACCGCTGCCCTCGATGAAGCGGCGCTCGCGAGCGGCCTCGAAGGTGTAGGCGACAGCCGGCCTGCCGTCGTCGATCACGCTGAGCTTGGCCGTCGTGCCGCCCATGTCGAACGCCAGGACATGCTCGGCGTGAGCGGAACCGATGTGTGCCGCCACCAGGGCGCCTGCGGCCGGTCCAGACTCCAGCAGCCGCACGGGCGTCCCCTTTGCGTCCTCGATGTTGGTCAGTCCGCCGTTCGACAGCATGAGCAGCAGCGGCGCCGCAATGCCATGATCGGTGAGCTTTACCGCCAGCGAGGACAAGTATTGCTCCGCCAGCGGCTTGATGTAGGCGTTGATGACGGTTGTGGACGTGCGCTCGTACTCGCGGATCTCGGGGCTCACGTCGACGGACGCGCACAGCGCGAGCCCTGGATGGCGCGCAGCGATCAGCTCGAGAGCGCGGCGCTCGTGGCCGGGTTGGGCGTAAGAGTGAAGGAAGGCGATAGCGAGCGACCTGACACCTTCGGCCACCAGCTTCGCTGCCGCATCGAGCACCCGCTCTTCGTCGAGCGGCAGCCGAATGCTGCCGTCAGCGGTGACGCGCTCCGCCACTTCCAGCCGCAGGTGCCGTGGGACAAGAGGCGCAGGCTTGACGATGTTGATGTCGTAGAGCTCGAATTTGCGCTCGCGTCCGATTTCGAGGGTGTCGCGAAACCCCTTGGTGGTGATGAGGCCCATGGGCGCCCCCTTGCGCTCGATCACGGCGTTGCTGAAAAGCGTGGTTGCGTGCACCACGCGCGCGATCGATGACGCCGCAATCTTGTTCTCGGCCAGCAGCCGCTCAGTGCCGGCCATCACGCCCTGCGAAGGATCGGCGTGAGTGGTAAGCTGCTTGTGGCTCGCATGGCGGCCCGTCGCCGCGTCATAGGCGACGATATCCGTGAATGTCCCGCCGACGTCGATGCCCAGGCCGATACGCGTCACGAAACTCCCCTCACCCCAACGGCGCCCGTGCTTATTTCTCGTCATTCATCTTGCGCGGACGCGTGCCCCGAAACAAACTCATTGTTTGGGAGTGAACGCAGCGCGGAGCATAAGTCATGGCCGATGTAGCCGGCGACCGAGCATTGGTGCGCTTCGAGGTGGAGGACGGAATCGGCGTCATCACCATCGACAACCCGCCCGTTAACGCGCTGGGGCCAGGCGTCCGCGATGGCATCATCGAAGCGCTGGAAAAGGGTGAGGCGAACGCCGGCGTTAACGCCATGGTGATGATCGGCGCCGGCCGCAGCTTTATCGCGGGCGCCGACATCCGCCAGTTCGGCAAGGCGCGCCCGATGCCGAAGCGGCCCGTCTACGACGTTCTCGATGGCTGCACCAAGCCCGTGGTGGCCGCGATCCATGGCTACGCGCTCGGCGGCGGGCTCGAGCATGCGTTGGCCTGCCACTACCGCATCGCCGTGGCCAGCGCCAAGGTCGGGCTGCCGGAGGTCTTGATCGGCATCCTGCCCGGTGGTGGCGGCACACAACGCTTGCCACGCCTCATCGGCCCCAAGGCGGCAATGGAGATGATCGTTTCCGGCCGCCACGTGCCGGCCGCCGAGGCGAAGGAGCTCGGCATCGTGGACGAGATCGTGGCTGGTCAGGACCTGCGCGCCGAGGCGATCGCCTACGCCAAGGGTGTCGCCGGCCGGCGGCCGCTGCCGCGCGTGCGCGACATGAGCGACAAGCTCGCCGAGGCAAAATCCGACCCCGGCATGTTCGATGCCATGCGCAAATCCATCGCGCGCAAGGCGCGCAATCAGAAGGCGCCCTATCATTGCATCGCCTGCGTGGAAGCGGCCGTCACTCAACCGTTCGATGCAGGCATAGAGACAGAGCGCCGGCTTTTCTCCGAGCTGGAGAACTCCGACGAAGCCAAAGCCCTGCGCTATGCCTTCTTTGCCGAGCGCGAGGTGGCCAAGCTTCCCGGGCTGCCGAAAGACCTGCCGCTGCCGGACGTCAAGACGGCGGCGGTGGTCGGCGCCGGCACGATGGGCGGCGGCATTGCCATGAGCTTTGCCGATCACGGTTTCCCGGTAAAGCTGCTCGACGTTTCGCCCGAGGTGCTGGCCAGGGGCATACAGCGTATTCGCGACAACTATGCGGCCAGCGTCAAGCGCGGCAGCCTCAGACAATCAGAGATGGATGAGCGTCTGGCTCGGATCGAGCCTGTGGAAAGCTACGATGCGATTGCGGATTGCGACGCGGTGATTGAGGCGGCGTTCGAAAGAATGTCGGTGAAGAAGGACGTATTCGCCAAGCTCGACGAGGTCATGAAAGCAGGCGCTCTGCTCTTCTCGAATACGTCGGCCCTCGACATCGACGAGATTGCCGGCGTAACCAAACGGCCCGAGGCCGTCGCCGGCACGCACTTCTTCGTGCCTGCAAACGTGATGAAGACATTCGAGGTCGTCAACGGAGCCAGGACCGCCCCTTCGACATTGGCTGCGGCCATGAAGCTCGGCCGCGACATCGGCAAGATCAGCGCCTATGCCGGCAACTGCGACGGCTTCGTCGCCAACCGCACCCGCATTCCCTTCAACCTGGAACAGGGGCTGATGGTGGAGGAGGGCGCGCTGCCCGAGCAGGTGGACCGAGTGATGGTCGATTTCGGCTATCCGGTGGGGCCGTTTACCGTCAACGACATGTCGGGACTCGACATCAGCTACGACACGCGCAAACGCCGTGCGGCTGCCGACCCCAACTACCGCGGATTGCCCATCACCGACCGCCTGGTCGAAATGGGCCGTCTGGGCCAGAAGGCGGGCGCTGGATGGTATCGTTACGAGAAGGGCGACCGCACGCCGATCGTCGATCCCGAGGTGCATCAGATTATCAAATCTGTCGCCGATGAGATGGGTATTGCGCAACGCACATTCACCGACGATGAGATCCTGCGCCGCCTCCTGTTCTCGTCCGTCAACGAAGCCTGCAAGATACTGGAGGAGGGTAAAGCGTTGCGCGCGAGTGATATCGATGTGATGTGGCTCAATGGTTTCGGCTTTCCGCGCTATCGCGGCGGCTTGATGTTCTGGGCCGACCAGATGGGAGTCCGCGACGTGTACAACCAGATCGCAGCCTGGCACCAGCGCTACGGTGCGCGCTGGAAGCCATCTGCACTGCTGCAGCACATCGCCGAGACCGGAGGATCCCTGCGGGAGGTCAAGGGCCGAGCGACGCTATAGCTCCACGCCATGGGCTGAATGCACCGGACGGCCGCCGGGCAATCTCGGAAAATGGCAGGCGACTGTGCCAGCCCCATCAACCTGCAACAACGCGGGAATATCCGTTCGGCATCTCGCCTGCGCGTCGGGACAACGCAGGTGAAAATGGCAACCCGGCGGTGGCGAGAGCGGTGAGGGCAGCTCGCCCTGAATTGGCTTGAAGGCAACGGCGCTCTGCTCGTCGAGCACGAGCTTGGGAACGCTATCCAGCAGTGCACTCGTGTAGGGGTGCTTCGGCGCAGCATAGACGTCGCTGGTCGGCCCCACTTCGACAATACGGCCGAGGTACATGATGGCGATGCGATCGCAGATGTGCCGCACGACGCCAAGATCGTGACTGATGAAGAGTATCGTCAAGCCCAGCTCGCGCCGTAGCTTCAGGAACAGATTGATGATCTGGGCCTGGATCGAGACGTCCAGCGAGGCAACCGGCTCGTCGCACACGAGGACGTCGGGCCGCATGGCGAGCGCACGGGCAATGGCGATGCGCTGTCGCTGGCCCCCCGAGAACTGGTGCGGATAGCGGTTGGCAGCATCAGGCGCGAGACCGACCGCCGCGAGCCAGTTCAAAACATCAGCGCGAGCCTCGCCCTTCTCGACCAGGCCGTGAACAATCGGCCCCTCGGCAATGATGTTGCCTATGCGCATGCGCGGATCGAGCGAGGCGAACGGGTCCTGGAACACCATCTGCACCCGCGTCATGGTCTTGATGGGCTTGCGTGCGCGACCCATGACGGGATCGTCGCCGATGCTTGCAGTCCCGGAGGTCGGCGGCAGGATGCCGGCGATCATGCGGCCGAGGGTGGACTTCCCGCAGCCGGACTCGCCGACGAGGCCCAGCGCTTCGCCTTTGACGATGTGAAGGCTGACATTGTCGACGGCGTGGACCGTGCGCGTCTCCACGGCAGCGCCCAACTTGGCGGCGACACGCTTGCCGATCGAGAGGCGCGGCGCGAAGCGCTTGGAGATTGCATCAACCTTGACGAGGGCGGTCATGCCGTCGCCTCGATCGCAAGCGGGTGATGACAGCGGTAGGCGCGCGCGCCCTGCCGTGTCACCTCCGGCGATGTTGTGCAGACGCTGTCGGCGCGGCTGCATCGTGGAGCGAATGCGCAACCCGGTGGGAGATTCAGCAGGGATGGCGGCGTGCCTGGGATCTGGACCAGATCGCTGCCGGGCGTCGCGTTCTCGGGTAACGAGTTCAGCAGACCTTTTGTGTAGGGGTGGCGCGGCGCACGCAGCACGCCGCCGGTGGGCCCTTCCTCGATCAGGCGGCCGGCATACATGACCAGGATGCGGCTCGCGAGCGAGGAGACGACGGCGAGGTTATGGCTGATCCAAATCAACGCCGTGCCCGCCTCGATCACGAGGCCGCGTATCTCAGCAACGATCTGGGCTTGAATCGAAACGTCGAGGGCGGTGGTGGGCTCATCACAAACAATGATGTCCGGCCGATGCAGAAGCGCGATGGCAATGGCAACACGCTGGCGCATGCCACCCGGAGAACTGATGCGGATACGCATTCAGCCGGCGCGCGGCATCGGGAATGCCGACCTTGGTCAGAACGCCTACCGCGTGATCGCGCGCCGCCCTTGCCGATACGGGTCCATGGGCCTCGAGGGCCAGCTGTATCTGTTTGCCGATGGTGAGGACAGGATTGAGCGTGGTGGATGGGTCCTGGAACACCATGGCCATGCGCCGTCCGCGTAGGCGCCGAAGCGTCGCATGATTGGCGCCTATGAGCTCCCGGCCCTCGAGCTTGATGGAGCCGGCGGCGATCACGCCGGGCGGGTCGATGAGGCCCAGGATGGAGAAGCCGGTGACAGTCTTGCCGGAGCCCGATTCGCCGACCAGACCCACGATTTCTCCAGCGGCAACTTGGAACGAAACACCATCGACGGCCTTCACGACACCCGCCCGGGTGTGGAAATGCGTCGCGAGGTCCCGCACCTCGAGCAATGGGGGCGTCATCGCTTCAGCCTCGGATTGAGCTGATCGCGCACCTGATCGCCGACAAGATTGATGGCGACGATCAGGATGATGAGGGCGATGCCAGGGTAGATCGAAATCCAGTACCGGCCGGACAGCATGTATTGGAAGCCGTTGGCGATGAGCATCCCTAGCGAGGGTTCGGAGACCGGCAGGCCGAGACCGAGAAAGGAGAGAGTGGCCTCGAGTGCGATCGAGTTGGCGACTTGAACGGTGGCGACCACGATCAGCGGGGGCAGGCAATTCGGCAGAATATGATGGAAGACCACACGTGGTGCACCGAGCGGCGTCGCCAAAGCAGCATCGACGTAGTCCTTGGAGCGCTCCGCGGAAGCCGCGCCGTGGGCGGTGCGCGCGAAGTAGGCATATTGAGCCGCGACGAGAGCGGCAATGAGCTGCCACTTGCCTTGGCCGAGCATAGCCGCCAACACCAACGCCAGCAGAATTGCGGGCGTCGATAGCTGAAGGTCGACGATACGCATGATGAAGCTCTCGGTCCGACCGCCGAAGTAGGCGGCGACGCTGCCGAGCGTGGCGCCGATGACAAAAGCGATGGCGCCTGCTACGAGGCCCACCTGAATGGACGTTCTCAGTCCATAGAGGATGGCCGACAGGAGATCGCGGCCTTGCGCGTCCGTGCCGAGCCAGTGGGTGTAGCCGCCGCGGCCCGTGAATCCCGGTGGTCGGCGCGCATCTCCAAGGACGAGGCTGGCTAGATCGTAGGGGTCCTGCGGCGCAAACAGCGGGGCCAGGACGGCGAGCAACACGACCGCAGCAACGACCATGAGTGCGCCAACCGCGATCCGGCTCTCACAAAACTCACGCCAGAATTGAGCTATGGGTGAGGCCCGATCCATCAGGCGTGCCGTGTCCCTGAGCCGCGGGTCGAGTGCCGCGTAGGCGATATCGACCGCAAAATTGATCATGACGAAGAGGAACGCCACCAGCATCAGGTAGGCGACCATCACCGGCCGGTCGAGCTGCGCAATCGAATCGATGATCAGCTTGCCCACACCTGGCCAGGAGAAGATCGTCTCGGTAACGACGGCAAAAGCCAGAGTCGAGCCGAACTCCAGGCCGAAGACGGTCACGATCGGAATGGCGATGAGGCGCAGCACGTGGCGGCTCAGAATCGTCCATTCGCTCTCGCCGGCAGCGCGCGCGAACTTGACGGTATCCGTCAGCATCGTCTCGCGCGTGCCTGCCCTGGCGAGGCGGACCATCATGGCGAACTTGAAGAGCGCGAGATTGAGCGCGGGCAGCGCAAGATGGCGCCACCCATCGGCCGTCAGGAAGCTCCATTCGACGCCGAAAAGGGTTGCTGTGGCACCACGTCCTCCCGCAGGAAGCCAACCCAGTGTCACGGCGAAGGTCAGGATGAGAACGAGGCCGATCCAGAACGTTGGCACCGAGAAGCCGAGGATGGAAAACGCCATGATCGCTTTCGAGATGGTGCTATCGGGCTTGTAGCCCGCGTACATGCCGAGTGGCACGCCCAGAAGCGTCGCGCCCAGCACCGCGGCAAGTGTCAGCTCCAGTGTTGCCGGCAACCGCGAGAAGACCAGCTCCAGCACCGGCATGTTGAAGACGAAGGAACGGCCGAGATCGCCGGAGAAGAGGCGGCCGAGAAACGCGCCGTATTGCGTCCACAGCGGCTGATCGAGGCCATAGGCCTTGATGGTCTGCTCCCGTATCTGCTGCGTGGCATCGGGGGAGATGAGTACATCGATCGGGTTGCCGACGGCATAGACTCCGGTAAACACCAGCGCCGAGATGACCAGCATCACAATGACGGCCTGCGCCAGCCGTTGGATGATGAAGCCCAGCATGCAGCCAGTCCCTTCAAGCCCAACCGTCCGCGATCAGCGCGCGTGTCTCCTCGATAGCAATCTTCCAAATGGCGAGCATGTCCTCATCGCTCCTCTGGTAGAGGCCGCCAAAATTGCCGTCGCCGAGCAGCTCCTTCTTGGCCAAAGGATCGAGCTGCTGGAAGCGGTCGATATGCATCATGGGTTTCTGCGCGGACGGCATGGCGACGTTGCCCAGCCGCGTCCAGGGAAAGTTCTCCATCCATGAGGCATGGGAGGCGATTCTGTCCGTCTGCTGCACCTTGGCCATCGTGTTGGGTGCGTTCCACCAGTTGTGCCACTTGACCTGGGCGCCGCGGTGGCGGTCGAGCCACTCGAGCACGGCGCCGTGGGCTGGCGAGTTTCCGCCGTGACCGTTGACGATGACGATGCGCCTGAATCCGGAGCGCAGGATGCCATCGAGGACATCAGTGACAATCGCGCAGAACGTCGACATCCTGAGGGTCACCGTGCCGGGATACTCGACGAAGCTCGGCGTCAGACCGTAGTTGATGACGGGAAATACGGGAACTGCCAGAGGCTCGGCCGCTTCGACGGCGACGCGCTCGGCCAGGATCGCGTCGACGGCAAGACTTAGATACGCGTGCTGCTCCGTCGAGCCGATCGGGAGCACGGCGCGGTCGTCGCGTTTCACGTGCGCTTCGACCTGCATCCAGTTCATCTCGCAAATGCGCATGAGTGTCGACCTCGCTGCCTTTCTCGATTGGCCGCGAGAGTAAAGACGCTGCGTCGGTCCGTCCATTCAGGCACATTTTTCATCAGGCCCCCGCCAAAGCCTGTGCTTGCGCCGGTCGTGGGGCTTGCTAGGCTCCGCCTGGCCGGTGCGACAGCCGGCTTGACCCAATAGAACGGGTGGGAGGCACAAATCATGCGACCGATCAGGCATCTCGCGATGATCGCTTGTGCGGTTTTCCTGGCTACGGCTGGCGCGACAGCAGCCTTGGCGCAGACCCTCACCATTGGCGTGCGGGGCGGCCCGGATTCGATCGATCCGCATTTCACGGCGACCGGTACCCACGCCGAGGCCTTGAAGCACGTCTTCGATACGCTGACCTGGTCTGGCGACGGCCTGGAGGTCGAGCCCCGCCTTGCCGAGAGCTGGAAGCCACTCGATGCCACGACGTGGGAGTTCAAGCTTAGAAAAGGCGTGAAATTCCACGATGGCTCGGACTTCACGGCCGAGGACGTCAAGTTCTCGATCGAGCGTATCCCGACCGTCGCCGGCCCGAATCCGACGACAATTTATATCCGGCGCGTGAAGGAGACGAAGGTCGTCGACCCGCACACGCTCCACATCGTCACGGACGGCCCTGCTCCCGTGCTGCCCAACGACTTCATTCGCTTGTTCATCGTCTCGTCGAAGGCAGCAGCCGGCCTGACCAAGGAAACGGCCAACGAGGCGTTCAACAGCGGCAAGGCCGCTGTGGGCACCGGACCCTACAAGTACGTGTCGTGGACGCCGAAAGGCGATCTCGTCGTGGATCGCTTCGACGGCTACTGGGGTGCGAAGGAGCCGTGGGCGCGCCATGTGCGCAAGGAGATTCCAAACGACGCCTCCCGCGTGGCCCAGCTAAAGGCGGGGCAGCTCGATCTCATCACGCGCGTGCCAGCGACGGACGTGGCCTCGCTGAAGCAGGATGCAAAGCTTGCCGTGCAGACGATCGACACCGTCTACGTCTTCAATGTCGAGATGGACATGCGCGAGACGCCGCCAGCCGGTCAGATCTCAGGCAAGGACGGCCAGCCGCTCGCGAAGAACCCGTTCCTCGACATTCGCGTGCGCGAGGCGATCGATCTCGCCATCGATCGCCAGACGCTCGCCGACATTGCCATGGAAGGCCTCGGCAAGGCCGCGAGCCAGATGGTGACCCCGTCCATTTTCGGCTTCAACAAGTCGCTTCCTGAGCGCAAGTACGACGTCGCGGGGGCGAAGAAGCTGATCGCCGATGCCGGCTTTCCGAACGGCTTCACGGTCGTCTTCTCGTTCACGCAGGATCGCCTGCCGGGCGATCGGCAAGTGGGAACGTCGATCGCGCAGATGCTTGCCGCCATCGGCATCGACGCCAAACCGAACGCGCAGCCCGCGGCGGTGTTCTTCCCGGCACGCACGCGTGGCGAGTTCTCCATGTCCATGTCCGGCTGGGGTACGCTCACCGGCGAGGCGCACTATACGCTCTCCTCGCTCGCCCATTCCAACGACAAGGACAAGAGGATGGGTGCGTTCAATGTACTTGGCTACAAGAACCCAGAGCAGGACAAGTTGCTGCAGGACGCGGCCGTGGAAATGGACGAGGGCAAGCGCCGCGCCCTTCTGGAGAAGTCGAACGAACTTGTCCTCAAAGATCGCCAGCGCCTTCCAATCGTTGCGGTTGGCTCAGCCTGGGCGATGCAGAAGGACAAAGTGAAGATCATCCCGCGGGTGGACGAAGATACCCTCGCCATGAACATCAAGCCCGCAAAGTAGCTGCACGAGAGCTCTCGCAACCATGGCTCCCATCGTCATCGGCATCCATGGCGGCTGCGGTACGCTCGACAGGTCGCTGCTCACGGAGGCTCAGTGGGCAGAGGCACGCGAACATCTCGCCCGTTCGCTGCGGGCGGGATGGTCGCTCCTGGCAGCCGGCGGCTCGAGCGTCGACGCCGTCGAAGCGGCAGTAATGGTTATGGAGGACAGCCCGCATTTCAATGCCGGTTACGGAGCGGCACTCAATGCGGCTGGTGAGCATGAGCTCGATGCCTCGATCATGGACGGCTCGACACTTGCCGGAGGCGCGGTTTGTGCCGCGCGTCGCATTCGCAATCCCGTCAAGGCGGCTCGGGCAGTCATGGAGCGAAGCTCGAATGTTCTCATTGCCGGCGCCGCAGCCGATGACTTTGCCGCCGCTTGCGGGCTCCAGACGGTCCCCAACTCGTACTTCACGACGGAGCGGCGGGTCGCCGCGCTCGCCTCGCTCAAGGCTAGAGCAGAGGCCGGTACCATCCGGATGGCCAGCGAGGCGGAAAAGCACGGCACAGTCGGCGCAGTCGCACTGGATCGGCACGGCAACCTCGCCGCCGCCACGTCCACGGGCGGATTTACAACAAGCCCGTGGGCCGGGTCGGAGACAGTCCTATCCTCGGCGCGGGCACCTACGCCAGAAACGGCGTCTGCGCCGTGTCCGGCACGGGACAAGGCGAGATCTTCATCAGAAGAGCCGCCGCGTACGATGTCGCCGCTCGCATGATGTACGCGGGGCAGTCGCTTCAGGATGCCGCAAACGCTGTCATTTTCGACACGTTGTCCTCCCACAAGATCGGCGCCGGAATGGTCGCGTGCGATACGAGTGGCAACGTGTATGCACCCTACAATACGCTGGGCATGTATCGCGGCTGGGTGACAGCCGACGGTGAACTGTCGGTGGCCACGCACAAGGACGTGCATCGCCTCGGGCGCGCCATATGACCGATTTACCCATCCTGATCTGGGGCGGCGGCGCCATCGGCGGCACGATGGCCGCTTACTGGGCGCGGGCCGGCCACTCCGTTCTTCTGGTCGACATTGTACAGGAGCACGTCGAGGCGTGTCGCACGCGCGGGCTTCACATCTTCGGCCCGATCGAGGAATTCACGGTGAAGGTGCCTGCCGCCGTCCCAGGCGAGCTCATCGGTCAGTTCGACCGTGTTGTTCTGGCCGTGAAAGCCCAGGCGACGGAAACAGCGGTGCGTGCGCTCGCGCCGCACGTGGCCCCCGGCGGCTTCGTCCTTTCGGCCCAGAACGGCCTCAACGAGATTGCCATCGCACAGAGCGTCGGCGCCGAGCGCACCATGGGCTGCTTCGTCAACTTCGGCTCCGACTGGCATGGCCCCGGCGAGATCCTTTACGGCAATCGCGGCGCCGTGGTGGTCGGCGAGATAGACAACACGGTGCGCGAGCGCACACGAAGAATGCACGCCCTGCTCGCCGAGTTCGAGCCCGACGCGATCCTCACCGACAACATCTGGGGCTATCTGTGGGGCAAGCTGGCATACGGAGCGATGCTGTTCGCCACGGCGCTCAACCCCGACTCCATGTCGGAAAACTTCGCCGACCCGCGCCGCCGCATCGTGTTCGACACACTCGGCCGCGAGGTGATGGCCGTTGCTGCCGCACGCGGCGTGACACCGGTCGGGTTCGGCGCGTTCGATCCGCGCGTGTTCCTGCCGTCGGCCGGCGCCGATTCCGGCCGGGCCTGTCTCGACTGGCTGGCCGACTACACGTCGCAGTCCGCCAAGACGCACTCCGGCATCTATCGTGATCTCGCCGTCCGGAGGCGGCGCACCGAGGTCGATCCTCAGATCGGCATCATCGCGAAGCTCGGCGGCGAAGCAGGCATCGCGACACCGGCGCTGGCTCGGTTGATCGAGCTGATCCACGACATCGAGGATGGTCGCCGGCCGATGGCCTACGACACCTTCCAGGCTCTGATCGACACATGCACATCCGCTTCGACGGCAAGGTCGCCCTCGTAACGGGCGCCGCGCAAGGCATCGGGCGCGCCATCTCCCTGGCGTTGGCGCAGGCCGGAGCCAATGTGCACGTCGCCGACCTCGACGCGATTACCTGGGATGCGACGGCGCTCACCTGCCATCGCACAGATCTCGGACGGCAGAGCGAGCGCTGGTGACCTCGTCAATACCGTGGTCGCCGCCGAGGGGCGCCTCGACATCCTCGTCAACGCCGCCGGTGGTGTGCGCGGCCAAGTCGGCCGGCCCATCGAGGCTGTTTCCGAGGCGGACTGGCGCGTCATCTTCGAGGCCAACGTCGATAGTGCGTTCTGGCTCGCCCAGGCCGCGGCCGAGCCGATGCAGCGGGCCGGAGCCGGACGTCTTATTTTCATCGCGTCGGGCGCCGGGCTGCGGCCGAGCCTGACCGGCATCCAGGCCTATACCGCCGCCAAGCACGCGCTCGTCGGGCTGACCAAGCAGCTCAGCCAGGATCTTGGCCCGCGCGGCATAACCTGCAACGCCATTGCGCCGGGCTTCGTGCGCTCCAATCCATCGAGCGAACGGCAGTGGCAGAGCTACGGTGCCGATGGCCAGCGCCGTCTGGTCGAGAGCATCCACACGCGGCGCCTCGGCACGGCAGAGGATATCGCCGCCGCCGCCATGTTCCTTGCCAGCGCGCAGGCCTCCTGGATTTCCGGCCAGATCCTCTCGGTTGATGGCGGCCGCACCTGAAAGAGCCTCTGGCCACGTCGCCGCGCCCATTTGTCGAACCGATTAACTGGCTTAACTGTCGAACTCTCGCTCTAGACTTTTCGGCAGCCTTTTGAGGATGACGTGGTTGAGCCCGATCTGCCATCGGACGTTGCAACGCCACCTGTTTCGCTGACAGTTCTCGATGGCGTACAACATCTTGAGGTTCGCTTGGCGGTTTAAGCCGCTCGCGCCAGGCTCGTTCCCTGCTGGAGGTAGCCATGCCCGCCCGCATTGTCGGCATGATCGGCGTCAGCCCGCCGAAGCGGGAATCAACGTTGCTCGTCATCGAGGGCGAGCTTGTGCCCTCGTTTGTCGTGGAGTTTGCCCAAGCACACGAGGCTGCGGGTTTCGACATGGCGCTCGTTGGCTATTCATCCTCGTCGGCAGAAGGTTTCCTCGTGGCCATGCACGCGGCGGCGCAAACCGAGAGGATGTCGTATCTGATTGCTCACCGGCCGGGATTTGTTGCGCCCACTCTCTTCGCTCGCAAGGTCGCAACCTTTGATCAACTGGCCGGCGGCCGCCTCGCACTTCACATCATCACTGGCAAAACCGACGCTGAGCAGGAGGGCGACGGCGACTTCACGCCGAAGGTGGAGCGCTATCAGCGGGCGCAGGAATATCTCCACCTAATGAAGCGCACGTGGGCCGCCGACAAGCCATTCGATTTTGATGGCCGCTTCTATCGGGTGCGCGGCGCACATTCCGATGTGCGCCCGCTGCAGAAGCCACATCCGCTGATCATGTTCGGTGGTGCCTCCGAGGGTGCACTTGAAATGGGCTCAGCCGAGTGCGACGTGTTCGCGATCTACGCGGAGCCGCGCGCGACCACCGCGGAGCGTGTTACCGCGTTCCGGGCACGTGCCGCAACACACGGCCGCACTGTCGGCTTTAACATGTCTGTCCGGCCAGTCATTGCAGCGACGGAAGGGGCAGCATGGGACAGGGCAAATCGCATCCTTGCCGGCATGTCGGGCGAGCTTGGTTGGGCTCGGCAGGAGGGTATCCGGGCGCCGGTCGACAATGCCGGCCGGCGCCAGTTCGCCTTCGCGCAAGAAAAGGACGTTCACGACGAGCGGCTCTGGATGGGCATCACCAGGGCGACCGGGGCGCTCGGCAATACCTCCTGCCTCGTCGGCACCGCCGAGCAGGTGGCAGATGCGATTCTCGCTTACTACCGTCTCGGCGTTTCATCGTTCCTCATACGCGGCTTCGATCCGGTCAGCGACACGACCGAATTCGGCCGCGAGCTCATACCGCGCATCAAGGCCGGCGCATTGGAGATCGACAAGTGTGCAACGCCCGCTACGCCGCCTCGGTGACCGATGTAAGCTTGTCGATGTTGCGGCAGTGGTTCGTTACTGCGCAGCAGTGATCAAGATTTCCACGAGATCTTGCCCTGCCAGAGTCACGCCGATGCAGGCGCGCTGAGGTGGATTTGCCCGGTCCACCCACTCGTCCCAAGCGCGATCCATCTCCGGCTTGCGGGTCATATCGGTGATGTAGACCGTGGCGCGCAGGATTCGCGATTTGTTGGAGCCGGCCTCCGCAAGCGTGCTGTCGATCTGAGCCAGCGCGTCCTTTGTCTGCTCATAGAGCGGCGCGGACTTGTTCTTGGCAGTAGCAACCGCATAAACGATGCCGTCGTGCGCCACCGCGCTGCTTCGTGTCGGGGTCGTGCCAGTAAAGCGTTTGATCATGAGCGTTGCTCCTTGGTGAATCCTGATTTCTAAGGACGGATACGCAGACTAGTTTGAGGATCGCTCATCAAACAACGGAGATCGCTTCCGCTTGGCGCAGAAACCGGCGGTTCGGCATGCTGCTCGGCCGAGAGGCGAGCCGCTCATGCGCCAATGACAAGGCAACGTCGCGAAGACCCGCCCGCGCTGCAGCCTCGGCCAGTGTCCAGTCGATCACGTCCCGTTGCGCGTGACTGCCGCCCATCTTCCACAGATCGAATTGCGACGGCAGCAGGTGCTCCACGGCTCGGGCGTACTCGCCTCGATTGAACGCGATCAACCCGTGCACCACCGGCAACCCAACGTCCCGATAGATCGAGGCGGCCTCAGTGCCTTCTGCGGCGGTCTTGGACATCGCTGCCAGCCGATGCTCCAGCGCGGCGTTGTCTTCTGCCCGGAGCTCGGCCATGGCGGCATGGATGTCGGTAAAGACACACAGTCTGCCGTCGGCGTGGCCATCCCACATTGCCGCAAGATGCTTCCAGCGGTCGCCCGCTTCACACCCGAGGGTCTCCAGCCGCCACAGTAGTGCCGAAGGATTGCAGATGCTCATGCCAACCGGCCGCACCGTGTCCAGGATCGGACCGTCATATACGCCCAAAGCCTCGTCGGTTTGGCCCAGCTCGACATGGAACAGCGCCTTGTGCCACCAGATGTGCACGCGATTGGTGTTGTCTTTCGCCGACCACAGCGGTTCCCGCGTCGCCATCCAGTCAAGACCATCTCGGGGCCGGCCCGTCATCTCCATCACGTGCGAAACACAGTGGTGCGGCCAGTAGCCGTGGGGTTCGAGCGCAGCGGCTGCCCGCCCCGTGTCCTCGGCGCGGGCATAGTCGCCTGCCTCCTCCAGACCGAAAGCATAGAACGACAGCATGATGCCGTAGCCTTCCTGGGTCGTGGACCAGCGTGGCAGCGCGCGGGCCGAGCGATCGCGAGCCAGGTGAAAGCGTCCCAAGTGCCCGTCCATCTGTAACGCCGCCATATGCGCCACGAGATCGAAGGGGTAGCGCATGAGGTGCCGGTCCAAGATCGCTACGGCAGACGCCCGATGACCTTCGACGGCATGGGTCAGGGCGGCAAGATGCGCGTTCTCTCGTTCGTTCCGCGGCAGGTCGCGGACGACATCCAGCACTGCGCGAGCCTTCGCCGCCAGGACGGGATCATTGCCGAGGGAGAGCGCCCAGCCCTTTCCCAGATGCGCCATGACCAGATGTGGAGCGGCCTTGAGCCCGTCCTCGTAGAGGCCGAGGGTGTCGCCGTACACCAGCGTGAAGGCGCGCACCGCGCGATCGAAGTAGCCGATCGCCTCGGGCGTGGCACCGGAAAGGCTATATCCCTCTGCATCGTGCGGCATGCCCCACCTCAGCGCTAATTGGGCTTGGGTTCACCACCCCGTATCGAAGCCCCGAAACGCATGCGGAATACGACGGATGTCAGCGACGAGTTCTCGGATCGGTTCCAGCTCGCAGTCCGACGAAAGGAAGATCTCGATGGCGTCGGCCGCGCCGCCGAAACGTTGTTGGATTTTGCCCACGATATCCTGGTAGGTGCCGCAGGCGGCAAACAGAAACAAGATATCGTCTGTAATGTGCTGCGGCATCTCGTGCCATCGGCGCTCGACGGACAGTTGATGCAGTTTCAAGCCAACGTCTTCGAGGCCGTGCAATGCCAGGATCGGCCGATATGTCCGGGTCGAGGCATAGAAGGCGATGCGAGACCGCGCCCAGTCCATCGCCGCCTGAACCGCTGCCTCGTTCGGGCCCGTGCACACGAAGCCGCCACCATGGATATCGAAATGCTCCCGCCTCCTCCCGCCGCGCCGCATGCCTTCAAGTAATTTGGGTAGGCAGACCGACTCGAGATAGCGGCGGGTGCAAAGCGGATGCAGGCGAACACCATCGCCGATCTCGCCTGCGAGCTCGAGCATCGCCGGCCCGACTGCTGCGATGGTCACAGGGATCATGGGCAGGCCGGTCGGCTCCGGCGAGAAGTCGGGCGTCATGAGTGAAAGCGTGTAGTGTTCGCCCTGATAGTTGAGCCGTTCTCCATTCTCCCAGCACCGCCAGATGGCTCTGAGAGCCTGGACGTACTCGCGCAGGCGCGGCGCCGGCGCGCTCCATTTGACGCCGAACCGGCGCTCGTTGTGACCCTTCACTTGGCTACCGAGACCCAGCACGAAGCGCCCGCGCGAGTTGGCCTGGAGGTCCCACGCCTGGATAGCGAGAACGGTTGGGCTGCGTGGAAAGGCAACGGCGATGGACGTGGTCAGCTCGATACGATCGGTGGCGACGGCGGCAAAGGCGAGCGGCGCGAAGACATCATGACCAAGCTCTACCGTCATCAGCGCGTCGAAACCGGCGGTCTCGGCGGCGTGGGCAACCGACCCCACGCTGCGCCAGTCAACCGGGGGCAAGTTTGTGAAGACACGCATGGCGACCGTGTACTCTATGAGCGCCCAATGATAGCGCTAACGCCTCACACGGGCAGCTGCCAAGTCTCGACTTGGACGGTGGCGGCACCACATTGGATATCGTTCATGTCGGCTGGCGCCACCCGGCGCGCTAGCAAGCACGTCCGCCATTAGCCTCTGGGGGCGTACCCCGGTTCGGTTCCGGGCGTGGCCTTCAATACTCGGCTCTGTCACCCGTCGATCGGCAGCGACCAGCTCTGGTCCTCATGTCCCGGCGCGAAGCTGCGATTGGTGTGGGCCGAATTGCGGTTGACGAGCGGCCGCGCATAGAGCGGGTGGCGCATGCTGCGCACCTCGTGCTCGAGCGTGAACAACACCCGACCACCATCCGGATCGACGATATCCTGGAAGCGGTACTGGTGCTGGTCGCTCTCCTCGGTCAAGAGCCCTCGCTCGACGAGACGGCGGTAGGGTCCCGAGAAATCGGCCAGGTAGATGGCGACGTGGTGCCCATCGAAGGGAGGCGCCGGCAGGTCAGTCTCGCGAAACACGAGCTCCTGCCCCGGCCCGACCGACACGTGCGCGCATTTTCCCTGATCATCCTCAACCGCCAGCGCGGGCGTTTCGAGGACGCGTGTATAGAAGCGCACGATGCCATCGGCCACGCCCATCGGTGCATTGAGCTCGACGCGAGGCATGCCGAGCATCATGCGCCCGAACTGTCCACCCGACGCGTAGCAGCGGATGTGATTGCCCCACGGGCAGGTGGTCGCAACAAACGCCTCCTGCTCGGCGAAGGCAAAGCGCGTCCCTTCGAGTTGCGGCGCGACATCATGCAGCCGACGCAACAAGGCCTCGCGTCCGGGAATGACCACTGACGTATACCCGCGCAAGACCTGAGGCTTGCCTGTCGGCAGGTGGAACTGGCTGCGGCCGACGTTGATCCACATGTTGGTGACGCCGGTCATCAAATATGGATCGCGCGTCAGGCCGAGGCCAGTCACATAGAACAGCGTGGCGAGACGTTGATCGGGCACGCGCGTGTTGACGTGCTCGAGGGCCACGACGTTGCCGAGGTCCTCGACGGTTCTGTCGTATTGAGCCATGGCCCTCCCCTTCTCTTACACTCAGGCGCCGTAGATCTTGACGAGCTCGCCGTGCGCCCATTTGACGGCGTCCTCGGCCGGCATGCCTTGGACCGCCTTAGCATACATGTCGGTGATTATGTACTTGGACAGCGCCTCCGAGGCCTTGCGGCCTGACGGCCCAGGCCAGCCCGGGGCGCGTGCGCTGGCGATGACGTCCTTGAACGGCGCCATCACCGGGTCCTTATCCCAGAGCGCATGCTTTCCCCACTCTTTCGTGGCGGGAATGGAGAAGCCCTGCTGCGACACGAACCACTTCTCGAACACCGCGCGCGAGCTCACCCAGCGCAGGAAGTCCTTGGCCGCCTTCTGGTTGCTCGAATACTTCATCAGCATGTGCGACTGGGGCGGATGCAGGGTAGCCAGCGCCGCAGGTCCACGCGGATAGGGCGCGTGCCGGATGTCGTCCTTCAGCGGCGTGCCCTTCTCGGTCTTGTACTGATCGGGCTTGCGCAGGGTCTCGATGTAGATCGAGGCAGCGTTGCTGGTCGAGCTGATGGTGCCGGCAAGGAAAGCGCGGTTGTTATTGCTGTCGTCCCACGCGAGACCGCCCTCGTCGTGCGCATCCTTCCAGAAGCCGACCATGAACCTGACCGACTCGAGCGTCTCCTTGCTGTTGAGCGCGACCGTCTTGCCGTCGCTCTCGACCTCCTTGCCGCCCCACGACCACAGGTAGGGATAGGAGAAGGCGGGCGCGTCGTTGTAAGTGTGGCCGATGGTCTGGCCGATCGGGAAGCCCTTGGCCTTAAGCTTCTTGCCGGCCTCGCGATAGCTCTCCCATGAGGTCGGGAACTGGCTGTAGCCGGCCTCGTCGAACCACGACTTGCGATAGCAGAGCAGGATGCCCAGCGCGCACCACGGCACGGCCAGGTAGCCACGGTCGGCCTTGGTGACGGTGTTGAGAATGTCGTGGAAGCCGCCCTGCTCCTTGGCGATGTCCTCGGCCACGTCGCTCACATCGACGACGCTCTCGGCATAGAGGTGGGGCCAGTTGTGCTGCGCGTGGACGATGTCGGCACCGGCACCCGACTGGATGGCGGAGGCGATGCGCGGCTGCAGGTCGTTGCCGTTGATGGTCTCGAAGTTGATCTTGAGTTCCGAGCGCCTTTTCCGCCTCTGGCAACAGCTCGCGCTTGAACAACGCATCCGAAGCCGGGACGAAATCGCCGAGCCGCAGCCAATGGACCGTCGTGCCTTGAGCATACGCGGGGGCCGTCCCAGACTTCAGAATAGCTGCGATCCCCGATGAAGCGCCGAGCGCGCCAACGCCCGACAGCTTCAGGAATTTGCGGCGGCTGACCTTGCGCATGTATTTCCTCCACGAATTCTTGTTGCGTACAGCGCACAGATCGGCCGAGCGCGTTCCTGGCATTAGAGCGCATCTGCGGGCACGCGGCTACCGCGGGCTCTGCCATCCGCGCATAGCCGCTGCACTATCTGTGCAGACCAGAGCGTGTCGCTCAATCGCTGGCCAGGATCAGATTGCGCACCTGGGGATAGACCTGCTCCTCCCACCGCCGGCCGCTGAAGACGCCGTAGTGCCCAGCACCCGCCTGCATGTGATGGCGTTTCAAGTGCGGACGCAGACCGGTGCATAGATCATGCGCGGCCGTGGTCTGGCCCAGCGCGCAGATGTCGTCGCGCTCCCCCTCCACGGTCAACAGCGCCGTGCGGCGGATGGCGCGCGGATTGATCGGCCGACCGCGATGCGTCAGGTCGCCCGTGGCAAGCCGCGCCTGCTGGAATATCCATTCGACGGTTTCCAGGTAAAACTCCGCGGTCAGGTCAAGCACCGCGAAATACTCATCGTAGAAATCGATGGTCGGCTTCGCCTTCTCCGGCTCGCCGTTCGCCAAGATGTTGGTACAGCTCTACGTGCGCCTTGCGATGGCGGTCGATGTTCATCGACATGAAGGCGGCGAGTTGCACGAAGCCCGGGTAGACCCTTCGGCCCGCGCCGCCATAGCGCCAAGGCACCGGGCGAATCAGGTTGCTGGCGAACCACTCGATGGGTTTGCTGGTCGCCAGCTCGTTCACCTTGGTCGGATTGATGCGCGTGTCGATCGGTCCCGCCATCAAGGTCATGCTGCGCGGCTGCACCGGGCTCTTGGCCTCGGCCAGGATCGCGGCGGCCGCCAGCACCTGCACGCAGGGCTGGCAGACGGCGACCACGTGCGTGCCAGGGCCCATGTGCTCGAGCCAACCGATCAGGTGATCGACATAGTCCTCGAAGCCGAACCGCCCCTTGTCGATGCCCACATCCCGGGCATTGTGCCAGTCAGTTATGCAGACATCGTGCTCCGGCAGCATGGTCCTCACCAGGCTGCGCAGCAGCGTGGCAAAGTGCCCGGACAGCGGCGCCACGACCAGCACACGCGGCTGCGTGACCTCGACATCCTTGGCAAATCTGAGCAGCGTGCCGAACGGTGTCGAATGCAGCGGCTGCTCGCGCACGGCCACATCCCGGTTGCCCATCCGTACGCTATCAACCTGATAGGACGGCCGCACATGCGTGAGGCCCGTACGCGCGATCAGCTCATAGGCGGCCGTGAGATTGCGCAATAGCTTCAGGTGCTCGGTGGCGGCCAACGGGCCGAGAGCAGAGAGGCCAGCCTGCGCAATGCTGCGCACCGGCGACATGATATCGGCGTGTGTCTGGTAGGCGAGATAGAGCATCGAGCTTAGGGAGACTCCAGCATTGCGCAGAGGTGGAACGAAAGTTGCACGTGGATCCTCTTGCCGAGAATTCCTCTCCGACTGCAGTTGCAATTTCTGAACCAACCGGGAGGCGCGTCGAGAATGGTCAAGGCCACGCTCACCATAAGCAGCCGAAACTATTCATCGTGGTCCCTGCGCGGATGGCTGCTCTGCAGGATGGCGGATCTCGACTTCGAGGAGCAGGTGGTCTCCGTCGACGACCCCTCCACGCGCGCCGAGCTGCTTCTTCTCTCGCCATCGTTCCTGGTGCCGTGCCTTGTGCACGACGGCGTGAAGATCTGGGACACGCTGGCGATTGCCGAGTATCTGGCCGAAGCGCGGCCTACTGCGCGCCTGCTACCGAGCGACCGCGCGGAGCGGGCGCATTGCCGCGCGATCTGCGGCGAGATGCACGCGGGCTTCTACAATCTGCGCTCGGCCCTGCCGATGAACCTCAAGTCGCATCATCTAGGGTTCAAGGTATTTGCCGGCGCGCAGGCGGACATCGATCGTGTGCTCACGATCTGGCGCGAGTGTCTGGATCGCTACGGCGGACCTTACCTCTTCGGCCGACTGACCATCGCCGACGCCATGTACGCGCCGGTCTGCACGCGCTTCCTCACCTACGACGTAAAGCTCGATCCCCTCGGCGCGGCCTATTGCCGGACCATCATGGAATGGCCGGCCATGGTCGAATGGGTCACGCAGGCGCTGGCCGAGCCGGCCGAGCTCGAGGAGCTCGAGGTCGAGTTCTGAGCGCCGCATAGACCAAGCACGCCCGCGGGCCGCTGCGGCACGCGGACTGGATTCAGCCACGGATCTGCGCTATCTCGTGCTGGTCAGCGTCATGCCGATTTGCTAAAGGCCTCGAGCCTGGGCAGCGCTCACCTATTCCGCGGTAGCTCAACGGTAGAGCAACCGGCTGTTAACCGGTTGGTTGTAGGTTCGAATCCTACCCGCGGAGC
>CAWIYZ010000028.1:0-16717 GCA_963840425.1 uncultured Alphaproteobacteria bacterium | reverse complement strand
ACCAGAACCACGACAAGCGATTGTCGTTCCGAGGCTCGTCGCTGCATCAACTGATGTCGAAGTGACGGCGTCAGGCATCCGCCAGCGTCAGTCCACTAAGATCGATCTCAGGCTTTCGGCCGGCGATTATGTCGGCCACCACGCGGGCCGAACCCATCGACATGGTCCAACCGATGTGGCCATGGCCCGTGTTGAGAAACAGGTTGCGCTTCGGCGAGATGCCCAACATCGGCGTGCCTTTGGGTGTCATCGGCCGCAGACCCGCCCAGCGGTCAGCCTTGTCATAGGAGCCGGCATCGGGAAACAGGTTGCGGATGGTCGAAAGCATGTGCGCGAAATCGCGCTCGTTCAAGGAGCGGTCGAAGCCGGCAAAATCGGCTGTCGCGGTGACGCGCATCCGAACACCGAGGCGCGACCATGCGATGAGATACTTTTCATCCACGCCACACAGGCTCGGCGCGCCGTTGTGCCCATCCACCGGCACTGTCAGCGCATAGCCCTTGACCGGATAGATTGGCATGTCGAAGCCGATCTGCCGACCCAAAGCAGGGCTGTAAGAGCCGAGCGCAAGGACGAAGGCGTCCGCAGTGACGGGGCCTTTGTCGGTCTCGACTTTCGTAATTCGGTCGCCCTCAGCGGCGATCCTGAGGATCTCAGTCGACCACTGGAATGTGACGTCCAGCTTGGACTTGCAATGCAGAGCGAGGGCGTTCGCAAACTTGTGGCAGTCGCCGAACTCATCCGTGGGGCAGTAAATGGCTCCGGCAATGTTGGCGCTGTCAGGCGCCAGCGCAGGCTCGATGTCGACGGCTTCCTCGGTGCTGACCGGTCTCAGCGTCACCCCGTTGTCCGTCAGGATGCGCATGGATCCGATGCCGCGATGGAGATGATCCTTGTCGCGATAGACGTAAATCGCGCCTTGCGTGCGACGGTCATAGTCGATCTGAATGCGGCCATTTATCTCGGCGAAACGCTCCTGCGAGTAGAGGCACAGCCGAACCTTGTGCGCGGTGTTGATCGCCGCGCGCTCGGACGTGCACTCCTGCAGGAACCGCCAGCACCAGCGCCACATGGCGGGATCGAGCCGTAGCCGAAGTCGCAGGGCCACGTCGTCACGGAACATCGACTGCCAGAGAATCTCGGAGCCCGCGGCGAGGCCCATGTGTAGGCGTGGCCCGGCGAGACCATTCCGGCGTTGGAGAAGCTAGTCTCCATGGCCGCCCTGTCCTGCCGGTCGATGACCACGACCTCGTGGCCGTCGGTTGCCAACTCGTAGGCCGTGGCAACGCCTACGATGCCGGCTCCAAGTATGGCTATGCGCATTCTCTTCGCGCTCAGACTGCTGCGGTGACTGCTATCTCGACCAGGAACTGCGGCGCAGCCAGTTTCGCCTCCACAGTCGCGCGCGCTGGCGCGCAACCCGGTGCCACCCAGGCATCCCAGACCTTGTTCATATCGTCGAAAGCGGCGATGTCGACCAACCAAATGTTGGCGGAAAGCAGGTTCGTCTTGTCGGTACCGGCTTCGGCAAGAAGGCGGTCAATCCGGGCAAGGATTGCGGTGGTCTGCTCGCTGACGCTTGTGCCCGGCGCATCCAGCGCAACCTGCCCGGCAAGATAGACCGTGCCGTTGTGTACGACGGCTTGGCTCATGCGCTTTCCGGAGTCGATGCGTTTGATCGTCATGTGTTCTCCGAGGTCTGTCTGGCGGTCCAACAGAGGAACTTTAGTGTCGGTCACCGCACATTCACAAGCGCCGTGTCCAAGCTGCGACTTGCTCAATGGCAGCCAGAGGGCGGACCACGGACAGAGCAACACCGTGGACCAGTCAGTAGCCAGCGGGCGATGAACAGGTGCAGGCCCACTGGGGCTTGCCCTCCATTGTGCGGGACCGTTCTCGGCGACAGCCGCACCGATGATGGCGGCCTGCCTCGCCGCGCACGCCCACTACCTGGATATCACGGGCGAGATCAGTGTGTTCGAGCACGCCCGAACGCTGGACGCGGCGGCGCGTGCTGCGGGCATCGTCATATGCCCAGGCGTCGGCTTCGACGTCATCCCCACGGACTGCGTCGCCGCGGCCCTTAAGGTTGCGCTCCCCGACGCGACACACCTGGCGCTGGGGTTGATGTACGATGACCCAAGCGCCCATCCGCAATGTCAATACGCGCCCGAGGTGTTGATGCATAATCCTCCGAGGCTCCAGCATGACCCATTCCGATCCTAGAACATGTTCCTGATCTCGACGCTTCTACTCGCACCCCTCCCTCTCCTGGCGCGTTCCCCACGCGAGGACGACGATTTCTGACGCGGCGCTGAGCCACCAGTCTGTGCAACACGATTGGCAGCTGCACGGAGCGATCCTGATGGTCTCACAATTTAGCGCACGCTCCGTGCCCGGCAGCAGCCCAGGAATTCACGGAGCCGATCTTCTTGGTAGCCGCGTAGCAGCCAGGGCTCGGCGAGCACGCCTGGCCTCCTGCCAGTCCTCATGGATGCAGGCGCGCATAAAGTTGCGACGAGCTGCTGTGTGCGGACAGTGCACTGCAATGATGTCGGCGATCACCGGCACAAGCTCGAATATGGTACGCACGTTCGCCTCATCGGAACTTGACTGCCACGCGGGCGAGTTCCTCCAGAAATCGCGCCCGATGGCTGAAGAAGAGGCCGCGCCGGACTTGAGTCCGAGCGCGGCCTGGGTCGAATGGAACGTGCCCTGACTTAGTCCGCCGGGCAGTCCAGTCGTAGGTGAGGTCGAGCCCTGACTTCCCCGAGAGCCGGGCAGCCCACCGCGTGGTGTGTTGCACAAGAGGCATTTCATGCTTCAACCCACGAGCGCGCATTGCGAATGCATCCTCGCAAGCCCTATCCCCAATTATGGGGAGACCTGATGAATTGTCATCAACGACCACCGACACCGTGATCGTCGATAACACCAGCAACATCGTCGCGCGGCGTACCAGCGTCTACGCCAACGCGGAACGAAGTGATGAGGATTTCGAGCGTGGCTCAAGTTCCAGTCCGCCATCTCCCGCGCATTCTGGCTGCGAGGTCCACCGACGCGCCCGGCCGACCCTGAACCTGAGATGTGCCATGCACCACGTGCGGCCAACCGCATGGACCTGATGGCTTGCGTCTCGCTGCGACGGCAGGCTGGGTCTTACTGCGCGCCACCGCCAGGCCACGAACTGTCGCCCAACTGCGGTCGGGGTTCCGTCATCGACCTATGTAGAGTAGTTCGCGAAAGCGCAAGTAGAACTACGAGAGGCAGATATGGACGCAGTGCCGCGCTCTCTCGTTCCGGATCGGGTTGGCATTAGACTTTCGCTCGTTCTATTTGGAGTGCCAGCGCTCGCACTGTGGCTTGCTACGGCTCTCGTGGTGCCAGCGCTGGCGGGGCGTGGATGGGAACCCCTCTCGACGTGGTTCCTGGCTGGAACGCTCGTCCTTGGACCGCTCCTGGCCGCTGCCCTCGCCGGAAGCTGGATGGCGGTGCCTGCCGCGTCGTTTCCGGCGATTCTGGAGCACTTGCGCGTTCGACGCCTCAGCGCCCACGACTGGCGCATGGCCGGACTTGTACTCGCTCTCACGCTTGCAGCCATGGCCGCCTTGCAGCTCCTCAATGCGAGGGTCTGGCCTCAATTGTCGCCCCACCCTCTGTTCATGACGGTGCAGGCCCTCGAGCCGGCGCAGTACTACCTGTTCGCGCTGTGGTTACCCTTCTTCGCAGTCAACATTGTCGGCGAGGAACTCTGGTGGCGCGGGTTCATTCAGCCCCGTCAGGAGCAGGTGTTCGGTGCCAGCACCTGGGTCATCCAGGGTCTTCTTCACGGCGCCTTTCATTTCAGTTTCGGCTTGGGCGTCATGTTCATCCTCTGGCCGGCCCTGTTCAGCATTCCCTGGGCCGTGCAGCGCACGCGGAACACATCTGTCGGCATGCTAATTCATGCTGGCATCAATGGGCCCGGGTTCTTGGCCGTCACTCTTGGTCTTCTGCCCACCTGACCGCCGCACAGAAACGTCGCGCAATCCCGTCGGCGCCGCATCCTGAAAGCAGACTTCGGCCCGACAGTTCTGGCCAACATCACACCACATTGCGCTGCCCGATGCGCCACCCGCTTGCCGCGGCGAAGGCGAGCGCGAGACCGAGAAAGACACCCGCATGGGCATGCCCTGGCTCGATCCAGCTTACCTAAGCACCAAGCAAATGGCGGGCAGCTTTGGATATGGATAGTAGCGAATGCCGCCGGGGCCATGTCTTCCTTGCCGGACCTGCCAAGGCGCAGATCGCCATCGTGCACACCAGCGCTGTGCAAATAACACTACGTGTCATGACGCCCCAACTCGCCCATTTTTAGGCTTGTCGGAAAAGCATCGCAGAGGCGGGTTAAGGTTAGTCCGTATAAAGCTTCTAATTTTCGATAAAGGCCGTGCGCTTTCAGATCAAAGAGTTTTGCGCAAGCGTTCATCGAGCGGTGCGGAGATAAGATCACCTCGTTTTCTCCGACATCGTCGAGCCCGCGGAGCTGTCGTCCGACCCGTCTCTGCATCGGCACGCTCAGTGGCATTGGTTTGCACGCGGCCATCACTCGGCTACGCTCGCAACTCATAGGCAGCGAAAACGTGCTGGGGCGCCATGTCGGACATCAAGACCTATCGAGAGGGCACGCCATTTCCGGGTCGGATCGGCCGGACCGCAAGCTCGTCCGAGGCTGCCTGGCCGCTTCCGCCCAGAGCCCGCGCTGGCGCGCCCAACGTGCTGATCTTCCTGCTCGACGACGTAGGCTTCAGCCAACTCGGATGCTTCGGCTCCCCGATCCGCACACCGAGCATGGACCGGCTGGCGGTCGCGGGCCTGCGCTACCGGGACTTCCACACGACGGCGATCTGCTCGCCGACGCGGGCGTGCTTGTTGACAGGGCGCAATCACCACTCGAATGGCGTCGGCATCATCCAGGAGATGTCGACCGGCTTTCCAGGGCTACAACGGCATGGTGCCGCGCGAGAACGGGTTTCTCTCGGAGATGTTGCTCGCGGAAGGGTACGCGACGCTCGCAATCGGAAAGTGGCATCTGACCCTCGCCGGCGAGTATGCATCCGGCGCCTCCAAGGCCCGCTGGCCGCTGTCACGCGGCTTCGAGCGCTTCTACGGCTTCCTCGGCGGCAAGACAAACCAGTGGGTGCCGACCCTCGTCCACGACAACCACTACATCGATCCGCCGCGGCGCCCGGAGGAAGGCTATCACCTCAACGCCGACCTTGCCGACAAGGCGATCGAGTACGTTACAGACTTGCGCACCGTCGCGCCGACGAAGCCTGTCTCATGTACTATGCCTGGGTGCGGGGCATGCCCCCGTCACGTCGAGCCCGAATCGATCGAGCGCTATCAAGGGCAGTTCAACGGCGGCTGCGAGCGCTACCGCGATACGGTTTTTGCCCGCCAGCTCGAGATGGGGATCATTCCGGCCAGTACGAGGCTCTCGGCGCGCCCGCCGTTCGTGAAGGCCTGGGACACGTTTTCGGACGACGCACGTCGCCTCTACGCCCGCCAGATGGAGGTCTATGCGGGCTTTCTCGAGCAGACCGATCACCATATCGGCCGCGTGCTCGATTTCCTGGTGCGCACCGGCGACCTCGACAATACGATCGTCATGCTGGCCTCCGACAACGGGGCGAGCTCGGAAGGCGGTGAGCATGGCTCGTTCAACGAGCTGCAGTATCCCAATCATTTCGAGCCGACGGTTGCGGAGAATCTGAAGCATCTCGAGGCTTGGGGCGGCGTTCGCTCCTACGCAAACTATGCCTGGGGCTGGGCATGGGCCGGCAACACGCCGCTCCGGCGCTGGAAGCGCTTTCTTCACCAGGGCGGCATGAGCGATCCGCTCATCGTATCGTGGCCGAAGGGCATTGCAGCTCGGGGCGAAGTGCGGGCGCAGTATGCGCACGTGGTCGACATCACGCCAACCGTGCTCGAAGCGCTCGGCCTGGAGCCGCCAAACTTGCTCGGCGGCATCGCCCAGCGCCCGCTCGAGGGGGTGAGCTTCGCCCACACATTCAACGATGCGACGGCGCCAACGCGAAAGAAGGTGCAATATTACGAAATGATCGGCTCCCGAGCCCTGTGGGCCGACGGCTGGAAGGCCGTCGTCGAGCAGCCGCAGAACACCATGATGACCGACGCGATGCTCGCGTCGCAGGCCTGGGAACTGTATCATGTCGCCGAGGACTTCTCAGAGTGCGAGAACCTCGCCGAGCGGCATCCTGAAAAGCTAAAAGAGTTGATCGAGCAGTGGTGGGTGGAGGCCGGCAAGTACAACGTGCTGCCGCTCGATTCCCGCATGGTGGCGCGCATGGGCGAACGGAAACCCAGCACGATGCCGCAATCCAGGCGCTATATCTACTACCCTGGCGGCGGGCCGCAGTTCGAGTACACGGCCGTCAATCTTCGGAACAAGTCGCACACGATCTCAGCCGAGGTGGAGATCGGCGCCGACGGCGCAGAGGGCGTGCTCCTCGCTCATGGCAGCTGGTTCGCGGGCTATGCGCTCTATGTGAAGGGCGGCCGGCTCGTCTACGTCCACAACTGGCTCGGCATGGCGGAATACCGCATTGTCTCACGCGAGGCAATCGGCACCGGGCGAATGAGCCTCAGGTTCGCCTTCGAGCGGACAGATGATCACAAAGGGATCGGTCGGCTCTATGTCGATGGGCGGCTGATAGGGGAGGGCGACTTGCCGCAGATGGTTCCTGCCGTTATCGAGACGTCGGGCGAGGGTCTCTGCTGCGGCTACGACAGCGGGCTTCCGGTCACGGACGACTATGCCGCGCCCTTCCGCTTCACCGGCCGGATCGAGCACCTCGTCGTCGAGGTTGGCGAGGGCAGGGCGCCGGATGCGAGCGCGGATCTGCGCGCCGCCCTGACCGACCACTGAGGAACTGACCGCCATGCGCATCAAGTCGATCACGACGCGGCTCTTCGAGAAGCCGCTCGACGGCACCGCACGCAATGCCCGCCACCGGTGGACGGTGAAGCGGACGCTGCTCGTCTTCGTCGAGACAGACACGGGCGTCGTCGGCGTCGGCGAGACTTGGGTCGATGCGGGCGATCCGGCATCGCTCGTTGCCTTCATCGAGCACGATCTTGCACCTGTGCTCGTCGGCGAGAGCGCGCTCGAGCCCGAGCGCCACTTCAAGCGTGCGATCGACCTCGGCGCCGTCTCCGTTCGCCGCAGCCAGACGTGGGCGAGCATGAGCGCGATTGACATCGCGCTCTGGGATATCAAGGCGCAGGCCGCTGGCGAGCCGCTGTGGCGGCTGCTCGGCGGGGCCAGCCCGCGGGTCGAGCCCTATGCGAGCGCGGGGCTCTACAAGGCCGGCCAATCGACCGACGCGTTTGCCGCGGAGTATGCCGAACACATCCGCCGCGGCTTCCGGGCGGTGAAGATCAAGGTCGGCGGTGCACCGCTCGCCGTCGACGTCGAACGGGTGCAGAAGCTGAGGCGCGCGATCGGCGCCGAGGCCAAGCTGATGGTCGATGCCGTCTCGAACTTCGATGTCCCGCGCGCCATGGCCTTCTCCCGCGCCGTCGCGGATTGCAACATCTACTGGCTCGAGCAACCCTTGCCGGTCGAGGATGTGGAGGGCCTAGCGCGCCTCTCGCGCGACTGCGCGATTCCGATTTGCGGCCTCGAGAACGAGTATGGCCTATGGTCGTACCGACGCCTGCTCGAGGCGGATGCCGTGCACTATGTGCAGTTCGACCCGATCATCTCCGGTGGCATCACGTACGGCCGCAAGATCGCGGCTCTGGCCGAAGCCTGGTTCAAGCCGGTGACGCTCCACAACTCAAACTCCATCGTCTCCATGCTCGCGAGCCTCCATATCGCCGCCGCGGTCCCGAACACGGACTTGATCGAGTATCACGTCTTTCATCAGCCCCTGTTCGAGCGCGCGCCTAAGGGGATGCTCGATCTCTCCGACGGCTGCCTGACGGCGCCCGACCGTCCTGGTCTTGGCATCGACGCCCGATCGCTGCTAAACTGACGAATAAACTTTCAGGCTGGGCCACGGGGAGGCTGAAGATGGGGCGCAGTGGTGCTGGCGCGCGTGTTCTGGCCGCGTCCATACTCGCGGCGATCACGGTCGCATCCTTGTCCGCTGAGGCAGCTTGGCCCGAGAAGCCCGTGAAGGTGGTGGTTCCGTTCGCGCCGGGCGGCTCGAGCGACATTTTCGCCCGGACGATCCAGAAGGTGATCGGCGAAAAGAATTCTCATGCCGCAGCCGTTGACCGTGATCAACGTCGGTGGACACTTCTCGGTCGGCTCCATCCAGGTCAAGAATGCGGCTGCCGACGGTTATAATCTTCTGCTGATCCACCCGGCGCTGCTGATCGGCGAGGTTGTGAGCCCCGAGCGCAAGCTCTCGCATCGCGACTTCGAGCCGGTCGCGCTGACGGGTGGCTTCTGCACGAACTACATCGTGCGCGAGGACAGCCCCTGGAAGACGTTGAAGGAGTTCGTGGAGGCGGCGAAGGCGAAGCCGTCCGAGATTGTTGCCGGTGTGAACATCGGTGCCCTCAACCACATGGCCGCCGGCATGCTCGAGCGCGCTGCCGGCATCCAGCTGCGCTTCGCGCAGATCGGTGGCGGTGCCGAGAACTACGCTGCGCTCAAGGGCGGCACGACGCAATTCATCATCCTATCGACCTCCGAGTACCAGACCTACAAGGGTGGGGGAATCCGGTGCTCTTGCGCTGGCCGCGCCGGCGCGCCATCCGCTGCAGGCCGACGTGCCGACGGCAAACGAGCTCGGCTACGACGCCGAGTTCTGCGTTAACAGCTACTGGTTCGCGCCCAAGGGCACGCCGAAGGAGGCGATCGACGGCATGGCCGCGGTGCTCGGCAAGGCGATGGGCTCGGCCGAAGTCAAGGCGGCGCAGGAGCGGCAGGCCTCGACGACCGAGTTCGTGGCGGGCGATGCCTTCAAGAAGCATCTCGACGATACGTTCGCGCGCATCGAGCCGGTGGCGAAGCAACTGGTCAAGAAGTAGCCGGCGGACATGGCCGATCGTGTCGGACGGTGGGCGGAGATCGTCGTCGCCACGCTGACCGTCGCCGCCGCGGCGGCGATGCTCTATGACGGTCGCAACCTCGCTGCCAATCCGTTCGAGCCCATCGGCTCGCGCACGATCCCCAGCATTGCCGCCGCCATCGTCATCGGACTGGCTGTGCTGGTGCTCGCGGAAGCCGCGTGGTCGCTGCGCCGCGGCTCGGGGCAGCGCCTTCCGGCGAGCAATGGCTCGTGGTGATTGCCGTTTTCCTGCTTACGGTCGGTTACGCACTGGTTCTGGCCAGCGGCTGGGTTCGCTACCAGTGGGCCACGATTGTGTTCATGCCGCTGGTCGTTCTGATGGTGAGCGACGATCGCCGCAAAGCGTTGCCCTGGGCACTCGGCATGGGACTGGTCTACGGCTTCGGTCTCGACGCCATTTTCCGGCATGTGCTGGTGACCGACATCCCCTGATCTCAGGAGCCTAACCCGATGGAACTCGCCAAGGCCCTGGTCAATCTTCTTGCGCCCTGGCCATTGTTCCTGACGTTTCTCGGTACGCTGGCTCGGCATCCTCGTCGGCGTCATGCCCGGCATCAACGGGTCGATGCTGATCGCACTGATGCTGCCGATTACCTTCAAAATGGCGCCGATCGACGCCATGAACCTTCTCGTCTCCGTCTATACCGGAGCGGTGACCGGCGGCCTGATCACGGCGACGCTGCTGCGCATTCCCGGTGAGCCCTCCAACGTCATGACGACGTTCGACGCCCATCCCATGGCGGCCCGCGGCGAGGCCGGGCGCGCGCTCGCACTTGGTATTTTCGCGTCGACGTTCGGCGCCCTCTTCGCCTGGGTCGCGCTGGCGACGCTGACCCGGCCGCTCGCCGATCTCGCCGTGAAATTCTCGCCATTCGATTATTTCGCGCTCACGCTCTCCGCGCTCGTCCTGATGGCCGCCGTGAGCAAGGGCACGATGGCCAAAGGGCTGCTCTCCGGCATGTTCGGCGTGCTCGTCTCGTTCCCCGGTGTCGACAGCAGCACGGGCACCGACCGGTTCACGTTCGGCTGGTGGCAATTGACGAGCGGATTCGACCTGCTGCCGTGCTGTCCGGGCTCTTTGCGGTCGGCACTGTGCTCTCCGATGCACTTGCGCCGCCACGCAAGGGTGAGGTGGTCGCCTATGCCGGCGGGGGACTGTGGCTGCGGATATCAGAGTGGCGCGCACAGGCCTGGAACGCGCTCCGCTCATCGATCATCGGCACCTGGATCGGCATCCTCCCGGGCATCGGTGCGGGTGTTGCGTCGGTCGTCTCCTACAGTGTGGCGAAGAACCTCTCCAAGCGTCCGGAAGAGTTCGGCAAGGGCTCGCCCTCAGGCATCGTCGCCTCCGAGGCGGCCAACAACGCCACCGTCGGCGGGGCACTGATCCCGCTGATCGCGCTCGGCATCCCCGGCAGCGTCATCGACGTCTTCCTGATGGGGGCGATGCAGATCCACGGCATCCAACCAGGGCCGCTGCTGTTCTCCCGCAATACCGACGTCGTCTACTCCATCATCGGTGTGTGCCTCACCTCGACGATCGCGATGTTCATCCTCATGATGTTCTCGATCCCGGTGCTGCGCCGGGTGGTCGACATCCCCAAGAGCTACATCGTCTCGCTGGTTTTGGTGCTCTGCGTGGTCGGCGTCTTCGGCTACAACAACCGATGGTTCGAGGTAGGGGTGATGCTGGTGTTCGGCATCATCGGCTTCGGCATGGAGCGCGGCGGGTTTCCGCTCGGGCCGTTCGTCATTGGTTTCATCCTCGGACCGATCGCGGAATCGAAGTTGCGTTCCGGTCTCATGGTGACCGGCGGTGACATCATGCCCCTGTTCACGCGGCCGTTGTCGGCAACGCTGCTGGTGATCACATTCGGCCTGATTGTCTGGTCCTTTCTGCCCCGCCGCACGCAGCCGGTGCGGCAGGTTGGTTCGTGAAACGCCGTGCAGGCGATGTCGCCGATGATGCGATCATGAGGGAGAAGACGGCATGGGTGAGAGCACGAAGCACGGCATCAGCGTAAGCTTCACCGGCAAGATCGGACGCACGCGAGAGGAATCGACGCCCGCTTGGCCCGAGCGCAAGACCGCGCGCAAGGGTTCGCCCAACATCGTCATCGTATTCATGGACGATATGGGCTGGTCCGATCCCGGCTGCTACGGCTCCGAGATCGACACGCCCCACATCGATGCGCTGGCAGCGCGTGGCGTGCGCCTCACCCACTACACGACGCACGCGATCTGCTCACCGGCGCGCTGCCCTGCTCACGGGCTGCAACGCCCATGGCGTCGGCACCGGCTGGCTCGCCAACAACCATCCCGGCTATCCCGGATACTCCGGCGAGATTCCGCTGGAGGCGGCGACACTGCCAGAGACGTTGCGGGCAGCCGGCTACGAGACCATCATGGTCGGCAAATGGCACAATACGCCCGCCGCCGACAACGTCCCGGGCGGCTCCAAGCACAACTGGCCCGCGCAGCGCGGGTTCGACACCTACTACGGCTTCATGGACGGGGAGACGAACCATTTCTTTCCGGCCCGCCTGATGCTCAACAACCAGGTGCTGCCGGTTGACGAGTACCCGCGCGACTACTACGCGGGCGACGACTGGATGAACCAGGGCATCCGCTTCATCAAGGATCTGCGCACGAGCGATCCGGAAAAACCGTTCTTTCTCCTCGTCGCCAACAACGCGATGCACTCGCCGATCCACGCCAAACCCTCGGATATCGCGAAATACAAGGGCCGCTACGACGCCGGCTGGACGGCGGCACGTGCCGCCCGCCATCGGCGCCAGCTCGAGATGGGCATCATCCCGCCAGGGACGCAGCTGTCGATCTCCGATCCACGCGCGCCAGGGTGGGACGATACCGATCCGGCCAACCGCCCCCTCTATGCGCTCCACATGGAGGCCTACGCGGCCATGCTCGACAATGCCGACCAGAACGTCGGCAAGCTCGTCGCGTTCCTGCAGTCGCTCGGCGAACTCGACAACACCATCATTCTCTTCTCGTCCGACACGGCGGCACCGACGCGGGCGGCGAGCACGGTATGGTGCTCAACAACCGGCGTTATTCCGGACTGCCGCCGCAATCGCTGGAGCACGAGCGCGGCATGCTCGCCGGACTCGGCGGGCCGCAGAGCATCTCGCTCTATCCGACGGCCTGGGGCGAAGTTTCGAACACACCGTTCCCGAGTTTCAAGACATATACCGGCGGCGGCGGGCGTCGCGTCAGCTTCATCGCCTCATGGCCGGAGCGCATCAGGGCGCGCGGCGATTTCCGCCGCCAGCTCATGCACGTCACCGACGTCATGCCGACGCTGCTCGATCTCGCCGGGGTCCCGCGCCTGGAGACGAGCAACGGCAAGCCGGCGCTGCCCTTCGACGGCATGAGCGCGGCTCGGATGCTGATCGAGGATGCGCCATCGCCGCGCAGGGAGCAGTATTACGAATGCTGGTCGAACCGCGCCTATGTGCGCGACGGTTGGCTCGCACGTTCGCTGCAGATCCGCGGCGAGTTGATCGACATGAACAACTGGACACTACACAACCTCGACCTTTTGGGCTGCGCCGTGCCAACGAACGATGGCCCATCTATTCGCGAAGGCTCCGTTGCACGGTCGCTGGGCGCGGCACGAGGGCCCGCGCCACCAAGAGTGCCGGAGCGAGGATGGTGAGTGCGATAAGTATGAGTTGCATCATAGAAACCGGCAGGATGCTGGCAGCAGGCGTGGCCAGAACGATGCCGCCCACGATGAGCGCAATGCGGATCGGCCACTCAAGCCAGCCGGCTCCCCTGAGGTCGCCGATGCCGGTCATATAGCCCTGAATACCGCCGCAGATGATCAGGGTGCCCGCGGCCGCTTTGCCGGCGAGCACCAAGGCCGTCAGATAAGGATTTGGGCCCTGCAGAACCAGCTCCGGTGCCATCACGAAGAAGAACGGGATGAAGTAGATGATGGAGCCGACCTTCATGCTCTCCCAACCTGTCTTCATGGCCGGCGCCCCCGCAATACCGGCGGCGGCGAAGGAAGCGATGGCCACGGGCGGCGTGATCGAGGACAGCATGCCCCAGTAGAAGATAAACATGTGCACGGCCATCTTGTTGAGGCCGAGCTTCTCGAGTGCCGGCGCCACTAGGATGGCGAGAAAGATGTAGCAGGCCGTCGTCGTCAACCCGAGGCCGAGAATGAGGCTGGTGATCGCGCACATGGCGAGCAGGAGCAGCGCGTTGCTACCTGCTAGCGTGAGCAGGTCGTTGGCGAGGCTCGAGACCACGCCCGTCATCGAAAACGCGCCGATCAGCAAGCCGCAGCCGGCGAGGATACCGATCAGCTCGACAAACGTGCGGCCGTTGAGCTCGAGAAATCTGGTTATTGTGTCGCCTGACCACCGTTGCTCCTTGTTGAAAATCTGGTTGAGCACGAGCAGAAGCGCCGTCGCGTAGAAGGGGGCATGGCTTTCGCGTTTGAAGTGCAGGAGCATGACCACGAGCAGCGCCACCACGAACACGTAGTACCAGCCCTCTTTCAGGGTCCGCCACGCGCTTGGCAGTTCAGTGCGGTTGAGGCCCTTGAGACCATGCCGAGCGGCATACGCGTCGACCTGCATGAACAAGCCGATGTAGTAGAGCGTGGCCGGTATGACGGCAGCGAGGGCCACTTCGGCGTACGACACGTTCAGGAACTGGGCGATGACAAAGGCTGTCGCGCCCATCACCGGCGGCGCCAGCACCGCTCCGGTCGAGGCACATGCTTCGATGGCTCCGGCGTAAGACGGCGAGAAGCCCGTTCTTTTCATGGTCGGGATGGTCATCGTGCCGGCAGTCAGCACGTTGGATACGATCGATCCTGACATCATGCCGAGCAAACCTGATGCGAAGATGCCGACCTTGGCGGCACCGCCGCGAAACGTGCCGCAAAGCGCGAATGCCAGGTTGATAAAAAACTTGCCAGCCCCCGTCATCATGAGGGCCGTGCCGAATACAAGAAAGCCGATAACCGTATCGGCGAAAGCCTGAACCGGGATGCCGAGCAGACTCTCGGTCGACAGCACGTGATAGGCGGTCGCCTGCTCCAAACTGGATTGGCTGCCCCTGAGCGGCCCGAGCCACTTGGCCTCGGCGAACAGCGGATAAAGCGTGAACGGCAGCACCGATAGCAGAAGACTCCAGCCGCCCGTGCGGCGGAGAGCTTCCATCAGCAGGAACCACATCACCAGGCCCGCCCAGATGACAGGTTGTGGTGCCCCGTTGAACTCCCAACCCAGCTCTGCTGCCGTGCGAATGTGCAGCATCAGGTAGATGCCCGAAGCGACCGTTATCACGAATAGCAGCGCGTCGTACCAGGGCACGCGATCCAGCGGCGCCCGCGAGCTGCCGGGGAAGATCAGGTAGGTGAACGGCAGCATCAAAACGATCAGGAGGTAAAAGTATTCAGTGTTGAGCTGCGTGTAGCCGACGAAGAAGCGCAGGGTGAACTGCTGGTTGATGCACAGAAAGATCGTCGCGGCCGTGCTCAGCATGAGCAGCCAGCGCCAGAATCTTGTGAGCTGGCGGACCCGCGTCGCTTCGGCCTCGACCAGCCCTGCTGCCGCATGCGGGTCGTCGTACTCGACGCGTCTTCCAGTTCGAGCGGTATCGGGACTAGGGCTAGGCGCTGATGTCATAGACGCGGGACCGGATTGCACCAACTAGGAGGAACGCCAGCCCTTCATCGGAACTGACCTAGTCCCCACTTCCCGCCTGCCGCAGCGGGCTCCACCATGCTGTCTGTGTGGCTGACGGTTCCTACTCGAACACGACGTCGAGCCCGGCTTTGGTCAGCGCCGCTTTCCGAGCCGCCATCCAGCCCTTGGTGAAGCCCTCCCTATCCTCGGGCGGCGAGCCCTTCAGGAAGCCGGACCATGCGTCTGCGAGCACTTTCTGGCGCGTAAGCAGCTTTTGATTGTGCGCCTCATCTGCATCCTTCCAGACCTTGGCCGCCTTGAACGCCTTGACGGCCGCAGGGTGCACCGGGAGTACCCACTGGAAGTTCTGCGTCTTGGCATCGAGGCCAGATGCGCCGGGAACGCTGTCCTTGTAGTCGGCATAGCCATCGACCATGGCCTTGGTCAGGCCGTGAACGACATCGTCGGGCTGCGACGCGTAGACCATGAAGATGGGGTACGGATAGGAAGAGGTCTCGAGGGGGGTCTCCTTCGAAGCCGAGATGCCGCACGTTGCCTTATGGCGCGCGAAGTACGGACCGATTTTCGCGACCCGAGCCCAAGCGGCCGCGTACCTAATGCGGCATGACCGGATAGAAAACGCCCCGCGGCGAGCTTTCGGCCTCTTTTGCCTGGCCGGATATGTTCGAAGCCACGGCGGCGTCGATCTGGTCGTTGAGCACGCCCTTCCACATGGCGCCGTAGCTTGCGAACTCGGCGAGATTCACATCGGCTGCGTTGAGCCCTCCGAACGCCAGCATAGCCAGCATGTTCTGGTTGAGGCGGGCGAGCCGACGACAAAGCCGACTCGTTTACCCTTGAGATCCTTGATCTCCTTGGCGCCGGTATCCTTGGCGATGCCGATCGAAATGTTGTTGCAATCAAGCGAGGAGAGCAGGACCTGCAGTGGCTGGTGTCCCGCAATCCTTGACAGCGAACTCGAAAATGCCTTCCTGGGCGAAGTAGCTTCCAATACCCATGGCCGATGCTTGGGCCCGCCCCGCCTTCAACGGCCCGAGCCGCGCGAGGTGCGTTGCCGGCGGGGAGCACGCGCACATCGGACTTGTAACTGTCCTTGAGCATCTTGCCGACCGCCACAGCGATGTTGAAACCGGAGGAGCCGGTGTCGTAGGCCGTGAAGGTTATCGACGGCGGCAGCTTCACGTCCTGCGCTAGTGTTGGCCCGAGGTGAATGAGTGGAGCCAGTCCGAACGCGACAGCAAAGCACAGCGCTCTCGTGAGCGGGGTCATGCGCGAGAGTCCTCCCAATTACGGTATTTCTCTTCGTTGGACGGGCCTTTCGCGGGCGCCGTCGACCACAACTATGGCATTGCTAGCCCCCTCCCGCAATTGGCGGTCAACGGCTCTGGAAGCATCGACAGGATCTGGGTTGGAGCTACGCAGGTGAGTAGCTTATCCCTTCCTCAGGGGGATACTACCGCGCAAGCGCGGTCCGACGGGGAGCCGGTGAACCACGATTGTCCGTCATCCATAGACCAAACGCGGCAGAAGAAGTGCGATCGTGGGGAAGAGCGTCAGACGTTCTGGAACTTGCCCCGGCTCTTTTCTCGTACCAGGACATGATCAGTGGCGCCCGTTTCCGGCGACGGGTCCGGTGTGTACTTGGGAGCCCAGGCGACAATTACGCTGGCGGCGTACGTTGCAGCCTCGGCGCGCGACAGCAGGTGATCGGCATCATCCAGCGAGATGAAACTCTTCGGGTGCCTGGCGGCAAGATGCGGGATGCATTGTCGATGCCGACCACGTTGGCCGCCTCAGCACGATCGACGAAGTGGCCGCGCATCGATGAATAGGTGAAACCTAGCGGGCAGATTGAGACCACCGCTCGCCACCTAACAAGGCCACTCTTTACAAAGTATGTATTGTGTAGCGAGTGTGCTATTGTCGGCGATTGTAATC
>CAWIYZ010000027.1:0-36451 GCA_963840425.1 uncultured Alphaproteobacteria bacterium | reverse complement strand
CCATTTCTATTCCACGCCACGGGAAATGGTCCGAAGTGTCGCTTGGACGTTAAGGCAAGAACTTGTTTTTTATGGCATCATGTTTTTTTCCATTCTCATACGCGGTATTGGCATGAAGCTCATTATTGCTTGGCAGGTGGCCGTTGCCGCATCCACTCTCGTCGATTTTCGGACAGGCAACCCGATGCTTGCAGCGCTCCTGAACACGCACAACGTCGGTTTCGGCGCCGGGATTGCCATCGCAGAACTCCTCGTCAATGCGCCAGCGCACCACCGCTGGCGCCGGCATCATGGCCATCGGCGCAGCAATGTTCATCGTCGTCGCCATAACGGATTGGCGAATGGGCTTGGGTCGGGCATCCGAGATCTTGCGCTGGGCCACCGGCTCGGTCCGCTCCTGTACACAATATCAGCGGCCGTCATGGTCTATGGATGCGTTGCGTATGAAATGAGACACCCATGCGCGGTCAGTCGGCTAGTCACCGTCCTTGGCGGAGCATCGTATCTCCTCGACCTGACCCACGGAGCTGTTACGTCGACGCTAGTTCGTCTCCTGCACCATTGGTTAGCTCCAACGTACAAGCGGAAGTTGTCTATGCGATGCTTATTCTCGCAGCTACCGCCGCCGCAGTGGCCGGCCATTCTCATCGAGCGCCCGACACTTCGTCACCTTCAGATGCGCGCTCGGAAAATCTCAATACTCTCCTCAAATGAGGGCCGTGGGCTGTGTCGGCAGTTCGTGAAGCGTCCTGTCCGACAACAAGAACGCCTGAAACGAGGAAAGCAACACTACCACGAGGCAATTCGGCGCCACCAAGGTGCTTTCGACGGCATTTTGTGTGGCAACAAAGAACACTACGCACAACGGAAAGTTGCTCAACATCGCCGGACGAATTGCAGCCAAAACGCTGGCTTTTAACGCCGACGCGATTAGCCAAAGTAGCATTACGCAGCAGATCGTGAGGCCAAGCCACCCTAAGTAGACCCAGACCTCCAAATATCCGTTGTGCGCGCTTCCGAACGACAGATCGGTTATTGCTTCAATTCTCGCGTCCAAACGCACTATCCCCGTAAAGTATCCACCCCCGATCAGAAGGTAAATTAAAATCAGCGAGCTGAAGCAGATAGTACCAATACACAGTGCGACCCGTACGACTATCCTTTCCCAAAAAATACAGGACGTTGTCCGCGATTGCCCGGTAAAAAAACCGACAGACACCAATGTTGTGGCGAGAGTGATCGCTGGCAGGAATTGCAAATCGCCTGTCGCACAAGGCTGACGTTATCAAACCCGTCCCAAGCACGGCCGCAGAAAGAAAGTACCCCGTACCGGAATGGGCCCCAAATAAGCACAATCTGCTGTAGCAAAACAGGCTCCAATGTGTGTCCAGTTGGATTTGAACACTAGCCCACCATATAGTAGCAGGAGCGGCATGCATATCGCCGCCCATTGACCAGCCAGCACATTGCGGTGCGCAAAAATTCCCCGCCAAGCGCCTGCATGAACAGATTGGACGGCGTCTGTGATTTGATGAACTCCGAGCTGGGGAAGCAAAAAACAAAACCAATGCTTAGCACCATGGACAACGCGAGCGCGCAAATGACGAGGCGAATTGCTACAGCAACGGAAAATGCCGATGCAAGCGCAAGACCGAACACCACTGTTCCTCCGTAGGCCACCGCACGCCTCAAAGTGAGTGCGGGATCGGGCGACCACAAACAGGAAATAAGTGCCAGCAGCGGTAAAGCAAAGATCGGCCACGCACGAAGAACAAGCGTTATTCCGAGACGCGACCTAATCAGGACAACAGCGGAAAACGCGTAAATCGAGCCGAGGACCAACTGCGAAACTAGTGACCCGGCATCCGCCGCAGCTGGAACAGCCGGGTCACGACCACCCAGCGCTGTGACAAACCCCCCCCCCGCAAAAGAGGAATGCCACCATAAACAAATAGTAGATAGGTCTATTTTGTTGTCTGAAAGACAATTGCCAGGATCCGCGTTTGCATCCGCGCCAACACGATTGTAGTTTGATGAGGCCTAAGCCTGGAACAGGCTATGACGGTGCCACTTCGATGGGCGCGCAAGCGCCGCGCTAAAACGTCGCGCGGCTTCAGTGTAAAGCTAGAAGATATGCGGATTGCCCTCGTAGCGCCAGACATTCCTGATTACGCTTGTGATTTTGCAGCCGTCGCGGCCAGCCGTATGGACGTCACGCTCTTTATTGCAAAGCGTTTCTGTAGCAGCCACTTTCAGTCTCTGGAAAGGGCGCAGTTGCCCGCTGGATCGATTGGCCGCGTCAGCGGCAAGTGGTAAGGGGTTTCTGGAAAATCAAACGCGTGGCATCACTCATCCGTTAGTCACCCGAGTTTGGTCCACATCCTTGCCGATGGCAATATTTGGTGTTGCATTCTGCAAATTCTTGTCCGCCCCATCCCAGTAGTTACCACTGTTCACGATATTCAGTATCATCCTGGCGATCATGCTTCTCAGCGGGTTCCTCGCTTCTTTGTCAATCGTATCATTAAACAGTCGTCGGCCATAATCGTTCACGGTCGATCTCTCCGGTGCCGGCTTGCCCGGCTGGATCCGCGTCAACGCGATCGCATTCACGTCTTTCCACACATACCTCTTTGGTGTTACCGACATGCGGCTGGTAGTGCGAACGCACAATCAACATTCCCAATCCCACGTCGTGCTTTTCTTTGGGCGTATCGCCGAATACAAGGGGTTGCGACATCTCCTGGAAGCTGCGCCGATCGTGCAGAAGCAGATACCTGAATTGAGAATTGTCGTCGCCGGCGGAGACATAACAAGAACCAACCAGCAATTGACTTTCTCCAATTTGTCGAGCTTCGCAATCGATTTACATCGCCGTGGGCTGCCGACCTGTTCGCAATGGCGGATCTTTTGTGCTTCCCGACGTCGAAGCATCGCAGAGCGGAGTTCTAATGGCAGCACTTCCCTTCGCAATTCCCGTGGTCGCAACAAACGTCGGTGAGATTGGTGAAACTGTCACCACCCATGGCCTCGGGATCGTAGTTCCGGCGGCCGATGCATCAGTTTTGGCGAGCGCCATTACAGAACTACTTCGCCGCTCCGAGCTTCGCGCGCGTTTTGCGGAGGCGGCGCGGATCGCGATAAGCGAGACTGTCCAGAAGCAGCCTCGCGATTGAGCTGGAAGCAATTTACGAGTTCATCCATACACCGCGTTCTCGCTGACAAATCGTTCGATGCTTGTCCGTCACAGCGTACAATACGTGCTGGCCCGCCTGCTCAGCGGAGGTCTGACATTAGCGATGAGTACCTTGCTCCACGCACCTTTTGACCCCCCATGAGTACGGCCTATACGGCCTGTCGCTGGTCATCGTAGCGCTCGTCGCCAACAGCAGTTTCGATGGTTTCGGTTTGGCGTTCTCCCGGCTGGCTCGACGACCCACGCGACCAAGCCCTTGTGGAACCATATCGACGGTCGCCGTTCTCTTCGTACTTGTCGCCGTACTCAATTTGTTTGTGGCGTTACTGCTGTTGGGATCGGGCGTCACTCGTGAATTTAACCAAACGGTCCTCATCTTTGGAATAGCCAGTGCCATCTGTTATTCGGCATTTGAACTCGCAGTTCGGTTCGAGGTCATTAACCAGCGACCGGAGCGCTTTTTGTTGATGCACTTGATAAGGGCCACTGTGGCGTTCCTTTGCTCGGTTGCCGCGGCATGGTTCACTGGCGATGCCATTTGGGTAATCGTAGGTGCTGCAGCCGGGTTCGTTGCGGGAACGGTCGCAGGCACGGTGCCCTACCACCAGATAGGCCTCGTTTATTTTGACCGGGATTTGGCGTCCCGTTTGCTGGCGATCGCATTTCCCATGGCACTCTGCATGATGATCGACGGAGCGACTTTGACCGGGGCTCGCGCCATGGTTCAAGCTCTCGGTTCTATCGAAAGCCTAGGCCAATTTACTGTCGCGTACCTAATGGTACAGAGCACGTTGTGTTCGGAAACTGGTTCGGGTATTGGTGCCGCAGGCTATCAACTCGCAATCAAAGACTTCGAGGCGGGTGACAAGCTCAAGTGGCGTCACCAAATGCTTGAGAACGCTGCAGTGTTATTTGCCTGGTTGGCGCCTGCCGCCGTCGGCTTGATGATAACAAGTTCCAACATTGCCAGACCCTCTTGGGCGCGGCGTTCACATTGGAGGTCGCGGCGGTCATACCCTGGTTAGCTATTGGGACGCTATTTGGAGCGGTGAGAGGGTTTCACCTGGACCAGGCGTTCCAACTCTCCCAGCGTCCGAGTAGACAACTTGCCGTGTCCGCCTTCGCGGCGATATCCACTAATGCACTTGCTCTTGTATTAGTGCCGACATGGGGTGCCGCGGGGGCCGGCATGGCTTTCGCGATCGTGATGCCCCTTTCATGCCTTCACTCCTATTTCGCGGGCGCCCGCCTGCTGAAAATTCCAATCCCCGCGGGCGCCTATCGCAAAAGTAATGACCTGCTGCGCCTTCATGGCCCTTGTCACTGGTCGAATAGCCGGTGAAAGTATCTGGGGTTTGATCCATATTCAGGTTTTGGTCGGCATCGCCACGTATTGCATTGCTGCATTTGCCATAAACCTTTTAGAAGTTCGGAAAAAGATGATGCGCGGCCTAGGAATTGTTTGATCCAGGCTGCGTGCGCAAGCGCCACGGCGCGGTCATATGAGCCACGCCCCCCAATCACGCGGCCGCCTTGATCATTCTTGGGTTGTGCTATACATTTGCTCAATGAAAACAACGTTCAAACCGGAGTGCCCCTTGCTTGTCAGATAGAATCGCCCTGGTCACTGGCGTTACGGGGCAGGACGGCGCACATCTTGCCCGGTTCCGATCAGACAAAGATTATACGGTCCACGGCGTCAAACGCCGCTCGTCTTCCTTTAACACCGGGCGTGTGGACGATCTGTATGTCGACCCGCACGAAGCCGAGACTCGATTTATGCACTATGGAGACATGACGGATCGACGAGCCGAATCGGCTGTACAAGAGACGCAACCCACCGAAATATACAATCGCGGCCCAAAGTCACGTGCAGTGAGCTTCGAGACGCCCGAATACACGGCAAATGCCGACGGCATGGGCGTTGCGGCTGCTGGAGGCAATTCGAATCTTGGGTCTAAGACCGAGTGCGATTTTATCAGGCATCGACATCCGAGCTGTACGGGAAGGTCCAGCCGATCCCCCAGACCGAGACGACACCGTCTCATCCGCGCAGCCCCTACGCCGCTGCAAAGCTCTACGCATATTGGATCACCGTGAACTATCGCGAGGCCTACGGCATCCACGCTCCAATGGCATCCTATTCAATCACGAGGGACCCGCGAGGGAGACATTCGTCACCCGGAAGATCACTCGCGCGGTGGCCGCCATGGACGTGGCCGGCAAAAGAGGCTGCACTTGGGGAACCTGGGCGCCACGCGGGATTGGGGTCACGCGCGCGACGAGAAGGCATGTGGAGGATGTTGCAACATCCGAGCCCGACGACTACGTCTTGCGACGGGTGAAAGGCCCACTCCGTGCGGGAGTTCGTGGAGGCAGCATTTGCATGCGTGGGAAGAACAATCGAGTGGAGCGGGACCGGAATCAACGAGATAGGAAAGGAGGTCAAGTCAGGACGTGAGGTCGTGCGGATTGATCCCCGTTACTTTCGACCTACAGAAGTGGAGTGTCTCCTGAGGCGACGCCTCAAAAGCAAAAAAAATTCTGGGGTGGCAAGCCCGAACGTCTTTCGGTGATCTCGTGGCGGAAATGGTCGCTCATGATCTTCAATTGGTCGATCATGAAGCTTCGAGAAAAGATCGTTCAGCTCGGTGACCTACCCATGCCTCAACTAATAGACCAGCGAACGCGTCGCTATTCGCTCAGGGGCAAACGCGTTTGGGTGGCGGGCCATAAAGGGATGGTTGGCGCCGTGCTGGTCCGCAGACTTGGCACATGAGCACGTGGAGCTTCTCACGGTCGATCGCGGCGACGTGGATCTGCGCGACCAATCGAAGGTTCGATCATGGATTCAAGAGGCGCAACCACAAGCCATTTTTCTTGCGGCGGCGAAAGTCGGTGGCATCCTGGCGAATGTCGACCTAACCCATCGGACTTTCTATACGACAATCTGATGATTGAGGCGAACGTGATGAAGAGTCGCCGTTGAGTCGGAGTTGAACGGCTAGGTATATCTTGGATCTTCCTGCATCTATCCGAAAGTTTGCGCCGCAACCTATTGCGGAGTTGGCGCTGATCGCCGGGCCCGCTCGAGCCCACAAACCAGTGGTATGCGATCGCGAAAATCGCCGGCATGATGTTGAGTGAAGGCCTACCGTCATTCAATATGGTTGCGACTTTGTCTCGGCGATGCCCGCAACCTTTATGGACCGGGTGACAATTACGATCTGGCCAAACAAGCCACGTGCATGCCGGCTCTGATCCGCAAGGCGCACGAGGCCAAGGTGCATCCGGCGCGAATGAGCTGGTAGTTTGGGGAACCGGAACTCCCGACGCGAATTCCTGCACGTCGACGACTGCGCCGACGCACTGGTCACATCTCGAGAGCTTTACTCCGAAACCGAGCACATCAATATTGGCTCGGGTGAGGACGTGTTACTCCGCTTCGCGCAGCTCGTCTGCGCCGTTGTCGGTTATGAAGGCAAAATTGTCCACGATTTGACCAAACCGGATGGAACTCCTGAAACTTATGAGCAATCAGAAATTGAGCGCTCTTGGGTGGCAGCCCCAACTTGGCTTGCAGGAGGGGATTGCGCAGACGTATCAAGCGTTCTTGATATCGGAGGACGCTGCCGCTGGGTCGCACCGATCGTAGGCGGCTTCACCGCAAATAGACCCAACGCACCTTTGGCCGCGAGTTCAAGCTGGGAAGCTTGCGTAGCGTCGTCGGCTTCTTTACCGCGACTGCATCGGAGCGGCGATCTCAGGAATTGTGGCAAACAGTCTGTTTTTTTCTGTTCTAAGGGCCACCTTTGACCACCCGGCTGCTCCTCTCGGCCTGCCTCTGCCTGTGCCTTTGGCGGCCCATTTCCGGCCAGTGTTTGCGGCTGGCGCTGCGCTCATTCTCGGGTTCGCCGTCGTCTGGACGACCACGTTTGGCATCGGTGAGCTGGGCGAGCTTCCGACCTTACCCTACTGCTGTGCATGCCGCGCGCAACCTTGGTGGCAATCTCGATCGGCATGCTCGTGCTCGCCGCGAATGAAGGCGCGCAGGGCATTGAGCGTCGAGAGGATGGTCGCACCACTCAGCCGTTCCCCCGTCCGGGCAACTGACCTGCTCAGACAATCGGCGCTTGAAAAGCGATCGCCTGTTGGATATGAAACCTTTTGAAGTCACGAGATCCCGTGTAGGCTTCGAACTTGCTCAGGGCGGCTGCCGCAGCGCCGACTGAAACGCCGCTCAGGCGCTTGGCCTCGCGCAGGTAGTGTAGATACCTGTGCTTGATGCGCTCATTGTCGGGGTTATGAGTTGGCATCGGTTTCTGCTTTCGGCTTCAAGTCACAAGTCACGGAGGGCACGGCGCAATCTGTTATTGGCCGAAAGTGGAATGGCCGAAGATTTTTTGTGCAAGCTGCAAGCGTTGCTGCGGCGAGCAGCGTGCATGCGCAACATGATGCCCCTCCCCGGTTCACCCCGAAAACAACGTACGGCTCGTTGGTGACGGCGGCAAATCAGCATTCGGCGGTATCCGCGGACCGCTGAGCGCCTGCCAGAGCGCTGGCGCTAGGCAGATTGGGGGTGCGTCGGCTCGCTCGTAGCAGGGCGACCGCGCCAAACCGCGCGTGCTCCCGTCAATCTTGGCCAAGACTAGGCCAGGAGTTCCTCGGGCGTCTTGGGGCCGTCCTCGTTAGGCGGGTCCAGATTGGCGACGGCGGCGAGGCGTGGATGCAAATAGGGAGCGGCGCCCTCGGCGCACTGCTGCGCCATGCCCCGAAGGCCCAGCATGAGCTTGTAGAGCGCGGGATCGGCTGTCTTGCCGGTTTCCCGCTCGACCTCGGCGATCTCGTCGGCTACGGCCTGGGCCCGCGCCTGCGCCCAGCGCATGTTGTGAGCATGACTTCCACCGGCATCGGCGGCATTGAGGTCGATTTTGGTATCGACACGGTGCTGTGCCATGGCGCGCTGCACCTTGAGCGCTGACGCCACCGCTGGCCCTTCGGTCTTGCGCTTGGGCCCGCCCCGGCCGCGCCCACCACGTGGCATTCCATTCGTCCATGACGAACGCCGCACTCTAGATTTCGGAGACGAAAATTCAAACGTTGATTTATTTCGCAACCCCATCCGCCTGCTCTTGCAGCTGGGCCCGCGCCTGCGCCCAGCGCAGTGTCTGCGAGCATGACTTCCACCGGCATGGCGGCATCGAGGTCGATTTTGCCGTATCGACACGGTGCTGTGCCATGCGCCCGCGACAGGCGGACTTCCCTTCCCGTCCCAATCGAAAAGCAATGCTGCTGCCAATGCTTCGCAGTTCGCCCTCGGGTCGAGCCCAGTACGATATCTGACGACGCGCAATCTCTCGTTCCGATCTTCAATGCTGGACAGCTCCATGACGCGTGTCAGAAGACACTCTTTTGCCAGAGCCATTTCCTTAGCAAGCGCTTTTGCCAGAGCCATTTCCTGTTCAGCCTCGTTAATCCCTCGCTCATTGCTGCAGCACCACATCCAACCGAGAACTTTCGGTTGTGGCAGCGCCCCCCGGCAATGGCGCCGTCACCATTACCTACCTCCAGGACGGGCACTTCGTCCGTTCCTCCTCAGATGTCCATTGGCTGACGCTTGATGCCGTCAATGAGCGCGCGATCGGCTTGCGCGCGATGTTCAGCGGTTTGGCTTTGCCGGCGTCGCTGCACTGCGCGGTCTTCGGCTTGTCGATGGCTTCGATGCTCATGCCGTCTCCCTCTTTCTTGCAGAGCCCTGCTTCGCTTACCCCAGCGAGGCGAGCAGTTGTGGCGTCGGGCGCAACGACGCCGATGTTTGGTTGGCGTCCGAGGTTGAATTGAAAGAGGTAGACCTTCAACAGGTACCTGGGTGAGCACCTCCACACTTCCGGGTGCAGCCACACCCACGTCACTAGGGTCCAGTGACGCCCATGACACCCGTGGTAACACCCATGTCACTGTCTCCCTTCCCTCGGCGCCGTACGGCTGGGCGATCATCTCCGGATGGTGTAGGCGTTCGAGGTCTGATCACCACCCCTGTCTTCCCCAGCGCGGTTGACGCAGGACGTAGTCCCCTCTTCACGCAGCCATTTGATGCAACGAATCGACGCCGCGGCGCGAATACGCCTGTGTCGGTCCGGCCAGCGTTTTGAACTTCGGAAAATGTTACTCCGCAAATTTCCTCCAGTTGATGCGCTCAACGAGCTGGCCGAGACGGCGCATTGTCCCGCAAACTTTGGGCCGAGCGGAAGCCAGGCCCACGCCTTGCGCCTCGCTTTCGCTCGCTGGTTTTTCCCAGCGCGCAGATCACGGTGCGCGTCTCTTCGAAGACCTTCATCGGCTCGGGGCCGTCGCCAGGTGCGCCGTGGCACCAACATGATGCTCTTACGCGTGGAAGCCATCGCCGTCCCCGTTTTGGCAAGTTGCGCGGCACCGAGAATTGCTAATCTGCTGCACCGGTCTGCCCGGTGGATCACTTCGTGTGGTCAACGGCGACGGCGTTTTGGATGGGTCGGTGAATGGGTTGCCCTCGGCGGAAGTCCCGAAGGCCCAACTGGTTCAGCAGTATTCGCGTCGGGTTTGGCGGAGGTTGCGTCCGCCTGGGGCAGCTTCGGCGCGATCTGAGGGAGCTGCGCCACGCAAGCTCGCACGTCCTCATCGAGGATGACCGTGCGCTTGCCATTCTTCCTGGCGCGCAGCAGGCCAGCGTTGATCAGCTTGTAAATGTTCGTGCGCCCGCCTGAGACGCCCGTCTCGGCAAGCGCGGCGGGGCTGTAGCCCTTTATCATCGAAGCATCTCTCCATGCGTCCAATCGCGAACTCAGCAACATCATCGCGAACACGGGAGAAGCTAGGGGCACATCACACGGGAGTGGGCGATTATTTTTCCCGTGTGGAATTCCACTGACGAAGCAGACGTGCGCGCGGCCCCCAAATGTCCCGCTCGATCGTTCTGGGCTTGACCTTGAATTTCCGCGCAGCGGCTGCAATGGCTTTCTTTGTTGAGCCCTTCTCGGGGGTCAAACGATCGGCAACGAACTGGGCAATCTGAGAAGTCTCGAATAACGTTCGACGGACGCCGGCCGACAATTTTGAATTGTGATGGGTAATTTCGTGGCGGCCCTTCCCAACTCGGGCCCATGATCACGGGATAGAACATTTTGGCGAGAGTTCGTCTGAGCGGCGGATCCAGCGTATTGCGGTAGAGCAAGTTGGCCAACGCACGGCGAGCCTCACGCTCCTCTGGCGATCCCGGCTTAAAAAAAACGTGGCGCCTGTGCCCCCGTTTGTCTTCCTTCATGTAACCGTAGAGCCAAGCCTTCGCCGACCGGAGGTCTTTTTCATCGCTCATGCCCGCCTCCGCAGCGGCACGACCTTCCCGCAGTAGGTTGCCCATTGCTCCATGAGCTTGCGGCGTCGCTCCAGCAGATCGCTGCGCCGGTAGGCAGCTTCGACCTTGTCGGCGACGACATGCGCCAGCGCGGCCTCGCTCAGGAAATTCGGAAAGCTGGTTTGCTCGGCGCACCAATCCTTGAAGCTCGACCGGAAGCCGTGCACGGTGAGGCCCGGGCGAAGCTCGCGCAGCAGCATCAGCATGGTCATGTCGCTGATTGGCCGGCGCGGCTTGATGCCGGGGAACACAAATTCGCCTGTGCGAGTCTTTTCCAGCTCACGCAGGATCGCGACGGCGCGCTTAGACAGCGCAACAACATGCGCTTTGCCGCCTTTCATGCGGCTGGCGGGCACCGTCCAGGTCGCATCCTCGTAGTCGATCTCAGCCGAGCGTGTGCCGATTGCCTCGCCGCTACGAGCAACGGTCAGAATGGTGAACTCTAGAGCCAACGGCGTGACCCCTTCGCGCTCGCGCAGCTCGCTCATGAAGGCGGGCAGCTCCTTGTAGGGCAGCGCCGGATGATGTTTTACAACTTGCACCTTGCTGCGCTTCGGGAGGGCCGCGTCGAGATGGCCGCGCCATCGCGCAGGGTTCTCGCCGTCGCGTTGGCCCCGGGCCTTGGCTGCGTCCAGCACCCGCTCAATGCGACCACGAATACGCGAGGCCGTCTCCGGCTTTGCGCGCCAAAGCGGCTCGAGGATCTTGAGCACAAGCGCCTTATCGACAGCCGCCACCGAAACGTCCCCGATGACCGGATAGACGTAGGCTTCGAGCGTGTTGCGCCACTGCTGGCGATGCTTCGGGTTGCGCCAGCCGGCCTCATGCGCAGTGATCATCTGCTCGGCGGCTTCGCGGAAGGTCGTGCGTTGCGCATCGGCCGCTCGGGCAGCAGCTATGGCCGCCTTGCGCTCTTCGATCGGATCTTTGCCCTCCGAACGCTGCCGGCGGCACTCCGCAGCTTTGTCACGCGCTTGCGCGAGGTTCACGGCCGAAATCGGTCCGAGTCCCATGTCGCGCGCGCGGCCATTCGACTTGTATCTAAACACCCAGCTCTTGGCGCCGGTCGGCGTGAGCTACAGGTAGAGCCCGTCGCCATCGGCGAAGAGCCCTGGCTTGCGAAGAGCATTGACCTTGATCGCCGTCAATCGTTTTGCGGTGCGCGGCATGACCCATCCCCCGACCCATCTTTCCGACGCGATTGTACGTGAACCATGGCGGACGGTGGAAGACGCAAGCGAAAAGAAAAGCCCGATTTCCAATGCTTTTCTCAAACGTGTGCAAACATGGGTGGACGAGTTTTAGGCGGACACCCCTTCCGCCATAAACAACTGATAAAATAGTGTTTTTTGGCAATGTGTTGGATCAGTCCACAAATTGGTCCACAAGCTTGAAAGATGTGCGAGTTCCGAAATCCCTTTGAAGGCGGACGGCGGCAGACGACAGCTATCGATGAATTGCGTAATCAGGCACAAGCCCGACCATCCGGCCAAACCGATGGCCATGGGGACAACCGCGAGGTTGCGCTTCTGGCACAAACTTACCGGTCAGCGTGCGCTGGGATCACTTCCGCTTATTGGGGGTGACCGGACGTAGCGATACAGAGCGCGGACGCGAACTTTTGACCCAAGTCGGATGTGGCGTCAGACACGGCCTACGATCTCAAGTGCGTCGTCGACCTCAACGTCTATGTATCGGACTTGACCCCGGCGTCCGTGGCGGTCGAGGGTGGATGGTGCTCATGGCGGGGATGCGGACATGGTCGGCGAGACGCCCGACGAGTGGTTCGCGGATCTTGCGGGCGCCCCAGTGAGACCGCGGCCAGTCCCCATCACGATGGCAACACGGTAGCTCAAAGGTGCACTCATGGTCGCTGTTCCTATGCTCAGCGGTCGGCAAACGCCGGCATGATCCCCTCGGCGAATGTGCTCAATGCGCTGGGCGAGCCGGTAGGATCGACCAGCAGCACGTAGTCGACACCACCTGCCTCGAGCTTGTTCAGCCGGGCGACGATCTCCTCGCGAGTGCCAAGCAGCGCCGACTCCTCGCTGGCAAGGTTGGGGTCGGCATGCGAGCCTATGTTCTGATAGCGCTCGGCGCCAGGTCCGCGCGCGAGGTCGCCGATGGCCCTCAGCACCTTGGTTCTGAGTGCATGAGCCTGTTCGCGCTCAGCCTCGGTCTCGATGATCTGCAGGGCGCGCGCGACGGCGATCATACCGGGCCGATACGGCCGCCCTAAGCGCTGTAGCTCGGCCTTGTAAACCGCCACGCGCTCGATGATGAGATCAACTGGGGCGATCTGGTCCAGCAGCAGATTGAAGCCTCCCCGCGCCGCACGCTTGATCGATTCGAAGCTCCCGGCGCCCATCCACAAGGGTGGATGCGGCTGCTGGCAAGCGCGCGGCTCGATGACAATGTTGTCGAAGTGCCAGCGCTGGCCGTGATGCGAAAAGCGGCCGTCGGTGGACCAAGCTTTGCGCAGGAAGGCCATGGTCTCCTCGAAGCGCTCGGTCGCCTCCTCGATGGGAACGCAGAAGCCCGAGAACTCGTTTTGGCGATAACCCTTGCCCACGCCGAAGTCGAGGCGGCCGTCCGAGAGCAGATCGAGCGTGGCAACCTGCTCGGCGAGCAGCGCCGGATTGTGCCAGGGCAGCACCACTACCGCCGTACCGAGGCGTATGCGCTGCGTGCGTCCGGCAAGATAGCTCAGGAAGTTGAGCGACGCGGAGAGCTGCCCGACGCCCGTGAAGTGGTGCTCGACCACAAAGACGCTGTGATAGCCAAGCTCCTCGGCCAGCAGGACATAGTCGATGTACTTGCGGTAGCCCAGGCTGTCGCCGACAGAGCCTTCGCCCGCTGACCTGGCCCCCCCGAACAACCCGAACTTCATGTGTTCTGCCCCGTCTGCGTCGGAGGTTTGAGTCGCGGCGGCCGTCGCCGGCTGTGCACATGAGGATGGCTTATCGCGCCTGGGCAGAATGGCTGAGCGCCACCCATTTCTCAAGTTTCAGCTCGGCAAGGATGCACGGGCGCAAGCCGCGAACTGCTCGGATTGCTCCAGGATCGAGGCCTGTTCTTCGCAGGACGCGACGAAAAATCCTTAGCCCGCCAGCGAGGGCCAGAGCGTGTGTGTGTGCGTTCGGGAAGCAGCGTCCGTATCGTTTGCGCAGCGAATTCCTTTGGCTGTAGGCTGGGACGAAGGCTGGCGCAAAGTCAGGCTGTCCTGCATCGGGGAGGAAACTCATGTGTCGTGTCTGGTCGGCAGCCGTGTTTGCCGTCTCGCTGACAGTCCTGCCGATCTCGGCAGAAGCGCAGAAGACGCTCACCTTGGGTGGCTCGGATGCAGTCGGTTCCTTGCTCGACCGCCAGAACGCCCTCTTCACCAAAACCTGCAACGAGAAGGCCGCCGGCAAGCTCAAGATAAATTTCATACAGGGCGAGCAGCTCGGCAACGATCAGCAGGTGATCGAGCAGATGATGCAGGGGTCGGTCCAAATCTACGGTGATGTGCTCGACTGGTACGCCAACTGGGTGAAGGACTTCGCCATCATGGGCTGGGGCTTCACCTTCAGAGACACCGATCACCTGCAAAAATTCACCGAGAGCGCGGTCTATCAGAAGCTCGCGGACGAGCTCAGGACCAAGAACGGGATCCGCATCCTCGCTGCTGCCGCGACGCAGCCGCGCGTCATGTTCGCGAACAAACCGATCGGCAAACTCGAGGACATCTCCGGCATCAAGATGCGCGTCCCTGAAATCAAGGTCTACGTGAAGCTCTGGGAGACCTTGGGCGCGCGGCCTTCGCGTGTCGCCTGGGCGGAGGTCTTCCTGGCGTTGAAGTCGGGGGTGGTCGATGCTGCCGAAGGGCCGGTCTCAGCCGCTTTCGCCGCCAAGTTCCACGAGGCTGTGAAGCACGTCGTGCGCACGGACCACATCTACTCCTCGACGCATATCACCATGAACGAGAAGGCCTACCAGGACCTTGGCCCGGAACTGCAAAAGCTGGTGACGGACTGTGCCAAGGAGGCAGTCAGCTGGGCCCGCAAGCAGGCCGCGGACGAAACCGAGGACGTGATCAAGAAGATTGTGGCCGCCGGCGCGATCGAGCACAAGATCGATGCGACCGCCATCCGTGCCAAGTCGGAGGCGGCCGTCGCCGAGATGGAAAAGGACGGCGCCTGGTCGGCCGATCTCTGGAGAGCGATCCAGGCGATCAAATGACCTCGCACAGCCGAGGCAACCGACCACCAGCCTGACGCCGACGCTGTTTCCTCCAACCCTCGGTCCAGCGATCCATGCTCACCGCCTTCCGCCGCCTGCTGCAGGTCGTCGGTCATCTGGAGCGCGCGCTGGGCGTCGCGTTGATCGCGCTCATCGTGGTCACCATCACGACGCAGGTGTTCACGCGCTATGCCCTCAACCGGCCGATCATCTGGGTGGAGGAGCTCGCCATGTACTCCTTCATTTGGGCCGCACTGATTGGTGCGAGCGTCGGCCTCAAGCACGGTCGCCACATCAGGATCGAGACCTTCGTCGGGCACCTCCCGCCGTCCAGCCAGCGCGCCATGCGCATTCTTGTCAATGCGATCATCATCGCCGTGCTGTGGGCGCTCCTCAAGGAGATCGGCAAGGTTGTCGCAATCGAGAGCCGCTCAACCTCCGTGTCGCTTCCGTTGCCCGTGCCGCGCGCCTGGTTCTACTCGATCCCCATGCTTGTCACCTGCGCCTCCATGACGGCGACCTGCGTCTACTACGTGCTTGCCGACTTGGCCGGGGCACGGACGTCCGGCAAGCCCGTGCCAGTCCCGCTCGTGTTCGAGGCCCCAGGCCCGGCCGAGACGCAGCTGCGAGGCTGACGCATGGATGCCACGATACTCTTCATGTTCGCGATCTTCGGCGTGCTCCTAGTGCTGGAGGTGCCGATCGCGTTCGCGCTTGCCGGCAGCGCGCTGCTATTCCTGACGCTCTATCCGACGGTCCCGCTGACCATTGTCGTCCAACGCATGGCACCCGGTATCGAGAGCTTCCCGCTCCTTGCGATCCCGCTATTCATCCTTGCCGGCCAGCTCCTCAATAGTGCCGGCATCGCGCATCGCATTTTCCGCTTTGCGCATGCCCTCGTCGGACACATTCGCGGCGGCCTTGCCCACTGCAACATCGTCGCCAGCATCATCTTCTCAGCCATGTCGGGTGTCGCTCAGGCCGATGCGGCTGGTCTTGGCACGGTCGAGGTCAAGGCGATGCGCGACCGCGGCTTCGATCCGGCGTTTGCTGCCGCCGTGTCGGCCGCGTCGGCCATCATCGGGCCGATCATCCCGCCCTCGGTCATCATGGTGATCTACGGCCTGCTGGCCCAGGTCTCCGTGCAGGACCTGTTCCTCGCCGGCATCCTACCCGGCCTGCTGATGGGCTTCTCACTCATGGCGACGGTCTACTACCTCGCCGCCACCGGTCGCGTCGTTGCACCGGTCGAGCCGAGGGCGACGTGGCCCGAGCTTCGGGACTTCGTTTCTCGAGGGCCTGCCCGCATTCATGGCCCCGGTGATCCTGATCGGGGGCCTGATGATGGGAGTTGCGACGCCGACCGAGCTCGGCGCGCTCACGGTTGTCTACGCCGCCTGCCTCGGCTTCTGGTATCGCGAGCTCGACTGGCGCAAGTTGTTCGCGGCCACCAGCGAGACGCTGATCTTCTACGGCGTCCTGGTGTTCATTATCGCGGCCGCGGTGCCGTTCGGATGGCTAATCTCAGTCAATCGGCTTCCGGCATTGCTGGCTGAGCTGATCCTCGGCGTCACGCAGGAGCCGTGGATGGTCCTGCTGATCATCAACATCCTGCTCCTGATACTCGGCTGCTTCATGGAGACGACGGCGATCCTGCTGATCGTCACGCCGACGCTGCTGCCGGTTATCAAGGCCGTCGGGATCGACCCTGTGCATTTCGGAGTCATCCTCGCCCTCAACCTGCTCATTGGCGCGATTACTCCGCCCTTCGGCGTCATCCTCTTCATCCTCAAGGACATCGCCCAGGTGAGCTTCGCGCGCCTTTGCAGAGCCGTGGTGCCGTTCTACATTCCGTTGGCCATCACGTTGCTGATCGTCACCTACTGGCCAGCGTTCGTATTGTTCATGCCCAAGCTGTTCAAGAGCTGAACCCTCCCCGGAGCCGCCGATGCTGACACCCGAGCAAGTCGACTTCTACAACGAGCATGGCTACCTCATGGTGCCAGCCGCGCTCGATGCCAAGGAGGTCGCGGAGCTGCGTGCCAACGTCGACGAGATCGTGGCCGGCGCGGCCAAGGTCACAAACCACACGGATGTCTACGATCTCGAGGACGGCCATACGCCCGAGGCACCGAGGGTGCGGCGCATTAAGACCCCGCACAAGCATTTCGACTATTTCAATCAGTTGGTGCGCCACCCGCGCATCACGGCGATGCTCTCCTGTCTGCTCGGACCCAACATTCGCCTGCACGGCTCCAAGCTCAACATGAAGTCGGCCGGCTACGGCGCCCCCGTTGAGTGGCATCAGGACTGGGCGTTCTACCCCCATACGAATGACGACGTGCTGGCGATCGGCATCCTGCTCGACGATTGTGCCGAGGAGAACGGCCCCCTTCTTGCCATCCCGGGATCGCATCGAGGCCGCACCTTCGACCATCACGCGGACGGATATTTCTGCGGCGCGATCACTGGCGAGCTCAATCAGATCGATTTCTCGAGGGCGGTGGCGCTGACCGGCAAGGCCGGCGCCATGTCGATCCATCACGCCCGCGCGCTACACGGCTCGGCGACCAATCGGTCGGCCCGTCAACGCCGACTGCTGCTGTTCGAATACGCAGCCGCGGATGCCTGGCCGCTCAACGGCGTGTCGGACTTTGTCGAGTTCAACAACCGCATCGTGCTCGGAGCATCGACCGTGGAGCCGCGCCAGCGGCCCGCCCCGATCCGAATGCCGCTGCCGCCGGCCAAGAGCCAGGGTTCGATCTACGAGAACCAGCGCGGGGCGAAGGTGAGGTATTTCGCTGACGTCACGACTGCAGCCAGGGCATGATTGCCATCATGTCCTCGCCGCCCGAACGCATCGGCCCTCGCTGCATAGATGATCGTTGCTGAAGCAGTTGATGGCACCCAGGCTAGCTCAGCGAGCCGAGACCCATCATCCCCGATTCCGAACAGGAATGACGAGTACATTTTCGAACAACCGGGGAAGGCCGAGAAACATGTACTTGCGATGCACCACGGCGACGGTCTTGGCCTGATACTCGTAGGCGTATGGCTCGCAGCGCGGCCGCAGCAATGAAAAATTGATGCGCTGCATGAGTTAGATTTTGGCACGAAGCTGCTATTCGCCAGTGTCCCGGCGACGGTCCGCTATCAGAGGTAAAGCAGTCAAGAACAGCTGTCATAGTCGGGGGCACCCGAGCACTCCTACTGGTGACTAGCGCTGTCCTAGGTCGGACTTCTGGCGCGTGGCCAACGCGACGAGCACTCCTAGCGCGGTCAGGCCGGCGATCATGGCCCACGCCTCGTTGATGGCGGTCGTCAGCGCCGCCCGTTCGACCGCGCGGCGAACGAGCTGCATTTTTTCGGGCGCGATTTGCATGGCCATTGGCAAGCTCGGAAGGCCAACAAAATCGAACGCCGTCGCGTCTCCACCTGCAAGCTTCGCCGTCAAAGCCCGGCCATGCATCTCTGCCCGGCCAAAGATCACCGTGTCGATCAACGCCAAGCCGATCGCGCCCCCCAAATTGCGCATCAGGTTGAAAAGAGCGCTCGCATCCGGAACACGCTCGATGGGAAGATGGCCGAGCGCGAGCCGTATCGGCGGCAGAAGACAGAACATGATCGCTACCCCGCGTACGGCCTGCGGCCAATACATCTCGTCGTAGTCTGAGCGCGGTGTTTCGAAGGCGCTCAACGCGAGACCAGAGGCAAACATCAAAAACCCGAGACATGTCGAGAAGCCGTGCACTCACGTGCCGCTCGAGCCAAACTACTAACGGCGCCGAGACCAGTTGCGCGGCGCCCGTGACCAGCATGGTCTCGCCGATCGTCAGCGCATCGTGGCCGCGCACGTAGGCCAGAAAGACAGGTATAAGATAGACGGATCCGTAGAGTCCGATGCCGAGGATGAAGCTCAGCGCGCACCCAAGTGCGAACTCGCGATCCGCGAAAGCGCGAAGATCGACGATTGGCGGCGAGCGAGACAGGGTCCGGACGACAAACGCGGCGCCGCCAGCCGATGCCGCAAGAAAGGATCCGAGCACGAATCCGGAAGTCCAGCCTTGCTTTGGCGCTTCCTTCAGCCCGATCTCGAGCGCGGCCAACGCTACGGCGACAAGGGCCAGCGATGCGAAGTCCAAGCTACGCACCTCACCGAGCCGCGTCCCTACGCGCGGCAGCACCAGAAATCCAGTCACAATCGCCAGAATGCCAGGCCCCACATTGATCAGAAAGAGCCAAGGCCAACTGTAGGTCGAGGTGATCCATCCGCCAGCGACGGGCCCTACGGTCGGAGCCAGAACGGCAAGCACGCCGGCAATGGTGGTGGCGAGCGCCTGACCGCGCCCCGGAAAGAGCACGAAGCCCGCGGAAAAGACGATGGGTATCAAAGCGCCGCCGGCAAACCCTTGAACGATGCGGGCGCTCACGATAGAACGCGAAGCCCGTGCTCGAGGCGCAGGCAACGGACGCAATGACAAAAACACCTGTGGCGACCACGAAAAGGCCACGCAGAGACAGCACGCGCGTTAGCCAGCCCGTCAGCGGGATCGCGATGACCTCAGCGATCAGATAGCTCGTCTGGATCCAGCTCATTTGATCTGGCCGGATGGCGAGCGCCTCCTGAATGTTGGGAAGCGACGTCGCAACGATCTGGATGTCCAGGATGGCCATGAACATCCCGATGCACATGGCGATGAATCCGACCCAACCTGCGAGGGGCGGTGCCGGCTGCGCTGTCGAGGTTTCTTGCGCCATTGCTTCGGCTCGACCCTGCGCGTTTCTCCACGGATGCCCCGCGCGCTCGCCCTTAGACCCGATTCAAGTGTGGCCCTGTTGTGGCTGCAGGGTTCCCCGGCCCCATTTCGCGGACGCCTTGCTGCCGGCGGTCCGCTCCGCGGCAACGACATCGTCTCTGTCCACAATGTGATCCAATCTTTGAGGTATTGGCGGTCATAGGCATTTCAGCTTGCAAGTGACGAGGGACGGGCTCATGGCGGCACGCTTTGCATTGACTGCACTTGTTGCCTTGACGTGCCTGGCGAATGCGGGGGCGCATGCGCAGGACACGGAGAAGCAGGCGCCTGCCGGCCCTGTAAAGACGAAAGGCGAAGACAAGGCGGCGGGGGAGCTCAGCAGCCAACAGATCGCATTGGTCCAGAAGGTGAGCGCCTATTTCAATCGGATGACCGCCCTGAGAGGAGCGTTCATGCAGACGAGTGCAGGGGGCGCGCGGCTTCGCGGCAAGTTTTACGTACAGCGGCCCGGGCAGTTTCGGTTCGACTTCGCCAAGCCCAGCCGGCTCGTCATCGTCTCTGACGGACGGCAGGTTGCCATCCAGGATCACGATCTGAAAACGGACGACCGCTGGGACCTCGATCAGACTCCCTTCGGTGCTCTACTGCAGCAGGACGTGAACTTGCTGCGAGATGCACGATTCTTCGAAGTGGAAGAGTCGGATGACACAATTGCTATTGCCTTCGAGGACAGGAGCCAATCGGTGCCGGGGCCCCTCAAGATATTCTTGGCAAAGCAGCCGGCACTCGAATTGCGAAAATGGATCACAAAGGACTTGCAGGGCCGGGATACGCTCATCGAGCTAAGCGATATGGTCACAGTCGATGACTTCGAGCCCGGCTGGTTCAAGCCAGCGTCCATTGCTCTCGAGAGATTGCGTTGACGCTGGCCTCGCCGCCCGCCTTCGGCGTGGAATGGTTGGATATCAGCGGAGCTACTTCCGCTAGTGGCACGAACTCACCGTTCGCGTGGCCCACTAGGTTCGTCAGCTCTTTGAGGTGAAGCTGCCGTGGTCATGCCGCTTTCAGGAGCCACTTCGAAAAATCGATCGAAAGAGGAGGAGGAAACCAGATGAAACAGACACGACGCGCATTCATGACCTCAGGAAGCGCCGCCCTCGCCGGAGCTGCCATCACCGGTCCAGCATTCGGGCAGTGGCGGCCGAGCGAGCGCTACCCCGATCCTGCCATCGAGATCCTCGATCCGAGCTTCGCCAAGTACCGGTTGGCTCTGGCCAGCGTCGAGCGGCTTGCCACGGGTATGCGCTGGTGCGAGGGCCCGTCTTGGTTCGGCGCCGGCCGCTACCTTCTGTGGAGCGACATTCCCAACAATCGCATCATGCGCTGGCAGGAAGAAACGGGCATGGTAAGCAGGTTCCGGGAACCGTCGAACAATTCCAACGGCAACACCCGCGACCGTCAAGGCCGTCTCGTGACCTGCGAGCACGACACACGGCGCGTCACCCGAACGGAGTTCGACGGCACCATCACCGTGCTGATCGACAAGTTCGATGGCAAGCCACTCAATTCTCCAAACGACGTGGTTGTGAAGTCCGACGACTCCATCTGGTTTACCGATCCGCCATTCGGAATCCTAGGCAACTATGAGGGTCATGTTGCCACGCCGGAGTTGCCGACCAACGTCTATCGTTTCGACACCAAGACCGGACGCGCGACGGTAGTTGTGGGCGATGTCAACAGACCCAACGGCCTCGCCTTCTCGCCCGACGAATCGAAGATGTACATTGTCGAGGCGGGCGTCACGCCGCGTGTGATCAGGGTCTACGACGTGGTCGACAATGGCACCAAGATCGCGAACGGCCGCACCTTCCTCACCGCCGAGCCGGGCGGAACGCCGGATGGCTTCCGCATCGACGTCGACGGTAACCTTTGGTGTGGTTGGGGCATGGGCAACGAAAAACAGGACGGCGTCAAAGTTTTCGATCCGACGGGCAAACCGATCGGCTTCATCGCACTGCCGGAGCGATGCGCCAACGTCTGCTTCGGCGGCGTCAAACGCAACCGCCTGTTCATGACTGCCAGCCACTCCCTGTATTCTCTGTACGTGAACACGCAGGGCACGCCGGGTGGGTGAGGTCGTAACGGCATTCGAACCGCATCCGGCAACCGGACGAGCTAAAGTCGCGTACCTGAAGATGGCCACGAGCACAGCATCGCTTCGCTCGAATTAGAGCACCTAAGCCTTCTTAACTTTTTACAAATGGCGCACTTGGTATGCTATTGGTGGTGCCCTCGCCCGCGCACGGGCTGAATTTGCAGACTGGACCATAGCCGCGGTGGTGGGAAATGGCAGAGTCCGCCCGCAACGGAATCGTCTTGGCTAAACTCTTCCCCGCACGAGTGAGCCCGCCATTTCGCCAGCGTCAGAATAGGGCAACTCGGCCCTCGGTCGATTGACCGAACGTGACCAGCTACGCAATTCATGACGCTTGTCGCCAAAGGATCACAGGGCTCTTGCACCAAGGCGTGGATCAATCCGATGTGTCCGGAGTTTCCGTCAGGGGAGTAACGGCGTGCGGCGCATTGGAAGGTCCGTTGCGTACATGCGGATCGCCTCTCGTTACTCCCCACCGGGTTCCCCCAAGCTTTCCCGTCATCGAAGCGGCAAGCGCTGAGTGATCTTGTGCGGCACAAATTCGGCCCGCCTTCGTCCAGTGCACATAGGGCGCGTGGCACGCCTTGGCACTCTCGCCTTGGACTACGTGACACTTACCGGCAGATCTGGCGCCACTCGAACTGCCGTGTGTATGGATTGAGCACCTGCCGCTTGACGCAACCACTCGCGTCGATGGCAGGACCCGAAGGCACCTGGAACGGTTGGATCGAAGGCGGCACGGGCGAACAAGATGTCGGCGAACAGACGGGCCTGAAATCCAAGGCAATCGTGCACAGCACCTGGACCTCGCCATTCAGGCAACGACAGGCGCAGTCTGCCACTGCAGTGGTTGACACCAGCACTAAGCCGATTGCAGCACCCGCACGGGCCGCAAGCATCGGTCCCTCCCGTCGCACTCACCTATATTAGGATCGGCACGGACGATTGAAAAGATGCCCAAATGGCGGGGGTGGAGGGTCATGAGGGCCAATGCCGAAGAGTTGTTCGGCAGTCGCGCTCAGAACGGCATCAGGCCGAAGCTGAAATTCTGCGTCTTGTCATAGGGCTGCTTGACGAGGGGGATGGCGTAGTCGGTCCTGAGCATGCCGAGCGGCGAATCCCAGACGAGGCCCAGGCCCGCAGAGGCGCGTAGTGCCGGCGTGCTGCCGACGACGCCCGGCTGCTTGGCGGCTGTGCTGTTGAGGCCCCATAGTGAGCCCGCGTCGGCGAACACCGCACCACGCAAGCCGAAATCCTGCGGCACGCCGGGGATCTGGAACAGAAGCTCAGCGGTCGTCGCGTAGAACATCCGGCCGCCGAGGGCGTCCCGGTTGGCGCTCAGCGTGTCGCGAGGGCCGTAGCCGGCGACGGCAAAGCCCCGGATCGTCTCGCTGCCCTTGTAGAAGAGATCGAGCAGGCGCACGTCCTGTCCGCCCCATCCGCTGATGATGCCGCCGGTGGTGCGCCCCATCGCCATGATCTCGTCATTCACCGGATAATAGGCGCGCGCCTCACCGACCGAGCGGATATAGCGCACGTCACCGCCGAGGCCGGCCAAGTCCTGGGCAACCGTGTAGTACACGCCAGAGGTGGGGCGCTTCTTATTGTCGCGCGCATCGTAGGCCAATGAGTAGCCGAGGGAGGACGTATTGTAGGTGTTGGAATTGGCGTCCGGGAAGCCAGGGATGACCTCCTTGATGGCGGCGGAGGCGGTGGGGCCCACGTCATAGAGAGTGCTGCGAACGAACGTGTAGTTGACGCCCGCCGACCACTCGTCGGTGAGGGGATAGCGCGCGCGCAGAGTGCCGCCGATGCGTTGGGCCTTGTAGGAGGCCTGGTTGGTGTAGTCGAACTCCTTGTGAAACAGATCGAAGCCGGCGGCGACATTGCTGCCGAGGAACCGCGGCTCCGTAAAACCGAGCTCCGCCTGGAAGCGCGTCTGGCTGCCGGCGAGCTTCAGGCGCACCCACTGGCCGTTGCCGAACAGATTGCGCTCCGCGATCGAGATGTCGCCGATGATGCCTTCGCTCGACGAGTAACCCCCGCCGATGGCGAAATCAATGGTCTGGTCTTCTACCACCTCGATGACGAGCAGCATTTTGTCCGGCGCCGAGCCACGCTGCTTCTTGAGAGTGACGTTCTTGAAGAAGCCCAGCGCTTGTACGCGCTTCCTGCCGCGTTCGAGCAGGAAGGCATTGACGGCGTCGCCCTCCGCGATCCGGAACTGGCGGCGGATAACGAAATCCTTGGTCTTCGTGTTGCCGGCGATCTCGACGCGTTCCACGGTGATGCGCGGCCCCTCCTCGATGTGGAAGGCGATGGCGATCGTGTGGCCCGTCGCGTCGCGTTTCGGCATCGGCCTCACCTGGGCAGAGGCGAGACCCTGATCGCCCAGGGCGAGCATCATCTTCTCAATCGACTTGTCGACCGCCTCCTGGCTGTAGATGCTGCCGGGCCTGACCGCCACCAGGTCCTGCAGCGCCTGCGTGTCGGCGCCGCGCAGGCTGCTCTCGATCGTGGCAGGCGCGAAGGTGAAGCGCTCGCCCTCCTCCACCGTGAAAGTGATGCTATAGCCGGTCCCTTCTGCGTTCTTCACTGCCTCAGCCGAGACAACGCGGGCGTCGGGAAAGCCCTGCTTGAGGTAGTGGCGGCGCAGAAGCTCCTTGTCCTGCTCGATGCGCTGGGGATCGTAGAAGGCGGCCGCCTTCAGGATGTCGAACCAGCCTGACTGACTTGTGGCAATGACGTCGCGCAACTTACCCGACGGGAGCTGGCGGTTGCCGACGAAGTTAATGCTGTCGATCTTAGTGACCTGCCCCTCGCTCACGACGTAGGTGACGTCCACGCGCCCGTCAACGAGCGTCGTCACCTTCGGCTCGATGGTGGTGGCGATGCGGCCTAGCCGCCGGTAGGCCTCGCGAATGCGCACGGCATCGGTGTGTGCTTTGGAGGCGGTGTAGCGCGTGCCGGGCTTGAGTTGGATCTGCTCCTGCAGCTTGCTCTTGTCGATCGCCGCGTTGCCTTCGAACTCGACTCGGGTGACGACCGGGCTCTCAACCACCGTCACATGGACGATCGAATCGCGCTGGTCTATGCGCACGTCGTGGAAGAGGCCTGTCGCATACAGCGCCTTGATGGACTGATCGGCCATGGCGGCGTCGTAGGGGCTTCCCACCTTGAGCGCGAGGTTCCCCCGCAAGGAGCTGGCCTCCACAGTGCGGTTGCCAGTGATCTCGATGGCCGTGATGGTGTCTGCTGCCGCGGCGGGCAGCGTGAAGGGTGCCAGCAGCAAGCCCAGGATGCTCGGTGCCAAACGATAGGCGCGAAGGTGGTGACGGTCTCTGCCGCGCGAAACGGCTGGGAGAGCGTCCGGCGCAGACCTTGGGATGCGCATCTCGACTTCACCAACGCTGGCCGGCGCAGCCCGCCTTCGCGGCCAGCGGCATCCCCCCGCCACAAGTCTTTGATCTAACTGTCGATTGAGGCGAGAATGCGGGATCGGACAGGGCCCCGGAGCACCAATCGGTAGCCGATTGCGCTGGATCACAACGGGGTTCAGTCGACCCGCGGAGCGCGAGGCTGGCCTCAACGTCGAGGCGCTCTGGCTGCTGGGCTGGTTTGACCCCGACCGAAAATCAAACGCTGACTTGCGCAAGGACAAGGGTGATGCGCTGGGTGTGCGCGTGCTTTGTCGAGTTCTGTGCCGGATGGGTTTTCTCGGCTCGTCGCCGGCTCGCAAGGGCTTCGGTGCTTGGCGGATTGACTGTCATGCCCGGATCCAGGGACGGCCGTTGTGCTTGGGCGGCTCCAATCGGAAAGCGCAGAAGACCTGGCGTGAGCACTCGCGTTCGTCGCCTTTTGGCACACACTGCTCGTATAAGCGGGGTCGCTCGCACGTCAGCTTGTTGGGTTGGATCTGCCGTGCCGATGTGCGTGCGGTCACGGGAGATTTTGACCCAAAGCGGACATCGCGGGATCAGCGCGCCAGTGCGGCTGCCACGTCGGCTCTTATCCAAGTATCCAAAAGTGGACATTTCCTCGCTTGCTACTCCATTCCACGCCAGACCCAAGGCTAATTGCGCTTTCGATCGGCAAGCTTGGAGTCGAGCCAGTCACGCGCGAGGTACCAGCGCGTCACAGCAGGAACGATCCATGACTTGGCAGACGCCATCGGTATCTTGGGAAATTCGTCCGCCTCGAATGCGCAGGGCCGGTTCTGCCGCCCGAGCATCCTGAGCGCCGACTGGTGTCCGAGGTAGGACATCATGGCAACGCCGCTGCCGTTGCATCCGACAGCGTAATGCACCCCCTCGTGCGTGCCCATGTGCGGGATATGGTCGTAGGTCATGCCGACATTACCTCTCCAGCAGTGGCTAACTTTGAACTCCGCGAGCTCTGGCCAGATCTCGCACATCGGCCGGTGAAGGTGGGGAGCGGCCGCTTCCTCGCTCAGGTCTCGACCGCTTGCCCGGCCTCCAAAGACGACACGCGTCAAGTCAGGCGACAAGCGAAAGTAGGAGAGGCTGCGCTTCGTGTCCGATATCATGCGCCCATGCGGATTGAGCTTGCCAAGGATTGCAACAGGCAACGCCTCGGTTGCAATAATGTAGCTCGCAGCGCCGACTACGCGTTCTCTCAGGAACGCATCGGCGGTGTCGCTGTACCCGTTGGTGGCTACCAGAACCTGCTGCGCTTGTATGTCGCCACGGGCTGTGTGCACAACGAAACCGCCGCCGTTTCGCTCGACTTTGAGCACCGGCATGTCACCGATGAGCCTTGCACCTCTGGAACGCGCATGGCCGCGCAGTGCCTTGTGATACTTGGCGGGATGAAGCCCGCCATAGTTGTTGATGAGCAGGGCGCCGAAATAGTGCTTGCCGCCAATTTCACCCGGTAGCTTGTTGCGCGGGACCAACTGTGTCGTTCCCGGCGCGTGGGCATCGAGTAGCTTGGCCCAGGTTTCGAGGCGACTGTAATGCCATGGGGTCACGGCGGCGATCAGCCGTCCGCATCTTTGATAGTCTGCATCCAGATTATTTTGGCTGATCTGCTGCTCGATGTAGTCGAGAGACGCCTTCGCATCCTCGAGGATGCGCCTCTGCTTCTGACTTGGGTGACCGGCAAGCGCGCCCGAGACGACAAACTTCTGCCCGCCGGTAACCATCCCACCGCTGCGCGTGCTGGCGCCTATACCAAGCGGGCCCGCGTCCAGGACGACCACCGTGCGGCCGGCATTTGCGAGCTCCGCCGCGGCAGAAAGTCCACAATAACCGCTCCCGACAATTGCAACGTCGGTGCGCACCGGTGGGTCGAACGAGCCAGGCGCTTCGGGTGGCGCCGCCTCCCACCAATACGGCGTGCTCTTGAAGTTCGCGGCGAGACAGGCCGTTCCAGGCATCGGCGTATCCTTCAATTCAACCTTGCAATCCTGAGAGTTTTTCTGGGCTGGATCACCCGGAGGGAGCAGCTATAGTTCGACGACAAACAATCAAATCAAGTATGGAGTATCGCTATGGTCTTGTGGAAAGTACCGAGCCGAGTGATCGCCGGATTGTTTTTCCTCGGAAGCGTACTACTCGGATCCGCGGCCACGGCACAGGCACAGGAGCCACCCAAGCCGCCCCAGATCGTCTTCAACGACTCGGGCGGCGACATGCAAAAGGCCATGCGTGAGTCCTTCTATAGTGAGTTCGAAAAGCGATTTGGCATTCGGGTTGTAACGACGAGCCCGGTCGATGCCGGCAAGCTCAAAGCCATGGTGGAGAGCGGCAACATCGAATGGACCGTGACCGAGATCGGTCCGGAGGAGGCCATGCTCGCCGAAAAGGAAGGACTGCTCGAGCCTCTCGACCGCAAGATAATCGATCTGTCGGACTACCCAAAGCACCTGCAGGACCGCAAGTACATCATGCCGAAAGGCGTGTATACGACGGTCATGGGCTACCGCACGGATGCATTCTCCGAAGGAAAAGGCCCGACCTCATGGGCCGACTTCTGGGACGTGAAGAAGTTTCCTGGCCCGCGTACACTGCGCGACAGTCCGATCGACAATCTCGAGTTCGCGCTGCTGGCTGACGGCGTGGCCCCCGACAAGGTTTATCCCATCGATGTTGCTCGCGCCTTCAAGAAGCTCGACGAGATAAAACCGCACATCACCGTATGGTGGAAAACCGGCGCGCAATCGGCGCAACTGCTGGTCGACAAGGAGGCGGTGATGGGTAGCGCCTGGAACGGGCGCTACTTCGTCGCCATCAAGAATGGCGCGCCCCTCAAGATCGAGTGGAACCAGGGCATGATCAAAGAATCCGCCTTCGTCATTCCGAAGGGCGCGAAAGATGCCTACTGGGGACAGAAGATGCTCGCGCTCATCACAGATGCCAAGGCGCAGGGCATTTACGCGAACATCATCACGTATCCGGGTCTCAACCTGAAGTCCATGGCGTACGTCAAGCCCGAGCTGCAAACCTTCATGCCGACGCATGCCGACAACCTGCCAAAGCAGGTATGGACCGACGCCAAGTGGTGGCTCGACAACGGCAAGGAAATGAACGAGCGTTGGAGCAAGTGGATCCTTGCAAAGTGAACGATGCCCCGCCGCACGGAGTAACAGCGGCGCGTAACCCGCTGCTGTCACTGTCGAGCGTCGTCAAACGGTACGACACCGTGCTCGCAGTTGCCGGGGTCGACCTCTCCGTCCGTGATGGAGAAATTCTGACGATTCTCGGCCCAAGCGGGTCGGGCAAGACCACGCTGCTGAAGATGGTGGCGGGCTTCGAACAACCCGACGAAGGCCGCATAAGGCTCGGCGAGCGCGACATCACCGAGGCCACGCCGGCCTCGCGCGGCATCGGCATGGTGTTCCAGAATTATGCGCTGTTCCCGCACATGGCGGTCGCGGAGAATGTTGCGTTTCCGCTCGAGATGCGGCGCATGGGGCAGGCCCAGATTAAAGAGCGGGTGGCGAGGGCCCTGGCACTTGTCGGACTTGCCGGTTACGAGAAGCGCTACCCGCGGCAATTGTCGGGGGGACAGCAGCAGCGCGTTGCACTTGCGCGCGCAGTGGTGTTCGAGCCGCCAATCCTGCTGCTCGATGAGCCCTTCGGAGCGCTCGACCGCAAACTGCGGGAGCAGATGCAGCTCGAAGTGAAGCGGCTCCAGCGCCAGCTCGGCATCACTGCGTTGTTCGTTACGCATGACCAGGAGGAGGCACTTGTCCTATCCGATCGGATCGCTGTGATGAATCTGGGGCGGGTCGAACAAATCGGCACGCCGTTCGAGATCTATGCCCAGCCAGTCAACCGCTTCGTCGCTGACTTCATCGGCGAGTCCAATCTCTACCGCGGAACTGTCTCGGCAATGGCGCAAGACCGACTCACGGCTGGGATCGAAAGCGGGTTGACGATCACGGCACAGACGGCAGCGCCGCGCCCCGTAGGATCGACGGTCGGAATCGTGGTGCGTCCCGAGGCCCCACGCGCGCTCGGCGACTGCGAGACCGCGGACAACGTGGCGACCGGCTCAGTCACGGAAGTCGTCTACCTTGGCGATGCGATCAAGTACGTCGTCGCCCTCGACGGGGGCGCCGAGATGACTGTGCGTTGGCCATATCGGCCCAGCTCAGAGGCGCTGCCGATCGGCGCGCGCTTGCGCCTCGGTTGGTCGGCTGACCTCGTTCATGTCGTCGGGTGGGATTGATAGAGCGTCATGCCGGCCTCCCCTCAAATCGCCGCACGCCGGCGAAGCCGCATGATCCCGGTTCTGCGGGGCGAGCAAGGCCCGGTGCTGGTGGGACTTCTGCCCGTGGCGTTTCTCGGGCTCCTGTTTCTGTTACCCGTTCTGAGGTTGTTCTTGCTGAGCGTCGAAGGAGGGACCCTCGCCCACTTCGATAGAGCCGTTACGAGCGATCTGTATCTGACTGTGTTCATCGAGACATTTCGCATCGCTGCAATCGTGACGTGCTGCTCGCTGCTGATGGCTTACCCCGTAGCCTATGTGCTGTCGACGGCATCGCCACGCTGGGTTCTGATCGGGTTGGTGTTCCTGATGCTGCCGTTCTGGACCAGCATACTGGTGCGCACCTATGCGTGGATGATCCTGCTCGGCCGCAACGGCGTCCTGAACCAGGCGCTGCTCGGGGCCGGCATGATCGACAAGCCGGTCGCACTGATCTTCAACACCACTGGCGTCGTGATAGGCATGGTGCACGTGCTGCTGCCCTACATGGTCTTTCCGATCTACAGCGCCATGCTGCGGGTCAATCGCGATCTGCTTCTCGCCGCCGAAGGACTTGGTGCCTCCGGCTGGAGCGTGTTTCGTCGCGTTTTCTTGCCCTTGACGATGCCAGGGGTGATCGCCGGCACTGCGCTCGTGTTCATCCTCTCGCTGGGCTTCTACATCACGCCGGCCCTGCTTGGCGGCGGCAAGGTGATCATGATTGCCGTCTTGATCGAGCAGCAAGTGCGGCAGTTTTTGGAGTGGGGATTTGCTGCGGCGTTGTCGTGCCTGCTGCTGGTAGTAGCCGTCCTTTTCTATGTGCTGCTCAATCGGCTGGGCCGGCGGGAAACGATCGCATGAGACCGGGGGCGCACAAATCGCGCGCGAGAAGCTGGCTCCTTCCAGCATTGCGCGTGTTCACAGGTCTGGTCTTTGTGTTTCTGATGCTGCCGCTGCTGATCGTCTTCCCGATCTCGTTCTCGTCATCGGCGTATTTGAGATTTCCGCCACCGGGCTACTCGTTACGCTGGTATCAGGCCTATGTGAACGATCCCGTCTGGATCGACGCAACCATCAGGAGCCTGAAGATCGCCAGCCTTGCGACAGCGATCGCATTGGTACTTGGCACATTGCTGGCCTTCTCCATTGTGCGAGGCCGCTATCGCGGGCGCGAGGCACTGACCCAGATTTCGGCCCTTCCGATCATCGTGCCTTCGATCGTCTATTCTATTGCGGTCTATGGGTTGTTCGCGAAGCTGAGGCTCATCGGGCTATGGCCGGGGATCGCGCTTGCCCACGCCGTTCTGGCCATCCCGTACGTGACCATCATCGTGGCGGCAGGCCTGAAGACCTTCGATGTTGCCCAGGAGCAGGCGGCGATGGGACTGGGGGCGAGCCGGCTGACGGCCGTCCGGCGCATCACGCTGCCGCAGATCAGGCCGTCGCTGATCTCCGCGGCCTTCCTGGCCTTCATCGCCTCCTTCGACGAACTCGTGGTGGCGATGTTCCTCGGTGGCTCGAATATGACTTTGCCGAAGAAGATGTTCGACAACATCATGATGGAAGTTGATCCGACGATCGCGGCCGTCTCCGTTCTGAAGATCACCCTGGTGACCGTTCTATTGGCGCTCGCCGCGAGATTCGGGGCTGGCGTGCGCCCGGCGGTTTGAGATGCCGCCTACCGCCACACCCGGTCGACGCGGTCCCAACTACCCAGACGCGGGTCTGGCTTGAGAGCCTTCAGCACGTCCTTCTTAATCTTCTGGGACGGCGTTCGCGGCAATTCCTCCACGTACTCGAGATAACGCGGCACCTTGAACGCGGCGAGAATCCTTGCCGCCTCGCTCAGGATAACGTCCGGCGTGACCTTGTCGCGGCTGTAGCCCGGCTTGAGGACGACATATGCTTTCACTTCCTCGCCGCGGTCGGGATCGCGGACGGGGACAGCGGCTGCATCTTCCACACCCTCGATCGTGACGAGTGCGGCCTCGACCTCCCGTGCAGCGATATTTTCGCCGGAGCGCCGGATCATGTCTTTGAGGCGCCCGACGATCGTGAAGTAGCCGTTGCGGTCCTGAAAGAAGAGGTCGCCAGTACGAAACCATTCGCCGAAGAAGGAGGCCGCGTTTGCTTCCGGCTTCTTATAGTAACCTTTGAAGATACCGGGCCCGCGGACTACGAGCTCGCCGATCTCTCCCTGTTCGACGTCGTTACCCTGCTCGTCGACGACACGGCACGCCCGGAACGCGGACGGTACGCCGCACACGCCCGAGCTGACCATGTGCGTCGCCTCGAACGGGACCGAGAGCGCCGAGCCGACCTCGGTCATGCCGAAGCCCTCGCGTGCGACGACGTTGAAGCGGCGCTGTAGATCGGCGTGGATCGACTTTGTGTGCCCGTAGGTTGCGATGCGGCGCAGGGCGCTCTTGCCGTCGTCGGGCTTCTCAGGCTGCCGGTAGACCAGCTCCGGAAAGATGCAGAAGTGAATTTGGTAGCGATGCACCCAGTCCATAAACCGAGTGATGCTGGGCTGCGCTGCGACGTATGTCGTCCCACCTTGCTCCATCGCCATCAGCGAGAGCCACTGCGGATCCATGTAGAAGAACGGCTGCGCAATCAGAATGTTCTTCAGCTCCAGCCCATCCCTGTGGGCTGCCACGCGGCCCATTGTGAGCCAGTAGAGCTGTGGCTGCATGCAGCCTTTGGGAAAGCCTGTCGTGCCCGAGGTATACTGGATGTTCATCAGATCGTCCGCCGTGACGCTCCACGGCGGCGCATAGCCAGACGTTCCCTTTGCCACGAGGTCATGCCAGCGATGCGCACCCGGGTCGCCCCCCTCCCCATGCACAACGATCCGCTCGTCCGTGAGAGCCGCCGGGCGCGTCTCCAGGGCATTGAAAATTCCAAGCAGCGCACTGTCGATGACGAGAAATTCAGCCTCGCTGTCGGTGAGGACATAGCCGAGCTCCGAGGTGGTGTAGCGCACATTGACGGGGACCATCACAGCGCCAAGCCGTGCAAGGGCAAGCCAGGTCACCGGAAACGCCGATATGTTCGGCATCATCACGGCGACATGCGTCCCTTTGTTGAGTCCGAGGTGGCTCAGCGAGCTGGCGAGCCGGGTCACACGATCAAATACATCATGGCGCGTCAGCGTCTCGTCGCTATCGAAGAACACCCAGGCCACCGCAGCGGGATCAGCTTTGCAAAAGCGTTCCACCAAATCCCCGAGATTGCCGTCGAAGGGCTTTGCCTCCATCGCCGCTCGCCTGGTTTGATGCGCGGCACTCGCTGATGCCTCGCTTGCTTCTGTGGTCTGCGTTTCCAACATGTCGTTGCGGCTTCCCCGCCGTGGCCCGATGCTGCAAAAGACCTTAGTCTGGCCGCAAACCGGCTGGCAATCCGGCTGTAGGTGACACTCCACTCGGATTGAATGAGGAGCGAGCAATGATCGATTTCGGCAGTACTCCACCTATTCCGCAATTCAATCCGATCTCAAAGGAGCATCTCGCGAATTATCGCCGGGTGTACAAATCCAGCGAGGAACGAGCTCAGGGGGAAGCTGATCCAAAGGGAGCGCTCGCAAGCTATCTCGCGGCCTACGACGAGGCGGGCGTATCGACGGTCGTCGTCAAAGCGCGGGACGTCGAGACGACATTCGGGCTCAAGATCAAGAACGAAGACGTTTCCGACTTCTGCAAACAGCACACCGGTCGCTTTATCGGCTTCGCCGGCGTCGATCCGCACAAAGGGATAGCGGCCATTCGCGAGCTCGAGCACGCCGTGCGCGTGCTTGGGTTGCGAGGCCTCAACATCCAATGCTTCGAGAACAAGGTCGCTATCAACGACCCGAAGCTTTATCCACTCTACGCCAAGTGCATCGAGCTTGGCATTCCGGTGAACATCCACGTCGGTATCAATTTTTCGACCGCGGCCTCGATGGAATACGGCCGGCCTGCACTCCTGGACCAGGTGATGATGCACTTTCCTGACTTGAAGGTGATTGCGTCACCCCCGGGCTGGCCCTGGGTGACGGAGCTCATCGGCGTAGCCTGGCGGCATCCCAACGTCCATATCGGACTCGTCGCCATGCGGCCGAAGTATCTCGCTGTCGCCAATTCCGGTTACGAGCCTTTGCTTCAGTATGGCAACACCGTGCTGCAGGATCGAATGATCTTTGGCACCGCGTGGCCGATGCAGCCAATCAAGCAGGCCATCGCCGACGTCGACGGGCTGCCGCTCAAAGACGAGACGAAGCGCAAGTGGATGCACGAGAACGCTGCGCGGTTGCTCGGACTATAGTCGCAAGAACGGGACCAAGATGGTACGAAAGATTGTAATCGTCGGCGGCGGTGTTATCGGCACCAGTATCGCCTGGCATTTGGCTCGCAGCGGCGCCGGTGACGTTGTTCTGCTCGAGCGCGACCGTTTGGGCTCAGGGACCACGTGGCACTCGGCCGGCAATATCACCTGGAGGCCAATTCAAAATCGCGACGAGCCGATCATGTACGCCTTCGAAGCGATTGACGCCGTGGAGGCTGCAAGCGGCCAGCAGACCGGCTGGCTGAAAACCGGACGAATGTTCCTTGCCGATAGCGAGGCCACACGTCGCAGCTTTCAAGACATGCACGATGCCGCCATTGGGCGGGGGGTCGCCACTCGTTGGATCAATCCTGCTGAGGCCAAGGCTCTCAATCCCCATATTGAACCATCTGCCGCAGAAGCGATCTGGCTCAATCCTCTGAGCGGTCGCGTCAACCCTTCCGACATTACCACCGCTTACGCGACGGCTGCTCGGCGCGCCGGCGCAAGAATCGTCGAGAACTGTACCGTCACAGGAATTAAGACATCATCGGGCAGAGTGAGCGGCATCGAGACCAGTCAGGGGCCTTTCGCAGCCGACATCGTGATCGTTGCCGCAGGTCTATGGTCCCGTGCAATTCTTTCCGCCGTCGGCATTGACCTCGCACAATGGGCGGTCAAGCACTTTTACCTCATTGCTGATGTGGCACCGCGTCTTCCCCGCGAGACCCCGTCATTTGTCGCACCAGGCAGTCTCTTTTATGGACGCGAGGAAGTGGGTGGCATGCTCGTCGGCTTCTTCGACGAGAACGCGCGCACAATCGACCCTGAGTCTCTGCCCGAGCCATTCACCTTCACCCTGCTCGATCCGGACTTCGAAAAGATCGCGCCGTATTTCGATAGTGCCATGCGCATGTTTCCGATTTTGGCCACCGCGCCGATACGCCGTTTTATCAACGGGCCGGAATCCTTCACCCCCGACGGCCTTCCGCTGATCGGTGCAGTGGACGGAGTGGACGGACTGATCGTGGCAACGGCGATGAACTCGGCCGGCGTGACCTGGTCGGCCATGGCCGGTGACATCGTCTTCCGCCTCGTGACTGGCGAAACTCAGAGGTTCTCCTTCGCACAGTACGCGCCCGATCGCTTTGGCGCGCGCGCGAGCGATACTGCATGGCTGCGCCAGCAGGTGTCCGGCATCGTGAGTGGCGGCTATCGTGGGGACAAGACGTGATGCCATAAGCTAACTGGTGGCCGGACCAACTGCCGGCTTTTCCACCTGTGAACGGAGACCTTCCGATGGCCGGCAGTGACATACGCCACCGGGACTTCAAGGCGATGCCTTATTGGTGGGAGGCATACAGGCCGACGGCCGGCGATCTTGTCGATATCCCGAGTAAGGCGAGGGTGGCGATCGTCGGCGGCGGGTATGCCGGGTTGTCATGCGCAATCGAGCTTGCTGACGCGGGCATCGATGCTGTCGTTCTCGAGGCGGCAGAGCTTGGCTTCGGCGCCAGCACCCGCAGCGGGGGTGCGGTCAGCGGTGGTGTCAACATCGGCAAAAGCTTCACGGGAAGAACCGTCATCACCGACCCGGAGGTTGCCAAGGTCCTGCTGGCCTCTGCATCCGACGCCTTCAGTCTGATCGACACGCTGATCGCGCGCGAGAGGATCAATTGCTTTTGGGAGAAGAAAGGCCGCTTCGTCGGCGCCTGGACGCCGAAGGATTACGAGCAGCAGGAAAAGCGGGTGCAGACCTTGAACGATGCCGCGAGCTCCGGCTGTTATATGATGCCACGCGATCGCCAGCGCGAGGAGATTGCGTCCGACTACTACTACGGCGGAATGGTCGTCGAGCGCTCCGGCAAGCTACACCCGGCGCTCTATTACAAGGGGTTGTTGGAGGCCGCACGCCGCCGCAAGATTGCGATCTGCGCCAAAGCATCCGCAAAAAGCATCGAGCGCAAAGGCTCCGGCTGGAAGATCCGAACATCTCGCGGCGATCTGGAGGCAGGCGATATCGTCATCGCGACCAACGGCTATACCGGAGATGCGACGCCAAACCTCAAGAAGCGCCTGATCCCGCTGGCGAGCCATATCATCGCCACCGAGGAGCTGCCTGAAGACCTGGCGCAATCTCTGATTCCGAGAGGTCGGACACTGGCCGATACCAAGCGGGTTCTGTGCTACTACCGGATGTCTCCGGACGGAAAGCGCGTGATCTTCGGCGGCCGCGCGCGGTTTACCCCGGTGACAACGGAAGTCAGCGCGCCCATTCTGTATCGCTTCATGACGGCCCGTTTTCCCCAGCTCAAAGGCGCCAAGGTCACGCACGCGTGGACCGGCAACGTGGCCTTTACCTGGGATGCGCTTCCGCACACCGGCAAACTGGACGGCATGCACTACGCACTCGGCTGCAACGGCAGCGGTGTCGGCATGATGACGTATCTGGGTCACCAGACCGCACGGCGGATCATCGGCGGCTCGAACACAACATGTGGTTTCGAGCTGGCGGATTTTCCGGATTTTCCACTCTACAACGGCAATCCGAACTGGGCTTTGCCTGGTGTCGGCGCCTACTATCGCTTCCGCGATGGCCTCAGCCGCGCAGTCGCTGCGGTGACAGCTCGATGAACATTGTGCGGCATTCGGGGCTCCAACGACCAAAGCCGAGGTGACTCGCACGGTCTCCTGGTTTGCCTTTGAGCCAAGGGCTG
>CAWIYZ010000026.1:0-168566 GCA_963840425.1 uncultured Alphaproteobacteria bacterium | reverse complement strand
AACAGCGTTGTGATGCTGAGCTGCGTGAGAACGCTTCTCGGCTGTTCCTGTTCCTCACTAGCGCCCAGCGACAACGACGCGCTGCTCGGTCCGGCTCCGTTGTCAACGCGGTTCGTGAGCCTTACCCTCGCCGGGAAGAGCATCCCACCGATGGAAGTCTAGATGTCCACATCCGATGACGCCCTCGCGATACGAGTAGCTTTGCTGCGAGCTGGTCTCAGACGCGGATGTGAAGCGGGTCGAAGAAAGCCTCGCGACGTCGCTGAAAGCACTCGAAGATGCCGTTCAGGGCTCGTTGTTCGACACCGAGCCGCAGGCGTTTGAAGTCGTGATGCGCAAACTCGCGAAACCGAGGCAGGCATGAAGCCGATCACAGAGTGGTCGCTCTGCGACACCGCCTCTGCAATTGCCACGCACAAGGTGTCCGCCCTTGAGGTCGCGGAAGCGACACTCGCTCACATTGCCGCACACCAACCCAAGCTCAACGCCTTCGTGCGCATGGATACGACTGACGCCCTCGCAGCCGCCAAGGCCGCTGATCGGGCGCTTACCGCAGGCCACAACATCGGCCCGCTGCACGGCGTGCCTCTGGCGCACAAGGACATGTTTTACCGGCCCGGTCTTCGCGTCACGTGCGCCTCGGCCATCCGGCGCGACTTTCAGCCAGACATTCTTTCCACAGTGCTGGCGCGGCTCGACGCTGCTGGCGCCATCACCGTTGGCGCGCTCAACATGTCGGAGTTCGCCAACGGGCCGACGGGCCACAATGTCCACTACGGGCCGACGCGCAACCCCTGGAATACCGAGTGTATCACTGGCGGCTCGTCGACCGGGTCGGGAACCGCTGTCGCGGGCCGCCTCGTCTACGGCTCGCTTGGCTCCGATACGGGTGGATCCATCCGGCTGCCGGCCGGCATTTGCGGCGTCTACGGACTTAAACCCACCCAAGGCCGTGTATCGCGCTACGGCGCCATGGGCCTCTCCTTCTCGCTCGACAACGTCGGCCCCCTTGCTCGTACAGCGCGCGATTGTGCGCGTCTGCTCGCCGTGGTCGCCGGACCTGACCCCGACGATCCAACGGCGGCGCCGGTTGCTGTAGAGGATTACGAGGGAAGCATCGACACGGGTGTGGCGGGGTTGCGCATTGCAATCCCCACCAATCACTACTGGGATGGAATGAGCCCAGAAGTGGGCGACGTTTTGGAGGCGGCTATCGATACGCTCCAGCGGCTCGGGGCCACAGTGACGCGCCGCAGCGTGCCCTTACATGACGTGTTGCGGGGGCTCGGAACGATCGTGATCTCCGCCGAGTTTTGCGCGCTCCACGACGACTGGCTGCGCAACCGACATGACGAGTATGCGCCGCTGGTGCGCGCGCGGATGAAACAAGGCTATGCGTTCTCGGCCGTCGAGTATCTCAAGGCCGTGCAGGTGCGGCCACGAATCGTCAAGGCGTTCGTGGACGACGTGTTTGGGACGGCAGATGCAATGCTCACCCCCGTGCTCCGATTTCCGGTGCCAAAATTGGCCGAGGTGGATGTCGGCGACGGCGAGCGCATGAATGAGGTGCTCGGCAGCCTCAACCATTGCACGTGGCCGATCAACTACCTGGGATTGCCCGGGCTCGCGGTACCCGCCGGCTTCTCAAAGAGCGGGCTGCCCGTTGGCTTCCAGCTTGTCGGACGACCGTTTGCCGAAGCGATGCTGTTCCGTATTGCGGGGGCCTACGAGCGCGAAAGCCAGTGGCCTGATCGGGCGCCGTCGCTGCCGAACTAAGTGGCCAATCCACAGCGAACTGCGAGGGAGTAATGCGGATCTCATGACTGACGCACCGCTCTGGTCGCTGACGGTCGCCCAATAGCGCAACGGCTAGCGTCCGGCGCCGTGACACCCATCGATTTGGTAGAGACCTACCTCGCGCGCATCGCGGAGGTCGATGAACGCGTCCACTCCTTCATTTACGTTGCAGCGGCCGGCGCGCGCGATGCGGCGCGCTGTGCCGACAGGACTTGCGAGTCGCGGGCGGCTAAGGTCGGCCATCCACGGCATTCCATTCGCCGTAAAGGACAACTACGACGTCGCCGGCATGGCCGCCACCGCGGGGTCACGTCTGCGGATCCATCACATGCCTCAACCGATGCCGCAGTTGTGCGCGATCTCGACGCCGCTGGTGCTGTGCTCATGGGCAAGCTCTCGACCTGGGAGTACGGCACTGGCAACGGCGGCGAGTACTTCGATCTACCTTTTCCGCCCGCGCGCAATCCCTGGGATAGCGAGCGCTTCACCGGCGGCTCGAGCACGGGTGCAGGTGCAGGCGTTGCGGCTGGCACCATAGCCTTTGCCCTGGGCTCCGACACAACCGGGCTCGGTGCGTCTGCCTGCGGCTGCCTGCGGTCTCGTCGGCGTGATCATACCGGGTCGCCTCAGCGTCGACGGCATTCTTCCCAACTGCTATTCGCTTGATGTGCCTGGTCCGCTGACCTGGACCGTTGGCGATGCGGCGATGGTCTTCGACGCGCTTCTCAATGCGCAAGATCATGGTGTCGCAGGACGCAGCCTGATACGCGCGACTGCGCGACCGATCACAGGCTTACGCGTCGGGGTTCTCCGAGGACCACTCGGCCGGTTCCCGGAGCCGGATACAGACATCGCGGCAGCCTTCGAAGGCGGCGTTAGGGTGCTGGAACACCTGGGTGCCAACGTTTGACGACATTCGGCTGCCGCTGGCGGTCTCCGAGTGCTTCGATGTCACGCGCCTGATCGGCCCGGCGGAGTCTGCTGCCATCCACGAGGAAGAGTTGCGCGAGCGGCCGGCCGACATGGGCTACGCGCTTCGCGACAAGCTGATGGCCGGATCGCTAGTGCGCGCGGTCGACTACATCCAGGCTCAGCGCCAACGCCAGCGGATTGCGAACTCCATCGACACGTTGATACGCAGTTACGACGCTATCGTGACGTATGGCCCCCTCCATATCGCGCCACGCCTTGGAGTCGAGCCCGAGATGACGGCCTTCACGGTCGAAACCGTGCTGACGCCTTTCAACCTTTCAGCTCATCCCGCGCTGGTGCAGTGCACGGGCTTTTCCGCCGCTGGCCTGCCGCTGAGCTGGCAGATCGTAGCCAACCGCCAGGACGAAGCGACCGCACTGGCGATCGCAGCCGCATACGAGCGCGCCACGCCATGGCGACAGCGTCGTCCAAACCTGGGACATTACTCGGTGCCAGCAATGACCACGAGTGACAAGCCGACAGTCGAAGATATGCAGGCCTTCGCGCATCGATATGGCCTCACAAAGCTTAGCACGAGAATTTGAGCGCATGGCCGAGCTGGCCGTTTACGTGACCGAGCTTGGGCGTCAGCTCCCGCGTCCGCCGAACAAGGAGGACGCATTGCCGGCGGCAATGGTGTCCGGTCGCGCGGAAGCGAGATCGCCCACAAAGTGGGTTTGATGTAGCGCGTGTTGACGGGCATTCTGTTTCGCGACACTCTCTGCGAGCGAAGTGTGGCGGCCAGCGCGCGTCTCTTCGAATGAGCACAGCTGCTCGCGTTCGAGTTCCGGGAGGGTTTGCAAATGGCAGGCTTAGAAGGCCCACGGCTTAATCGGCGCAATCTGCTCAAATTGGCTGGCGCTACCGGCGCCACGATGGTGTTGCCGTTCGACTTCTCGCGCTTAGCGCTCGCGCAAGGTGCCAAGACGCTGCGCGTGCGTCTGGGCTCCGACATCTCGGTGCTAGATCCCGCTCACATCTTTCAGATCGAGAACCAGACGGTCTGCGGACACGTGTTCAATGGGCTCGTGAAGTACGATCAGGCGACGAACAAGATCGTGCCGGACGTCGCCACCGAGTGGACGCTCGCCGACGATGGCAAAGTCTATACCTTCAAGCTGCGCAGCGGTGTCGACCTTCCACAAGAACTACGGGTCGCTCACAGCCGAAGACGTGAAGTTCTCGCTCGACCGCGTTCTCGATCCAGCCGGCGCGAGCAAGTACACCGGCCAGCTCGCGGGCCTGGTGAAGGTGGAGGCGCCCGATCAACTCACGGTTCGTCTCACGCTCGACAAGGCAAGCTCCGGCTTCCTGCACAAGCTCACGGCGTTCAATCAGGGTTGGATCGTCTCCAAACGAGCCGTCGCAGGAGATGGGCGAGAAGTACAAGCTCAATCCCATCGGCACCGGCCCCTTCGCCTTCGAAAAGTGGACCACCGGCAGCGAGGTACGGCTCGTCGCGAACAAGGCCTATTTCGGCGGGGCGCCGAAGTTCGACGAGCTTCAGCTACGCATCATCAAGGACGAGACGGCTGCAGCCATCGCGCTCGAGAAGAAAGAGATCGACATCTTTTATGCGCTCCAGCAGCCGGAGATGATCGAGCGCCTCGGCAAGACGGCCGGAATCAAGGTGCTGAGCCGCGATGCCAACCACACCATCAACCTCGTGCTCAACACGACGGTGAAGCCGCTCGACGATGTTCGTGTGCGCCAAGCCATGATTCATGCGCTCAACCGCAAAGGCCTGATCGACGGGTTCTTCAAGGGCACCAAATCGATGAGCCACTCCGTACTCACCAGCTCATTCGCCGAGTTCACGGAGGACGTGCCGAAGTACGAGTACAATCCGGACAAGGCTAAGGCGCTGCTCAAGGAGGCGGGCGCACTCGTCCTTCAAATTTGATCTCGTCTCTGTCGGCCTCAGCCCCTACGACAAGATCGTCGTTCCCATGGCCGATGACTTGAAGGCGGTGGGCATCGATGCGACCATCAAGGTGCTCGAGCGAGGCGCCTACACGCAGGCGCGCAACAGCGGCAACATCCATTCCTGCAGTCACGGGCGTTGTTGGCCCGCCGGACCCGGATTCACCCCTCGTCACGCTCTACGCGAAGAAGTCGTTCCCGCCGGGCCTCAACACGGCGCGCTACGAAGGCGTCGAAGATCTGCTGGCGAAGGCCGGCGCGGCCTCGGGTGATGTCGAGCGGGCGGCGGCCTACAAGGCAATCCTGCAGAAGACCATGACGCGACGTGCCGGTGATCCCGCTCTACGCCGACCGGCTCTTCATTGCGCACACCGATCAAGGTCGAAGGCCTCGTTCAGAATTCACTGTTCACAGTCGATACCTACCCGGTCTCGCTCAAGGGATAGATCCGTGCTCGGCTACCTCGGGCGCTGTCTCGTCTCAGCTGGCCGTTACGGTGATCGGGATCGTCACCGTCGCATTCTTCCTGATGCGGGCGATTCCTGGCGACCCGGCCGCCTACATGCTCGGTGACTACGCGACCAAGGAGGCCGCTGGCGACGCTCAGGGCCGCAGCTCGGCCTCGACCGGTCGCTGATCGAGCAGTACCTGCTGTTCGTCGGACGGGCGGCGCTGGCGGCGATCTTGGCAGCTCAGTGGCGACCGGCCAAGCCGGCGCTCACCGAGATCCTTGACAGCCTGCCGTCCTCCGCGGCCCTGGCCGTAAGCGGGCTGCTCGTAGCCGTCGCGATCGGCGTTCCGCTCGGCATCGCGTCCGCGGTGCGGCAAGGCACGTGGCTCGACGCCGCTATCATGCTCGTTGCGCTGGGCGGCATCTCGTTCCCGGTGTTCTGGCTTGGACTGGCGGCGATCCTGCTGCTCTCCCACAAGCTCAGCCTCTTTCCGGCGCTCGGCTCGAGCGGTCTCCGCCAACCTGCTGATCCAGCTCCATCATCTGGCGCTGCCGGCGCTCGTGCTAGGCTTCTCGGTGGCTGCCTACATCGCGCGCCTGACGCGCTCGGCGATGCTCGAAGTGCTGGATCAGGACTACATCCGTGTCGCGCGCGCCATGGGCGTGCCAGAGAGGCGGATCGTCTACCGCCTGGCGCTGCGGAATGCCCTGATGCCGATCCTTGCAGTGATCGGCGTCACCTTCGCCTGGTCGCTTGGCAACGCGATCTTGATCGAGGCGGTTTTCAGCCGGCCAGGCGTCGGCTCGACGATGCTCAAGGCCATTCTCGCGCGCGACTACCAGCTCGTGCAAGCCGGCGTGTTGGTGTTGGCGACGGGCGTGGTCCTGATCAACGCTATCCTCGACATGCTCTACGGGGTCATCGATCCGAGGCTCCGAGTGCGATGACGCGCGATCACCCCGGACCCATGATGCCGACACCGACGTGATCGTGCATGGCGGCCGCGCATCGGCGCCGACCTGCGCTAGCGCGCACCTACGTCATCCCGGCCTCGCGATCGGGACGATCATCCTTGCCCTCCTGGTGATCGTGGCCCTGGGCGCGCCTTGGATCGCGCCCCACCCGCCGCTTAAGACCAACATGTCGAACACGCTGGCGCCGATGTCGGCTGTGCATTGGCTCGGCACCGATCAGTTCGGCCGCGATGTGCTCTCTCGCATCCTGCTCGGCACGCAGGTCTCGCTCAAGGTGGCGTTCGCCGTGGTCGCGCTGTCGCTGACGGCTGGCACACTGATCGGCGCGCTGGCGGGGTTCGCGGGCGGCTGGATCGAGCGCGTGCACCGTGGTCCTCATCGACATCCTGCTGGCATTTCCGGGATTCCTGCTTGCGCTGGCTCTGGTGGCGGCGCGCGGTTCATCGCTCGAGTCGGTCATCGTCGCGGTCTCGATAGCCTTCACGCCACGTGTCGCTGCCGTCATGCGCTCCGTCGTGCTCACCATCAAGCCGCGGCCGTTCATCGAGGCCTCGCGCGCGATCGGCATGACCGAGACCCGCATTCTGCTGCGGCACGTCATTCCCAATGCCCTACCGCCGGTCATCGTGGTCGCGACGGTCAGCGCCGCGACCGCGATCCTTGCCGAGGCGGGACTGAGCTTCCTCGGCCTCGGGCGTGCAACCGCCGACCCCAACCTGGGGCAACATCATCGCGGACGGCAACTCGCTCATCACCACCAATCCCTGGATCTCGCTGTCGTCGGGCCTTTGCATCGCGCTTGCCGTGATCGCGCTTCAACCTGCTTGGCGATGGACTGCGTGACACGCTCGACCCGCAGATGCGTCGCCAGACCGGAACAGGAATGCTGTGATGCCATGACAGTCGGCGGAGCCATCTACGGTGGTCACGAGCGGCGCGGCAGCGGCAGCACCCCCGTACTCCTGTCGAGCGGGCTAACAACCGTGTTTCCCGGCTCGCCGCGAGCAACCGTTGTCGTCGACGACGTCTCACTGTCGGTGCGGCGCGGCGAGACGCTGGCGGTGGTGGGCGAGTTGGGCTCGGGCAAGACGCATGACGTTTCTCTCCGCGCTCGGCCTGGTGCCGCGGCCGGGCTACGTGGCGCAGGGCAAGGTACTGCTCGACGGCGTCGACCTGCTGCAGCCTCGCGGCCGAGGCGCTGCGCCGCCGGCGTGGCGCCGAGATCGCGATGGTGTTCCAGGACCCGCTGACGGCGCTCAATCCCGTGTTCTACGATCGGCGACCAGATCATCGAGGTGCTGCGCGCCCACCACCGCTCAGCCGGACGAAGCCGCGCGGGTGCGCGCCATCGAGATGCTGGAGCGCGTGCACATCCCCGATCCCCACCGACGCATCGACGACTATCCGCACCAGTTCTCCGGCGGCATGCGCCAGCGCGTCGCTGATCGCCATGGCCATCGCGCTCGACCCCAAGGTGCTGATCGCCGACGAGCCGACCACAGCGCTCGATGTGACGGTGCAGGCGCAGGTGCTCGAGCTGCTTGCGCGAGCTGAAGCGCGAGACCGGCATGGGTCTCGTCCTCATCACGCACGATCTCGGCCTTGTCGCGCGCTACGCCGACCGGTCGCGGTGCTCTATGCCGGCCGCGTCGTGGAGCAGGGGACGCTCGCCGACCGTGTTCGGGCGTCCGCGCCACCCGTACACCGTGTCGCTATTCCGCAGCATTCCTCACCTCGACACGCCCGCCGGCGCCGATCTGACACCCATCGAGGGCCAGCCGCCCAATCTCGCCGCGCTGCCGGCCGGCTGCGCCTTCGAGCCGCGCTGCTTTCTCGGCCGCGGCCGTGACCGATTGTCGGGCCTCGCCGCCGCCGCTTGCCGATGTCGACGAGCGCAGCATCGCACGTCGGTGCTGGCATTGGCGCGAACTGCGAGACTGCCGGAGAGGCAGCCATGACGGCGGCGGAGCCTAACAGAGCATCGGCGCCCGCTGCTGCAGGTCGAGCACCTGTCCAAGACGTTCGGCGGCGCGCGGCCGACTGCTCGGCGGCACGCGCCCCGTCGTGCGCGCCGTCGACGATGTCTCCTTCGACCTTCGCGCCGGGGAGACCCTCGGCCTTGTCGGCGAGACCGGCAGCGGCAAGAGCACGCTCGGTCGGCTTGGTGCTCCGCCTGATCGAGCCCAGTCAGGGCGCATCACGTTCGCAGGCGAGGACATCACCGCCAAGACCGCGCGCCGAAGTGCGCCGCGTTGCGCTCCGAGCTGCAGATGGTGTTCCAGGATCCGTACGGCTCGCTCGACCCGCGCATGAGCGTCGGCGCGCTGATCGCCGAGCCCATGCGTCGTGCATGGCACGCCGCACCGATCGGTCAGGGACGGGTCGCGGAGATCATGCGACTGGTCGGTCTCGATCCGACGGTTGGCCGACCGCTACCCGCACCAATTCTCGGGCGGCCAGCGCCAGACGCATCGGCATCGCCCGCGCCATGGCACTGTCGCCGAAGCTCTTGGTGCTCGACGAGCCCGTCTCCGCGCTCGATGTGTCGATCCAGGCGCAGATCCTGAACCTGCTGCGCGACATTCAGCGGCGCACCGGCGTCGCCTACCTCTTCATCGCCCACGATCTCGCCGTCGTGCGCCACGTCAGCGACCGTGTCGCCGTCATGTACCTCGGCCGCATCGTCGAGACCGCGGGTCGCGACCAGCTCTATGGCTCGCCCGCGCCACCCCTACACGATCTCGCTGCTCTCTGCCGTGCCGCGTGCCGATCCGGCAGCTCGAGCGCACGCGCCGGCGCATTCCGCTGCGTCGGAGAGATTAGCTCGGGGACCGCTGTGCCATCGGGCTGCCGCTTCCATCCACGCTGCTTCCGCGCCCGGCTCGTAGCGCAGGCAGGGCGAGTCGAGACGCGCCACTTGGCGCTCCGAACGGTTGCCGACGGCTGCGTCGAGAAGGACCCGGCACTGGAAGACGTGGCGCCGGGCATCGTGCGGCCTGCCACTTCGATGCAGAGCATCGGCTCGACGCAGACAACCTGCAGACCGGCGGAGCGCATGAAGAAGCTCATCATCGAGGTGCGCGTCAACGAGTACATGATGCGCGACGGCAACCCAAATGTGCCGTGGACGGCCGAGGAGCTTGGCCGCGATGGCCGCGAAATTCGCGAGCCGCTGGCGCCGCCATCATCCATTTTCATGCGCGCGAGCCCGACGGCGCGCCGGCGCACGCGACCGAGGACTTACGCGGCGGCCAGTCGCGCCATCCGCGACAACTCCGATCTGATCGTGCACCCCACCCTCGGCCAGATCACGGTCGCCGGACAGGAGGAGCGCATCCGCCATATCGTGGAGCTCGCGCAAGGATCCGGCACTGAGACCCGAGATCGGCGGGTATCGACACCGGCTCAACGCAACATCGACGTTTACGACGCGGCAACGAAGAACTTCCGGACGACGGGGAAGGTCTACGTCAACGCGCATGAGACGCTCATGCTGTTCTGCCGTCGCTTCGCGATTGCGGCGTGAAGCCCAATCTCGCGCCTGGAACGGCCCGTTCCTGCGCTCGGCCAGCGCGCTGATGGACATGGGCGATCGCCGACGAGCCGGCCTATGTGCTCCTCGTCCACTGTGAAGGCGGCCTGCTCGGCGGCCATCCCGGGACGCCCCAGGGTCTCGAAGCCTTCCTTGCGCATATGCCGAAGGACCGACGGATCGAGTGGACGGTCTGCTGCAAGGACGGCAATCTATTTCCCGTCGCGATGAAGTCGATCGCCGCTGGGCGGCCATGTCGCGATCGGCATCGGCGACTATGACTACCCGGAGATCGGCGAGCCGACCAACGCCGATCTCGTACGCGAGATTGTGCACATGGCGAAGCTGGTCGGGCGCGAGGTTGCAACGCCCACCGAAGCGCGGAGCATGCTCGGGCTCATGTAAATCGATAGCGTGAGAGAGACGCGATGAGCGAGACACGCGAGACCAACTACAAGGGCGTCTTCGACAACAGGATCGGCTTCGGTGAGCGGCCGTGCCGTGCTCGTAATCGATTTCATCAAAGCGTACACGACCAAGGGTGCAGCATTCTTTGGCCAGGGTGTCGTGGATGCCGTCGAGGCAACCGTTGGGCTGCTGGCCGTAGCGCGCGCGCGCGCGTGCCGATCATCTACACCAAAGTGCTGTATCATCCCTCCGGCATCGACGGCGGTCTGTTCGTCAAAAAGGTGCCGGCGCTACGCACGCTCGTCGCCGGTGAGCCACTCGCCGAGATCGATCCGCGCATTCCGCCAGCGCCCGAAGACCTCGTCATCATCAAGAACTACCCGAGCTGCTTCTTCGGCACCTCGCTCGCCTCGACGCTGACCGGCCTCGGCATCGACACGCTGATCCTGACCGGCTGCTCGACCAGCGGCTGCGTGCGTGCAGCCGCCATCGATGCCATCCAGTATGGCTATCGCGTCATCGTGCCGCGCGAGTGCGTCGGCGATCGCCACGATGCGCCGCACGACGCCAACCTGTTTGACATCAACGCGAAGTACGGTGACGTCATCCCCAAGGCCGATGTGATCGCCTACTTCAGCAAGATCGGCAAGGGCTCCGGCACGAACAGTAGTCCGACGACCGATGCCTCAACCGGGTAGGGAACGGACGGTCGCAGCGAGGCGCCGCCGCCCAGCGCGATGGCACCGCGCATGCTGTGATTATGGAACCCGCCGAACTGCAAAGCACTCGAACCGACTTTGGGTTGAGCCGACTCCCATTAGTTGGTGCGTATGCAGTTGAGAGCTGCCTTCGGCCACAGCCCCGCTCGCGTGGAAGACGCTGCTGAACTACCATTCACCTTTGGATGAAAATTGGCAGCGGTTAGATGGGTTTCGATGGACTGCGGGAGGCAAGGATGTTGAAACTTTGGGGGCGGGTCAATTCTATCAACGTCCAAAAGGTGATCTGGGCGCTTGAGGAATTGAATGTACCCTACGAACGCATCGAAGCGGGTTTGGCGTTCGGGGTGGTGAACGAGCCTTTCTACAAGATAATGAATCCGAACTCGCGTGTGCCGACTATCGACGACGAAGGCTTCGTCTTGTGGGAGTCGAACGCCATCGTGCGCTATCTTGCAGCAAAGCATGGCGTCGGGACACTCTGTCCGAATGACCTCATGCAGCGCGCACACTAGATATCGCTGGATGGATTGGGCGTCAAACCATGTCGGGCCTGTTCTCACGCCAGTCTTTTGGGGTTTGATCCGCACCCCGCCCGAGAAGAGAGATATGGCGCTGATCGGGGCCGATGCGGAGAGGACCGGTCAGCAATTCCAAGTGCTCGAGCAAGGCCTGGAGGACAGCGACTACGTGGCGAGGAAGGCTCTCCATGGGCGACATCGTTGTCGGCGTGAACATCTATCGGTGGTATGCGCTTGATGTGAAGCGCCCGGTCCTTCCGCGGGTCGAGGCGTACTACGCACGCCTGCAGCAGCGACCCGCGTTCCAGAAGTACATCATGAGACCCCTTACCTAAAAAAAATTGGGAAACGGCGGCCTCTCGACACGCGCCGAACACTGGTTCTGGCACGTGCTTGCGGATCGGTCGCGCCAGACGGCATAGCGTGCACACCCAATCACGAGGCTCCAGCATGACGCGACCTGAACCAGCAGTTCTCCCGGCGGGTCCCGCCGCTCTGACCTCTGCTCGCTCCGCTCAATCGCGACCTCACTCTGCGCAATCGGATCATGAGAATGAGCCATGCTTGCGGGCTCGAGGAAAACGGCATGCCCATCGGAACGATACCAGCTCTATCACGCAGAGAAGGCGAAGGGTGGCTTGGCGCTGACAATGTTCGGGGGGTCATCGAACGTTGCGCAGGACAGCCCAAACTCTTCCGTCAGCTGAATGTCGGCGTCGACGAGATCATCCCACACCTACAACAGCTCTGAGCGCATCATGCCCATGGCGCCGCGATCATGTGCCAGATCACGCACCTGGGCCGGCGTGGCGAGCCCTATGCCTCCAACTGGCTGCCAACGATCGTCCCGTCGCCGATCCGCGAGACGCTGCATCGCAGCTTCCCCAGGAGATGGATGAGTATGACATCGCGCGCGTAATCAAGGCCTACGGCGCCGCCGCCAAGCGCTGCCAGGAGGGCGGCCTCGACGGCATCGAGACGCTGGCCGGCGGCCACTTAATCGGTCAGTTCCTGTCGCCGAGCATGAACCGCCGCACCGACAAGTGGGGTGGCTCGATCGAGAACCGCTGCCGTTTCGGTTTGATGGTCTACGAGGAAATGCGCCGCAGGTCGGCGACAAGTTCCTCCTCGGCTTCCGCTACGTGGTCGACGAGGGGCCGGTCGGCATGAACTCGAGGAATGCCTGGAGATCGCCAAGATCTTCGAGCGACCGGGCATTCGATTTCTTCAATGCCATCTATGGCCGCATGGACACGAGATGGGCTTGCGGTCGAAACATGCCGGGCATGGCGTCGGGCATCGCGCGTGGCTGAAGCCCGTCGGCGCCTTCAGCGTGAAGTAAACTCCGGTTTTCCATGCCGACCGCGTCGCCGACGTGGCGAGCGCCCGCCATGCCATCGCTGAGGGACTGCTCGACATGGTGGCCATGACACGGCGCAGATCGCGGACCCGCATCTCGTTTCGAAGATGATCGCGGGCCGCGAGCAGGAAATCCGGCCCTCGTCGGTGCCACCCATTGCCAGTCCCTACCGGCCGAGCTGCCTGCACAATCCCTCGACCCGCCGCGAGAAGATCCTGCCGCACGAGATCACGCGGTCGCCACGCGCCGGACGCAAGATAGTGGTGATCGGCGGCGGCCCCGCCGGTCTCGAAGCGGCGCGTGTTTCGGCGACACGTGGTCACAAAGTGGTGCTGCTCGAGGCCGCCAGCCAGCTTGGTGGACAGCTGGTGATGGCGGCCCGCGCCAGTTGGCGCCGCGATGTGATCGGCATTGTCGACTGGCGCTGCGCCGAGCTCGAGCGGCTTGGCGTCGACGTCCGTCTCAATACCTATGCCGAGCGCGGTGATGTGCTGGTCGCTGCAACCCGATGTCATCATCGTCGCTACCGGCGGCACGCCCGATATTGAGTGGATCAACGGCGCCGAGCATGTGACCTCGGCCTGGGATGTGATTGGGGTACCGTTCCGCTGGGCGCTGACGTCGTAGTCTACGACGGCACCGGCCGGCACCCTGCGGCGCAGGTGATGGAGCTCGCCGCCCGCGACGGCCGGCAGGTGGCACTTCTACTCGATCGACAACCAGCTGGCGCAGGAGTTGACCTATGCAGAGCGCATCATCTGGAAGAAGCGCGCCTACGAGCTCGGCGTCCAGATGTACTTCGATCACCAGATCGAGAAGGTCGAGCGGCGTGGCAACCGCCTTCACTTGACGTTCCGCAACCTGGCGACGGCCAAGACCATGGAGCATGTCACCGATCAGCTGATAGTCGATCACGGCACGCTGCCGGCCGATGGTATCTACCAGGATTTGCGTGGCGATGCCGCTAACGCCGGCGTCACCGACATCGATGCATTGCTGGACCTGCAGGAGCAGCCGCGTGTGATCAATCCGGCCGGAACGTTCGAGCTGCACCGGGTGGGCGATGCCGTCGCCAGCCGTAACGTGCACGCCGCCGTTCTGGATTCAATGCGGCTGTGCAGGGCCCTATGACCGAAGCCCAAGTGGTCTATGTCGATTGCTCGCCGCTGATGCGCAACCTGCTAGACGAGATCGGCCCGCCGGCCGGATGAAAGTGTTCGACGGCGACCCAAATCCGGGCGAGCTCGCCGCCCTGGTGGCGGACGCTGCGGTCGTCCTCAACGGCCATACGATGATGGATGATGCGCTGCTGGTCGGCGCACCCCGGTTGAGGTCTGTCGTGTTTCTCGGCACTGGCGCGGCCAGTTACGTCAACTTGGCCGCGGCCGAACGGCTCGGCATTCGCGTTCGCACCGTACGTGGCTATGGCGACCGCACCGTGGCCGAGCATGCGTTTGCGTTGCTGCTCGCCGCCGCTCGTGACGTCGCGGCGATGGATCGCGGTCTACGTGCGGGGCGATGGTCCGTCAGCGAGGGCATCGAGCTGCGGGGGCGGACGCTTGGCTTGGTTGGGTTGGGTGGCGTCGGGTCGGAGATGGCGCGGATCGCGGCGGCCTTCGGTATGGACGTCATCGCCTGGAACCGCTCCGGCGTACCTGCAGGCGTGCCGGCCGGGTCGGTCACGCTTGAGGAGCTGCTTGCCGCTTCGGACGCGGTCAGTTTGCATTTGGCGTTGGTGCCGGAAACCAAAGGCCTGCTCGATGCGTCGCGGCTCGCGTTGTTGAAACCGGGTGCACTGCTCATCAATACCGCCCGCGGGGCGCTGATCGACGAAGCGGCTTTGATCGCCGCTCTGCGGAGCGGCGCCATCGGGCGGGCGTCGCTCGACGTATTTGCAACCGAGCCCCTTCCGGCCGGCCATCCATTGACCTTGCTGCCGAACGTCACGCTGACCGCGCATGCGGCCTGGAAGACGCGGGCCGCAAGCGACCGGTTGCTGCGAATCGCGCTCGATCTGGCGACAGGCGATGCCGGCAGGCTCGCTGCCGGTCAGCCGCTCAGCACGTAGGGGCAGGCGACCGTCTGCGTGCCATCGACGGTGGCCTGTAACTCAGGTCGGTGCGTGGCGCAGTCGGGACGTGAGATCGGGCAGCGCGTGCGATACCGGCAGCCGCCGCTCGATGCCGGCGCCGAGTGGCTCGAGGACCGCCAGTTCGCCGCCGTCATCGTCAAGTGTGGAGAGCAGGCGCGCGTATAGGGATGGCGCGGCTTGGCGAAAACGCCCTCGGTCTCGCCTTCTTCCACGAGCCGGCCGAAGAACGTCACGCCGATCCGGTTGCACAGGTAGCGAGCCACGCGCAGATCATGGGTGATGAACAGCAAGGCAACGCCGGTCGAGGCCTGCACGTCCCGCAGCAGGTTGAGAATCTGGGCACGCACCGACACGTCGAGTTTGCTCACCGCTTCATCGGCGATGATGAGGCGCGGTTCGACCGCGAGCGCGCGGGCGATTGCGACGCGCTGGAGCTGGCCGCCGGACGTTTCGTGCGGATAGCGCTCCGTGAACTGCGGCCCGAGGCCGACGCGAGACAGCAGGTCCTTTACTCTGCCTTCGATTTGGCTGGCTGCGCCGCGCCTGTGCAACCGTAGCGGTAGCGCCACCGCATCGCCAATACGCACGCGCGGATTGAACGACGATAGCGGGTCTTGGAAGACCATCTGCATCTGACGGCGGATCGGCCGCGATGCGCTTTCGCCGAGACGGGTCATATCGCAGCCATCGAACTGCAGCATGCCGGCCGTGGGTTTGTAGAGTCGCAAGATCGTCTTCGCGAGTGTCGTCTTGCCCGAGCCGGATTCGCCCACCAGGCCCACCACTTCGCCCGGAGCAATTTTCGAGCTCGCATCGTCGACGGCGCGGAATACGCCGCCGCCCGACTGGGTGAAGCTGACGACCAGCTCCGATACTTCGATCAGTGGTTTGGACGGCTCAGCCATAGCGAATGCAACGTACGGTGTGGTCGGGGCTGAGCGTGATGTTGACGGGAGGCGCCGCACGGCAGGGTTCGGTTGCAAACTGGCAGCGCGGCGCGAACAGGCAGCCGGGAGGGCGATCGGAGCCCGACGGCAGCTCGCCGGGGATTTCCTTGAGCCGCCCGGCGCGCTCATCGAGCTGCCGTGAAGTTTCGATCAGTCCGGCAGTGTAGGGATGCGCCGGGTTACGTAACAGGGTCTCTGCCGGCCCGGTCTCCATAATCTCGCCGGCGTACATCACAGCGATGCGGTCACATAGCCCCGCCGCCAGCGAGATGTCGTGCGTGATGAAGATGATCGCCGAGCCGAGCCTGTCCTTGAGACGGCGGAACAACCCGATGATCTGGCGCTCCACGATGTTGTCAAGGTTGGTAGTTGGCTCGTCGGCGATCAGCAGATCCGGTTGCAGTGCTGCCGACAGCGCGATCAACGTCCGCTGCAGCATGCCACCGCTGAGCTGGTGTGGATAAAGCGGCAATATCCGTTCCGGGTTCGCGATGCCCACATCGCCGAGCCAGCGCTTTCCATCCTGGGTGAGATCGACCCCCTGGCGGTCTTCACGAGTAGCGGCGCGGGCTAGGATTTTGTCGAGATGCCAGTCGATTGTTTTCGCCGGGTTGAAGGCACCGACGGGATCCTGAAACACCATGGCGAGGTGGGTCCCGCGTAACTTCCGGAATGTCTCATCGTCGAGCGGTAGCAACTCGCGCCCCGCAAACCGCAATCGATCGGCGGTCACGGCCGCATGCTCCGGTAGCAGGCGCAGGATCGACAGGCCGGTGACCGATTTGCCGGATCCCGATTCACCAATGATGCCCAGCACCTCGCGGCGGCGAACCTCGAGATCGACGCGGCGGATTGCCAGCACATCGACGTTGCCCATGCGGAACCGTGTCGATAGATTTTTCACTTCGAGCAGCGGTGGCTCGATGGCGGCGCCTACGCTCATCAGCTCGTCTTCTCGCGTAGCTTCGGGTCGGTCAGGTCCCGCAACCCGTCGCCGAGAAGATTGAGCCCAAGCAATCCGAAAGAGATGAAAAGGCCGGCGAGCGTGAGCACCCAGGGCCCTTGATTGAAGTACTCGCGTCCATCGGCCATGATCAGGCCGAGAGATGGTGTCGGCGGCTGCACGCCAAGCCCAAGAAGCTCAGACCGGCCTCGATCATCACGCCGAAGGCGATAGAAAATCGAGGCCTGCACCATGATCGGCGCCATGATATTCGGCAGGATCTCGCGGCCGAGTATGCGCGCTGTCGACTGGCCCATCAGCCGCGCTGCCTGAACGTAAGCTTCCTCGCGCACCGTCAACGCGAGATTTCGCGCCAGCCGGGCGAAGATCGGAACATAGACCAGGGCAATCGCCAGGATCACGTTGGTAACGCCGAACCCAAGTACCACCATCAGGAACAATGCCAGCACGAAGCTCGGAAAGGCGAATAGCAGGTCGGCGAAACGCATCAGCAGCTGGTCGATCCAGCCGCCATACCAGGCAGCGGCAAGTCCAGTCGGAATGCCGATCATCGCCGCCAGCGCCACGCCGGTTACGGAGATCGCGAGCGACACGCGGCCGCCGAGTAGAACACGGGTGAGCACGTCTCTGCCGAACGAATCCGTGCCGAATGGGTGCGCCCAGTCCGGTGGCGTGAGAAGATTGAGGAAATCCATATCGGTCGCCGAGTACGGCATCAATGCGCCACCAACCGAAATCGCCAGCAGAAACAATCCGACGATGATGACGCCAGCCCGCGCTGTGCGGTTGCTCCACAGGCTGCGCAAGAGCGCCGTCATCACTTCGTTCTCTTCGGATCGAGTAGGCCGCAAACCACATCAACGACCAGGTTCACCGAAAGCACGATGACCAGGAACACGACGGCGCACGCCTGAACCACAGGATAGTCGCGCGCGAATGCACCATCGACCATCAACGAACCGATGCCGGAAATGCCGAAGATGCGCTCAATGACGACGACGCCACCCAGAATATAACGGATCTGTAGGCCGATGATGGTGATGTACGGGATCAGCGCGTTGCGAAAGATCCAGTGCACGAACATGTATGCGGGATGAAACCCGAACGAGCGGGCGGCCACCACGTAATCCTTGTTGCCGGCTTCAAGCAGCAGCGGTTCGAAGGGTGCGAGCAAACACTGCAGCAAGTGGCGCCGACACTGCCAGCGCCGGCAGGAAGCCCGAATAAAGCGCGCCGGTGAAGGATTGACCAGGCGCGACGAACCCGTAGGCCGGGAACAGGCCGAAGCCTAGTGCGAACACCAGGATCAGCACGTAGCTCAGCCAGAAGTCCGGCATCGAAATGCCGAGTGCAGCGAGCGAGGTTGCGATCGTGTCGGCAAGCTTGCCGCGTCTTAGGGCGGCGATCGTGCCGGCGATCATCGACAAGATGATCGCGATTACCAGCGCCATCATGCCGATGAAGATGCGTGTTCGGCAGGCGCGCCGCGATCAGTCCGGAGATCGCGCGATCGCTCGCCACCGTGAGCGACAAGCCGAAATCGCCGCGCGCGACCCCGGCCAGCCAGCGGCCATACTGCAGGGCCCAAGGTACGTCGAGATTGTGCTTGGCTCGAAAGGCAGCCACCAACTCCGGCCGCGCACTCTCGCCGAGCGCGGCGACCGCGGGATCGCCGGGCGCCGCCTTCATGACCAAGAAGACGACGGCCGATCCGACCAGGACGGTGAGGACGAGCGCGAGGAGACGGCCGCCGACATACCTCGTCCATACCATGAACGTTGGCACCTCCGCCGGCCGTGTCGTGTCCGCTAGCTGAGGCTCATGTGAGCAAACTGGTCGCCCCAGTTGGAATAGGGCAACTGCTTGAAACCCTGTACTTTCTTGGTCATGAGGTTGTGCACGTTCGAAACAAAAAGCGGCACCACCGGCATATCCTCGATCATGGTGTTCTCGGCTTCCTTGTAGAGGGCGCCGCGCTTGCCTTGGTCGAGTTCGCGCCGGGCGCGATCCAACAGGTCGTCGACTTTTGGATTTGCATAGCCGTAGAAGTTCCGCCAACCCTTGCTGTGGATGACGTCGTACATGTATTCATCGGCGTCGAGCAGACCGAGCCAGCCCCATACCGAGCCCTGGTAATCACCTGACTTATGGCGCTGGAAGACGGTATTGGCCTCCGTCACCTGCACCGTGAACTTGGTGCCGAGGGTCTGGTTGCACTGGGCGACAAACACCTCCGCCATGCGCTTCCACCACGATTGACCCCAGGTCAGGATCTCAGCCTCGGCTCCGTTCGGATATTTCGACTTGGCGAGCTCCGCCTTCGCCTTCGCAGGGTCGTAGGCGCACAGCGGCCGGTTGTTGCCACCATAGGCGTAGCCAATGGACGGCGGAATGAGACCATGCGCCGTCACGCCCTCGCCGAAAAGCACCGCGCGGACCATGGCGTTGCGATCGAACGCCATCGAGCAGGCGCGGCGGAATGCAGGATCGTCGAACGGCGCTTTGCGATGGTTGAGGGACACGAACCGGCAATTGAGGCCAGCCTGCTTCAACACCGTGATTGACGCATTCTTTTCCAGATTCGGAATGTCGGCGAACGGTGCCGTAGAGGTGAGGTCGATTTGGCCGCCAAGCAACGCGGTCACGCCGCTCGATTCTTCGGCGATCAAAGGCATATCGATGGTCGTGATCTTGGGTGCCCCACCAAAGTAGCCAGGAAATGCTGCCAGTGAAACGCGCTCGCCAGGCACCCAGTCTTTCAGCGAATAAGCGCCGGTACCGACCGGCTTCTTGCCGAAATCGTCACCGGCCGAGCCAACCGCCTTGCGCGATAGCACCTGCGTTCCGGTGCGGGCATTTGCAAGGAACGTCAGCAACGGCGCGAACGGATCCTTTGTCACCAGTCGAACCGTGGTAGCATCGGGCACCTCGATCGCGCTGACACCCGAGACCTTGCTCTTGTTTGGCGAGGCGAACTTGTCGTCGAGCAGACGTTCGAGCGTGAACTTCACGTCGTCTGACGTCATCTCCGAACCGTCGTGGAACTTGACGCCCTTGCGCAGCTTGAACTCCAGTGCGTTGCCTTCCGATTTGATGCTTTCCGCAAGATCGGGGACCGGATTGGAGTTGGCGTCGAGCTTCATCAGGCCGTTGTACAAGGCCCAGATGACATAGAACTCGGGGATTAGGGTCGCCTTGCCCGGGTCGAGGGTGTTGATGACGTTATAGCCCGTGATGCCCGCACGAAGGTTTGACGCGCCTTGCGCCAAGGCACCGGAGGAGAGTGGAAGCTGAGCCGCTGCGATCGCAGCAGCTGATGATCCAAGAAAGTCGCGCCGCCGAAGTCCTGATTTGAACCCGCCGCTGCTCATCCTCACCCTCCAGACAGGATTTTTTCTGAATGGAGGGTATCGAGGCACTGCATTGCCGTCAAATTGGCATCACGCACTTTTGCTAATGCAAGGCCGGTTTTGTGCAGCAGCGGCTCCTTTTTTGTCCGATCGCCGTCAGGCACGGACGTTCTATAATCGCCGTCATGCACGGAGGGCAGCATGCGCAGTGCAATCGAAACACTCGACAAGCGCAAGTACGACGTTTGCGTGATCGGCGCTGGGGTCAATGGGGCCAGTACCGCGCAGCATCTTGCGGGGGCGGGATACTCGGTAATCTTGGTTGAGAAGGGAGATTATGGTTCGGGTTCATCGAGCCGCTCGAGCCGTTTGCTGCATTGCGGGCTGCGCTACCTCGCGCCGGGTGCCTCGATGTTCGAATTCGCGCGACATCCCTCGAGGCTGCGCAATGCCATGCGAATGGCCAAGTTGGCAATGGAAGCCCGGCGGCAGCTCGTCCTGACGGCGCCGGAGCGGGTGCGACCGCTCAATTTCCACTTCCCGATCTGGAAGGATTCAATCTACCGCCCATGGCAGGTGAAGTTCGGCCTAGGGCTGCTGGCACGTATGGCGCCGCGCGACGTGCCGCTCCACCAGCGGATGATCTCGCCCGAGGCCGCAAAGTCACTCCCGTTGGTGGGTGGCTTGCGCGATTGGGACCGATTGCAGTCGATCGGTGCCTTTACCGAATACCAATTCGAGTGGCCGGAGCGGCTTTGCGTCGACGCCGTACTCGACGCTGAACGGTTGGGGGCAACGGTCCGCAACTATACCGCCGCGACCAAGATGACGCGCCGCAATGAGGCGTGGGAGATCGAGTTGTCGGACGTCGACGCTGGCGGGACAGCGACGATCGAGTCCAAGCTCGTGCTCAACATGGCCGGCATCTGGATCGACAGGGTCAATGGCGCTTCCGGTGCGCCACGACCGCGCAAGGTCCTCGGCACCAAGGGCATTCACATCATGCTACAGTTGCCGCCCGAATGCGCTGACAACGGCATCGTCACCTTCAATCGGAAGAATGAACCGCTGTACTGCATCCCCTGGCGGGGAATGCACTACTTCGGTCCGACGGAGACGGTTTACGAAGGCAACCTCGACGAGATCCGCGCCGAGAACGAGGAGATCGACGGCCTCTGGCGGAGAGCAACCATTTGCTCCCGGGCCTGAAGCTCGAACGCACAGATATGTTGTTCACGTGGGCCGGGGTGCGGCCATTAAGTTACGACCCCGCGCTGCCGATGGGCAAACGCTCGCGCGATGTGCATGATCTCGCCGCCTCGGGGATGCCTGGCGTCTATGCCATGACCGCCGGGCCGGTAATGACGCACCGATCGGCTGGCACAGAAATGGTTGGACTGGTGCAGCGCCGGCTCAAGGCGGCAAGGCCGGCCCAGGCCGTGAATTACGGCGCGCGCAAGTTCCCCGACAATCAGAATTCCCCGCCGGTGGTTGGCGACTGGACCGATGCCAAGATGGCCGATCTCGTCTTTGCGGCGCAACACGAGCATGCGACCAGCCTGGTCGATCTGATGTTCCGCCGCGTTGGTGCAGGGTGGACAAAGACGATGGGTTTCAATTCGGCGGACAAGGCAGCCGAAGCGGTAGCCGGCGTCTATGGTTGGGATGCGGTTCGAACCGAGAAAGAGGCCGAGGCGTACCGCGACTACCTGAAGCGGCTGCACGCCGTTCATGTGGCGTAACGCAACGGACTTGGCGCATGCTTGCATAGATCAACAATCCCGACGCTAACCTAGGAGACCAGCGCATGCGATTGTCTGATTTCAAGGCGCTGACGTTCGATTGCTACGGCACGCTGATCGACTGGGAATCGGGCATGGTGGCAGCATTGTTGCCGCTGACCTCGAAAGTCCAGCCGCAGCTATCGCGTAATGCGATCCTGGAGGCGCACGCCCACTACGAGTCGATGCAACAGCGGTTCACCCCGACCAAGAACTATCGAGAACTGCTGGCGGTGGTTTACAAACGGCTCGCTGACAAATGGCGCGTAACCGCCAGCTGGGAAGAATGCCTCGCCTATGGCCGCTCGATTGGCGACTGGCCGGCATTCCCGGACTCGGCCGCGTCACTGCAGTATCTCAAGTCGCACTACAAGCTGATCATACTCTCGAATGTCGACAACGCGAGCTTCGCCCTGAGCAACAAGCGACTACAGGTCGATTTCGACGCGATCTTTACCGCCGAGGATATTGGCGCCTACAAGCCGGACCTTCGCAATTTCGACTACCTGTTGGAGAATCTGGCACCGCTCGGCGTGGAGAAACGCGAGATCTTGCATACGGCCGAGAGCATGTTCCACGATCATGCACCGGCTAACAGAGTGGGCCTGAAGTCGGCTTGGATCTACCGCCGGCATGGGGATCAGGGGTTCGGGGCCACCATGAACCCGGGTGCGCTCCCGCACACTGATTTCGTTTTCAACAGCATGGCGGAGTTGGTGCAAGCGCATCGAGCCGAACATGGCATCTAAAACGTTCGGGGTTGTCGAATTCTTCACGGTTGGCGATGACCAGAGGCGTTTCATGAGGGCCATCGAGAGCGCTAACCGCATCAAGCCGCAGTCTTTTCTGGAAGTAATAGAGAAATGCCTTGCGCACAGAGACGGACACTGTACCGCCGCGCATACTGAAATCCTGGGCGATGACCACCTGCTGATTTCGACTTAGCGCCGGGTTCGGAACAAGTACAACATTGAACATCTCGTTCCAGCATTGCGTCACTTGGAGCGCCAGCGACGCTGTCGCCGCGGGCGTCGAGACACCACGACATGAGAAAATCCTTGAATTTCCTGTCGATGCGACAGTACGCACGCACATGCCAGCGCAGGCCGTCTTGCCCGAAGGCGTGAGGTGTAATTCTTCGCCAGATCGGTTCGGGGCGCGCCGGACAGGATCGAAATTGCGAACACCTATGTTATTGAAGTTGCACTCTAATCAGGAAAGTCGATTTGCGCGCGGAGCATGAGCGCCCGTGTTTAGGCGTAACTTGGGTTCAAGTCGAGGGCTCGCAAACACCGAGCGTTTAGCTCTGGCTTGTGCTATCTAGCCACCAGAGAAGCACCAGTCTGGGGGACTGGGGGTCGGGAGTTCAAATCTCCCCGCTCCGACCAATGCTTAGGGCAATTTCGAACAATGCAGAGATCGTACGGGGGCAATAGAGGGGCAATCCGGTTCAGTGGCGCTTGAATTTGTGACGGGCCGTCGTCAGCCCTCCTGCTTGTGGCCTGAACTGCAAGCAAAGGACTTAGCGACAACTTGATCACGCCCGCCTCGTACCCCGCAACGCCATCGCATCGTTTGGCGGTTTAGCAATGCGGCGTGCACGGTGGCAGCCTGTGTTGACCGGTATCTCTCAGTCCGGAAATTCGGGCATGTACCGCTGGTCTGATGATGGCGGATGCTGTCCTGTGCGGGGAAGTGACGGACCGTTCGTTAGCAAATCGGTTTGCAAGCCATCCACTTGCCTGTCCATGTGGCGCTCCCAAGGATTGGGTTAGAGCCTGAGAGCGACAGCATGATGGGTCTTGGCAATTTCAAACGCACTGCGCGTGAACATCGGTGCATGAAGGGCTGTGGTCCGATCTCGGGAGGCCGTACCGACAAGATCAAGCAAATTCGCTTGAAAGACAAAGGCAAAGAAACAGTTCATTCCGACGTACTGTCGGACGCTCGATCAGGTTCAACGGTCGCCTCTAAGTCCTCTGCCTTGCTCTCCACCAACGTTGATACAGCTAGTTCCCCGTCCGCCGAGAAATCAGGTTTGGGGTCGGGGGTGGAGTTGCGACTTAAGATGGCCAAGCAGGAAGGGGCCGAACGACTGCGCGCATCCGTCTGATCACCACATCGGAGATGCGCATGGTCTATCGCAAGGGCGAACTCACCAAAGCCCGCATCAATCGCGACTGGCCACATCAACTGGCCCTGCCCGTGGACCTCGCGACCGGCAAGAACTACACGATCCTCGACCGCTTCTGCCGGGGTTTGTCGGTTTGTCCCCGCCACCAGCACTACTGGCGTGATGGTGTCGAGCACATCGCATACTGCTTCCGCGAGCGCTCGGACGCCGAGTATGTCCAGGTTTATTTCGGCGGCGAGTCCGTGGACCCGAATGATCTTGGGCGCTGGTCGAGATTGAACCGCCACCACCCCAGCACGGTTGCTGCCAGACGGCAGCGCTCCTAAATCAAGCTCTGGTGCCAGTGGGCGTCCGTTGGGTGCGCGATATGGTCTACGAGAAATTGCTTGCTCTCATCGCGCTGTGCTCTGTCACGTGTGGCTGCTCCACGAATGTCGAGCACCGGATCGATTGGCGACTCGGGTCTTCGTTTTGAGCATCGGACAGAAACACTAAGCGGACGTAAGACCGCCCTGACTGTCATCGGGCCGACCGACGCCACGGTCAACCGAACAAATATTGACCGGGAGGCGCAGGCGTACGCGGATCGGTACGCGAAGCAAGCCTGTCCAAAAGGACACGAGTTCTACACAGATGCGCCTATCGCCAGCCGTCGCACCGAGCACAACGAACGCACCTTCGTGTTTGGGTGCAGGTAGGCAGCGGGCGGGGCAACGTTGTCAGCTATAGCCACTCGACTTACATCCTTGCTCATGTGCGGTCGCATCACCCAGAAGTCGTCACCCGACGAACTCCGGCTCACCATCATCATGGGCACGCCGGATGATCCGCGCGTGGCGAAGGCCAAGAAGCAGCGCGAGGAGAGACGGACTGGACGCCGAAGTACAACGGCGCGCCGGGCCAGGAGCACTGGGTCATCCGCCAGAACCACAAGACCGGCGAGCGCTCACTGGATCGGCTGTGGTGGGGCCTTATTCCGTACTGGAGCAAGGAGCCGGGCCGCAAGCCGATCAATGCCAAGGCCGAGACCGTCGCCGCCCTGCCGATGTTCCGCGACGCCTACAAGTTGCGGCGCTGCATTGTGCCCATCGACAACTTCTTCGAGTGGAAGGCCATCAAGGGTGCCAAGGCCAAGCAGCCCTATGCCATCGCCATGCAGGACCGCCAGCCGTTCGGCGTCGCGGGCATCTGGGAGAACTGGAAGCGCCCTGGCACCGAGGACTGGGTGCGCACGTTCTGCATCATCACGTGTCCGGCCAATGCGCTGGTGGCGGAGATACACGACCGCATGCCGGTAATCTTGCCGCCAGATGCGCACGACCGATGGCTCGCTTGTATCGAACCTGATCCGCGCGATGTGCTGGTGCCGTATCCGCCGAACCTCATGACGATGTGGCCGATCTCGACGCGCGTGAACAAGCCCGACAACGACGACCGATCTCTTCTGCAACCTGTCGCGCCCTGGCGCGATGCCTGAGCGCCTGCCACCAGCAGCAGGGGAGAACATCCTACGCACCACATGAGTGAAAACCCTGGATGATCGTACTGCCGAAGGGCGAGCAAGAGGTGCGAGTTCGTTGAGCCCTTCTCCATCTAGGTCAAGGCTCCCTTACCAGCCTCACCAAATCGCGGGGTGCCAAGAGCTAGGCGCTGGTAATGCATGCCCGGAAAGAAGCCGAGCGCTGCCAGATCGAGCGCGCGGTTCACTTTCCATCTGATCCGCTGCATGGTCCAACCGGATTGTGCCCCAGACTAGCACTAGCTGACCCGATCATGAGTTCCTCCCTGCCACCTGCGCGGTTGTATCTGGTCGGCTGCCTTTTCGTCGTACTGGGTGGTCTGGTGCTCAGCCTCGGCGTTCTTTGCGTGCGTGGGGCGACCGCCAGCGATGCTTGGCAATATCTGTTCTGGCGCGCACTCGCCTTCGCGCTGGTCCTTTCGCTGGTAGCGGCGCAGCGCCACCGCATCAGCCCGCTCGTGCAGATGAGGCAGCTCGGCGGTTTTGCCTGGGTCTCGGTGCTCGCCATGGTGGCCAGTCAGATATGTTTCATCGTGGCCATCAAACTGGGAAACACTGCCGAGGTATTCTTTTTGATGTCGCTGGCTCCGTTGATGGCTGCCGTCCTCGCCCGTCCGCTGCTGGGCGAACGTGTTGGTGCGCTGAGCACGCTGGCTATTATCGTTGCCCTCGGCGGTGTTGGCGTGATGAGTGGGCTCAGCTTGAAGTTTGATGGGCTGGATTCGAGCCTGTGGGAAAGCGGATGGTTGGCGCGATGTCTCGCGCTCGGCACGGCGTTCTCGTTTGCGCTGTACCTGCTCGCGACGCGCGGCGCCCAGCCGCAGGACCTCGATGCGGCGCTCGTTGCGGTCGGGCTCGTCACCGTTCTGATCAGCGCCATTGTGCTGCTGTGGCTCGGCGTGCCGCTTGCGGCAAGCCTGCGCGACACGGCGCTAGCGCTCCTGCATGGCGGCGGCATCTTGGCCATCGGCCTCGTGCTGTTTGCGCGCGGCTCGCGCAAGGTGCCGGGCGTGACGCTTGCCGTGCTGGCCCAAGCCGAGACGGTGGCCGCACCCATCTGGACCTATCTCGTCTTCAACGAGACGACCACTATGTCGGTGGTTGCCGGTGGTGCGCTCATTCTTGTTGCCGTCATGATGCAGGCTCTGGGCGGTGCACGGCCTACGGCCAAGAGGGCCTAGCAGCTCAGTTTCGGAGCGACGCCAGCCTCGGGCGTACTCTCATTGTGGTAACGCCGAATGCGCGCCCAAATGCGAGGTGCCTTCGCACCGCGCCCTCAAGCCTCGATCAAATTGTTTCGGATGGCGTAGCGCACCAATGCGGCCATGGAGGTGAGGCCGAGCTTGCGCCAGATCGAGCGCCGGTGGGTCTCTACGGTTTTGGCGGTAATGTTCAGCACTCTCGCAATCTGCTTGTGGCTGTGGCCTTCGGCGATGAGGTGGACGATACCGCGCTCCCGGTTGGTCAAGGGCTGGTCGCACGGTCGCGGAGCTTCGAGAGCCTCTAAAGCCTGTCCCGTAAAAAAGGGCCGGTGGGCCGCCAGTGATTGAATGGCAGAAATCAAACGCTCACCAGCGTCAGACTTGAGCACATAGCCACGCGCTCCAGCTTTCACCATGTTGCGCAGCAGGTGTTCGTCGTCGCGCATCGTCAAGATGAGAACCTCGACGTTTGGCGCGCGCAATCGGATTTGACGCGTGACTTCGATGCCGTCGATGAGAGGCAGCGAGTGGTCGACGATGGCTACGTCCGGCTTGCGGGCGATGGTCTTGGCGATGGCGTCCTTGCCGTCCGCCGCTTCAGCAACGATGCTCCAATCGGCATGGTCTTTAATGATGCACCGAAGGCCGGAGCGCACCACGAAGTGGCCATCAGCGATCAAGATGCGGGTCATGCCACGGTGCTCCAAATCTCATCCAAAGCCGGATGCATGGCCTTGCGTGACAGGCGCACGGACGTACATTTGAGCCGCAGTAAAGCTGTCGCCCGCATGGCAGTGCGCCATCTCTTGCCGCCAAGTAGCGCAGCAGTGGGCTGCGGGAACGTTCCTTGCAGAAGTTATGTGCGATTTCCTACAATGTCTAACGAGCGACGATTGTTTGAACTGCAGTGGTTAATTGCTCTGCGTTCATGTCCGCATTCGCATAACGGGTGCGGCAAATCATAGATCGCTCGGCACCGATAGGGGATGGTTCCATGGCTGATGCCAACGGGGTACGTTGCGATTGCGTCCCACCACGCAACACCAGACACCCAGCAAGCAGTGGATGAGATCAAGCGCGGAGCGCGAGACGTAGAGCGCCTTACGCCTGGATGAGATTGTTCCGTATGGCGTAGCGCACCAATGCCGCCGTGGAGCCCAGGTCGAGCTTGTGCATGATAGAGGCTCGGTGCGTCTCGACCGTCTTAATGCTGATACCGAGAACTGCGGCAATCTCTTTGTTGGTGTGGCCCTCGGCGACCAACTGAACCACAACTTGCTCGCGGTCAGTCAGGATCGGCTTGACCTGACCCGCCTTGCTCAGGAAGGTGTCCAGCAGGACCTGCGATGTCCTGTCAGTGAAGAAGGGCTTGTGTTCCGCCAGCGACTGGACGGCAGAAATCAAATGCTGCCCGGCATCTGACTTCAGCACATAGCCACGCGCTCCAGCCACCAACAATTCGCGCAAAAGCTCTTCGTCGTCGTGCATCGTAAAGATCAGAACCTCGACCTTTGGCACATGCCGACGGATTTGGCGTGTGGCTTCGATGCCGTCGATCAGGGGCAGTCTATAATCGAGGATGGCCACGTTGGGCTTGGTAGCAATAGCCTTGGCGACGGCGTCTTTGCCGTCCGTAGCTTCAGCGACAACGCTCCACCCCGGTTGATCCTCGATGATGCGTCGAATACCCGATCGAACCACGTCATGGTCGTCGGCGATCAGTATGCGGGTCATGGACAGCCACGAAGCGAGGCTTATCGGGCTAAGGTACAGGCCTGACTTGGCCAGCGCCCATCAGCACAACCCCCACTTCGCCTCAGGTTGAAACTTGAGGTGAGCAGGGAGAACACACACAGCCATCGGGCTAACGCGCATGACGTTGGTTAACTCCGGTAACGGATGAAAAGCGCGGATAGTTTGCTGCGCATATCTAAAGTGGCATTCGATAGTCCGTGGATAGTGAAATCCCCTCGCCCCTTGCGGGTCACTGATGGCCGCGCCTGGTAGCAGCGAACGTCCGGAGTGAACCCGGCAGCCGAACTGAAAATGGGCCTGTCAATCGACAGGCCCAATAGCAAGTGGCTAAACAATGTGACGCACTAACTGCACTTGTTCCGGCACGCGACGCACTTGTTTCCCTGTCCTGTCTTGCAGAAGTTCATGCATTCGCAGCCTTTCTTCGGTTTGGACTGCGCCCATGCGTCGCCTCCGGACATGGGTGTCGGTGCCAGTGCAAACATCATGGCAAGAGCCATGCCCATCGACAGCTTGATTACGCTACTCATTGACAGCTCCCTAGCCTGCCCGCCAACCATTGGCGGTCACTGAACAATCAGGCTAATGCTGGGACTGATGGGCTCGCTGCCGGAATGTCGAAGGATGGTGAATTGCTATCCATGTCTCAGAAACTCCGCACGTAGTGGTGTCTTCAACGCCTCCAAGGTCCGCGCAGTCGCAAACGGCCGAGTTGCAGAATGCGCTTCAAGTGTGCAAACAGCATCTCCCCTCGCTTGCGGTCGCGCCGTGATGCTCGAAGGCCTCAGTTTCCTGGAGTGAGCGTGCAACATCGCGGGCGTCCTCGTGAATGTCGCGAGGATTTTTGCGAGACGGCTCTTTCGGGCGGCAGCGCCTCTTGAGCGAACAGGCATCGCCATCGCGTTTGGAGGCTCGATAAAGCAGGGTCTTATCATCGTGGATGGTGCCACTCGTTCTGAGCACCTTGCCGTTCGGACAGATGTAGACGCCATCGCCCTTATTCCACCTGAAGTCGGACCGCGAGAAGGTGCCGTCCTCGCGCCGCGACTTGTCGATGAGGGGGATATGCGATGTGATCTGCTCCTCCTCGACGCTGGGCCGTAAGCCGTATCGGCTGCGAGCCGCTCTGGCTTAAGGCCAAAGCACTGCTCGGTACGGTCCATCATGATGCGTGCCGCGCCGACTTCGGCTTGGCGGATGGCGCGCGAGGCCCACATCGAGCTGTGGGAGTAAGGGCTGCCTGCACACTCTCGCTGAGCGCTCGAAAGTCCCTGCCATTCTGCCGAGCCCAAGGGTTTGCCGCCCTAGATCGCGTATTTACCAGGATAGAAAGTCTTTCCGTCGAGGAGCATTGTGTCGGATTCGGCGGTGACCGTCCCTCTCAACCCATAGGGTAAGGCTTGATCGCCTGAAGTGCCGCACCTCCAACATGCAGGAAACCCCCATGTCAGCACGTACACTCACATTCCTATCCCTGGGAGTCGCAGCAACAATCGCGCTTGCTGCCTCCGTGCCAAAGCTTGCCATCTCAGCGCAAGAAAGAACTCAACTCGGCGCGCTCAGCGCCAGCGAGGGGATTTACGTCGATCGGAAGAGTTTTGGCGTTGTCAGGGGAACGGCGAAGACCGATCCGGCGGCGCAAATCATGAAACTCGGGGCGCAAGAGGTGAAGGAGGGTGCCATTATCATTCGCGCTGGCGACAAGCTCTACCTTGTGGACGCCGATCCGGCTGCGAAGAGCATGTATGGCGGCTGGGCGGCGGACGCCTTTGGCGGAAATTAGGCGCGACAACCGAGAGGGCTATGGCAAGCGCCGTAGCCCTCGTCCTGAAGGGTGGCCAATGCGACGGTCCGGACACCTATTGTTTGCCTTGGCCTTTGCGGTTTTGGGTTCGTCACTCTTGATGCCCAAAATGCTGAGCGCTGCGGACGCGCAACCCAACAGAGTACGTATCGAATACGTCGTTCCGAAGTCTCCCGAGCACCAGTCAATCTACGAGCTCATCAAACAACGTCGTACGCTCGAGAAGTTGCAGGAGATTTACGGTGCCTTTCAGCTACCCATCGATTTGACACTGAGGACGGCGGAATGCGACGGGGCCTCAAACGCGTGGTATCAACGCGGTCGCGTGACTGTTTGCTATGAGTATCTGAACGAAATACGAAAAATGATGCCGCAAGAAACCACTGCGGCGGGCGTCGCCCCCGTTGATGCGATCGTTGGCCAGTTCTTCTATGTCCTCACCCACGAGATGGGGCACGCCATGTTCGATCTGCTGGACGTGCCGGTGTTTGGGCGTTCCGAGGATGCAGCGGATCAATTCGCCACGTACATCATGTTGCAGTTCGGCAAAGACCAGGCCCACACGCTCATCGCGGGTGCCGCCCACTCCTATAAGAAGTATCTCCTGCATCCCAAAGTGACGGCGCCACTGGCGGCATTTTCGGACGCACACAGCCCCCCGGCGACACGGTTCTACAACATGGTGTGCTTGGCCTACGGAGCCGATCCCGTCCTGTTCGCCGACGTCGTAACCAACGATTACCTACCCAAAGAGCGCGCCAGCAGCTGCAAGAGAGAATACGGTGAGGTAGCCTATGCCTTTAAGAAACTCATTGCGCCGCATTTAGATAAAGGCATCGCTCAAAACGTGCTGCAAAAAGCGTGGCTCCCTGACGAGAAGGATAGGCGTGGCCCACATTAGCCACCCATCGGCCACGAACCGATCGGACGGGCCTTCATCTACGCAGGGGCGCGGGCGGCCCTACTGGTTTCCCACTGGGCGGTTGACTCGGATGCGACCGTTAAGCTGGTTACCGGCGCGATGCGCGAGATGACTCTGCAACGCCAAAGTTGGCCGGGCCGAGGCACTGCGGCGCTCCATGCTGGCCCTCATCGACGAAGGCCGACTAGACGAGGCCCATCCAGCCTACTGGGCTCCGTTCGTGGTGGTTGGTGAAGGCGGTTCCATGCGCTAACGCGCTCAAGCAAGGAGCCGCCTCGCCCGCGTCGAGCTGGCACCCGTATATACAGGTGGTCGGCATAACCTTGTCGCGGAGCATGCGGCCCGCGCCACCACTGTAGCCCAGTTGCACTTGCTCACTCACAGCGTCGTCAGTGTTGGCCCACCGCCCCCGCTGGGTCACTTTGTTGGAGACGAAAAAGGAACTCGAATTCGACAACATGGAGGTCGCCATCAACGGCTAGTGCCTCCTCGGCTTTGGCGAACGTCAGCTTGCCGGTGTCGCCCGCAACTGCTGGCGCAGTGCGGCAATAGCCCCGACGCTGGCACCGCTGAGTTCTGCGGCTTGGCGGATGCTGGAGCCCTGTTGCAGAGCCTGAATGGCAGCATCCCGCACCTTGACTGCGAGCTTCGGGCGTCCAAGGCGCTTGCCTTGGTGCCGGGCGCGAGCAATACCGGCATTCACGCGCGCAACGATCATCTCGCGCTCGAACTCACCGAACACCGCCAACATGCCAAACATGGCGCGTCCGGCAGGCGTCGTCGTGTCCAAAGCCTGGGTGTGGATGTACAGACCAGCGCGGGTGTCGCGGATCGTTTGCAACACCTCGATCAGATGCGGAAGCGAACGGCCCAGCCGATCCGAGGACCATACGGCAATAATGTCGAACTCGCGGCGCACGGCACCCTTGAGCATGCGGTCGAAGGCAGGCCGCTGATCGCGGCCTTTGGCTCCGCTGATAGCGTGATCCTCGTACTCGGCGACCACCGTGTGTCCACAGCGCTCCGCCCAAGCCCGCAGCTCGGTCACCTGATTGGCGACGGTCTGCCGCTCGGTGCTGACACGGCTGTAGATCGCCACGCGTTTCGGCATGAATCTCCCCCGATGCTGGACGGCACAGATGGGGGCATCTCGATCAAAATACAACTGTTTCTTGAACGGCTCCGCCCGTCACTCCAGGTGCCGGAAATACGGGCTCTGTCGCCCTGCGTTCCCATGGGGTTTTTTGAACACCGGCAGCAGCCATGTGCGCGACCGTCACCCAGGCCGCTCAATCGGGTACGATGCAAGTGCAGTTGCACCTCGGTCCGAGGGTGCATTTCGGCAGCACCAAGTCCTTCATCACTGATGGCCTTGCCCGTGACGGGCGCGCGACGCACTTTTGTGCCGCAGGAAATCTGTCGCCCGCATGGACGGCAGTGGAAACGTAATCGGCTCAAGGCTCGATCAGTTTATGGCGCACGGCGTAGCGCACCAAAGCCGCCGTCGAGGTCAGCTCAAGCTTGCGCATGATCGCAGCACGGTGCGTCTCCACCGTTTTGATGCTGACGCTGAGCACCTGGGCAATTCCTTTGTTGCTGTGCCCCTCGGCGACCAATTGCAAGACGACTGCGCTCGCGGGGCGTCAGCAGCTGCTTGGCGGGCTGCGCATCGGTCAGAAAGACCGCGAGGAGCGCCTCCATAGCCCTGCTGGTCAAATGCGGCCGATGCGCCGCAAGGGTTTCGATGGCAGCCACCAGCTCTTGTTCGGCTTCTGTCTTCACCAAATAGCCGCGTGCGCCCGCGCTGAACGCGTCGCGCATGATGATCTCGTTGTCGTGCTCCGTAAGGATCAGCACCTCGACGTTCGGTGCACGCAGGCGAATTTGGCGCGTGGCTTCAATGCCGTTGATCCGGGGAAGCGTGTCGTCGAGAATGGCCACGTCAGGCTGGGTGGCAATGGCTTTGTCGATGGCGTCTTTGCCGTCAGCGGCCTCGGCGACGACAGTCCAGCCCGCGTGACTTTCGATGATGCGTCGGACACCCGAGCGCACCACGGCATGATCATCAGCGATCAGGATGCGGGTCATGGCCACACGCTGCTTGGGCCAGTGGCGAGCAAAGCCACGTGTTGCTGTCAGGCTAGAGCATGCCGCCGCGACCCGAGGAACTTACCGTGGCATGCGGTTAATTCCGCATACCGGGGATCGGCTTCTGGATGAGCGAGAGCGACACTCCCCCAGGGCTTGCCCGAAGGCACCCCGTCTTCAGCCCCAAGGGGTGGTCTGCCAGAGCCCAGTAGGCGCGCCGACAAGGCGCTTCAAGCGTCGCTCAACTTGTTACGGATGGCGTAGCGGACCATGTCCGCCGTGGAGCCCAGGTCGAGCTTGCGCAAGATGGTGGCGCGGTGCGTCTCGACAGTCTTGATGCTGATGTTGAGTAATCTCGCGATCTGCTTGTTGCTGTGTCCCTCGGCGACCAACCGAACGATGGTCTGCTCGCGGTCGGTCAGGGTCTGCTTGATCCGGCTCTTCTTGCTCAGGAGGTTTTCCAGCAGGACCTGCGACGCCCTGTCCGTGAAGAAGGGCTTGTGGGCTGCCAGCGACTGGACGGCAGAAATCAAATGCTGCTGAGCGTCTGACTTCAGCACGTAGCCGCGCGCTCCAACGTTGATCAACTCACGCAACAAGTCCTCGGTGTCGTGCAGGGTGAAGATGAGGACCTCGACGCTTGGCACATGCTGTCGGATTTGGCGCGTGGCCTCGATACCGTTGAGCACGGGCAGCGCATAGTCGAGGATGGCCACATCGGGCCGGGTGGCGATGGCCTCGGCAACGGCGTCTTTGCCGTTGGTCGCTTCGGCGACCACGCTCCAGCCGGGATAATCTTCAAGGACGCGCCGAACGCCCGAGCGCACCACGGTATGGTCATCAGCGATCAGGATGCGGGTCATGGGCAGTCACGCAAATTCGAAGCCTATCGGGTTACATTTCCTGGTTGTCGATCAGCAGTCGGCTGACGCCCGCGCCTGCATCACGTCGCGCATGGTCGCAAGCAGCTCTTGCGCGTCGTATGGTTTTTGCAGGACGGCACTGGCCTTATCCAGCGGCTTGCCTGAGCCGAGGTAGCCAGTGAGGACGATGACGCGCAGCCCGCGCTCATGCAGCTCATCGACAAGGCCGAAGGCCATTTCGCCTTTGAGATTGAGCCCGACAACGGCAAGCTCAGGTTGCTGCTCAGCCACCAGACGCTCGGCCTCGGCGATGGTGCTGATCGGGCCAATGACCACCATGCCGATGTCCGTCAGTAACGATGTCAATGCCTTGGCCACGTGCCAACTGTCCTCGACGATGAGCACACGGACACCCCGCAACGGATACGTTGCCTCATCGTTCATAGACGCCTCCGACCGGCGGCTGTGACGACACAACTCCGAACCATCAATGAATGTTGCCTCCGGCTGGGGTGCCGCAACGATGAACGTGGTCTGATTTTGCACCGTCCCGACCGCTGGCCAGCAAGTGTTGCAGTGCAACGAGGGCCGGATCGCATCATCGGCGGCGTGCTTCTGACCGAGCCGCAGCGCAAGGACCATGACTACGACTGGGCTGGCACGTGACCCGGCTTGGACCACACACGCTCTTTAGACCGATACGCACCCACAGAGCGCTTCAGGCCTGAACCAAATTGTTGCGCACGGCATAGCGCACCAATGCGGCCATGGAGCCCAGGCCGAGCTTGCGCATGATCGAGGCTCGATGGGTCTCGACCGTCTTGACGCTGATGCTTAGCAAGTTCGCGATCTGCTTGTTGCTGTTGCCCTCGGCGACCAGATGCACGATACCGCGCTCTCGGCCGGTCAGGGGCTGATCGAACTGTCCCCCATCCGTGCGCAATGTTTCCAGCAGACCCTCGCAAGCGTGGCTGGCGAAGTAGGGCTTGTGGGCTGCGAGCGACTGGACGGCAGAAATCAAATGCTCCCCGGCGTCTGACTTCAGCACGTAGCCACGCGCTCCCGCCTCCACCATCTCGCGCAGCAGGGTTTCGTTGTCGTGCATCGTGAAGATGAGGACCTCGACGGTTGGCATACGCAGACGGATTTGTCGCGTGACTTCGATGCCGTCGATGAGAGGCAGCGAGTGGTCGACGATGGCTACGTCGGGGTTGGTGGCCATGGCTTTGGTGATGGCGTCTTTGCCGTCCGCCGCTTCAGCGACAACACTCCAGTTGCGCTGGCCCTCAAGGATGCGCCGCACACCGGTGCGCACCACGGCGTGGTCATCAGCAATCAAGATGCGGGTCATGCCAAGGTCACGAGGTCTGATGCTCCGGGACCTATCGGCAATGGCCCCCGTTGGCATCAGACTTAGACCATCACACCAAAGACGGGGAGAATGTGCATCCTTGGGTTAATGCAGCCCAGCCCCACTGGGTTGATGCTGGCGCACTCGCGCATGGTGGCGTGGCTGAGTGTCGTCATTCCACCTGCTCGTTGCCGGGGAAGCCGGTGAGGTGGCGCTTCGGCGACGGCCTCCCAGCGTTCCTCAAGCCTCGGTCAGATGATTTCGTATGGCGTAGCGCACCAATGCCGCCGAGGAGGTGAGGTCGAGCTTGCGCATGATGGTGGAGCGGTGTGTCTCGACCGTTTTGATGCTGACATTGAGGACAGCGGCCGCCTCTTTGTTGCTGTGGCCCTCGGCGACCAACTGGACCACAACTTGCTCGCGGCCAGTCAGGATCCGCTGGACCTTGTCCGCCTCGGTCAGGAAGTTTTTGAGCAGGACCTGCGACGCCCTGTCCGTGAAGTAGGGCTTGTGTTCGGCCAGCGACTGGATGGCGGAAATCAAATGCTGCCCGGCATCCGACTTCTGCACATAGCTGCGCGCTCCAGCGCTCAGCGCCTCGCGCAACAGGTTGTCGTCATCCTGCATCGTGAAGATGAGGACCTCGACGCTTGGCACGCGCCGACGGATTTGGCGGGTGGCTTCGATGCCGTCGAGCAAGGGCAGTCGATAGTCGAGGATGGCCACGTCGGGTTTGGTGGCGATGGCCTGGGCGACGGCGTCTTTGCCGTCCGCAGCTTCGGCGACAACGCTCCACCCAGGCTGATCTTCGATGATGTGCCGGACGCCTGAGCGCACCACATCGTGGTCATCGGCGATCAGTATGCGGGTCATGGGCAGGCACGCCATGCGAGGCTCATCGAGCTAGGCTAGCAGCATGCCTGGGCCAGCGCCCATCAGCACAACCCCCTGTTGGCATCAGGTTGAAATTGAGGTTGAGCATGGCCGCCATGGCCGTGGATAATCGCGGATTGCCGGGCCTTGATCGCGATGCCTGGGCAGTTTCCCGAGCCAAATTCAGGTTGTTCACCGATTAACGGCGCTCGGCGGTCTCGATAGAGCTACGTCCTGTAGAGCCAGCACACGAGCATTTCCCGCTCGTTTCCCCGTCCCTCCCCTGTGACTGGAACGTGCCTTCAGGCATGGTGCAGCTCTGCTTCTTTCCACGGGTTCTGGAGCTGAGATCGACGGGTGTACCGAGGCAGGATCAGCATCCTCGACCGCGCTGGACTGGAGACCTACACGCGGCAACGGTAGTGACGCTGGATGTAGCGCGTTTTCGAATGTTGTCGATGATGAGCAGCATGGCGAGGGCTTTGCGCTTGATCTCCCTCACCTCCATGCTGGTGTCTGATGTGACGCGGTGCACGCAGTCGGCAAGCCTCAAGCGCGCACGCTCAGCAGCATCTTCATTGGCCATGCTCGCATCGCCCATGACGTAATGCCTCGAATGAGGGCGAGGAGGATAGCAGATCGTAATTTTGGTCGATGTGTGCGCCGGTGCGGCGGCTTGCTCAGCCTCTCGCAACGTCGTCCGCCGCCTCGCGGATGTAAGTCAGCACGTCGCCGCCAGCGGCCTTCGCGATGTCGTCAGGGGAGAAGCCGTTCAGCATGGCGTCAGTGACGCAGTGAGCGGCCCAGATCGCAACTCGGTCGTGCCTGTCTTGCGCAGGCACCGGTTCCACGTTCGCAGCAACCCAACGACGGAGAAAGTTGTCCGGCATGGCCCCTGACCTTCCATGCTTTCGATCCAGGGGAAAAATGCCGGGAGCTGAAGGGCGTCAAGGTCGGAGTTGGTATGAAGTCGCACAGATCAACAGCAGGAACCGCGAGCCAGTCACAACTCAGTTGTTGATCGTCAGCGTTGCCAGCCGAGTTCCAAGATGCCGTCGCTCCGCTCTTCATCTGTCTGATTGCGCACCAACTTCGCTCTTGAACCTTCACCCCTTCAGGCCGATTTTGCTCCGTACGGAGAAGATCGATGCCTCGATACTTCGTCAGAGTGAAGGTGAACGGCAAGCTCCTGCCCGACGACGACCCTCCCGAGGAGTTCCCAGACCTGGAGGCGGTGCGAGCGGTCGTGCTCGAAAGCGCGCGAGAGGTCCTGAGCCAAGAGGTGCTCAAGGGAACCGCGGCCAGTCTCGACATCCAGATCGAGGTCGAAGACGAGAGGGGGCAACGGGTGTTGGTCATGCCGGTAGGACGTGTCGTCGACACGGTCAGCCAAGTCTAGCGCCCCGGCCTTGCAGAAGGCCCGCCACCGCGAGCGGCGCGTTCGGCGTGATGGCCTGACCTGTTCCCCGTGGAACGCCTGCCTGAGTGGCGTTCGAAACCGTCTGGCTGATCAGTCCCCCGTGGCCCGAAGGATGATGTCCGATGGCGGACACCTGCATCTAGGCCGCGAGCATCACATCTTGCATGGTCGCAACTAGCTCGTCTGCACCGAATGGTTTCTGCACAATGGCTTTGGCCCTATCCAGCGACGGGGTCAGCCCGGCATAGCCGGAGAGGACAATGACGCGCAGGCCACGCTGATGCAGCCAATCGACCAAACCCCAAGACATCTCGCCCTTGAGATGGAGGTCCACCAGGGCAAGCTCGGGTTTCTCATCAACAGCCAGCCGCTCGGCCTCGGCTATCTTGCTCGTCGGGCCAGTGATCACCATGCCACGGTCTCTGAGCATAGACTTCAAGGCCATCGCGACCTGCCAACTGTCCTCGACGATGAGCACGCGCACACCCCGTAACGGATGCGCTTCCTCATGGCTCGATGCGCTCATTCGCGTCCTCCGCCCTGCCGTCCTGACGACAGCGCATTGCGAACCTGAGTGATCTGCGCCCTGCGGCCTCTTCAGAACGGCGGGCGAGCGCAGGCCAGTTGCAGCTCGGTCACCTCAGCGCCATGACCTGCGCCACACGGCGACTACGTAATCAACGATTGCCTCTTCGATGCGCGCCCTCAGTCGGCGTAGCATCTTCATCTCAATCATCCTCGCTTCTTCAGATCGACAGCGTCTTTTAGGGCAGCTTTTCGGCTCGCGCGCTAATCCACATCAGTGTGCCGATCTCCTCGACATCTATGATTAATTGGAGATGGTCCTCGACGATGCGCCGTACACCCGAACGCGCCACGGCATGGTCATCAGCGATCAGGATGCGGGTCATGGGCACACCCTCGATGACAATTCCCACTGTCTACGTGAGCCCTGGCAAGATCGCAGAATGGCGTCCGGGTCGTAGGGCTTGCGGAAAAACAGGCTCTCCGGCACCAGCCGTGACGGATCGGGGGCATTTCCCGATGCATAGATGACCGGCATCGTCGGCTGCGCCGCGCGAAAGGCCTCGGCCACATCCCAGCCGGTCAGCGCGCCCTTCAACTGGATGTCGGTGATGACAATATCGATGTGCTGGCCCGCCTTGAGCATGGCAATCGCCTGCTCGGCGCTATCGGCTTCCAGCACGCGCCAGCCTGCATCTTGGAGATGGCTGACGAGGAAGTCGCGTACCAGCCACTCATCCTCGACCACAAGCACCACCGCTCGCCGTGTGCTGAGCACCGGCCATATCCTCTCGTTGAGCTGGGTTTAAGCGACCGCCGCGAGCATCCGGCTCGCCGTGAGAGCGGTCCTGTAGGGCTCAACGGCGACCGCCCTCCCTTGTTCCTGAGAAAAGTACGAAATCGCACAAATGGCGGTAAATTAGGTGTTTACGCGCAACGGGTGTAAGTTCCTGCCCATCGTCCGGGCCGAACCTCCGGGACACGGACGGCAGAGAGACGGCTGGTGCTCTCCCTGAACCAGGGATCGAGCCATGCCAGAGCCCGTCACGCGCGGCGATATCTCCAATTTCATTCTCAAGCGCTTGTCGGAGAGCGACTTCGGCTTGCTGCAACCGCACCTTGAGACGATCCGCCTGCCCGTGCACAAGGCGTTGGAAGCCCGCAACCGCAAGATCAGGACCATCTACTTCATGGAGAGCGGCTTCGCCTCGGTGGTGGCCAATGGCTCCACGCGACCGAGCATCGAGGTCGGCCTCATCGGCCGCGAAGGCATGAGCGGTCTGGCCGTGGTCTTGGGCGCTGACCGTCCCGCGCATGAGACCTACATACAGGCCGCTGGCAGCGGCTTGTGCCTTGCCGCCGACAGCCTGCGAGGGGCCATCGACAAGAGCCCCTCGCTGCATCGCGAGCTGCTCAAGGCGGCCTATGCCTTCCAGACCCAAGTCACGCAGACGGCGCTGGCCAATGGCCGCAGCAAGATCGAGGAGCGGCTCGCCCGCTGGCTGCTGATGGCCGATGACCGCATCGACGGTGACGAGCTGCCGCTGACGCACGAGTTCCTGTCCCTGATGCTGGGCGTGCAACGCTCGGGCGTCACGCTGGCCGTGCAGGCGCTGGAGGCGGACGGGTTGATCGCGGCACGCCGGGGCCGGATCAGCATCCTCAAGCGCGCCAAGCTGGAGAAGAAGTCCAACGGCACCTACACGCCGCATAAGTGATCGGGCCGTTTGCGCCGCAGCATGATCGGTGCTGCCAGCATGAATTGTGCGAAATCCGACTGACTTCATTGTTGCGACTGAACTCTTCCTCCTTAAATTTTGCGGGTAAGGAGGGGTCCCCATGCGTGTCAGGCTGAGCCGGGGCCAGCGCGTACTCCCGGCAGAAGTCCTCAGCGCCGCAGTGACCGCGTTCGACCAGAGCTGGTCGCCTGATCAAGGGCGCGTTTGCGGGTCGACCGCAAGCCGACATCGACCGCGCGCGCGACGTCCTGGCAGATGCCATCGCCAACGCGGCCTTGGGCGGACATACCGAGCTGTCTGACCTGAAGCAGGAAGGCATCAGAGCCGTGCGCTTGGTTTTTACCGACGCGCCCATTTGAGGTCGGACATGCCGCACGACCTGTTCGACAACGCCGTCTTTGATCCTGACACCGTACAGATGATGGGCGAGGTCTTCGACGCGGTCTGGACCCGAGTCGAGCCTGACTTTCGACACTTGAACGCACGCAAGCTCGACTCTGTGCGCGTCGCGCTGGCGGGTGCCGTGCTCGCCTATACGCGCTTGGGCCTCCGCGATCCCCTTGTGCTTCGCGCCATGGCGCTCGGCATCATGAAGCGTCCTGTCAAAACCTGATCGGTTATCGATGAGCCCAGGCTCGCGCGCATATGACCACGCGGCGGAGCGACAGTTGCTAATGTCACAACATGCGCTCACGGTATGCGCAGCAAGGTTTTGCCGCCAACCCACGTGTCATCGACGCATCGCTGGTGCAGGCGTCGTCACGATGTGGCGGCAGGCGCGGCGGCTACGACGTGGGTGGGAAGTAGCAGGCCAACACCATGCGGGGGGTGCACGTTCCGGCAACGGGGGGGATCGAGGAAACGAGCGAGGGAAGCTCGCGTGTTGGCCTTGCTGCGGGACCATCGTCACGAATTGGCGTCATGGCCAATCAGGGGTATACCCGGAAATTTCACGGGGAAATTACCGAACGCGGCGGATGGTCCGCAGCGTGTTGACCAACGCCGAGCCCAAATTACACTGCGCGCCGGAAAAAAACGGCAGGGAGGACGCTGACCATGGGCAGGGCTGCTCCCATCGCAATCGGGCGCGCACTCACTGAAATCGAGATCGAGTATTTGATTGACGCGGTGGCCGCCAAGGGCTGTGCCGACCGTGAGCAGGCAACCACACTGCGTCGTCAAGGCGGCCACGCCGTGGCCGCTGCTTGGGAGCGACAGGCGGTTGTCGCCGACAGGCTGGGTAACCTGCTCATGGAGAGTACGTCGATCGAGGCTTATCGGTGAGCGCACCAAGCCCCCTAGATGTTGTCAATGATGAGCAGCATGTCGAGGGCTCTGCGCTTGATCTCGCTCACATCCATGCTGGCGTCTGATGTGACGCGGTGGACGCAATCGGCAAGCCTCAAGCGCGCACGCTCAGCAGCATCTTGATCATTGCCATAGCGGGCGGCAAGCAGGCTCCAAGCCTCATCGAAAGCCCGGTGCATGGCCTTGCCCGTTACAGGCGAACGCGACGCACTCTTCAGCCGCAGAAAGTTTGTCGCGCGCATGTGCCCCTCCCTCGTCGCGAAGTACGCAGAGAGTAGAGCGCCCCTTGGTGGTGCGCGGTATGTCGGGCGCTTTACTGGAACGCCGCGCAAGGCTGACAGCAGCGGAGACGTTCCTCGGTCGGCTATGTGTGATTTCGTACAAATTGTCCAATCACGGATTGTGTGTTCCATTTGATCGTGGAACTCCAGAGCCGCGAAGGCCGGTTTCAGTGGCCTACCGTGCCGACCATGCGGTGCGGCGGCCCTCTGCAAGGCGGCCCTGGGCGGGCCGTCGCGCGCAGCGCCCTGAACACCGTCGTTGGATTGCAGCCGAGATGCCGTGCGATCCGGGTCGGCGTCAAGCCTTCTGCGCGCTTCTGCTGGATGAGGGTCGGGTCGAAGCGCACCTTGCCGCCCTTGAACACCTTGCCATTGGTCCGAACTGGGTCAGTTCGCTTGAGCCACTCGGCAATTTGAAGGTGCCACACGGCGGCGAGGCCCCGATCAAGGGCTTCAAGCCGGTGATACTCCGTCCAGCGCATGTGCCGTGGCTTCGGTGGGAAGCATCGTCGAGGCCAAAGGGCCATGGCTTGCCAGCCAGCCGTTCCAGCTTCCGTCTGATACGCCATCGTCGGCGTGAGATGCGAAGGGCCAGACCCTCATACTGGCTGGCGTATCGAGCGTTGTGACAGTGCCGACAACGGAAGTGCGAACCGCCATAGATCAGGCGACAGCGACGGCTGCACCCTGGGCACGCGAACCAATGGCGCTGACCACCGAACGGCGTCGGTGTCCTGACGATGGGGATGACCTCGTCAATGCGGTGCTGCGCACCATCATGGCCTGTGTGGACGTAGCGGAGCCGCAATCCGCCTTCCTGGCGCACGTAGCCCACGGAGGCCACCCCAGAAGGCCGAGACCAACTGATGTTACCCGATGAACCTCGCGATGTGAGAATACCATGCGCAAGGTGGATATCGAGGCTCAGAAAATCCTCGACCTTGGGCCGCGTAGATGTGGCTGGCCTAGCCATGGCAGCCTTGTACAACGGTTTTCGAAATCATATGGGTTGTCGAGATGCCGATATTGCGCAGAAACAGGGCTCGCTGCGATCAGTCGGGACGAAGCGTCTCCCAACAGGCGACATTCGTTGGTGTGAAGACCGACAGCACGAGCAAGCTTTCCCTCGACCAATCGAGCAATCTGCGCGCCGCCCTGATTGGCAGCCCGCTGCAATGCTGCCGAGCCGTTTGCTCATGCCGCCATCCTGGCAGGCTGTGGGGCAGGCACCGGCACGATACGAATGCCGAGGTAGAAGGCTCCCTGGCCGCGCCGTGCCTTCCGGCCGCCCATGGCCGATATGGCGGCGCTCATATGACGGCCGAATGAGGTCTCTGTGGCGCCAGCAACCCCATTGTCGGCAGCCCACCCGCAGTACAGTTTGTAGGCGGAGCGCGCGCCCACGGCCCCGCGTTGGTCGCGCCGCACGCACTGCTGCGCCCAGCGCGAGATCGACGGATCGGGCGTGCTGGCGGCGCGGCCGGGGCGTCGTTTGCCGGAGGGGCGAAGCTCGACCACTTTAGACGGCTCACACGGGCCGGGGGCCGCGCTCGGTGCTGGGTTGATGGATGCGCGTTCGCGGGGTGGTGATGCTGGGTGCGATGGTGATGAAGGGTGTAGGGTTCGGGTCGCGGTCGCAGCACTCGCCAAAGCAAATCCGGATGCCGCTCCAAGCTCGATGAGCATTGCCAACAGCAGAGCCAGCGCCCGCCGCACCCTTTGCTCCTCCATGCCGACAAGACCGGCCAAACCCGTCAGTTGCGAGTCGGTGGTGGCCGTCATCACCGGCATGATGGAGAGTTGTCGACGAGCCTCGGCTATCCGCTCTTCCAACGCCGCTGCGGCTTGCGCGGCAGCCAATTCTTGACGGAGTTCCAAAATTCGAGCACAGGCCTCGCGGCTTTCGGCCAATGTGACCTCGGCGCATTGCGTTGTTCGCCGCCAGATCGATGCCGGGACCAACTCGGCCGCTAGTTCAGCTTGGATGATCTGCTCTGGTCTATGTCGGTGCACAGCCTCAAGTTGCTCTCCGGTCCTGCGTACGACTGCTGTCCAGCCTGCGGCCGACTGGAGAGCGGCGGCATGGACGGCAGCGGTGCGATCTCTGCTCGCAAAAACAAAGCCGGTTGCGGACGCCGCAGACCAAAGCAAGGCCATTGCGCCCAGAGCCGCTCCGATGCATGCCAGACCGTAGCTGCGCGCCCGCCAGAGCTTCATCACAACCAGGACGCTGACGCACTTTGTGACATCGGCGGCCACGCTTGCGATGGCATATAGGAGCTTCTCTTCGGGCGAGCTGGCGAGCCCCATGCCGAAATGAAGATTGGCCCCTATCGTGACGGAGGCGAACGCGATTGCCACCCCATAGCAGGTGATCTTGAGCACGGCGTTGTTGTCGCCGGTGGGTCCGTTCTCGCGGAGCTGTGCCATGAGTAGGTCTGATCCAATGATCCAACGCCACTCACGGGATTGCTGTCACACGACACTGTGCCTCCCCGAATGTGATGCAAATGCGCGATTCCTGCTAGCCACGGACGAGCATGTGACTTCGCCTCGAAGCGCTATTTTTCGAATCGCACGAACCCGCTACAATGAAAGCTGACCAAACCCGATCAGGACCGTATCCCTTGGCCTTCGTCTCTACCCAGGTCGCTCGCAAGACCCTCGGCGTGCACGAGAACACGCTTCGGCGCTGGGCCAAGGCTGGCCTGATCCGGTGCTACCGCGCGTCGGAAGCCGGGCACCGTCACTACGATGTGGACGAGTTCGTTGAGCGCCAACGCAAGCGTGATGCAACAGCTCGTCACCCTGCTGCGTAACTTTTGTACGTGTTGCGAAAGTGCGAGAAACGGAAGGGACCGGCCAGAGCCCCGTAACGACGGGCTCTGGTAACGGCCTGAAGTTTCGCTGACCGGTGGCATCCGGTCGTGATCGAGCTTTGGACCGTCCAGGACGCGCAGGCGCGGCGGACGGCTTCGTTTGGACATTCGAATTGTAGCCGATTCCGGCTACTTTCGAAAGATTCTTCAAGCCCGACAGCGCCATGGTTGCACTCTGGACAAGGGCTGAAGACATGTCTACAGGCCGCTACGGTCAATCTGGTCACAACTCACATGATGCCGACGCCGAGTTCGGGCGCGCTATCGAAAGCTTCGTTGGTGATGCGCGCATCGATGAGGCCCTGCGGCGCGAGGCTATCGCCGAGCGACGGGGCGGCCAGCGCTTAATCCTCCTGCGGAACACCATGCTGATGGGCTTGGTCCGCCTGTGTCGGCGCATGCCCAAGATGGATTGCACCGCCGCCGTGTACTTCCTGATCGTGGCCCTCTCCGACAACGACGACAGCTTCTGCTGGCTCAGTCAGCGCCGCATGGCACAAATTCTATCCCGTGCGCCAACGACGATCTCGGAGGCCATCGGCCGCCTGCTCCGTGCCAGCATGATCCAGATTGCGCCCGGTAACGGCGAGAACAATGCCTACTGGCCGACCATCCCCCCGGTGCTGCCAAATGCACCTGCGGGTGTGCGCTGGTTCATTGAAAGCTTCTCGACGCCGAGCCAGCAGGTCCGCAGCAAGACACCCAGCAAGTCTCTAGCTGACCGCCTTGCACCATCCACTGAACCCGAGGCTAACGCTTCGGCTCCGGGCCATGAGACCCTTCGGCTGCACGGGAAGGGTTCTTCCGGTGAACCCTTCGGCTCCAAGCCCGAGAACCCTTCGGCTCCACGGGATACTACTATCACTAAGATAGACTCCACTGAGAGAGTAGAGATTCCACATCGCGCGCACGCGCGAGCGGGAATCTCCGCTTTCAGTTCAAGTGGAACCCTGGCATCCGACAGAAGAGCAGCAGGACCTGTACTACGGCATCTCGTTCCACTGGGGCGGCATCGCGGTGCGCCTAAATCCCGACGCTGCGCGGCAGTCCATGCTCTTCGCCGTCAGACCGCACCGCCATGTCAATCCCAAGGTGCTTTCTACGGCCGTCGACATGACGCTGGCCTGCTGCCATGCAGCCAAACTTGGCGGTGCCAATAGCAACGCCACTGCCGGGGCTGGGCGGGTCCAGAACTACTTCGCCACGGTATTAGCGAAAAAGATCGAGGAGGTGCGGGTCGCCTCCTTCAACTCCGAGACGGCGGCTGCCACCATCACCGAGATCGCCAAAATCAAAGTCGAAACCGAGCAGGAGGCGAAGGAGCTGAAGATCAAGGCGCTCGGCGTGTCCATCGAGGGCAACGCAGTCCGGCGTGCGGCATTGCCGGGACCGAAATCGCCCGCCAGCGGTCAACGTCGTGGCTCCGAACCTGGAGATAGGTTCGAGGACGAGGCCGCCATCGAGAAGATCACGTGCGGCAGCGGCTTCACCATGGTCAAGGGTGTCCACGCCAACATGATCCGCGAGGCCGTGCCCGACTGCACCATGGGCGAGGTGCGCGAGGCGCTGGTCGAGGTCTCGGATCGGCTGAGGCCCACGCCAGGAAGGCTCAACCGCTATCCCGGAGAGAGCGAGGCAGGGCCGTCAATCAAGAGGATCATCGACACGGCTATCACCATCATCACGGAGACACGTCAGCCTTGGTGGAAAGATCAGGTCGAGGTCGCGAAACTGAGCCGCGATGATTGGATCAATCTGGCCGCCAAGCACGCCCACGGCAGATGGCCGGTGGGAAAACTGGGGCCGCCACCCGGCGATCAGGGCTGCCTCCTGCCGCCCGGTTTGGTCGAGATGTATGCCGAGCTGTACGACTGTAGTGGGCTCAAGCGCCCGACTGTGAACCGCACGGCCAAGGACATCGCCGAGGAGGCGTTTCACGCGATGTGTGAGCGCGCTCGCATTGCAAAAGACGAATTGGTAGCCCGTGCTCGTTAGCGCAGGCCGAGCGAGGGCGAAGCCGAGTTTGGGCCTCATGAGGCGTTCTAGTGGAAACGAACGGTCGGGCGCACGGAAGCAAAAACCCAGTGGTGCCATGTCGCGAATGACGGCAAATCTTCAGCGATCTATTCCTGGAGCGCAGCCCGGCTTGGCGACTGCTTTCGGGCCGGTGAAATGATGGCCATGGGCATCGTCAACGACGCAGCCATCGCCGCCCTGATGCAGGCATCACTACTCCTGGCTCGACTCGAGGCGCGCAGGGTTGCGTGGACCGGAGATCATGAGGACCATTGTCAGCGGATTGGAGAAGGGTGGCTCGTAGAGCCCAGGATCAGTGTCAGCAACGCTAATGGTGGGACACCGTTGCGTGGAAAGCCCTGGAATTGCGTGGATCGGCGCGGGTCCAACTTTCTGGCCAAACCATTGCGCGGCCCGACTTTATGCCTCCTGCACCCGGACCGGATCGGCCTGAAGCGAGCGTTAAGTCGCCGCGTTGGCCGCCTGTGCCAGATCGGTGACGAAGCGGTCGACCGTCCGCGGCTCCGTATCCCACGCACACATCAGGCGGCAGCCGGTAGCGCCCAGGAAGGTATAGAACAGCCAGCCCTTGGCGCGCAGTGCGGCCTGGACCTTCGTGGCGATGTCCGCGAACACTGCGTTCGCGTCGACCGGATGCATGAGGCGCACGCCCGGAGCGTCCTTGATCCCATCCGCCAGCCGCTTGGCCATGGCGTTGGCATGGTGCGCATTGCTGAGCCAGACGCCGTTGGCGAGCAGCCCCAGCCATGGCGCCGTCGCCAACCGCATCTTCGAGTTGAGCTGCCCCGCCTGCTTGACGCGCCAGCCGAACTCGTCGGCCAGCGACGCATCGAAGAACACAACGGCCTCGCCAAAACCAAGCCCGTTCTTGGTACCGCCGAACGACAGCACGTCGACGCCGCACCGCCACGTCGTCTCGGCCGGGCGACACCCAAGGGTGGCCACCGCATTGGCCAGTCGCGCGCCATCCATATGCACCTTGAGATCATGCCGCTTGGCGACGGCGCACACGTCGTCCAGTTCAGCGAGACTGTAAACCGTCCCCATCTCCGTCGCCTGCGTCAGCGAGAGTGCCCGCGCCTTGACGTGATGCACACCCGAGAAGCGCGTCGCCAGACGCTCCACTGCATCTGGCGTGAGCTTGCCTGCCGGCGTGTCGGCGGCCATCACCGTGGCGCCGCCACTGAAGAAAGAGCAGGCACCTGCCTCGTCCGTATCCACGTGCGAGACGGCGTGAGCAATGACCGAGTTGTAAGGCCTGCAGATCTGCGCCAGCGCCAGCGCATTGGCCGCCGTGCCGTTGAAGACGAAAAACACCTCGGCTGCCGGCGCTTCGAACAGATCGCGGATAGCATCACGAGCCTTCGTCGTCCAGGCGTCGTCGCCGTAGCCGATGGCGTGCCCAGCCTTGTTGGCCTCAAGCAGCGATTCGAGCGCGGCTGGACAGATGCCTGCATTGTTGTCCGACGCAAACTGCTGGGACATGCTCCCGCCTCCGTTGCACAGCGGTCGGGACTACTCCGCCGCCTGGCGCGGCACGGCCTGATAGCGATCTATGCGCGCCTCGATCTCGGAGCGGAAGTTGCGCAGCAGCCCTTGTACAGGCCAAGCCGCCGCATCGCCCAGCGCGCAGATAGTGTGTCCCTCGATCTGCTTTGAGACATCGAACAGCAGGTCGATCTCGCGCTTGTCAGCTGCTCCGACGGCCATGCGCTCCAGCACGCGCCACATCCAGCCCGTGCCCTCGCGGCACGGCGTGCACTGACCGCAGCTCTCGTGCTTGTAGAAATGGGCGATGCGCGCGATCGCTTTCACCACGTCGGTGGACTTGTCCATGACGATGATGGCGGCAGTACCGAGCCCGGACTTCAGCTTGACCAAGCTGTCGAAATCCATGGTCAGATCCTGGCACTGGGATGCCGGCAGCAATGGCATCGAAGAGCCGCCGGGGATCACCGCCAGCAGATTGTCCCAGCCGCCGCGCACGCCGCCGGCGTGCCGCTCGATCAGCTCGCGCAGCGGCACGCCCATGGCGTCCTCGACCACGCACGGCCTTTCGACATGCCCGGAAATCTGAAACAGTTTTGTGCCGGTGTTGTTGGGCTTGCCGATGGCAGAGAACCAGGCCGCCCCGCGCCGCAGGATGGCCGGCGCGACGGCAATACTCTCGACATTGTTCACGGTCGTGGGCGCACCATAGAGCCCGGAGTTGGCTGGGAACGGCGGCTTGAGGCGCGGCTGCCCCTTCTTGCCCTCGAGGCTTTCCAGCAGCGCTGTCTCCTCGCCGCAGATGTAGGCGCCGGCGCCATGATGCACGTAGCACTCGAAGTCCCAGCCGTGCACGTTGCCTTTTCCGATGAGCTTGGCCGAATAGGCCTCGTCGATGGCCGCCTGCAGGCGCTCGCGCTCGCGGATGAACTCGCCACGCACGTAGATGTAGCAGACGTGCGCGCGCATGGCGTAGCTCGCGACCAGGCAGCCCTCGATGAAGAGATGCGGCTCGTGTCGCATGATCTCCCGGTCCTTGCAGGAGCCTGGTTCAGACTCGTCCGCATTCACGACCAGATACGATGGCCGCGGATCGCTCTTGGGCATGAACGACCATTTGAGACCGGTCGGGAAGCCGGCTCCACCTCGGCCTCGGAGCCCCGACGCCTTCATCTCGTTGATGATCCAGTCGTGGCCCTTGTCTATCAGAGCCTTGGTATTGTCCCACGTGCCCCGGGCGCGTGCGCCCGCGAGCTTCCAGTCCTGGAAGCCGTAGATGTTGGTGAAGATGCGGTCCTTGTCGTCGAGCATGGGCGGCGTTCTTCGTGTTGGCGAGCCGTCAGATCTTGGCGAGCTCTTTCAATGTCGTGGGCCCGCCCTCGGGGCACGAGGCTTGCCGGCCGATTTGCGAGCCGGGCTTGGGCGGCTTGCCGTCCTTGAAGGCGTCGAGCAGCTTCTCGAACGATTCGGGCGTCAGATCCTCGTAGGTGTCCTTGAAGATCTGCACCATCGGCGCGTTGGCGCACGAGCCCAGGCACTCCACCGGTTCCCAGGAGAAGTCGCCATCCACCGACAAATGGTGCGGCTCGTGGTGGATACGCCGCTGGCACACCTCTTTCAGCTCATCGGCACCGCGCAGCATGCACGGCGTCGTATGGCACACTTGGATGTGCGCCTTGCGCCCGACGGGGGAGAGCTGGAACATCGTGTAGAACGTGGCGATCTCGTAGACCCGGATGTGGGCCATTCCGAGCATGTCGGCCACAACGCGAATCGCGGGCTCGGGGAGCCAGTTGTGATGCTGCTCCTGCGCCCGCCACAGCAGCGGGATCACGGCAGAGGCCTGCTTGCCCTCGGGATACATGGCGATCGTCGCCTTCGCCCAAGCCATATTTTCCGGCGTAAAGGCAAAGGACGCGGGTTGCTCGGGATCAAGTCTGCGGACGGCCATTGCTGCTCGGGTCTGGCGGTTCGAAGCGGGAACCTACGGCCTAGCGGCTTCGCAAGGCCTTGGCAACGGGCCTCGTTGGCGCGGCCCTAGCGATCAATCTCCCCGAACACCACGTCGAGTGAGCCGAGAATGGCCGACACGTCGGCCAGCATGTGGCCGCGGTTCATGAAGTCCATGGCTTGCAGATGGGCGAACCCTGGAGCGCGGATCTTGCAGCGGTAAGGCCGGTTGGAACCGTCCGCCACCAAGTACACGCCGAACTCGCCCTTGGGCGCCTCGACGGCGGCGTACACCTCGCCCTCGGGCACATGGAAGCCCTCGGTATAGAGCTTGAAGTGGTGGATCAGCGCCTCCATGGAGCGCTTCATCTCGCCGCGCGTGGGCGGCACCACCTTCTTGTCCTGCGCCACGTGCGGCCCCTGCCCCTCGGCCGACATGAGCTTCTCGCAGCACTGCTTCATGATGCGCACGGACTGGTACATCTCCTCCATGCGGATCACCTGGCGCGCGTAGTTGTCGTTGGTCTTGCCGATGGGGATGTCGAAATCGAGCTCTGAGTAACACTCGTAGGGCTGAGCCTTGCGCAGATCCCAGGCCGCACCCGAGCCGCGCACCATCACGCCCGAGAAGCCCCACTTGAAGCAGTCCTCCAGGCTGATAATGCCGATGTCGGCGTTGCGCTGCTTGAAGATGCGGTTGTCGATGAACAGGTCCCAGATATCGTCCAGCACCTTGGGGTGCGTCTCGCAGAAGTGCGCGATGTCCTCGATCAGCTCGGGCGGCAGATCCTGGTGCACGCCGCCCATGCGGAAGTATTTGGCGTGCATGCGCGAGCCGGACGCCCGCTCGTAGAACACCATCAGCTTCTCGCGTTCCTCGAAGCCCCACAGCGGCGGTGTCAGCGCACCGACATCCATGGCCTGCGTGGTGACGTTCAGCAGATGCGACAGCAGCCGCCCGATCTCGGAATAAAGCACGCGGATGAGCTGGGCGCGCTTGGGCACCTCCAGCTCCAGCAGCTTCTCGGCGGCGAGGCAGAAGGCGTGCTCCTGGTTCATCGGCGCGACATAGTCGAGCCGGTCGAAATAGCCGATGGCTTGTAGATAAGTCTTGTTCTCGATCAGCTTCTCGGTGCCGCGGTGCAGAAGGCCGATGTGCGGATCGACCCGCTCCACCACCTCGCCATCGAGCTCCAAAACCAGTCGCAGCACGCCGTGCGCGGCCGGATGCTGCGGGCCGAAGTTCAGGGTGAAGTTGCGGATTTCGGTTTCGGGCATGTCTTCACCCCTTCGCTTTCTCGTCGCCCGGCAGAACGTACTCTGTCCCTTCCCACGGCGACTCGAAATCGAAGCTGCGGAATTCCTGGTTCAGCCGCACCGGCTCGTAGACGACCCGCTTCTGCTCGTCGTCGTAACGCACCTCGACATAGCCCGTGAGCGGGAAATCCTTGCGCAGTGGATAGCCTTCGAAACCGTAGTCCGTGAGGATGCGGCGCAGGTCCGGATGGCCCGAGAACATGATGCCGTACATATCGTAGGCCTCGCGCTCGTACCAGTTGGCGGCCGGGAAGACCTCGACCACCGAGGGCACGGCGCTCCTCTCGTCCGTCGCCACCTTGAGCCGCAGACGCAGGTTCTTGCGCGGCGACAGCAAGTGGTAGACGACCTCGAAACGCTCGGGCCGCGCGGGATAATCAACGCCGCAGATGTCGAGCAACACCTCGAACCGGCAGCGCGGATCGTCGCGCAAGGTCGTCAGTGCGGACACGATATCGTCGCGCACAATCGTCAGCGTCAGCTCGCCGAAGCGGACATCACTGCGCAGAGCAACCCCTTTGAGCACGGTAGACACGTGCTCGCTCAGCCTGGTCAACGCCTCATCCATGTCCATGATCCATCTGCGCGGGTATTGGAGGCATCTCGCAATTGCCCACTACCTATCTCTCGATGGTCCCGGTGCGGCGGATCTTCTTCTGCAGGAGCAGAATGCCGTAAAGCAACGCCTCGGCCGTCGGCGGGCAGCCCGGCACGTAGACATCGACCGGCACAATGCGGTCGCAGCCGCGCACCACGGCGTAAGAATAGTGATAGTAGCCGCCGCCGTTGGCGCAGCTCCCCATGGAGATGACGTAGCGCGGCTCCGGCATCTGGTCGTAGACCTTGCGTAGCGCCGGCGCCATTTTGTTGGTGAGCGTGCCGGCCACGATCATCACGTCCGACTGGCGCGGGGATGCCCGCGGCGCGAAGCCGAACCGCTCCACATCGTAGCGCGGCATCGACGCCTGCATCATCTCCACCGCGCAGCAGGCCAGGCCGAACGTCATCCACATCAAGGAGCCCGTGCGGGCCCAATTGATAAGGTCATCGGTGGTGGTGACCAGGAAACCCTTGTCGGCCAGCTCGTTGCTGATGAGGCCGAAGGTGGGGTCTCCCGGCTTGACGATTCCGGATGCGCCCTGCTCGCGCGGCTTGTCGAACGCAGGGGCAGTCACGAGGCCGGGAGACATGATCAATCCCATTCCAGCGCTCCCTTGCGCCATTCGTAGATGAAGCCGATCGTCAGGACGCCCAGGAACACCATCATCGACCAGAACCCGAACAGGCCGACGTCCTTGAAGGCCACCGCCCACGGAAACAGGAACGCCACCTCCAGATCAAAAATAATGAACAGGATCGACACGAGGTAGAAGCGTACGTCGAACTTCATGCGCGCATCGTCGAAGGCGTTGAATCCGCATTCGTAGGCCGATAGCTTTTCCGGGTCCGGATTACGATAGGCGACCAGGAAAGGCGCCACCATGAGCGCCCCGCCGATAACAAGTGCTACGCCGATGAACACCGCAATCGGCAGATAGTCGAGCAGAAGCTGGTTCATGGCAACCGGGGCGGCCTCGGCGCGAGCCTGTTGGCCCGCATCAAATCAGACAATGTGGTGTTAACCCAGCCGGTTGCACCGCGCAACCCCGAGGGGCCGGGATTGCGGCAAGAAGCCCGCCCGGCGTGCGCAGCCGATTGCTTTCGCCAATCAACGCTCTTGCCGGCCGCCCTGAACCGCGCTCAACTCATAGCTACGTCGCACCATTGCACCGCGAGTGGAGTGTTCCGCCATGCGCAAGTGGATGCTGGTCGCTGCCGTATGCCTGGCAACCCTCGGCGCCGACACCCGCCTCGCCAGTCCGGCCATGGCCGAGGAGCGCGTCGAACTGCTGCTGGTGCTCGCCGCCGACATTTCGCGGAGCGTCGACGCCGAGAAGTTCAAGTTGCAGCGGGAGGGTTACGCGGCGGCCATTACCAATCCCAAGGTGATTGCCGCCATCCAGTCCACCGAGACCAGCCGCATCGCCATCTGCTTCGTCGAATGGTCGGGGGCGCATGCGCAAACCGTCGCAGTGGACTGGACGTCCATCGGCACGGCAGAGGAAGCCCGCGCCTTCGCGGACCGCATTCTTGCGGCACCCCGAGCTTTCATGGAACGCACTTCCATAAGTGCGGCCATCGACTATTCCGTGCGGCAGTTCGCCCGCAGTCCATTCGCTGCGTCACGGCGCGTGATCGATGTCTCGGGCGACGGCACGAACAATATCGGCCGCGATATCGTGGAGGCCCGCGATGATGCGGTACGGCAGGGCATCACGATCAACGGTCTCGCCATATTGAGCGCGATCCCATTGCCCACCAATCCCATGCACACGCATCCGCCGGGCGGGCTGCTCAAGTATTATGAGGACCACGTCATCGGCGGTCCGGGCGCTTTCGCCCTGGCGGCCGAAGGGCACGAGGCCTTCGGCCGCTCCATCCTGAGCAAGCTGATCAAGGAGATTGCGCTCGGTCCGGGCCCGGCTCCCACTGGTGCGTGGGAGTGACAGGCGCTGTGACCCGTCATGCAGCCCTTGGCTGTGATCATCATCGGGCCGGCAGCTGTGATCATGGCCTGCATGGCTCTCAGCTCGTCCCTATCGGCCAGACCAGCCGTCCGGATCAGAATTTCTGCGCTCATGGTCATCTCTGTTGGAGTTCGAAATTTTCTTGTCGTGCCTGCTGTGGCGGTGCGGGAGATAAGTCACCGCCTTTCATTGCGCAAATGAGATGTTTGGATGCAAACGATAAGGATCTCAAATTACCCAGGTAACTGCACGAGGACCGTGCATGCCTTGCCACCTGTTGCGCCGTTCTCGCGCACGCCATAGCCTCTTGCCAGCAGCTTTGCTGCAGGCACGCCAGGCGGCCGGCATGAAGAACAACCAGATCGCGGACGGAGGAAACCCATGCGCAACAGCCAGATCGAGGTGCGGCCGATCGCCGGCAGCATCGGTGCCGAGATCCATGGCGTCGACGTCAGCGAGAACCTCGACGATCGCACGATCGGCGACATCCGCCAGGCGCTGCTCGACCACTGCGTCATCTTTTTTCGTGACCAGAAGCTCGATGCCGAGCGCCACAAGGCGTTCTCGCGCCGGTTTGGCAAGCTTTTCATCCACCCCAACTACAAGGGCTTGCAGGCCGATCCCGAGGTGATCCAGATCACGCGCGAGCCCGGGGACAAGAAGATCGTCGGTGAGGAGTGGCATGCCGACACCACCATGGTGGCGGAGCCACCCATGGGCGCCATCCTTTACGCCATCGAGGTGCCGCCCTATGGCGGTGACACGCTGTTCGCCAATCAATACCAAGCCTACGAGGCGTTGTCAGACGGCATGAAGAAGATGATCGGTGGCCTCAAGGCCCTGCACTCTGATCGCAAGGTCGCGGGTCCGGCGGCGGCCATGAATGCGCAGCGCTCGACCAAGGTACGCGAGGACGCTAACTGGCGCGAAACGGTCAGCACGCACCCGGTGGTGGCGACGCATCCCGAGACCGGCCGCAAGCTGCTCTACGTCAATCACTCCTACACTGTCGGCTTCGAGGGCATGACCGAGGCCGAGAGCAAGCCGCTGCTGGATTTTCTGCTCGACTACGGGCACCGGCCGGAGTTCACCTGCCGTTTCCGCTGGGAGACCGGCTCGATTGCATTCTGGGACAACCGGGTTTGCAAGCACCTGGCCATTCACGACGCGGGCCCTTTTCGGCGGGTGATGCGCCGCACGCAGATCTGCGGCACGCGCGTGGTCTGATCTCGAATACACAGGAGGGCACGCTTCTTGCCGCGACCGGTCTCGCTCGCCCACCTGACCATGCTGGACGCCACTCCGCTCGAGTTGATCGATGCGGCGTCCGCATCGGGCTTCAGTCATGTGGGCCTGAGGGTCGTGCCGCCAACACCCGATCCGGCATGGCGCTCGATCGTCGGCGACACCCAGGCCGAGCACGAGGTCAAGCAGCGGCTGGCCACCACGGGTGTCAAGGTGCTCGATGTCGAAGCATTCTGGATGGGACCGGACTTCCGAGTGGAGGCTTGCAGGCCCGCCTTCGCACTCGGGGCCGAGCTGGGCGCGCGCTATCTCGTCGTCATCTGCAACGATCCGGATCGAGCGCGGGCCATCGACAACTTCGCGAGGCTATGCACACTGGCCGCCGAGTTCGATCTGAAGCCCGCGCTGGAGTTCATTCCCTACACGCACGTCGCACGCCTCGCCGATGCGCTTCAGATCGTGAACGCGGCCGGTGCGCCAAACGCCGGCTTACTTATCGATCTACTGCATCTAAGCCGCTCGGGAGGTAGTTCGGCTGACCTGGCACAGGTCCCGCCTGCGCTCATGCATTTCGCTCACGTGTGCGATGCATCAGCGGCCATCCCCGCGACGACCGACGAGCTGCGTCGCGAGGCCCGCGGCAATCGTCTCTACCCAGGAGAAGGAGCACTGCCCGTGCGGGAGTTTCTGGCCGCCTTGCCAGACAGCACGCCGGTGGCCATCGAGGCGCCCAATCCGCGCTACGCACACTTGTCATTCGCTGAACGCGCCAAGCGCGCCCGTGCAGCCATGACCCGGGCCCTTGGCGCGAGACAAGGCTGACCCGCGCCGAGGATTGGCCTGTTCAAGACGCTTTCTTGCGGTTGCGCTCTACCCAGCTGTCGACCAAAGCGACCGTCTGATCGATTGCGTCCAACCGCATGCCCTTTTGCGCGGCGATAGTCTGCACCAGCCGGTCCACGCGCTCGATGTTGGGCGCACCGTTGGCCAGCGCGCGCGCCGCCGACGACGGGGTCACCAGCGACAATGCCGCATTGGCGTACTTTTCGAACGGCACCAAATCCTTCTCGTCGGCGCCGAGCGTGGTGCACAACTTCACCACCCAGTTGTACACCGAGCGCGACGTCTCCAGGTCTGTATGCACGGCCTCCTTGATGGAGCGCATGCCGTCCTTCTGCACGCAGCGATAGTTGCCGGCCAGCAGCATGCTCCACTTCGCCAGCGGCACGAAGATAGAGTCGTGCACCTTGAGCTTCACCGGCAGCTCGATCTTCTCCTTGCCGGTGTCGAAGCGCGCCGCTTCGACGTCGGCCTCCAGATCGCGCAGAATGGCTGTATTCGCATCCGAGCCGAATCGCGCCGACTTGAAGTTGGTCGGCAGACGCACCTGCAGCACGTTGACCTTGTCCTCGGGCGGCCGGAACGCCTGCGGGTCCGGACTGCACAATGTCAGTAGCTCCGGATCGAAGCTGTCCCAGACTGTGGCGTCCGTGAAAGCGGCTCGACAGGGCTGGGTATCGAGGCCGGGAATGCGTTTGAGATAGGGCAGCGGCGGCATGTTCATGATCGACATGCACGGCACCTTGGATTTCGCCACCGCATCCAGCAGCTCGCGCACGCCGGGTGAGCGATACTGCGGCTCCTGCATCGCCAGCGCCACGAGGTCATAGTCTTTGGGATTGATGCCGGCAGGACCGCCGGCCGTCAGCTTGCCCGGCAACTTCTGCGTGTTGATCTCAACGAGCCCGTCGCGGCCTTTGACGGGCATGCGCACGATGGCGCCTTCCTTGTTGATCAGCTCCGCCTCGGCCGGCAGGCAGATGAGCTTCACCGAGTGCCCGGCCATCAGCAGCTTGCTGGCGAGCAGCGACCCGTACGACGCCCCCATGCCGAGAATATTGTACTTTTTGCCCATCCAGGCGCCCTCCCGTATCGACTGTCGTGTGCAGCTAGTTGCGGCGGGTCTCTGACCCACCGGGCTCTGTCACAATGCTAGAGAGTATGCCGCCGCTGCGCAAATAGGACGCGACGATCGGGCGGAGGAACGGCAGGCCGGCCGGGAGCGCCTTGCCGCTACCTCGTCTTCGACCGAGAAATTCAGCCCATGGAGCTGACTTTTTCCGGCGCCACCTTGTAGGTGACGCAGAATCTCGTCGGCCTTGCGAAATGGGTATTTGTCCTTGCCGAGATACTTTTTCGCCAGCGCGTCGATATGACTGTCAGCGCCCTCCTGAGTAATCTCGACGACCCGGCCGCGGATTTCCAGGTAGCGGTAGGGGTTTTCCGGGTCCAGGAGAGCAATGGAGACGCGCGGATCACGGCGTACATTCTTGTCCTTCACGCGCCCGAGCGCCGAGTTGAAGCGCACATGCTTGCCGTCGTAGTCAACCCAAACCGGGGTTACCTGTGGGCTGCCGTCCTGCATCGTGGTGCCGAGATTGCCGAACGCCTTCTTGTCGAACAAGTCGAGGTATTGCTTCGGGATGACGTCAGCCATGGTGCGCTCCTGGTATGACTGCGGGAACCTCCGCCACCGACACCTGGGATCGAAATCTGGAACCGTCAAGGTGGAACCAGTGCTCTCCCGTCGCAGCCATTCTCAATCCCAACTCTTACGCTCCCAGCCGATCCAATCGGCCATCGCCCGTCCCATGATGAGCACCTTGTCGGATTCGGGGAGCCACGGTTGATCAGCAAATGCCGTAACGCATTCCTTCCAACTACACGGCATGCGCGTGATGTCGGTACCCCAGAACATGCGCCGAGGGCCGAAAGCATCATATATGGCGCGGTAGCGCGGCTGCAGGCTCCTGAATGGATAGCCGTCCGTCACATACTGCGGCCCGCCAGTGACCTTGACCGCGATGTTGGGGTGCTTCGCCAGCGCGACAAGCTGGGGCATGTTGGCGAACGCCGCGTCATCCTTATTGCCACGCACGATGCCGAAATGATCGATGATGAGACGCAGGCCCGAATGCCGTTCAGCAATCTCGCCGACGAGAGGAAGGAAGTCACCCGCAAGCAGCGCCACCGGCACGCCAAAGCGCTCCGCCGCCGGCCACAGCCAGTCCATGGTTCCATCGGTCGGCCAGGACTTCATATGCGGCTTGAGAAACGTGTAGCGCAGCCCGCACATGCCGGCCTGCAGTTTCCAGGTCTCGATCAACCTGCGCTTATCGAACTCATCGAGTGGAATGCGACCGAGGATGGCAAAGCGATCCGGATGCAGGCGCGCGGCCTCGATGGCCTGCGCATTGGAATCCTCGTCCCAGCTTGGGGGGTGCAGGATCGCGCCGTGCACACCAGCGGCATCCATGTCGCGCAGCGCCTCGTCGAGCAGGTAGGGCGTTGTTCGGTGCGGCGGCACGACCGTCCCCTTCGCCCAAATATGGATCTGTGCATCAATGATTTGCATGGAGGGATCCTCCTACTGCACACCAGTGCTTCGACAGCACGCCCAGAACCACGTGCCTCCGGGCCATGGAACCCGACTGACCCAAGGACGTTCTTTTTACCTGTCTAGCCATGCTGTAGTCGCGCCTGCAGCGAGCTAAGCGGTATCCAGGTGCCTACGCTCGCGTGCGGCCATTCATCCGACATTCTCGCGAACAGAGGAGGCAGTGTCACCTACTGTATGCGGACGCCGGTCCCGCGGGTGATCCATCCATCATGTACTCGCTTACGAAATTCCAGGCCTACACCCTCGCTCTGCTCCTTTTCTCGGCAGCGGTGCTGGCGCGCGTCGGTCTGGACTATCTGGCTCCCGACCGCTTGCCCTATGCACCGTTCTTCGCTGGCGTGATCATGGCCGCGTACTGTTGCGGCATGGGCCCGAGCATCGTCGTGCTTGCGCTTTCTGCGATTACGGGCGCTGCCTGGATCGACGCCACGAATGCCGATCCCGTCTTGCTTCGCCTCGTGGGCATAATGGTTTTCTTAGCGGTGGCGGGCGTCAACATCGCGCTCGTCCATCAACTGGTCCAGGCAATCCAGCGCATCAAGCAGCAAGACCAGCAGCTCGCCTTCATCAACAACGAATTGAAGCATCGCATCAAGAACCTGTTCTCGATCACGAATGCCATCTGCCTGCAGACGATCCGTTCTGGCTCGAGCGCGGACGAGATGGCGCAATCTGTCAGCGGTCGCATCATGGCCCTGGCTGCAGCCCAGGACTTTCTTGGTGCAAGCGCCAACGAGGGAACCAGTTTGAATGCTCTCGTCGATGCGCTTGTGGCCACCATGTCTCCGGACCGCACGCGCCTGAATGTGGAAGGCGAGCCGGTCAAGCTGCCCATGGAAGCGACAACGCCGTTCGCGCAGATCTTGCATGAGCTCGCGACCAACGCCCTCAAGTATGGCGCCTGGCACTCGCCGCAAGGTTTGGTGAGCGTGACATGGCGCGTCGAGAACTCGCAGCTCCACTTCGAGTGGCGGGAGCACGACGGGCTCGAGATCGCGCCTCCTCTCCGCAGTGGACTGGGTACCGTGCTCATCAAGAATGGGTTACCCAACGCCAGCGTCGAGCACGAGATCAAGCCCGACGGCGTACAATGCAGGATCGTGCTCCCCCTGGTCCATTGAGCCCGCTCGAGCGCTTCGGCAAAGAGGTCATGCCGGCTTTCAAGGGCATAAGAGCCGCCGAAGCGGAATTGGCCGGCTAGCGCCTCACACCTGCGGGTGGATCAGGCCGTACAACGCCTGCCATGCCCTGGCCAAAAACTATGGCTTTGATCGCGCGTCGCAGCATGAGTAGGATTGGCCGGGCTCGGCCGAGCATGTATTGCGTCCAGAATCTATGATTGGTTTCCAATTGCGAGGAAGACATCATGAGTCGCATCGTATGGATTATAGTGATACTCGCTCTGGCTGCCCTGGCGTCGATGTACTGGCTGAGCCAGTGAAGGCGACGCCGGCGGCTCCGCAAGATGCGGCGCTCGTCGTCCGCCGCCGAGGACTCCAGGCCTGAACTGACCAGCGATTTTGCTACACTCCCAGCAACGACGGGGTGATCGTCGCGCGCGCCGTTTCGCTCACAGGTGCTTACAGCGGCCAATTCTTCGCGACCGGTCGGGATGGTCCCAGATCAGGTCGGGGCCGCTCATCGCCACATGCAAATTGCAGGGCATGGAAAGCGGGAATTGCAGCGCCGCGACGTGTGCGTGTCTCGGCGGCCATCACGGCCGCCGATCCATTTTTTCTCAGCTTTCGTGACTAAGCAGCAATACGCGAGGCGGCTGCAGGCACCGGCGCACTAAGCCGCGCCCGCGCGATCGCTTCCGATCTTTCCGCCTCTTCGATCTCCGCCTCGGCGATGGCCTTCGCCAGCGCGGCATGCAGCGCCTTGGCGGTCTCCAGCGTCAGCTCGACACCCGCCCGCGCGCCCGGCGGCAGGGCCTCGTTAATGAAATCGAGCGTGATGACGTCGCCCAGCAAGGCATGGCGCGCGTGGTCATAGGCGACCACGGCGTGCGTCAGCGGGAACCACGCGTCCTCGCGCTTGGCCATGCCCTCGGCCGCTGCGATCTCGACGATCGATGTGCACATGGATGGGCCTCCTACTTCGCCAGATGCTTGCCGAAGAACGCGAACACCTTGCTCCAGCCGTCGAGCGCCTGCTCCACGCGGTACAAGGGCCGGTGGTAGTAGAAGATGCCGTGGCCGGCGCCGTCGTAGCGATAGAACTCGTAAGACTTGCCATGCTTCTTGAGCTCGGCTTCATGCTGATCCACCTGCTCCGGGCTCGGCGCCCGGTCCTCGTTGCCGAAAATACCGAGTAGTGGGCATGAGAGGTTTTTCGTCAGATCGATCGGCGCCGTCGGCGTCTTGGCGTTGAGCTCCTCTTTGCCCATCACCACGCGGCCACCCCAGAGATCGACGCAGGCATCGACATCCTTCTTTGTGCAGGCATAGAGGAAAGCGTGCCGCCCGCCGGAGCAGGAGCCGAAGACCCCGACCTTGCCGTTTTGGCCGGGCTGCGCACGCATCCATTTCACCGCGGCCTCGGTGTCGCCGACGACCTGCGCATCCGGAACGCCACCCTCGGCGCGCACCTTGGCGGCAACGTCGTCGGGATTGCCCTGACCGGCGCGCTCATAGAGGTTGGCGCAAATGGCGATGTAGCCGTAGTGCGCAAACTTGCGCGTCATCTCGATGTAAAGCTCGCTCCAGCCGGGTAGATGATGGACGAGGACGACGCCAGGGAAGGGGCCAGAACCCGACGGCTTCGCTGTATAGGCGGAGATCGGATCGCCCTTGTCCCCGTTGATCGTAATCATCTCCACGGTCATGCCACGGTATGTCATCGTCACTTACCTCCTTGAAGGCTGGAGTTCGGTCTCCGCCCATGGCGACCAGTCCCATCGAGCGGTCCGGCTTGAAAGTTAGTTTGCCGGACGTAGCAACGCCAGCGCGATCCTCACCGGCGCCAAAAACTCTAGGGCGTGAGCCTGTCAGCGATTGGGCATGAACCGCCCGATTGGATGGCTGTGTGTGTGTCCGCCTCACGCGAAGCACGGACGTCGCGCCCAGAGGAAGCCGACGGCTGAGGCGGGCCAGCTTCGGAGCTGGGTGCTCTCGGACAATCAGTCAAGCCATGTTGTTGTCACAACACGCTCGGGCGCCTCGTTCATCAAGCAGCCGTCCGCTGCTCCGTCTCGGGCAGAACGGAATCGATTGCGATCAGACTGATCAGCCGCCCCTCCAGGGCGATGACGCCGCGGACAAACCTCTTGGCCATGCCCGAAGCAACATCCGGGGTCGGTTGGATCTCGTCATGGGTGACGGTGAAGATGTCGGACACGCCCTCCACCAACAGCCCGACCGTTTGGTCGCCGATCTGCGCTACCACGATGGCGTGACGCGCACTGGGCTCGGCCGGGGGAAACCCCAGGCGTGCCGCCAAGTCGACGATCGGCAAGACCGTTCCGCGCAGGTTGATGATACCGCACACGAACGGGGGCGCCTGTGGCAACGGGGTGGCGCAAGTCCAACCGCGTATCTCACGCACCGACATGACATCGACGCAGAACTCCTGCGTGCCGATGCGAAGGGCGATCAGCTCGTGCACCTTCGCGCCATCCGTTCTGATGGCTCCGGACATGATTTGATCCTCGGCGGCTCGACTTGGGGATTTGGTGATTGCCGGGGTGGCGCCACACGGACGCCACCCCAAGTAATCTATGACCTCAGAAATCCTGCCAGCCATCCTGGTCAGCAGTGGCCTCGGGCTTGCGCATGGCCGAGCCGTTGCGACCAGCCGGCGTCTTGAGCTGCCGCTTGGGTGCGTGCGCCTCGGACTTGGATGCGAACTGACGCACCGGCTCCGATTTCGGTGCAGCGCGTCGCGCCAACTCGAACGCGACCACGTTGCCGACATTGAACTGGCTGACGAGGCTGGTGAGCTGCTCACTCTCCTGGCCCAGAGACTTGGCGGCCGCGGTGGCCTCCTCCGCCATGGCGGCGTTCTGCTGGGTCACCTTGTCCATCTCGTTGATGGCGGTGTTGACCTGCTGCAGGCCCGTCGCCTGCTCCTGGGCACCGGCGGCAATCTCAGAGACTACGGTGTTGATCTCCGCAACCTTGGACATGATGCGGTCGAGCGACTTGCCGGTCTCGGCCACCAGCTGCACGCCCTCACCCACCTGCGTGGTCGAGGTGGAGATCAGGCTCTTGATCTCCTTGGCCGCCTCCGCCGAACGCTGCGCCAGCGCGCGCACCTCCGAGGCTACCACCGCAAAGCCGCGACCCGCATCACCGGCACGTGCCGCCTCGACACCAGCGTTCAACGCCAGCAGGTTGGTCTGGAAGGCGATCTCGTCGATCACGCCGATGATCTGGCTGATCTGCTGCGACGACTTCTCGATGCCGCCCATCGCTTCCACAGCCTTGCGCACCACCTCGCCGCTCTTCTCCGCGTCCTCCTTGGTGCCGGCCACGACCTTGCGGGCGTGGGTTGCACCTTCGGCCGCCTTCTTGACGGTGGCGGTGATCTCGTCGAGCGCCGCTGCCGTCTCCTCCAGGCTGGAAGCCTGCTGCTCGGTACGCCGCGACAGGTCGTTGGAGGCGGTCGATATCTCAGACGTACCCGAGTTCATCGCCTGCGTGCTGGTCGTGACGCTCTGCAGAGCTTGCTCGAGCTGCTCGATCGCGGAGTTGAAATCCTCCTGCAGCTTGCGATAGGCCTCAGGCAGATCGTCGGTAAGGCGGAAGGTAAGGTCCTTGGCCGCCAGCTTGGCCATGCCCGCGCCGATCGAGGCGGACACCATAACCCGCTCGCGACCGATGGCCTCCTCTTCGGCCTTGCGGCGGGATTCCTCGCTGCGAACGCGCTCCTCCTCGGCCTCACGCTCCATGCGCACCTTGTCGACGGCGGCATCGCGGAAAACCAGCACCGCCTTCGCCATCTCGCCGATCTCGTCCTTGTTGTCCTGCGCCGGGACCACGACCTTCAGGTCGCCGCCAGCCAGAGCCGTCATCGCCTGCGTCATGCCCTGGATGGGACGCGAGATGCCACGGCCGATCAGCCAAGCGAGCAATGCGCCGAGCATGACGCCGCCCAGCCCGAACATCAGGTTCAGCTGCTCGACTCTCGAGACAAGGGTGTGCGTCGCGTGCTCGATCTTCTCCTCATCATGGGCGATCGCTGTCTTGATCGCGTCGGCATCGACGCCGATGGCCTGCGCCAAGTTGCGCATCTCGCCATGGAAGAGCCTGGAGATCTCGTGCGCGTCGTGAGCTGCTTTCCTGTAGGCAGTGTCATAGGCGAGCACATTGGCGTTGACCTCGGTGAACAGCCGCCGCACGTCGTCATTGATGATGTTGTTTCCGAACGCCGCCATGGCGACCTTGAGATCGCCGAAGGCCTTCTCTGCCCCTGCAGCCGACGCCTGATCGTGGCGGGCGAGGTTCTTGTTGGCGTTGAGACGCACGAGCATCAGCTGCTTCAGGGCCTCGCCGGCAAGGATCATCGTGTTTGTGTTGCCAGCTTTGCTGACTGCCCAAGCCTGCAGCTGCTCGATTTCGTTGCGCAACTTCGCCCCAGTCGGATCCAGAACTTCCTTCTGCAGCTTCTCCTGCTCGCGACGGAGCATGGCGACTTTGTCGAAATCCTTGGAATAGTGTTCAAACTGCTCGGCCAGATGCTCGATCTTTTTGTGCCGCTCAGGATCAGTGATGCGCTTGAGCGCCACGCTGATCTGCTCGCGCAACTTGGCGCGCGACTTCTCCGCGTTCGCGAAATTCTCCTCAATGTTGTCCGAGATTTCGCCAATGTGACGACGGAACGCGATGAACTCCCGATCGATCTCACTTACGGTGTTGCTGTTCGATACCTTGCGCGAGTACTCCGATAAGTTGTGATCGATCTCGTCGAGCTTGAAATAGGACAGCCCGACAATGGCGATGGTGATCGCCAGCACGAAGGCAAAGCCAATGGCTATCTTGGTATTGATCTTGCGATCCGTGAAGATTCGCAAGAGGCCACCCGTATTGGTCGGGTGCATGGATGCGCTCGTCATTTTTTGGTTCCTCGCAGGCGGATTGGCTGCCGTTGCTAGTTGGTTTCGATCAGGAAGCGGCGGTTGCGGCGCTGTATGGGCCGGGCGTTGTTGGCAAACAACGACGCGAATTGCTTGATCTGGTCAGGCGATGCCTCGATCGGCTGCTTGTAGACCGTCCAGGTCAGGCCCTCTGAGCAGGGCGGCGTCGTCAGCGAGCCCATGTAGCGGAAGTAGCCGCCCTCTCTGGGCATCAGCGCTGCAGGATTGATGGCCGCCGATGCGCGCGCCTCTCCCTCTTGAGCCGGCATCACGTCGAAAACCGCTGCCAGGTCGGCATTCTTGGCTCCCGGCTGGATGAAGACACCGACAACCGCCAAGGCGCCGTTCTGCGCCTTGTGGACGAAATGGCACTCGAGATCGAACGGCTTGCCCGCAAGCAGATGCTCGCTCGGGTGGTGGAAATGGAACTGCAGCAGGTCGTATTTGGCGTTGGCGATCGTGCACGAGCAGCCAGGCTCGATGTTCGCCTGTATTGTGTGGCCATTGTTGACGATGCGCGCCGCAACCGCCTTGTAATTGAGAGAAACGACGCCGGGCTCCCCCTTGATGCTTGTGGTCAGGTCGATGGGAGTCTGTTCCAGGCCGAGCTGACACACCTTGAAATCGGGCTGCAGCTCGCCCCAATGCTCAGGGCCGGTGTTGCCTGCGTAGGTCCAGTGCGGCTGGGCGGCTTGGCTGGCCCCGTGACCGGGTTGCGCTGCCCCAACGCTGCGTGCCGCAAGACAGCACGCGCATCCCAAAGTCGCCATGCGAAGAAATTCGCGCCGCTTCAAGTCCACGATTGTTCCCCCACCCCCAAAAAGTGCACACCTTCGCCAAATCGCATTTGGCGTGGGACGCGTTTTAATCGTGTTTTGCTTTATAAAACCTTGCTGAATTACAAGATAAAACTAGTTAGAGAATAAGATCTCATCAATAATTGTATATCGACCCAATAATACGAATTGTATATCATTCCAACGAAATTACGTTTCGTATCTGGTCGCACTGAGTTTGCGTTTCACTTAGTTGCTGAGGCCTCGGCAAGGCTTCGGCTAATGTACCCCAAGGGATTCGCAAGCTGTTTTCAGCAACGAAGGTGATTACCGTCACCCACTCTGGCCAACCGTTGGTGGTTGCTGGTGGCTTCCGATGCGCTCAAACCACGCCAACGACTGGACGGCACCTTCGGATAAGTCACGCCACGAACTGCCGTCGGGACTACATCGGTCCCTCGTCGGCTTTCTTTAGATAGCCGAAATGGAATGGCGGCCCGCTCAGGCCGCAGCTTCCAACACCAGCCGGGCGCATTTTTCCCCGATCATGATCGACGGGGCATTGGTATTACCCGAGGTCAAGGTCGGCATGACCGAGGCATCCGCGACGCGCAAACCGGAGATCCCGCGCACGCGCAAACGGTCATCGACGACGGCGGCCGGGTCGTTGCCCATCTTGCAGGTTCCGACCGGGTGATATGTCGTCTCGGCATTCTTGCTCACGAAGTCGAGCAGCTCATCATCTGATTTCGCGTTACGGCCAGGCGCAAACTCCTCTGCGTCGAGCCAAGCCAACGACGGCGCGTCCATCATCCGGCGCACGGTGCGCATGCCAGCCAGCAAACAATCGCGGTCGATACGCTCCGCCAGGAAGTTGAAACGGATGGCCGGCGGCTTGCCGGCATCGGCCGACTTGATGTGGATGCTGCCTTTACTTTCAGGCCGCAGCTGATGCGTGATGATCGTGATGCCGGCCTCCTTCGCCAGCTTCACGTCCGGAGTGACGATGAAGGGTTGGATGGCCATGATGGCGTCGGGACTATCGAGACCTTCACGTGTCTTGAAGAAGGCACGCATCGTTGCCGGCGGAAGGCTGAGAAAACCCCTTCTGGCGGTGATGTAGAGGAGCCCCTGCCATAGGCCGCGGAGGCCGCGTCCACGCTCGTTGTAGGTCGCCCCATGACGGCCCACACGCCACTTCATGCGCGGTCCCCAATGATCGCGCAAATTCTCACCGACGCCGGGCAGATTGTGGCGCACATCGATGCCGAGGCTCTTCAGACGATCCGCCTGTCCGATGCCGGATAACTCCAGCAGTTGCGGCGAAGCAATCGCTCCAGCCGAAACGATCACCTCGCGAGCCGCACGCGCCTCGCGCACTTCGCCGCGCACCTTGTAGCGCACGCCGACGCAACGGTTGCCATCGAGAATGAGGCTCTGGGCCAGCGCGTCGGTCTCGATGGTGAGGTTGGCGCGCGTGCGGGCGGGATCGAGGTAACAGCGAGCAGTGCTCATACGCCGACCACCCCGGATCGACGCCTGCGTCATGGAGATGCCGTCCTGATCGCCACTGTTGTAGTCACGGTTGGGTTTAATACCCAGGGTCGTGGCGGCCTCGAACAAGCTATCGTAAAGCCGCCCGCCCTCCGGTATGTCCGATACCTTGAGGGGACCATCGCGCCCGCGGGTTTCACTGTCGCCGCCGGCATAGCTCTCCATGTTTTTGAAGATCGGCAAAACGTCCTGCCAGCTCCAGCCGCGATTGCCGAGCTGCGCCCAATGATCGTAATCCTGCCGTTGACCGCGCACCCACACCATGCCGTTGATGGCGCTCGAGCCGCCGAGCATGCGCCCGCGCGGCACGGGGATCGGACGGCCGCCGGTATTGGCCTCGGGCTCGGACTCATAAAGCCAGTTCACGCCTTTCCGGTTGATGAAATGTGCGAAGCTGATGGGCACACGCGAAAGCCAGTGCGTCTCGCCTCCCGCTTCCAACAGCAGCACCTGATGGCGTCCGTTCTCGGTGAGACGGCTGGCTAGCGCCGATCCGGCCGAGCCCGCACCTACGATAATGAAATCGACCATAAACTGCATGCGTTTCCCCGTTGTCGTCTTTTGGTTGGATTGCCCGCCCCGGCTGCCTCACCAAGGGATGATCTCGTTGCGATAGTTCACAAAGGCCTGACCGCCGGAGCCCCAGCGTGCCGCGATGACGTCGGCGACGCCCCGCATGCTGGTCTCGATATCGAGTGGGGCGTTCCGCCCACCCATGGATGTGCGCACGACGCCGGGGTGCAACGCCAGCATGGTGAGGTCGGCCCGTGTATGACGCGCTCGAAAACTGCGGAACAGCGAGTTCAGCGCGGCCTTGCTGGCCCGATAAAGCTCGGCGCGGCCATCATCGTTGGTGCCGATGCTGCCGAGAATGGAGGACATGAAGACGATCATGCCCCCGGGCTTCACCGACCCGAGCAGCGCGTCGGCGACGCGAATAGGACTGATCGCGTTGGTGAGAAAGATGGTGGAGATGTCGCTGTCGGGGATATCGCCGAGGGGCATTGCGCGCCCAACCATGATACCAGCATTCAGAAACAGCAGATCGAACGTGCTCCCTGACAGGCGCGTGGCGAGTTCTGCAGTCTGTGCGGGTTCAGTGATGTCCAGGGTCTCGACGACGAGCAAGCCGTCGGCGCCAGCGCGCAGTGCCTCCAACTCAGCCGAGGGCGTGCGCACCGTGGCGGTGATCCGCCAGCCGCGCACGAGATGCTCGCGCACGAGCCCGAGCCCCAGTCCGCGCGATGCGCCGACGACAAGCGCACTCTTCATCGTGTCGATCCCATGACCACCGTTGGCGCTGGATAGAATACGCACCGGATCGGCCCATGCCACTAGCAAAATGTTAAACGACGCCCCGGACAGTGCACTGTCATGGCTGCGGAAACGAAGTCGCGACGACCAACATCACGGTGGGATAGAAATGGCATGAGTGACGGGACTTGAACCCGCGGCCGCCAGCGGACGGACCGGCGGCACACTGGCGAGCAGACTTCGCAGCGCACACGGATTACGGACAATTCTCATTCCGCGGCCGCGACCTCAGTCCTTTTTGGCAAAGCCTAGTCTCTCCATCGATGCCCGTTCGTCTGCGGCCAGCTTGGGCACGAACTTCGCGTAGTCCTCCGTGTTCATGTAGCGGCGAACGAAGTCGAATTTGTCGTAGGTTTCGATCACCTTCGGATCGTCGTAGGCCTTCCTGAAGGCATCGTGCAGCTTCTTCACGATGGCTGGATCCAGGCCCTTGGGCCCTACGAGGCCATAGGGAGAATCAAAGGTGTAGTCGTAACCCAGTTCCCTGATGGTCGGCACGTCCGGCCACTTCTTGCTGCGCTCCAGGTTGAGCAGGAACAGCAGTCGCATCTCTCCGCTGGCGACGAGGGCACCCCAAGCCGGGCTTTCCACCATCGCGTTGACGTGGCCACCGAGGACTGCGGAAATCCCGTCACCGCCACCCTTGCCGGGAACATGCGTGAACTGCACGCCGGAGTGGCGTGCCATTGTCTCCATGGCGATGGCATTGGTCGTCTGCGGGCCGACCGTCGTGTAGGTGAAGCGGCCGGGATTGGCCTTTGAGAACTCGAGCACATCCTTCCACTCCTTGAACGGACTGTCGGCCCTCACGACGCCGCCGAGCGTGTAACCGCCGAGCAGGATTATCGGTGTAAAGTCCTTGACTGGGTCGTAAGGCGTTTTCTGTATGTGGGGGACACGATACATCGGAATTGTAATGTTCAAGAGCGTGTAGCCGTCGGGTTTGACGCTCGTGGCCACATAGGCGGCGGCGAGCGCGCCACTGCCGCCCGGCTTGTTCTCGACGATAATCGGCTGCCCGAGGTGCTTGCTGACCGCTTCGCCATAGGCACGCATGATAATGTCGCCGGACACGCTGGCTGCCGTGGGAATGACTACGGTTATGGGCTTCGAGGGAAAATCCGCGGCGCCCTGCGCGGTGGCAGCGTCACTGCCGAACGCAAGCGTCAACAGCGCAAACGTGTTCCATCGGATCATGCGCGAAGTCATGTGATCTCACTCCCGAAGAACGAATGGTTCAAGTCGGTGCCACGTCGACCGCCAATCGGCCGCTGCTGGAGATGAAGCGTGGTATCAGAACTGCGGCATGGCGCGCCGACGGGTCACCACAGGAACGGTCAAGCCAGGCCTCGTCACGGCGGCACACACTCTTGCTGCAATGAGCGCCGACCGAGTTCCGGCGGGGCCGCCATTTACCGTTCGTGCATGCTGATTGAAATGGCAGCGATGGGGTGTTGCATGCCTATCCTCCCTGCACGGGCCTTTATGGCTTCTGCGATCAAGTCGTGGGGGCGATGGCCTGAGCGTCGTCTCCCTCGTTCTCGCCTGACAGCGTCGGGGCATGATCGCGCTCGCTGGACGGAAGTTCCCATCGCCAGCCAGGTTGCATGCTAACAAACAGGCCCATTGGTGTCACGCTGAACCGCGGATCCTCGAAGCGATGTGTAAGCTTCCGAGCTGGCAGCCAAGTGACGAATATAGTGATCGAGTGGGTCCCCTGTTCACTGCAGCAAGCGATCCCACGATCTGGTAACATTTCCCGCGACGTGTTGATGGCGCGCGCAGGGCCGGCGCCTGGCGGCAGCATCCACGGCTCTTATTCATGGAGTGGCGGCGCATGCCAACACGCGACGAGACACATTCGGCTACGCTGGTTGACGCAGGCCTCCTGCCACGAACGTCCGACCAAATTCTCGGACCCTTCTATCCGCTTTCGGAGCCAGCGAAGGGAGGCGATCTCACCCGCGTTCCAGGGCGCCCAGGGCGCGCGCAAGGCCAGATCATCCGGCTCATCGGCAGAGTTCTCGATCGCACCGGCCAGCCTGTGAGAGGAGGCAAGCTGCAGATCTGGCAGGCGAACTCCTTTGGCCGTTATTTGCATCCCAATGACGACAATCCGGCGCAACTCGACCCTTGCTTCGAGGGTTTTGCCGTCATCGAGACGGATGAGGATGGCCGCTATAGTCTGCGTACGATCAAGCCCGGCGCCTATCCCACTGGCCCGACCACCGTCCGTCCCTCGCACATCCACTTCGAAGTCTTCGGCAAGCGCGAGCGACTGATCACGCAACTGTACTTCGCTGGCGATCCCTATCACGACACCGACCGCTGGCTGCAGTCGTCGGCAAAGCCCGAGACCATTGTCATGCCCGTTCGTGATCCACTACCGGGGATGGGCTCGGACGAGAAGCTCGTGGTGTTCGATATCGTGTTGATGCACGGCTGAGGGGACGCGATGCCGGATCAGATCCCTCGGCCCATGCCGGCCGCTGAAGGATTTGCGCCGGTTCATGGCGCGAAGCTCTACTATTGGGATACAGGCGGCCATGGAGAGCCGCTTATCCTGTGCCATCCAGCATCTCAGAGCAGTCAGATCTGGCAGCACCAGCAGCACGCCTTCTCCGAAGCCGGCTATCGCGTTATTGCCTATTCCCGTCGCGGTCATCACAGATCCGAGCGCGGCCCAGAACAGGATCCTGGAACGTTGGTAGGAGACCTGGCGTCATTGCTCGCATTTCTCGCCGTGAAGAAAACACACATTCTCGGGGCTGCCGCTGGCGGCATCACGGCGATGGGATTTGCAGTTGCCCATTCTGAGTGTGTCATATCGCTGGTTCTGGCCGGCACCATCGTCGCGCCGGAAGAGGAGGAATGGCGGACACTCTATCACCACCTCGGTTTGGCGAGTGTCCGCGATCGCGTACCGACCGAGTTCCTCGAGCTTGGGCCTACCTATCGGGCGCTCAACCCGGACGGCGTCGCGCGATTCGTGGCACTCGAGCGCGCCTCCAAACCCGACGGGGCGATGCAGCAGCCCCTCGGCGTCAAGGTCGATTGGGCAGCCATGCAATGCCTGCAAATCCCTGTGCTGCTGTTGACGGGCGAAGCCGACCTCTATGCGCCGCCGCCGCTTCAGCGCATGCTTGCGGAGCACTTGCGCAAGCCCGAGATGATCACGCTGCGCGAGGTCGGGCACGCTCCCTACTGGGAGGCCCCAACCGAGTTCAATCGTCATGTGCTCGAGTTCCTGCGCCGCAATCCTGATCATACCGTCTGACATTTCCAAGCAGCCGACGGCGGTGCTAAGCTAATGAATGGAAACGGCGCACCCGCAAATGCGCCGGCTCACACGGGAGGAATCGTATGCGCAAGATAGGGGGACGAGCGTCCGCATTCGGCCGCGCTTTGCTGGGTGCAAGTTTGCTCGCCCTGGCAATGCCGCAGGCGTCGCTGGCGCAATCGGGTGGCAGCCTCGGCCAGTCCGGCCTGGTCGGCCAGCTCGAAGGCGCGGAGATCCTGACCGACGCGGCCGCAATTCCCAAAGCGTTCCAGGAAGCGCCTCAGCTCGCCGAGCTCGTCAAGCAGGGCAAGCTGCCGCCGGTCAAGGACCGGCTTCCGGCCGAGCCGCTGGTGGTCAAGCCCGTGCATTCGGTGGGCAAGTACGGCGGCACGTGGCGGCGCGGCTTCACGGGGCCGGGCGACGTCGAGAACGGCAACCGCATCAACGCGTCCGACAAGCTGCTGTTCTGGGACCACACGGGCACCAAGATCGTGCCGAGCGTGGCCAAGAAAGTGGACATGAGCCCGGACGGCAAAGTCTACACAATTCACCTGCGCAAGGGCATGAAGTGGTCGGACGGCGCGCCCTTCACGGCAGACGATTTCGTATTCTGGTACGAGGACCTCTACCTCAACAAGGACATCGTGCCGACGCCGATCGCGGACATGAGCGTCAACGGCAAGCCGGGTAAGCTCGTCAAGATCGACGAGATGACCGTCCAGTTCGTCTTCGACGACCCCTACTTCCTGTTCTACGACATGCTGGCGGGAGACACCTTGATCGGCGGTGGCCAGTCGGTGCGCCAGGCGCAAGGCTTCACGTTCGGCGCTTATTCGCCGAAGCACTACTTGCAGCAGTTCCTGCCGAAATACTCCTCGGTCGACGCCGCCAATGAGCGTGCCAAGAAGGAGGGCTACGAGAACTGGGTCAAGCTGATCCACTTCAAGAAGGACTGGTCGCTCAATCCCGAGGTGCCGACGCTGGGGCCTTGGAAGACGACCCGCCCCGTCAACACGCCGACATGGGTGATGGAGCGCAATCCCTACTATTTCGGCGTCGACACGGCCGGTAACCAGCTGCCCTACATCGACCGCATCGTGATGACGCTGGCGCAGGATACCGAGATCCTCAATCTGCGCGCCATTGCCGGCGAGTACGATCTGCAGGAGCGGCACATCGACCTCGGCAAGCTGCCGGTCATCATCGAGAACCAGAAGAAGGGCAACTACACCGTTCGTCTCGACACCGCCGATCAACGGCTCGGACACGACCATGCAGATCAACCAGAGCTTCAAGGCCGATCCCGAGATCGCCAAGTGGCTGACCAATGCGGACTTCCGCCGCGCGCTGTCGCTCGGCATCGACCGCAACCAGCTCAACGAGACGTTCTGGCTGGGCGTCGGCACGCCGGGCTCTGCCGTGCCGGGCGAGGACAGCCCCTATTTCCCGGGCAAGGAGTGGCGCACCAAGTGGTCGACGCTCGATCGTGGCGCAGGCCAACAAGCTGCTCGACGGCATCGGGCTCGCGAAAAAGGACAGCGAGGGCTTCCGCGTCAGCACCGACAACGGCGAGCGCCTGCGCATCCAGATCCAGGCCGTGAAGGCGTTCGTGCCGTGGCCGGCTCAGGGCGAAATGATCGCCCAGCAGTGGAGGAAAATCGGCATCTGGGCCGAGGCCAAGGAGATGGAGCGCAATCTCGCCTTCACGCGCACGCGCAACAACGAGCACCACATCCAGCTCTGGACCAACGGCGGCACGGAGATCCTGTATCTCTTCCCGCGCCACGCCATTCCGGTCGATCCGACCGAAGCGTTCATGGGCCCGGAGTTCGCCGTCTGGTACGCGTCGGAGCGGCAAGCAGGGTCGCGAGCCGACGACCCAAATCTCAAGAAGATCTTCGAGCTCTACCGTTCGGCGAGCAGCCAGAAGGAGCCCGAACGTATCAAGATCGCGCACGAGATCTGGAAGATCATGGTCGATCAGCAGTACGGCATCGGCACGGTCGGCCAGTCGCCGGCGCTGATGGGCGTGCGCATCGCCTCCAACAAGCTCGGCAACATTCCATCGCGGGTGTGCATCGCCCAACACTGCCGCACGCCGGGCGGCTCGCATCCAGAGACCTGGTTCTACAAGGACTGAGACGTGATCGCCCGCCGCCGGCACTAGGCCCGGCGGCGGGCAACTGTCCGGGCGACGGCCCATGATCTCCTTCATTGCGCGCCGGCTTCCTTGCTCGCCCTCGTGACGATGTGGGCCATCACGTGCTGTCGTTCATCATCATCCAGCTGCCGCCGGGTGACTTCGTCGACGCCTACATCGCTCGCCTCTCGGCAAGCGGCAGCTCGGTGTCGATGGAGGAAGCGCAGAATCTGCGCAAGCTCTACGGCCTCGATCAGCCCTATTACGTCCAGTACCTGAAGTGGATCGAGCCGCGTCGTCAAAGGCGACTTCGGCGAGTCCATGGAATGGCAGCGGCCCGTGTCCGAGGTGCTGGGCGATCGGCTCTGGATGACGGTCGTCCTGTCGCTTCGCCGCGCTCGCTGCTTGACTTGGGCGCTGGCGCTGCCGATCGGCATCTACTCGGCGGTCCGGCAGTATTCCATCGGCGACTACGTCTTCACATTCCTCGGCTTCATCGGCCTTGCGGTGCCGAATTTCCTGCTGGCGCTGATCATCCTCTATCTGTCTTTCCGCTGGTTCGGCGCCAACGTCGGCGGACTGTTCTCGGCCGAGATGGAGCTGGCCGACCTGGAGCTGGGCCAAGGTCGCTCGACCTGCATGTGGCACCTGCCGCTGCCGGCGCTGATCCTGGCGATCGCCGGCACGGCCCAGCTGATCCGCATCATGCGCGCGAACCTGCTCGATGAGCTGCGCCGCCCTTACGTCGTCACGGCGCGCGCCAAGGGTCTCTGAGCGAGATGCACGTGATCCTGAAATATCCCGTGCGCGCTGCACTCAATCCGTTCGCCTCGACGCTCGCCTATCTGTTCCCCTATCTCGTATCCGGCAGCATCATCATCAGGCTCGTGCATGAGCCTGCCGACCGTCGGTCCGGTGCTGCTCAGCGCTTTGATCGCCCAGGACATGTATCTGGCCGGCACGATCGTGCTGATGCTCGGCGCGCTTGACCGTGATCGGCACCTTCATCTCCGACCTGGTGCTGATGTGGATCGATCCGCGCATCCGCCACCAGGTGGACCAATGAGCGCAATCTGTCGGCGTACTTGGCCGCTTGTTCCGCCGCGAGGTCGAGCGAGGGCCGATCGCGGAGGATCGCATCGCTGTCGCCACGCAGCGTCAGCTCATCTGGTGGCGGTTCAAGAAGCACAAGCTGGCCGTCGTGAGCCTGCTTCGTCGTGGGGCTGTTCTACCTCGTCGCCATATTTGCCGATTTCCTCGCCTACACCGACCCGGAGGCCAGCGACGCCCGGCGCGGCTACATCCCGCCGCAGAGCATCCATCTGGTTCGACAGCGATGGCGCTTTCGCCCTACGTGCACGGCCTCAAAGGCGTGCGCGACATGAGGACGTTCAAGCTCGTCTACAAGATCGACGAGAGCCGCAAGGTCTACCTGCACGTTCTTCGCCGAGGGCTATCCGTATCATCTGCTTCGGCTTCATTCCAGCCAATCGGCATCTGCTCGGCTTCGACCACTCGGCGCCCGAGAACGGGCTGTTCCTGCTCGGCACCGATGTGCAGGGCCGCGATCTATGGTCCCGGCTGATGGTGGCCACGCGCGTCTCGCTGTCGATCGGGCTCGCCGGCGTTACCATCAGCCTGTTCCTGGGCGTGCTGTTCGGCGGCATCTCCGGCCTCTACGGCGGGACCGTCGATACGGCGATCCAGCGGCTGATCGAGGTCGTCCGCTCGATTCCGACCATCCCGCTCTGGATGGGCCTCGCCGCCGCGCTCCCCAACACCTGGTCGGCGGGACAGGTTTATTTTGCCGTCACCATCATCATCTCACTGATCGGCTGGACCGATCTCGCGCGCGTTGTGCGCGGCCGCTTTCTGTCGTTGCGTGAGGAGGATTTCGTCGTCGCCGCCGAGCTGATGGGCGCCAGCCGCATGCGCATCATCTTCCGCCACATGCTGCCGTCGTTCACGAGCCACATCATTGCGGCCGTCAGCCTTGCGCTCCCGGCGATGATCATTTCCGAGACGTCGCTGAGCTTCCTGGGCCTCGGCCTGCGGCCGCCGGCGATCAGCTGGGGCATCCTTCTCCAGGACGCCCAGAACATCCAGACGCTTGCAATCGCTCCCTGGCTTCTGCTGTCGGCTCGTTCCCGTCATTGTCGTTATCCTGGCCTTCAACTTCCTGGGCGACGGCCTCAGCGATGCGGCGGACCCCTATGGCTGAGCAAACCATGCCTCCACGGGCCCCATCCTGTCGATCCGCAACCTGGAGACGCACTTCGTGCAGGACGAAGGCACTGGTGCGCGCCGTCGGATGGCGCCGACTTCGACCTCTGGCCCGGCAAGACGCTCGGCATTGTCGGCGAGTTCGGGTTGCGGCAAGAGCGTCATGACCCGCTCTCTGCTGCAGATCCTCGAGCGCCCGGGTCGTATCGTGGCGGGCGAAATGTGGCTCGATCGCGCCGCCGCGGGACGGGTCGATATCGCAAGACTCAGTCCGAGGAGTGCGGAGATGCGGTCTCTCCGCGGCAAGGAGATCGCTCTCATCTTCCAGGAGCCGATGACCTCCCTGTCGGCCCACTATACGGTCGGCAACCAGATCTGCGAGGCAATCCGCGCACACGACCCGAACGCCGACAAGACTGCCGCACACAAACGCGCCATTGAGCTGCTGCGCCTGGTCGGTGTTCCCGCGACCGGAGCGTCGCATCGACGAATATCCGTTCCAGCTCTCCGGCGGCCTGCGCCAGCGTGTGATGATCGCCATGGCGCTCGCCTGCGATCCGCGCATCCTGATTGCCGACGAGCCGACCACGGCGCTGGATGTAACGACCCAGGCCCAGGTTCTCGACCTGCTGCGCAAGCTGCAGCGCGACCGTGGCCTGTCCGTCATTCTCATTACTCACGACATGGGCGTCATAGCCGAGATGGCCGATGACGTCGCCGTCATGTATCTCGGCCGCATCGTCGAGCGCGGCCCCGTCGAGCAGATCTTCCACGAGCCGCGCCATCCCTATACGCGCGCGCTGCTTGCGTTCGATCCCTTCGATCCTTGCCAAACCGCGCTCCAAGCTCGAGACGATCGAAGGATCAATTCCGCACCCCTACAATCGGCCGCAAGGCTGCCCGTTTCACCCCCGTTGCGGCGACCGCATCGCAGGGCTGCTGCGACAGCGACGAGCCTCGCACGGTGCGCATGGATGCGCGATCGGATGTGGCTTGCTTTCTCTATCAGGCGGGCCCGGCGCAGGCTTTAGCGTTGACGTCAGCGGCGGGCTGACGCCGGCATGACGAATATTCTCGAGGTCGAGCAGCTCAAGAAGCACTTTCCCGATCCGGCGCGGCATCCTGCGCAAGGTCGTCGGCCAGGTGAAGGCCGTCGACGGCGTATCACTGACCATTCGCAAGGGCGAGACACTGTCGCTCGTCGGCGAATTGGGTTGCGGCAAGACGACGGTCTCACGCTGCATCGTGCGCGCTTTGCATCCGACATCCGGCGTTGTGCGTTTCCGTCTTGGCGACGGCCCAATGATCGACATTGCCAGCCTCGATCGCAAGGGTCTCTCACCGCTGCGGTCGCACATGCAAATGATCTTTCAGGACCCGTTCTCCTCGCTCAACCCGCGCATGACCGTCGGCGACATCATCGCCGAGCCGATGCTGATCGAACGGCGTCGGCTGATGCGGCGGTGCGTCGAGCGCGCGTGCGACGAGCTGCTCGAGCTCGTGCAGTTGCCGTCCGCCTATATGCAACCGGTTTCCGCATGCGTTCTCGGGCGGGCAGCGCCAGCGCATCGGCATTGCACGCGCGCTCGCGCTGAACCCGAGCCTCGTGGTCGCAGACGAGCCGGTATCCGCCCTCGATGTGTCGGTGCAGGCGCAGATCGTCAATCTTCTGCTCGATCTGCAGACAGCGCCTTGCACTGTCGTACCTGTTCGTCGCGCACGACCTGTCGGTCGTCAAGCACATGAGCGACCGGGTCGCCGTCATGTATGTCGGCAAGATCGTGGAGGAAGCGCCGGACGGAGGAGCTCTTCACACGCCCGCGACACCCCTACACCGAGGCCTTGCTGTCGGCGGTGCCGACGCCCGATCCGAAGCGTCGCTTCGAACCGCATCATCCTTCAGGGGGAGGTGGCCGATCCCGCCAATATTCCTCCGGGCTGCCCGTTTCATCCGCGTTGTCGTCATGCCACCGATCGATGCAAGGTCGAGGTGCCAGTCGTCGAGCACATTGCGCCCGACCACAAGGTTGCGTGCCATCACGCGGACAGCTTGAGCCTCGCGGGCGTCAGTTGAGGCTCGGTGCCGGTCAGAAGGATCAGGCCGAGCCCACGCGCCGTGAGGAAACGCTAGCGAGCAGTGGGATGGGGATGGCATGCCGGTCGGGAATGAAACTGCGAACGCTTATGTAATTGCAGTGTAACTGCTCGTGACTGGACCACCCGGCAAATAAAGCGCGGGAGTTATCACGCGGAAACCGGCGCGGTTGATAGTTCAAAGCGGGGCCTCGCAACCACCGAGAATTGACTCTGGTTTGCGTTATTTGGGCCGACACCACGACACGGGCGTGCTGAGGACCACGGCAAGCGCTGCCGATAGGCTCGCACCATTGCGACAACAATGGCAGCGAACGCTAACACCCTTATTCGGCCCACGCTGCAAGCCAGGTGTTATGCGTATACGCGGGCAACCCCTTCCGCATCTGTTTCTCACTCGTAGCGCGACGATCGGCCCAACCTGTCGGGTGGGGCGCAGGGGGATCTGGCTTCTAAATCCACGGGTCAGGCGTGTGCAAACTCCTATTGCACTATGACGCCAAGATGTGTCCGCTATAGTCAGGATGGCCGCATCGCAGGTAAGGAAGGCGCGAATGGGGTTTCGGCTTGGCGTTGATATCGGAGGCACGTTCACCGATTTCTGCGCGTTCAACGAGACGACGCGGGAGCTGCACACGCTCAAGGTTCTATCGCGGCCGGATGCGCCCGGCAGCGAGGTGATGGAGGGAATCAAAGAGCTGCACGCCCGCTTCGGCGTTAACCCGCAGTCCATCACGTACTTCACGCATGGCACCACTGTCGGGGTCAACACCGTCATCCAGCGCAAGGGCGTGCCGCTGGCTCTATTCACGACCGAGCACTTCACCGACGTGCTGGAGCTTGGCCGCCTCAAGGTGCCCGACCCGTATGATCTTCTCTCGGCGCGTGCCACGCCGCTCATTGCCAAGGACATGGTGCTGGGTGTCCGCGAGCGCATGCTGGCCGATGGCCGGGTCGACCGGCCCGTCGACGAGGCCAGCGTGCTGGCGGCGTTGGAGACGGCAAGACGTCGCGGCGCCAAGAGCATCGTTCTTGCCTTTATCAATGCTTACCGCAACCCTGCGCACGAGCAGGTGGCTCGCGACATCATTCGCGCCGCGGCTCCGGATATTCACGTCTTCTGCTCGAGCGAGGTGTGGTCGATCGTGCGCGAGTACGAGCGCACGATTACAGCCGTCATCCACGGCTATGTGCAGCCGCGCGTGGCCCACTATTTGGGGTCCTTGCAGAAGGCATTGGCCGAGGCCGGGGTGCCGGCGGTGCCGCAGGTCACCAAATCGAACGGCGGTGTGATGAGCGCAGAGCTGGGCAAGGCCCACTGCGCGCAGATGATCATGTCGGGCACGGCGGCGGGCGTGATTGGCGCCAGCTATGTGGCGCGACTGTCGGGTTTCCGCAACACCATGAGTTTGGATATCGGTGGAACCAGCGCCGACATTGCCATCATTCGCGACGGCCAGCCGCAATATGGCGTCGGCGAGGTGATCGGTGACTTCCCGATCTATCTGCCGACGGTGGCTGTGACCTCGATCGGCGCCGGAGGAGGTTCGATCGCATCCGTAGACGCGCTCGGTGTCCTGCGCGTTGGCCCCGAAAGTGCCGGCTCGACGCCAGGACCCGCCTGTTACGGCAGAGGCGGCACCCGCGCCACCATCACCGACGCATTCGTCGTCATGGGCTTCATGGGCCAGGCGGACCTGGGCTACAGCGCCGTCAAGGTCGACACAGGCAAGGCCCGCGCTGCTGTTGCCGACATCGCCACGGGGATCGGTCGGAGTGTCGAGGAGGCAGCTGAGGCCATCGTCAAAATTGCCGTCTCGGGTATGTACATGGAGGTGAGCAAGCTCATCTCGCGCTCGGGCGTCGATCCACGCGCATTTGCGCTGCAGGCGTTCGGCGGAGCCGGCCCGATGATGGCCTGCTTCCTCGCCGCCGAGCTCGGCATGACGCACGTCGTCGTGCCGACGGCGCCCGGCGTGCTCTCAGCGCTGGGTGGCCTCATCGCCGATATCAAGAACGACTTCATCAAGACCGCCTATCTAGACCTCGAGCCGGAGGCGATCGAGACGATCCAAGCCGGCTATGAGGACCTGCGGGCGGAGGCGGAGCGGTGGCTGCGCGAGGATCAGGGCCATGCTGGTGAGTCGCGCGCTATCTACTCGGCGGACATGCGCTATCGCGGGCAGTCCTACGAGATCGAAACCGAATTGACGCGCGAGGAGATTACGAAAGGGCGCATCGCGGCAATGGCCGAGGCCTTCCATCAAGCGCACGAGCGCATCTACGAGCACTGTGACCGGGGCGCACCCATACAGATCATCAACCTCAGACTAGTGATCGTCGGGGCCAGTCCTAAACCCGAATTTCCCAAGCGTACGCCGGTCAGCGGCAGGGCCAAACCGGCCCGCGAGATCGAGGTCTATCTCGAGGGCAGGCACACCCGGATACCGCTCTATCTACGTGAACAATTGGAGACCGATCAGACCTTCGAAGGTCCTGCAGTTGTGGCGCAGGCGGACTGCACCACATGCATCCCGGCTGGCTTTTCCGGTAGCGTGGATGCCTATGGACACCTGATTTTGAAGCTCGGTCGCTGACCGAAGCACGTTCAACCGATCCGGAAGCGAAAACATGGCACTCGACAAGGTAACGCTCCAGATCCTGGCCAACCATTGCTCGGCAGCTGCCGAGAGTATGGCCAACACGCTGCTACGTACGGCGCACTCGACCTTTGTCAAGGAAACAGAAGACTTCACGACTGGCCTCGCCACGCCCGACGGCAAGACGATCGCCTCGCCCTACGAGCTCGGTGCGACCTGGTTCGTCGGCCTCGACTACGGTCGTGCCATTCGGCTCATAGATAAGTACGAAAAAGATGACATCGCCATAACCAACGATCCCTATTCGGGGTTTGTGTGCACCCATTCACCCGATACTCACCTGTGGAAGCCGGTCTTTCACAATGACGAGCTCGTCTGCTTTTCTGTCACCCATGTTCACAACACCGACGTTGGTGGTGCAGTTCCTGCATCGTTGTCCCGGTCCCTCACAGAGGTGCATCAGGAAGGCGTACGCCTGCCGCCGGTGAAACTCTACAAAAAGGGCGAGTTGAACCGTGAAGTTCGCGACATCATGCTCACCAACGTGCGCATGCCGGAGCAGAACTGGGGAGATATGAAGGCCCAGATTGCGGCGCTGAATACGGGTGAGCGCAAGGTTCACGAAATGATCGCTCGCTTCGGCATCGAGACATTCAAGACCGGTCTTGACAGTCTTCTGGACCACGCGGAGGCACAGTCCAGGCGCGTGATCCGTAGCATTCCGGACGGCGAATACTTCTTCGCGGACTATACGGATGAGGACTCGGTCGGCGGCAATCCGTGCCGGATCGCGCTCAATCTGACCGTGAAGGGTGACGAACTGCTCTTCGACTATTCGGAGTCCGACCCGCAGCTGAACTCGTCGCTGAACATTCCGACCGGCGGCGACGGAAGGCACGCGTTGCTGATGGTGGGAACGATCTATGTGCTCGGCCTGCTCGATCGGACGCTGTATCTCAACTCGGGCGCGCTTCGGCCGTGCCGTTCGATCCTGCCGAAGGGCTCGATGGTCAACCCCGAGTTTCCGGCCGCGGTCGGCATGAGGACATTGACGACGCTGCGCCTGCAATCGGTGATATTCGGTGCGTTCGCCCAGGCGCTGCCCGACCGGATCCCTGCAGCCTGTGGCGACGGCGGTCCGCTATTGAATCTTCGCACGACCGACAATCGCACCGGCCGCAAGATCATGGCCAACCTGAACCCGATCTCAGGCGGCGGGGGAGGAACCTCGTTCCGCGACGGAATCGAGGGCTCCGGCGCCAACTTCGGCTTTCTCAAGAACACACCGGTCGAGATCAACGAGGCCGAGGTCCCGGTCAAGATTTTGAGCTACGGGCTGGCCAAGGATTCCGGCGGCTCCGGCAAGTTTCGGGGCGGGCTCGGCACTGAAATGGAATTCGAGGTGCATGCGCCGCACTCATTCGTCACCGCGCGCAATCGCGACCGCTCGTACTTCGCACCCTGGGGGCTCAAAGGTGGTCGGGCTGGCAAGACGTCCGCCTTCTGGCTCAACCGTGGCAGCAATCGCGAGGCCAACCTCGGCAATACCGACATCCTCACCACCGAGCCGGGCGACCGCATCTATATCAAGAGCGCGGGCGCCGGCGGCTGGGGCAATCCCTGGGAGAGGGATGCAGCGCGCGTGCTCGCCGACGTGGAACGGGGCTTCGTCTCCGAGCAGGCCGCAGAGGAGGAGTACGGCGTGGTCATTCGCTCGGGTCGGATCGACAAGGCCGCAACGGCCGTGCGGCGCAAGACCATGGTGGAGGCGGACCCCAAGGACTTCTTCGGGTTCAACGCGCATCGCATCGGCTATGAAAAAATCTGGACAAGGGGGGCCTACGCCGAGCTGATCCGCATCGTCGGCGCCTTGCCGGTGCATTGGCGTTTCTTCGTCAAGGGTAAGATATTCGAGATCATCAATCGGATTCCGGCCGCGGAACGCACGGGCGGAGCCGAGCAGGTGCGGAAAGCCTACGCGGGGCTGGTTGCCGAATATCCGCAGCTCGAGACGCTGCGCCAGCAGCCTGCCGAGTAGGTTTCGCCGGGCTAATCCTAAAGTAGCGCCCGCAACCCTCAGCAAGGCATTGCTAGCGACAACGATAGCATTCCAGGCAACCGCGCGGTGCCCGCGATGGCGTCTACGCCAGTGAAGTAGCCGACGCCGAGGAAGGCTATGAGAGCGATGGCGATAAAGGTGACGTACATCGGCAGGCTCAAAGCTGGTCTCGATCTTCCCCATGTCCCGCGCACCATGTGCCCAGCGCCGAAACACCGAACCGTCAGGCTTCCCACTATGCGTTCAATTTCCAACTAAGGCACATACAGAACCATTTGATCCACCGCTTATGGAGGAGCCCCGCGCCCGCTACGATCGGACTCCCGTTCCCACGTGAGGAGCTGGTGCCTGGGCGATCCATCTGAATACACCCCGAGGGTCGACCCTAGTTTAGCGAGCCTTGCGTGGGCTTGCCCACGATCCAGCATGAGCAGCCCACGCCCGTTCAGAAGCCCGGCACCAAATAGCGAGCCATGCTGCGTGCGGCGTGTTTGGCGGTGCGAGGCGACCGCTGACGATATCGAGGGTTTAGCCGGATTGCCCTTTCCCTCCATCCTGATCTGATGGGCGCGGTCACAGGTGCGGGTCGCGACCGGGGAAGGCGGAGAATGTTTCGCGCCAACATGAAGAACATGGCCCTGCTACCGCGCCACATGGCCAAACGCGGGTTCGCTTCACGGGAGCCGCGAGGTCCGATCATCGAGCAAGCCACGCGCATCAGTTAGTCGGCTTATTCGCAGCGTTGGGAGTGAAGATATGAAGCAGCTCCTCGCCTTGATCACGGTCCTGCTTGTTTCTACCCCCGCCTATTGTGCCGACCGGGAGGAAGCCAGAGTGCGGGTGCGGGAGGCTGCCTATCAGGCCATCCAGCGCCACCAGGTGACTGAGCGGTATCGCTACTACGTACCTGTATCGGCGTTCGCGCAGCGACGCGGCGACGATCCGCGAATGCATACGAAACATCTCTCCCAGGAGGAAGAGCAAGCTCGCTCCGAGCGGCTCGTGCCCGCAACGTCACTCAATGGCAGAGTGAAAGTGTCGATTGATCCCGGTGGGGAGTGAAGTCGAGGAGCGCTGGCAGGCAAAGCCTCCTGGCGGCAGGAGATGAAGCGCTAGACTCAGCCAGTTCGAGGCTGACACAGGCTGGACGGCATTGGTTCGGCAGCCTTTTCAGGGCCGTCGCCAGCTTCGGCGGCTTCTCACGACGAAATAGGCATCACGAAGTGTCAGGGGCGTGCGCCACGTTGGCGTTCTGGCGCGTGCTTATGTCGGGATGAAAAACGATGCCTGCACAGGCTCTGCAAACCTGCTGTGCAGCTGGCGCGCTGCGGATCCTGTCAGTTCCTCGCCCGCCTCCCGACGACCTTCTGCCCGCTCTCGTTCGGATCGTAACGGGCCTTAGGCGATGCTTGCATCCATAGCCAATGCGCCGCTGAAAGCCGCGATTCTGGTACAATTCGGAATCGGTGGTGAAGACGCGCGAGAGAATGGCTTGCAGCTCGTGCTAGACCCATGTGAGAGAAGCCGCGGAGATCAGATCGAACCATGACAGCGCAGCAAGAACTCAAGGCTTCGGATTTTCACTACGATACCATAATCGTTGATACGCATGTGGATACCATCCTGCGCCAACTCGATCTAGGTCACGACCTCGCATTGCCGAACTCGGATGGGTACATGGACCTGCCCGGGATGAAAAAGGGCAATCTCACGGCAGCTTTTTTTGCGTCGTGCGTCGATTACAACAACATCAAACGCGGAACGGCTCGGCTTAGGCAACGGCAGATCATTGAGGCCGTATTGGATCTTTGCGAGCGTAACAAGAACATCATTGAGCTGGCACGCTCGGCGGCAGACATCCGTCGCTTGGCGGCAGCAGGAAAGCTCGCTGTCGTTTTGACGATCGAGGGGGCGCAAGCCATCGAGGATGATCTCGCTTCTCTCGAAACGCTTTGGATCCAGGGCGTCCGCTCTATCGCCCTTGCTCATTTCACAACGAATGGCTGGGCCGATTCATCTGCTGATGTCGAGCGGCACGGGGGTTTGAGCACCTTGGGCCACGAAGCCGTCGCCGAATTGAACCGCCTGGGCATAATCATAGACGTCTCGCATGCCTCTGATCGCGCCACGCGGCAGGCAATCGACGCCAGCCGCTCACCAGTCCTAGCGTCTCATTCTTCCGCGCGAGCACTGCACGACCATCCGCGTAATCTGACCGACGAGTTGATCCGCGCCATCGCCGCGCGTGGCGGTGTCATTGGACCTACGATCTTCCCTGAATATATTTTCGCGCCGTTCCAAGTAGCGATGGAAGAGCGCGCCGCCGAGATCTTAAAAAACATGGTCGACCGCACCTCGGTTCAGGAAAACACGCCCGCGATAGCGACGGTGATGCGCAGCTTCGGCAGCGACATGAATGGAAAGTACAATGCGCTCATGAGCAAGCGCCTTCCCATGCCGAGCATCGACATCTTCATGCAGCATATCGTCCATATCGCCGAACTCGTCGGACCGAAGCACATCTGCATTGGCACGGATCACGGCGCGGTTCGCTTTGACGTTCCAGGTTTTGAAGATTGCACGAAGCTGCCTGCGTTGACGGAGGCTCTGGTTGGCCGAGGTTTCTCGCGCCCAGAGATTGAGGGAAGTCCTGGGCGAGAACATTCTTAGATTGATGGAAGAAGTGATCGGGGCTTGACGATACGTCATGAGCGGCGAACGATAGACGCCGCCGCAAGAGCACTACAACGAAGGCCCTCAGGCTTTGTTGTCGCTCACGCCGAGTGCCCGTTGCTCTGCCTCGAAGGCGGGAACTGCAAGCGCTGCGATAATGCGCCCGATCGAGGAATGTCGCTCGCTCACCACGTCAGCCGCTGCGAGCACATTGATCGTGCCGAGCGTATGGTCGCGAAGCCTGATTGGCAGGCACATGCCGGAGCCGATTCCGAGCCCGAGCAGTGTGACAGCATCGGCGAAGTTGTCCTTGACGTCCTGTGTGCTGGAGATGAAAAAAATCTCCCCGCAGTCGATGACGCTTTTGCTCCATCGATCACGACGCGGCGGTTTGCGGCCGCGCAGAGGATACTTGTCCATTTGATTCGTGTAGATGCGCTCCGTCTCTTGTGTATCCGGATGGTAGAGAAGCGCCGTGAACATGCGATGGCCGATCAGACTCGCCGCCAAGGCGTCAAGGGCACGAAGCGATTCTGCGGATGACATGGCTTTGCCGATGTCGCGAGCCGCGTGCGCAATTGCCTCAATTCTCTGTGCATTGTCCATGGGGCCTCCTGATGGAATAGACCGGCATGATGCCTTCCGGCATTCCTTCGTGCTGCTCGCAAGCGGTCAGGGACCTCGGGGCCGATCCTCGGCATCGATCGCAGGCGCAATGGCAGCAGCAACGCTCAACAGGTGTCCGTCCCCGAAGCGCGGCCCGACGATCTGAATGCCGACCGGCAATCCTTTGGGGCCGGCGGTGCAGGGGATGGCAATGCAGGGAACATGCAGCAAAGTCCACATAACGTTGAAAACCCAGTCTCCAGTCCAGCCCAAACCTTCCGGCGCCTCGCCAGGCGCGGAGGGGGTTAGCACTGCGTCGAAATTGGCCGCGATGCGGTCGAAAGCTGGTCGGCAAGCGCCGGCCAGGTCGTAGGCTTCCGCCAGCGATTTCGGCGTGACCCCGGTCTTATTTTCCACCTTGTCTCGGAATTCGACATGCAGCCGGTCTTGGGACGCCAGGTAGTCCGGCAGAAAAGCAGCTCCAGCCTCACCCTGTAGGATAGTGTCCTGCGCGTCATAGAGACCGGCGAAGGTCTCGGGCAGCCGCAGTTCCTTGACCACCGCGCCGGCTTTCTCCAGGCGTTCGGCAGCAGCCTTCAGGGCCTTTTCGCCGCCTGTCTCGATCTTGTTCCAGCGCGGTGTCTGGCACAGCGCTACCCTGAGTCCTTTGACCGTAGCCGGCTTGCTGCCGAAAAGTCCCGGCAGCCGAAACGCCTCGGCGACCATGGCAAGGTCTTCCGCTGACCGTCCATACCAGCCGACAGTGTCCAGCATGACGGATAACTGCTTCACGCCCTCGCGGCTGACAACGCCCCACGTGGGTTTCATTGCGTAGATGCCGTTGAACGAGGCAGGTCGGATATGGGAGCCTGAAGTTTGTGTGCCGAACGCGTAAGGCACTTGGAAATCGGCGACGGCCGCCGCTGATCCCGACGACGTTCCCCCTGGCGTATGCGCAAGATTCAGCGGATTTCGGGTCGCCGCCTTCCGCCCGCCTCCAGCAAACTCGACCGTGTCGGTCTTACCCAAAATGACAGCGCCGCTGTGACGAACGACGCTGACGCAGGCGGCATCTTTGGCCGGCCGATGGCCCTGATAGAGAGGTGAGTTTTGCGTTGTTGGCAGATCATGGGTATCGATCACGTCCTTGACGCCGAAGGCCAGCCCATGAATTGGCCCCGCAGGCGGCCGCTTGTCGATCTCGCGAGCCTGTGCGAGCGCGTGTGCGCGCGTCGACATGCAGCCATGCCTTGATGACGGGATCCCGATCAGCAATCCGGTCGAGGCAGGATCGGACAAGCGCCTCGCAGGTCAGGTTACCTTCTTGGAACAGACGCGCGGCTTCGGCCGCAGTCAGAAAGCAGGGTTCGCGCACGGACATTCGCCTTTCGGTCTCTGCCGTTATTTCTGCGGCACACGGAACACGTGAGCCGGCTCGTCGCCCTTCGCGGGCATCCGCGGCAGCGCACGGCTTGTCTCGGCGACTGTTTCAGCAAGCTCTGCCAGACGCGCCAGATGCTCCGGCGGAAAGTTGATCAGGCCGTAGCGCTTGGCATAGGTCTCGATCTCGGCAGCGGTGATAGCAGGCATCTTGGACATTAAATTCTCCTGTCCTCTAAAGGGCGGGCCGGCGCGCGCGCCAAAGCGTTGCCGTTTCATAAGCCTGCGCAATGCGCAACACTGTAGCTTCGTCGAAATACCGGCCGACGATCTGTGTGCTCAGCGGCATGCCGTCAGCATCGAAGCCGGTGCAAATGGACATCGCCGGATGACCGGTGACATTAAACACCGGTGTCGAGTTCTCGGTGCTGTAGCGACCAACAAGTTCGTGGTCCGCAAACCGTGGCGCGACATGGAATGCGCCTGGTAGGATCACGGCATCGCAAGTGCGAATCATCGCATCGGTTGACTTCGCGAGCACACGGCGAAGGCGAAGGGCTGCAAGATAGTCGGCCGCGCGTACCGAGAAGCCTGTAATCATTTTCTCGCGCAACGATCGGCCCATCAAATGCGATCGCTCCATGAAATCGGTTTCATGGATCGAGAACGACTCCGATGCGTTGATCGTCCCAGTGACCTGCTGATAGGTCGAGAGCGAAGCTGGCAGCACCAAATCACGCAGGATCGCACCGCCGCTCGCCAGAACCTTTGCCATCTCTTCCAGCGCCGCCGTCAGGCTGGGTTCGACCATCTCGCCTTCCGGCCCGAGATCGCGCACGACACCGATCGTCAGGCCCTTCACGCCGCAATGAAGGTCCTTGCGCAGATCCGCGACTGCCACTTGCGCGCTTGCGGGGTCCTTCGGGTCGTAGCCGGCCATTGCCTGCGTGACGATGGCATTGTCCTCGACGCTCCAAGTCAGGGCTCCGTTGACGTCGAGCGACCAGCAGTTTGGCAGACAGCCCGCTCGGCTGATGAGGCCATAGGTACTCTTGAGGCCCTGCAATCCGCAGGCCGCTGCCGGCAGCCGCACGGACCCGCCGGTGTCCGAGCCAAGCGCAAAGAGCGCCGTTCCTGCCGGGACGCTGGCGCCGGCGCCGGTCGATGAGCCCCCAGTGTATCGCTCTGTATTCCACGGATTGCGCGCAAGCGGGAATGGCAGGTCATCATAGACGAAGAACCCACCGCCGCCGGTCCCGTACTCCCAGCAATTCAGCTTGCCGATGAGAATCGCACCAGCCGTTTCCAGCTGTTGGACGCAGGTGGCAGTCTCAGTGGGCACGTACTCCAGCATCAGGCGGGAGGCGCCGGTAGTACGGATGCCTGCGGTCAAGTAGTTATCTTTTACGGCAAACGGAATCCCGTGCAGTGGGCCGCGCCAGCGGCCGGCCATAATCTCGCGCTCCGCGGCCTTCGCTTGCTTGCGCGCGCCGTCGGCATTCACCGTGATATAGCTATGGATCTTCCGGTCCACGGCCTCGATGCGCGCGAGAACCGCGTCGACCAGCTCGACCGGCGATAACTTGCGCGCAGCAAGCAACGCGCTCGCCTCCGTCACACTCAAATGATGCAATGCGTTCATCGGCTATATCCTTGCAATAGTGCGAATGCACGCGGCAGCGGCCGCCCTTCTCCGTGGAAGCCGCGGATCACCTACCCTCCGTCTCCGTAGGCGCGGTCGACTCATGCTCCGCCAGATTCGATTGGCGCACACAGCGCACCCAATGCCCCTGGCGTCGGCGCACCAGCTCCGGCGGCCGGGAAAGGCAAATGTCACTGACATAGCTGCAGCGGGGCGAGAACGCGCAACCCGGCGGCAGGTCGGCGAGGTCGGGCGGTGATCCCGGGATCGGATCGAGCCTGTGGCCGCGTCGCCCGGCGTGCACCGTCGAGCGAAGCAATCCCTCCGTGTAAGGGTGGCTCGGGTTGGCCATAACGTCGACAGCAGCTCCGGTCTCGACAAACCGCCCCGCATACATGACAGCGATCCGGTCGGCGACCTCACACGCAACGCCAAGGTCGTGGGTCACAAAGATCGTTGCCATTTGAAACTCGCGCTGCAACTCGCGCAGCAACAGCAAGATCTGGATTTGCACGGTCGCATCGAGGGCAGTCGTCGGCTCATCAGCGAGAAGCAGTTTGGGGCGGCAGGCGAGCGCCAATGCGATCATCGCACGTTGCCGCAGGCCGCCCGAAAGTTCGTGCGGATAGGCGTTCAGCCGACGCTTGGCGGACGGCACCTGGACGAGCTCCATCAGCTCGAGCGCCCGCCTCATAGCGTCACGTCGCGACGCATCCTCATGATAAACGATCGTCTCGGCAATCTGCTCTCCAACCGTGAAAACGGGATCGAGTGCGGTCATTGGTTCCTGAAAGATCATCGAGACCAGCGATCCACGGACCTGCCGCAATCGGCGCTCGGGCAGCTTCAGCACATCGATGCCGTCTATGAGGATGCGGCCGCCGATCTGCGCTGTGCGCGGAAAGAGCCGGATCAATGATCGCAAGGTCACCGTCTTTCCCGAGCCGGATTCGCCGAGGAGGCAAAGCACCTCGCCGCCCAAAAGACTAAAGCTCACATCATTGACAACGGAAATATCCAGATCGCGCGACACGAACCGAACGTTGAGGTTCTCGACCTCGACCAGCGGCCGCTTTGCTGAGGCCGCCGTCATCGCGCCGTCCCTTTGGCCACAGGTGCCTGACGATGTCCCGATCCTACCGCATGCGCATGGCAGGCGACCGAATGCAAAAGCGCAGGATCGAATGCGCTGAGATGAGGCTCGCGTTCTGCGCAGACATCCTCGGCCAGCGGGCATCTTGTGCGAAAGCGGCAACCGCTCGGTGGATTGATCGGATTGGGTGGGTCGCCGGTCAAAGGTGGCACGCTGACACGCTGGCGCGGATCCATTGACGGTCGTGAGGACAGCAGTGCGCGCGTGTACGGATGAGCCGGCGTTGCGTAAAGCGCATCGACAGGTGCCAGTTCCACCACCTTGCCGAGGTACATGACCAGCACACGATCGCTGATGTACTGCACCACGCTGAGGTCATGCGAGATGAAGATGTAGGTGAGCTGGAGTTTCGCTTTAAGCTCCTGAAGCAGGTTCAGCACCTGGGCCTCGACCGATTTGTCCAGTGCCGATACTGCCTCGTCGAGGATGAGCAGCCGCGGTCCCATGGCCAGTGCCCGTGCGATATTTACCCGCTGGCGCTGTCCGCCCGATAGCTCGTGCGGATAGCGCTGTGCGAACACGGCGGGTTCGAGCCCGACCATTCCCAAGATTTCGGCCACGCGCGCTTTTGCGTCGGCCTGCGCATGGCCGAAAGCCTTCAAGCCGAAAGCAACAAAGTCTTCAATAGTCAGTCGTGGGTTGAGTGATGCATAGGAATCCTGAAAGACCATCTGCAGGTGGCGCCTGAGGTCGCGCACGGTTAGCCGTCCGGCGGCGGAACCTACCGCCTTGCCCTCGAAAACAATGGTTCCCTCATCCGGCTCGACGAGGTGCATGAGGAGGCGAGCGGAGGTCGATTTACCGCATCCGGACTCGCCGACGATGCCCAGAGTCTCGCCACGAGCTACGGCGAAATCGATTCCGTCGACGGCCTGAACCCAAGCCTGTGGCCGGCCGAGAATCCCGCCGAGAATAGGGAAGTGTTTCTTCAAACCCTGCACTTTAAGGATTGGTTGCGCCCCCGACGTCGTCATTGCTTGACGTCCATCGCATCACGCAGACCATCACTCATCAAATTGAAACACATCGAGGTCGCGAAGATCATCACGCCGGGGAGGATTGCGTTGAGAGGCGCGACGTAGATCGACTGACGTAGTGTGTTCAGCATCAGTCCCCATTCAGGCTCGGGCGGTTTGACGCCCAGCCCGAGGAAGGAAAGGCCGGCTGCGAGCACGATGGACACGCTGATGAGGCTGGACGCATAAATGAGGATCGGCCCAGTCACGTTGGACAGCACATGGCCCGTGACGATGCGCCAGCCGGCTGCTCCGGTAGCTCGGGCGGCCTCCACGTAGTCCTGCGTTCGAACCTGCGTCGTGACGCTTTCGGCAACTCGTGAAATGGGCGGAATGAACACCAGAGTGAGAGATACGATGGTATTGATAATTCCGCCGCCCAGCGCTCCCGAGATCGCCACGGCCAGCAGCACCGATGGAAATGCATAAAACACGTCGATCAAGCGCATAATCATCATGTTGACCCGGCCGCCAACATAACCGGCGATGACGCCGAGCGTGCCGCCGATCGCTGTTGCCAAAACCACGGGCAGCAATCCCGTCACCAATGACAAGCGGCCGCCATAGATCAGTCGCGCTAGCATATCGCGACCCAACTCGTCCGTACCGAGCCAATGCCGCGGATCGCCCGGAGCGAGCAATCTGCGCGCGATGCTGGTCTTGTAGGGATCATGCTGTGTGATCCAAGGAGCAAGAAGGGCTGCCAGGGCGATCAAGATGAGAATCGTCAGGCAGACCATCGTCACCGGGTCGCGGACGATTCGCCGTCCCACCGAGCGCCAGAAACTGCGCGACACGGGGCGTCGCCCTTTTGCAGGGACACTGGCAGTGAGAACGGTTGTCTCGCTGACCATGGCCTAGACCCGCTTTATGCGCGGATCGAACGCAGTCTGGGCAATGTCGACAAGCAGATTGATCACGATGAAAAACATGGCCAATGTCAGGATCGTGCCCTGGAGGATCGGCAGGTCCCGGTTGAAGATGGCGCTGTTCATCAGAAATCCCGTGCCGGGCCAGGCGAACACGGTCTCCACGAGGATCGAGCCGCCGAGCAATTGGGCAAGCTGCAGCCCCATGATGGCAAGCACGGTTGGCATCGCGTTCTTGACGACATGCGCGAACACGCGCTGTCCCGGCAGGCCTTTGGCATACAGGGTCTGGACGAACTCTTGCTTGCGCACCTCGGCAATCGTGCTGCGCACCGAGCGGGCGATGATGCCGGCCGGGATCACAGACAATGTAACCGCAGGCAGGATCAACGAGCGCAAGCTTGCCCAGTCGAAGGCGAAGTTGCCGGACCCGCCACTGCCCATCCCGGTCGCGGGCAGAACGCCGAGGTTGACGGCAAAGATGACCACTAGAACCATGCCCAGCCAGTAATGCGGGATCGATACGCCGGTGACGGCGACGGCCGTAACGGCGCGGTCCGTCAGGGAGCCGGCGGTGTACCCGGCAACAATGCCGAGCGCGCAGCCCGTCGCGAAGCCGAAAAGCACGGCCGCCGTGGCCAGGATCATGGTGTTTGCGACCGCCGGCAGCACCTCACCCAGGACTGGGCGGCGGGTCGTGATAGACATGCCGAAATCGCCTGTCACCACATGGCCCAGCCACTTCAGGTATTGGACCGGCATTGGCCGGTCGAAGCCATAAGCCTCGCGGATTTGAGCGATGATCGCGGGCGAGGCCCCTTCGGGCATCACCGCGCTGAGGGGATCGCCTGGGGCGATATGGATGAGCAGGAAACATACAATCGATACGCCGATCGCGATCGGGATCGTGTAGATGACGCGCCGCAGAATGTAGACGGCCATAAACTCTGCCTCACCGCCTTGCCGTGGGCATGTTCAAGCAAGTCGGGACGGCGTTGCTCGCGCCACGCCGTCCGCTCGCTCAGTCGACATAGACAGGCGTCAGATCCTGGAACCAGTTCTGCGCCTGCACGAACCCTTTCACGTTGGCCCGCAGCGCTCGTGGATTGAGGTCGTGCACGACCCATATCATCGCTGCGCTGTCCACGACATGACCATGCATCTCGGCAAGGATCTTGTCCTGTTCTGCCGGATCGAACGCCTCGGACGCCTTCTTGGCCAGTTCGTCCGCCTTCTCATTCTTAAAGCCGCCCCAGTTGAAGCCGGTCGGCACTGGCCAATGCGAAGCGTAGCTCTTGATCAGTGCGAACTCCGGATCGAAGAAGGCCCAGGAGTTATTGATGCCGTGACGTCCCTTGTTGTCAGGAGCGGCGGCGCCCATACGACGGCGTGATCGCAGAGTTTCCCATTCGAGAATCTCGTATTCCACCTCGATGCCCACCGCCTTGAAGTTCTCTTGGATGAGCTCGATCATTGGCAGCGGCTGCATCTGGCCCGAGCCCGATGGGGAGTTGATGAGCTTGATCTTGACGGGTTTGTTCGGTCCATATCCGGCTTCGGCGAGCAGTTTCTTCGCTTGCTCGGGGTCGTATTTGATGTCGAATGTCGGTTTGCCGAACCAGGGGTGGCCCGGGTTCACGTGCCCCTTAGCCGGGACCGCCATGCCACCCAGTAGCTTCACCAGGCCGTCACGGTCGATGGCCAGATTGGCCGCCTTGCGGACACGGATATCCTTGAAGGGAGAATCGTCGAGGAACGATAGCCACCACGGCCAAATATGCGGGTAGATATTCGAGGTGATCTGCATCTTCTCTTGTTTCAGGCGCGGAATCACATCCGGCGGTGGTGCTTCGATCCAATCCACCTGTCCGGCCAGCAAGGAATTAGCCCGAGAGTTGGGGTCCGGAATGGGCAACAGGACTAGTCGGTCCGATTTGGTGATCCGAGTCTTATCCCAGTAGTTCGGATTGCGGACGAGCTCAGCGCGCTCGCGCGCCTTCCAGAAGTCCATCATCCAGGGCCCCGTGCCGGACGGCTTCTCGGCAAACTTTGTCCAGTCCTTGCCCACTTCTTCCCAGCGTTTCTGGCTCGACATCGGAATATTGGTCAGAGCAAACGGCAGCACCGCATCCGGTGCCTTTGTGATGATCTGGATCGTGTAGTCGTCGATCTTCTTCCAGTCCGCGATCGAACCGTAGAACTGTGCCCCCTGATTGGATTGCGCTTGGTCGAAATAGGGCGAGTCCTTGCGCATCAGCTTTTCGAAGTTGAAGACCACGGTGTCAGCCGTGAACTCCGATCCGTCATGGAATTTCACGCCCTTGCGAAGGTTGAACGTCCAAGCTTTCTTGTCGGTATCACTGACTTTCCATGACTCCGCCAAGCCAGGCAGCAGCTTCGAGGCCTCATCTCGCTTGCTCAAGTCCCAACGAACCAGCGTGTCGTAGATCGTCAGGCCGATGAAGCGCAGTCCCTCATGCCCATTGCTTGCTTGACCAGTTGTCAGTGGAATGTCTGCCACCGTCATAGCCACACGTAGCACGCTTTGCTTGGCAGGGGCCTGCGCCCAGACCCCATGGATTGTCGAAAGCCCCGCGACCAACCCAGCGCAAAGGATGCCAAATAGATATCTCTTCATCATCGAGTCCCTTTCCTCAGTCGTTCCACAGTCTCGTCCAACAGGTCGGTCGCGCAACGCTTCGCTGCCTGTTCTATTGGTCGACACTCGCCATACGTTGCTCCGACGATCTGTTGATCTCGGGCCGCCGTTGACGGAAATCGGTTATCCGCTCGAAGGCATGTCCAAGTGCCAGAACGCTGGCATCGTCGAGCGGCCGCCCCGCGATTTGCATGCCCAGAGGTAGCCCTTCCGCATCGAAGCCATTGCAGACCGAAAGCGCCGGCATTCCGGTGAGATTGAAGGGGGTGGTGATCGATGGAACGGCAGCGCCGATGAAGGTCGGTGGCTCGTCTGGCGCCAGTGTTGGGGCCGGGGCAAAGGAACCGGCTGTGACCAGAAGGTCGACTTCGTCAAACACCGACAAGGTTTGCTGCGTCAGCTCGGTGCGCCAGCGCATCGCCTGGATGTAGTCCTCGGCGCGGATCAACGCGCCTGGCATGATGCGCCAGCGCAGGCTGTGACCGAAGTCGCGTGGCCTCGTCTTCAGATCTTCTTCATGGATGGCATAGATCTCCGACAGAGAAATCGGCGTCTTGCAGTCCGTGAAGTCGCGCATCGGTGGCAAACTGACATTCTTGAGCGTGCAGCCCAGCGACGCGAGCACCTCGATTGCCCGGTTCATCGCTTCAATCACGCTTTCGACGGCCTTCACCTCCAGCTCGTACCAATCCCGTAAAACGCCGATACGAAGCCCACGCAACGGTCGATTGAGGGCCGCTATATAGTCATGCGGCGGCGCATCGAGCGAGGCGGGATCAGTCGGATCATGGCCCGCCACCGATTGCAGCATCAAAGCACAATCCTCGACGGTCCAGGCCATCGGGCCGCAGTGATCAAAGGAATACGAGTTGGGAATGACACCCGTGCGGCTGACCAGCCCGTATGTCGGTTTCAGCCCCGCGATTCCACAAACGGTGGCCGGCATGCGGATTGAACCGCCAGTATCCGATCCCATCGCGCCCGCGCACAGCCCGGCGGCCACCGCCGCTCCAGCTCCGGAGGAAGACCCAAGAGTAGATTTGTCCAGGTCCCATGGGTTGCGCGCCGGCGGCCATGGCAGATCGAATGACGGTCCGCCGTAGGTGAACTCCCAAGTCGCCTGCTTTCCGAGCAGCACACCACCCGCCGCCCGAAGCTTCGCTTGCACGGTGCAGTCGCGGGTTGGCACATAGTGCTCGAGCAGCTTCGAATGCGCGGTCGTGCGCAATCCCTTGGTCTCGTAGACATCCTTGAGTGCGTACGGAATGCCCTGCATTGGACCGCGGTCGATTCCACGTGCGAATGCGGCGTCGGCCTCATTCGCCTCGCTCAGCGCGCGCTCGGCGGTCACTAGAAGGTAGCTGGCGAGCGTGCCGTCGCAATCCTCGATGCGTTCCAGATAGGCGCGAGTGACTTCGACAGACGACAATGAGCGGTCACGCAGCCGGCGGCCAATCTCCGCAATGGTCAGATCATGCGGAGCATTCGCCATCGCTCAGCTTTGTCCCGGTGTGAACTTGCGTGGGTCGAAAACATGCGCGGGTTCATCCGCGTGCCGCCTGCCGCGGCGCAGCCGCATGAGCATCGGCTCCACGTGACGATACGCTTCGACTAGTTCATCGAAGAGATCTTGGGGAAGATCGAGGCCGGCGTTTCGGGCAAGAGCCGCAATTTCCTCGCGCGTGGCGGGCTGCTGGATCATCACGCGTCTCCCTGTCCTCGCGCCCTGCTCAGTCGTAACTCCGCGCCCCGTACCCCGGACCTGTGTTTTGGGCGACTCGGGATGAAGTTTGCGTATCGCGGACATTCCGTACGCCGCCTGAACCGTTTCGCGACGCGCTCGACGTAAGCTGTCCTCGCCACGGAAATTTAGGCACTCGACATTACGGGCAATGCGTCAGGAGCTGTCAATGCCAGAAAGCCCCGAAACTCCGTCCCAAATCCGCTTCAAAAGGCATTCACCGGTTGGTTTTCGGGCAACCTGCATTTTTGGTTCGCATTAAAGGGCGCCTATCCCGCGGTCGCGCTTCACGAATTGGTTTCGCGCCCTACCCGTCGACCGCACTGGGCCGTCCCCTGCAAGGTCGTTTTCTTCGAGCGCTGCTGGCCGTAAGGTCGCAACCCAAGCGAGAATAGTGCAACGTTGGAGGCAATGATGAGCCAAACCCGCGAGGCGAATTATAAAGGAGTATTCGACGGTCGCATCGGTTTTGGCGAGCGCCCCTGCGTCCTGGTGATCGATTTCATTAAGGCATACACCACCAAGACGGCAGCCTTCTTCGGACAAGGTGTGGTGGACGCTGTGGATGCGACGGTGGACTTGCTCGCGGCAGCACGCGAGGTCCGCGTGCCGATCATCTATACCAAAGTTCTCTATCATCCCTCTGGCATGGACGGCGGTCTTTTTATCAAGAAGGTGCCGGCGTTGCGGAAGTTCGTGGCCGGCGAGCCGCTCACCGAGATCGATCCACGCATCTCACCGGCCCCCGAGGACCTTGTCATCGTCAAGAACTATCCGAGCTGCTTCTATGGCACGACGCTCGCATCGACGCTGTCGGGTCTTGGTGTGGACACGCTGATACTGACGGGTTGCTCGACCAGCGGCTGCGTGCGCGCTGCAGCCATCGACGGCATACAGTATGGCTACCGAGTGATTGTACCGCGCGAGTGCGTTGGCGACCGGCACGAGGCTCCGCACGATGCCAACCTGTTCGATATCAACGCCAAGTACGGCGACGTGGTCGCAAAAAAGGAGGTCATGACCTTCCTTGCAGGCCTCGCTAATCGGGTCGCTTGAGCTTACGACTGTTCGCTGTAGATTACCGGTGGAGCTGCGACAGTGACAGTGCCCATCAGTGGCAGGAGCTGGGAAAGGCGTATTCGCCGCTCACTCTTGATCACGCCCGCAAACCAACCCCATCGTGTTGCCAAGGCCTGCGAGTTTCCAGTTGATGGCGTGGTCCTCGACTTGGAGGATGGCGTCGGTGACGCAGAAAAAACGATGGCCAGACGGCACCTCCGTGATGCGCTCGCGCACTGCGATTTTGGCTGGCGCGAGCGTATCGTTCGCATCAACGCTGCCAAGTCCCGGCATTTTGCCGCTGACCTGGAGTGCCTGACCCTTAGTCATGTGGAGACCATCTTCCTGCCGAAGGTCGAAGCTGCCGGAGATGTGCGCGCACTTGCGGACTGGCTTGACCGCGCTGAGGCCCAATTTGGCGTGCAGCGACAGATAGAGATCATTGTCACGATCGAGACACCGCGAGGTCTCCTCAACGCCCTGCCTATTGCGGAGGCCTCTTCGCGCACGTCGGCGCTATTCTTTGGCTCAGGAGATTACACCGCGGCCACCGGCTCTAAGGTGACCGAGCGTGCGCTTGCCGTGCCGCGCGCTCTGACTATTGCGGCGGCTTCCGCAGTCGGTATCGACGCCATCGATGCCGCCTACTTTACCGCGGTCAAGGATGCGGAAGCGACCCGGGCGGACGCTCTGATTGCGCGCGAATTGGGTTTTTCTGGCAAGCTGATCTTTCACCCCAATCAGATTGTAGCGGTGAACGAGGTTTTCACGCCAAGCCCGGCGGAGGTGGCACGAGCCGAGCGTATTGCTGCCGCCTACGCCGATGCCAAAGCTGTGGGCCAGGGTACGGCATTCGTTGATGGAGAATTTATCGCACTCGACATCGCTCTCATGGCGCAGCGAGTGCTGCACATTGCAAAGCTCCTGCGTCAGCGAGTGGGTTAGCACCAGCGGATGACGCGCCACCCGCGCTTGCATCACCACAACGAGGAATGCCTCTGTTTGCGGACATCACGCTGAGATGGCCGAGCACGCGCAAGGCCTTGCACGGTCGAAACTGGTTGGCCGGCCCTCTTGAGATTGTTCTTCTTTTGTTCTATACTTCTTGTCTGCTTATTTTCTATAATTCCTTCAGATGCTTACGGGATGCATGCCACTGCTGCCCAACCTTCTTTTGTTGCCGACCGGAGTGCGCAACGCTTCCGAGCCGTTGTCGCACGACATGCCGCTCGATGGGCGGAAGGTGCAGCGCCTTCAGAAGCTGCGCCAAGTGGTGGCCAAACTGGAACGTCGGGGTGTGGGCCAGGCCGTGCCGGTCTTGCCGTTCAGCATCAGCGAGCTGGATGAACGGTTGCCGGGCGGTGGACTGACCTGCGGCTTGCTGCACGAGATGTTGCCCAAAACGCATCGAGAGCGGCCGGCAGCGCTGGGCTTTGTGCTGGCTCTGGCTGCTTCCGCGTTGTGTACCCGCAGAGGGCACGCCGTTTTCGTCGCGAGCCGTCGCTCCCTTCCTTACGGTAATCTCTACGGCCATGGCCTGAAGGAGCTTGGGCTCGATACGCACCGGCTGATCCTGATTGAGGCGCGCAAGGATAGGGACGTGCTCTGGGCGCTGGAAGAGACCCTGCGTGCCGGGGCCATACCTGCCGTGGTTGCGGGCGCAATCGAGTTCGGACCTCGATCTGACCGTCAGTCGCCGCCTCAATCTCGCGGCTGCCATACATGGCACGCCCCTGTTCCTGGCGCGGCCTGCTGACAGCGTCGGCGCAAATGCCGCTGCCACGCGATGGCGTATCGCCGCTGCGCCCTCTGCGCGAGACCGATTTCGGCGCCGTCTCACGTTTGCGATGGCACGCGAGTCTTGAGCGGTGCCGCAACGGTCGTCCCGGTGAATGGCTTGTCGAGTGGTGTCATGTCACGCATCGTTTCTATTTGGCTGAAAGCATGGCCGATCGCGCGCCTACTGCGCGCGAAGGGCTTCACCGCTTCGGCTGATCCGCCCGACCCCTATCGTCCGCTTGTTCTTGTCGCGCCCGGTAAGGGCGGTGCGCGCATCTTTGCCTGCAACAAGGTAGCGCGTCGGCAGGGCCTCATGATCGGCGACCTGCTCTCGAATGCGCGCTCCAAGGTCCTCGACTTGCAAACATGCGATGCCGACCCGGCGGCTGACGCCGCAGCACTCAGGCAGCTTGCGCTGTGGGCACTGCGCTATACGCCGAGGGCGGCCGCCTGGGATGAGGCCAGCGGTGCCGACGGGCTGTTTCTCGACATCACCGGCTGTGCGCACCTGTTCGGCGGCGAGGAATGCCTGCTTGCGGATATTTCGCAGCGGCTCCGCCGGTTTGAGTTGCCGGTGCGGGTGGCGGTCGCGGATACAGCTGGCGCAGCGTGGGCCGTGGCCCGCCATGGTCCTGCCGAGCGCAGCATCGTTGATCCGAGCGGTCAGGCAGAGGCACTGCGCGATCTGCCGCTTGCAGCCTTGCGTTTTTCGGACGCTGCGCTCTCGCTGTTGCGTCGCCTCGGCATCCGCCGGGTCGGCGAAGTGATGAGCCAGCCTCGTGCCCCGTTCGCGGCACGCTTCGACGGTGATCTGCTCCTGCGTCTCGACCAGGCCCTCGGTGTTGCGCCCGAACCTCTCACTCCGGTGGTGTCACCACCAATCTATCGCGCGCAAACGATGTTCCTCGAACCCATCACCAGCGAGGAGCATGTACTAGAGGCGGCTCGGCATCTGCTGCGCCAGGTCGTGCCGCAGTTGGAGAGCGACGATGCCGGCGCACGAGCTCTGCGCGTGCTGCTCTTCAGGGTTGACGGTGGTGTGGTCAAACTCGATCTTGGCTTTGCGGCGCCGAGCCGCGATGTCGAGCACATGATGCGGCTGATGGCCTTGCGGCTTGAACGCACGGCGAGTGGCTTCGATGCTGAGTTCGGCTTCGAAGCAGCAGCGATGCATGTGGTGAGAGCGGACCGTCTTGGCGCACGAGAGAGCGGCCTGTGCATTGGCGACGCCGATAGCCAACCGGAAGCGTTGGCACAGTTGATCGACCGACTGCGGCAGCGGCTCGGACGGAATGCTGTAAGGCAGCTTCGCCCGCACCAAAGTCATGTGCCGGAACGAGCTGAGGGTGCAGTGCCGGCCGACACGAGCTGGCCTGGCAGCAAGCCCCTGTCGGAATCCGAAGCCATCAACGTTCGCTGCGCCTCTCGTCCACTGCTGCTCCTGCCGCAACCCGAAGGGGCTCAAGTCATGGCTTTGATTCCCGACGGCCCGCCGCTGCGGTTTCGCTGGCGCGGCGTCATGTATCAGGTGGTCGACGCGGAAGGGCCTGAGCGCATCACACCCGAATGGTGGCGGCGAACCGGTGCCAACGAACGCGACTACTACATGGTGGAGGACACCGAAGGTCATCGCTTCTGGCTCTATCGCGACGGTCTGTATGGCGGTGAAGCCCTACCGCAGTGGTTCGTGCATGGGGTGTTCGCATGAGCGAATTCGCCGAACTCGTGGCCTGCACCAATTTCTCGTTCCTGCGCGGTGCCTCGCACGCCCACGAGATGGTGGGCCAGGCCGCCGACCTCAAGCTCGCCGCGATCGGAGTTGCGAATCGGAATACGCTCGCTGGCGTGGTGCGCGCACACACGGCAGCGAAGGAGGCCGGCATCCGGGTAGTAATTGGGGCGCGTCTGATCACGACCGACGGGTTCGAAACGGTATGCTATCCGATCGACCGCGCGGCTTATGGGCGCCTATGCCGGCTCCTCACTCTAGGCAATCGCCGTGCCTTGAAAGGACAGTGCCATTTCTCATTCGAAGAGCTGACTGCCGCAAGCGAAGGGCAGATACTGATCGTCATCCCACCGTGTGTGGTGACGCCACAATTCTCGGAACGGTTGAGCACGCTGGCTGTTCAGGCATGTGGACGCGTCTATCTGGCGGCCACCTTTGCCTATTGTGGCAACGACCGCCGCCGGTTGGGGGAGCTGGCCGAACTGGCCATGCAGGCTCGGGCACTGCTGCTTGCGACGGCCGATGCACTCTATCATCATCCCACGCGCAAGCCGCTCGCCGATGTGCTGACCTGCATTCGCGAGAAATGTACGGTTGCCGAGGCCGGCTACCGACTGGAGGCCAATGCCGAGCGACACTTGAAGCCCGGCGTAAAGATGGCGCGGTTGTTTCGCGAGTATCCCAGGGCCGTCGCGCGCTCGCTGGAGATCGTGGAACGCATCACCTTTAATCTGGAAGAGCTGCGCTATGAGTACCCTGACGAGCCGGTACCGCCGGGCAAGACGCCGCAAGGCTATCTGGAAGAGCTGGCGTGGAAGCTCGCGGCCGAGCGCTATCCGGGTGGCGTTCCCGGCAACGTGCGCGCTCTCCTGGTCAAGGAGCTGGCACTTATCGCCGAACTCGATTACGCGCGCTATTTCCTGACCGTCTACGACGTGGTGAGGTTCGCCAGGGAGAAGGCGATCCTGTGCCAGGGGCGCGGCTCGGCGGCCAACAGCGTGGTGTGCTTCTGCTTAGGGATAACCTCGGTCGATCCAACCCGCATCAATGTCTTGTTCGAGCGCTTCATCTCGGCCGAGCGCCGCGAGCCACCCGATATCGACGTCGACTTCGAGCACGAGCGGCGCGAGGAGGTCATCCAGTATCTCTACAGCCGCTACACGCGCGAGCGGGCCGCCATCTGCTCGACCGTCATCCACTACCGCCCGCGCATGGCCATCCGCGAGGTCGGCAAGGCCATGGGTCTCAAGGAGGACGTGACGGCCGGCTTGTCGGGTTTGATTTGGGGCATGGGAGACGGGGAGATCCCCGAAGCTCATGTCCGCGAAGCCGGTCTCGACCCGCGCAATCCCGAGCTGCGCCAGGCCATCGATCTCGCGCGACAACTGCTCGGCTTCCCGCGTCATCTCTCGCAGCACGTCGGCGGTTTCGTGCTGACACGCGAGAGACTCGATGAGACCGTGCCTGTCCTCAATGCGGCGATGGAGGATCGCACCAATATCGAATGGGACAAGGACGATATCGATGCGCTCGGCATGCTCAAGGTCGATGTGCTGGCCCTCGGCATGCTCACCTGTATCCGCAAGGCCATCGATCTGATCAACCGCCACTACGGCAAGGCGCTGACGCTAGCCACCATCCCTGCCGAAGACCCGGAAGTCTACGACATGCTGTGCTGCGCCGATTCCGTCGGCGTGTTCCAGGTCGAGAGCCGAGCGCAGATGTCGATGTTGCCGCGCCTCAAACCGCGCTGCTTCTATGATCTCGTGATCGAAGTGGCGATCGTGCGGCCTGGGCCGATCCAGGGTGACATGGTGCATCCCTACTTGCGCCGGCGCGATGGCGTGGAGCCTGTGGAGTACCCCTCGGAGGCCTTGCGGGCCGTTCTGCACAAGACCTACGGCGTGCCCCTGTTCCAGGAGCAGGCCATGCAGATCGCCATTGTCGGCGCTGGCTTTTCACCCGGCGAGGCCGACCGTCTGCGGCGCGCGATGGCGACGTTCCGCAATGTCGGCACGATTCACACGTTTCGGGAAAAGTTCATTACCGGGATGATCGGAAACGGGTACAGCCAAGACTTCGCCGAGCGTTGCTTCAGCCAGATCGAAGGCTTCGGCGAGTACGGTTTTCCGGAAAGTCACGCTGCCAGCTTTGCCCTGCTGGTCTACGTCTCCTCTTGGATCAAGAAGCACTATCCGGAGGTCTTCTGCGCGGCCATTCTCAACAGTCAGCCGATGGGTTTCTACGCACCGGCGCAGCTCGTGCGCGATGCGCGCGAGCATGGCGTCGAGGTGCGCCATCCCGATATCAACTTCAGCGATTGGGATTGCACGCTCGAACCGGCCGACGATCCTAAGCAGCATGCCCATGCCGTGCGCCTTGGACTGCGACTGATCTCCGGCGTGACCGAGAAGGTCACCAGCCAGATTGTGCTGGCACGCGGAGAGGGCTATCGCGACATTCCGTCGGTCTGGGCGCGCAGTGACGTGCCGACGAGCGTTGTGGAGCGCCTCGCCGACGCCGACGCGTTCCGTTCCATCGGTCTCGACCGGCGTGCGGCACTGTGGGCCGTGAAGGGTCTGGGCGGCGGGGCCATCAGCACAGGCAAGCGGCATGCGTCGTCCAACAAGCCACTGCTGACGCGACCAGAGACGGGCGATCTATTCAATGAGCCGTCCGTGATCCTTCCAGCTACGACGCTCGGCGAGCACGTAGTGCAGGACTATACGAGCATCTCACTGTCGCTGAAGGCACATCCTATTTCCTTCTTCCGGGACGAACTGACGGAGCGTGGTATCATTTCGAGTGCGGAGCATTGGGACGAGCGCCTAAAGGGGCGCTACGTTCGTGTCGCCGGACTGGTGCTGGTGCGGCAGCAGCCTGGCACAGCCAAGGGCGTCATCTTCCTCACGCTGGAGGACGAGACCGGGGTCATCAACATTGTGGTGTGGCCGAAGGTCTTCGCCAAGAACCGGCGCACCGTGATGACTGCGCAATTCCTGGAAGTGCGGGGCCGTATCGAGCGCGAAGGTTTAGTCATCCACGTGATCGCTGATCAGCTGATCGATCTGACGCCGCGCCTGCGAACGTTGGGCACGGGTGAAGCGCAGTTGCCGAAGATCGAGAAGGAGCACCGTGAAGGCTCGTGGAAGCCAAAGAGCCGAGATTTCCATTGAAGGAGGCCGTTGTCTCCGATGGAGGTCCCGCACGAGAAGCGCCCCGGCAATCGGTATGCTCGGGAGGTTGGCGACCACCGCACGGTATGCAAGCTGATGAGGGCGAAGATTTGTTCGGTCGCAGTTCCCCCCGCGTTCATTGACGTGCCCCGGGGCGCTTGCCGGCTGGAAAAACAATGACACTGAAGAGTTGCGCGACGTGTGAGATAGGCAGGTGTGGGTCATGACCCGCTGTCGCGACCCCGATCGCTTCTTGTCAGCTTTACCCTCGATAGCGGAAGTGAAGGTATATCGCGGCCCGCGGCAGAGTGTGCCACTTTGAGATCTGCGCATGTGCAACAACGTGCGCGAATTGGGCACCTTCGCAACTCACCTACCTTGAAATGTCCACGCGGCATAAGCCGTCACCGGTAGCCCAAATCGAGACCTTCGCGCTTTCTGGAAGCGGTGGCGCAGCGAGTGACGACAAGTCACGAGCGACCAGCACCGCGCTGCGGATCTGCGAACGCATGCAGGAGCTTCGGCCTGCCCAGCCGCCGAAACTCAACCCACAGCGGGGGTGCCCGTTTCATGCATCCCAGGCGTTATCATCGCCAGGCGCTGCTGCAGCAGCCGATTGAGCCGGCTTGCTGGCTTCTCGGCTGTGCGCTCCGCCACCAGCGCACGGGCAAGATGCGCCCTTCGCGCACGCAATGCCGCTTCGGTGAACGTAAGATGAATGAGGTCGCACTGGGCGAGGCTGCCGCCACAGCGGTGCGCGATGTGGCGCACGCGTGTCAACCAGTCAACGCACGCAGCATAGTCGCTGCGGGAGAAGGCAAGCAGCGCTTCGCAGAAGAGCGGCGCGAGTGCATCCTCCGAGAGCGCCGATGACGCTGCGTTGCTGTCCGTGCGCGGCAGTGCTTCCAAGACGCGCCGCCGCGGCAGCGCCACGTCCCGCGGCGACGAACGCCATCATCGCGTGCACGACGTAAAAGGGCCGCGCGCCGGCCAGCGCCTGCACTTCCCAGCGATCGGCCAATCGCCGCCAGCGCCCGCCCACCTCGATGTTGCGGAGCTCCAGTCGCCACAGCAGCGCCGAAGCATCGGCGAGCACAGAGATATCTGAAGCGCGTCCATTCGCGATCTGCGCATCGTACGTCGCGAGGGCGGAGTTGGGATCGTCCGCGTCGAGCTGGAGCAGCGCGCGATGCCATGCGAGATGCACGGAAAATCCGGTGCCTTCGGCCCATGCCGACTGAGTCGCCGTAAGGAATGCCAGACCCTCGCGGGCGCGCCCCTGCATCTCCATCACGTGTACGACAACGTGAATGGCACCCGCATGTCGGGGGTCGAGGGCGAGCGCGCGCCGCGCCATCTTTTCGGCACGACGATACTGGCCGTTTTCCTCCAGCGCGAACGCGTACATCGCCAGGACGCTCGCGTAGCCGGGCATTGCGGCGTCCCATTCAGGCAGCACCTGGGCGATACGATCGCGCATCATGCGTCGCCGTCCCAGGCGGAAGTCGAGTGCATGCGCGACCACGAGCGCGAGAATGTCGCGCGGCCAGTCGATGACGATGCCGCCGTAACGCTCGAGCGCGAGAGCCGAGTCGCCCTCGAGCCAAGCACGCGCCGCGGCCGCGTGTCGGCGTGCAGGGTCGTCGATGTCTGGGCACGCCGCCTCGATGGCGGCGACGCTCGCGGCAAGCGTGGATCGCGCAGCGATGGCATCGGCACGCACGATGATTGCGGCGCGCAGACAATGGCCGAACACGCACTGAGGGTCTTCGGCAAGAACCCGCTCAATCTCGGCAGAGGGATTGCCGCGATGCGTCAACAGCAGCTCGAGCGCATGTTCGCATCGCGCCAGCAAATCGGCATTGGGTTCGACGGTTGCGGTCTTTGCCATCGTGTCGAGCATTGCTGGTCTCCGATTTCTGGTGGAGCTGTGCGTTCGCTCTTGCTGCGCGCCGGATCACGCCGCTGCTTGCAGGGCGCGCCCCTCGCTGGGTTCCTGGTGCTTCTCGTCAATGGATCGCGCGTCCCCGCGCATCGGCACCGCCACCTTGAACGCCAGCGCGTAGAGCGCCGGTAGAAAGGTCAGCGTCAGGATGGTGGCCGCGATCAGCCCGCCCATCATCGCCAGCGCCATCGGCGCCCAGAACACCTCGCGGACGAGCGGAATGAGAGCCAGCACGGCCGCCGCGGCCGTGAGCGTGATGGGCCGGAACCGGCGCACCGCCGACTCGACGATGGCCGTGAATGCATCGTGCCCAGCGGCCGTGTCCTGCTGGATCTGATCGACCAGGATCACGCTGTTGCGCATGATGATGCCGGCGAGCGCGATGACGCCGAGGATAGCGACGAAGCCGAACGGCGCCTGGAACACGAGCAGCGCCGTGGCCGCCCCGATCAATCCCAGTGGTCCGCTCACCAGCACCAGCAGGGTCTTGCCGAAGTGCTGCAGCTGCACCATCAGCAGCAGAAGAATGACCAGGAGCATGACCGGCATCTTCTCGTTGATGGAGGTCTGGCTCTTTGCCGACTCCTCCACTGCGCCCTGCAGCTCGATACGGTAACCGGCGGGCAGCGCATCGCGCAGCGGCTTCAGCTTGGCAAACACGGCGTTGGCAACGTCCGGTGACTGCACGTTGTCCGGCACCACGCCACGCACCGTTATCGACGGCAGCCGGTCTCGCCGCCACTGGATCCCCGGTTCGTGGACGACGTTGAATTTGGCCACCTGACGCAGCGGCACCGATGCGCCGGCCGCCGTCTTCACATAGACGTTGTCCAGGGCCGAGAGGAGATTGCGTGTGTCGGACGGCTCACGCAACATCACCTTGACGGTCTCGTCGCTGTCGCGGTACTCGCCGATCTGGAAACCGGAAAGCATGGCTTGCAGGGAGCGGCGCACCGTCTGCGAGGTGACGCCCAGGGCACGGGCGCGGTCCTGATCGATGTCGAGCTTCAAGCTCGGCACCGGCTCCAGCCAGTCGTCGTGCACGGTGCTGAGCTCCGGCGTTGCCCGCATCACCTCGCCCACCTCGCCGGCCAGGCGGCGCACCTCTTGCCGATCGGGGCCCGTCACGCGCACCTGCACGGGCCAGCCGGCCGGCGGCCCGTTGAACAGCCGATCAGCCTTGAAGCGTACGCTCGGGAAGTCCTGCGCCAGCATGTCGCGCACGCGGGTGAGCACGCGCTCGCGCGCCTCGAGCGACTTCGACATCAAGAGCAGCTGGGCAAAGTTCTGGTTCTTGAGCTGCTGGTCGAGCGGGAGATAGAAGCGCGGCGCGCCTTCGCCGATGAAATTCACGACGTAGGCCAGGTCGGGGTCCTGCAGGAGCCGCTGTTCCAGGCGCTTGGCCTCGTTTTCGGTTTCCTCGAAGGATGAGCCTTCGGGCAGCCAAAGGTCGACCAGGATTTCCGGACGGTTCGACGTCGGGAAGAACTGCTTCGGAATGAACGCGAAGCTGGCGACGCTGGCGACCAGCGCGGCGAAGGTCAACGCCACGACGGTTCCGCGGCGGCGCACGCACCACGCAACGACGGCGCGGATGGCGCGGTAGGGACGGCTGTCGAACGCGTCGTGATGATCGGTCGCCTTGCTCTTGCGGACCTTGAGCAGGCGATAGCCGATCCACGGCGTGAAATAGACGGCGGCGAACCACGAGATCATGAGCGCGATGCCCGTCACCCAGAACAGAGTGCTGACGTACTCGCCGGCCTGACTTTGCGCGAAGCCGACAGGGATGAAGCCGGCCACCGTGATAAGCGTGCCGGTCAGCATCGGAAACGCGGTCGAGGTGTAGGCGAACGTCGCAGCGCTGAGCTTGTCGTGCCCTTCCTCGAGCTTCCGGTCCATCATCTCGACCGCAATCATGGCATCGTCGACCAGCAGCCCAAGCGAGATGATCAGGGCGCCAAGCGAGATGCGATGCAGATCGATCCCCATCACCGACATGACGAAGAACGTCGCGGCCAGCACCATGGGGATAGTCAGGGCGACGACCAAGCCGGCGCGCCAGCCGAGCGCCAAGAGCGAAACCACGAGCACGATGCCGATCGCCTCGGCCAGCGCCTCGAGAAACTCATGGATCGACTTGCTGACGACCTGCGCCTGATCCGAGATGCGGCCGAGCTCGACGCCGACCGGCAGATCCTGCTCGATGCGCTTCAAAGTCTGCTCGACGGCGGCACCCACCTCGGTGACGTTGGCACCGGGTGCCATGGTGGTACCGAGCAGCACCGCCTCCCGGCCCTGATAGCGGGTCTTTGCCGACCGGCGGGTCCTCGAGGCCTCTCCTGACGTCGGCGATATCGCCGAGCCGGAAAGTTTGCTGCCCGGCGCGCAGACGCAGCTCGCGAATGTCCTCAACCGATCTGAGCCCACCCTGCACGTCGATGCGCACCGAGCGCTCGCTTGTCTCGATCCGTCCCGCGGGATCCATCGCATTCTGGCCGGCGAGCGCCGCCTGGATGTCGAGCGCGGAGAGGCCGCGCTCGGCCAATGCGGCGGACGACACCTCGATGAAAATGCGCTCCTCCTGCAGCCCCAGCAGGTCGACCTTGGCGACGCCGGGCACCCGCAACAGGATGTCGCGCGCCTTCTTCGCGAAGGTCTTGAGCTCGGGATAGCTGAAACCCTGGCCGGTAACGGCATAAAGCGAGATGTAGGTGTCGCCGAACTCGTCATTGAAGAAGGGCCCGAGCACGCCCTCGGGCAGCGTCTGGCGAATGTCGCCGATCTTCTTGCGTGCCTGGTAGAAGGCGTCCTTGACGGTCTCCCCGCGCACCGCACCCTTCAGGTTGACGAAGATGTTGCCGAAACCGGGCCGCGTGTAGGAGCGGACGAAATCGAGACCCGGCGTTTCCTGCAGCTTGCGCTCGATCTTGTCGACCACTTGGTCCTGCATTTCCTCGGTCGTCGCACCGGGCCAAAGCACCTGCACGACCATGGTGCGAAACGTGAAGTCGGGGTCCTCCTTCTGCCCGATGCGCAACAACGAGAAGCCGCCTGCCGCCAGCAGCAGCACGAGCAGGAACGCCGTGAAGTTGCCGTGATCGATTGCCCAGCGCGACAGATTGAACCGTCTCGGTGCGTGGCGGATGAGGCAGATCATCGAACATGGGACGCTCCACTACCGGCAGTCTCGCGACCAGACGTGCTTCCCACCTCGCGTCTCAACGGGCTCCCGGCTTGCGTGCGCGCTCGCCTGGGAGCCGGACGCGCATGCCGTCGCGCAGGAACTGCACGCCAGCGCTAACCACCATGTCTCCAACCTGCAATCCGCCGGCGATCTGCACGCCGTGCTCGTCGACGCCGCCGACATCAACGCTGGTCTTGCGCACGACCTTGTTCATCGCGTCGACGACAAACACCACTGTTCCGCCATCGCTTTCAGTCAGCGCAGTCAGGGGCACCACCATGGGCGCAGCGTTCTCCTCGACGGTGAGCGCGACCGTTGCGGTCATGCCGAGCCGCATGGCCTGCGGCGGACGTTCCACGGCAATGCGAACCGCATAGGTCCGCGAGGCTGGGTCGGCCTGGCCGGCAATCTCGCGAATCCGCCCCTCGACGCTGACCCGGGAGAGGCCAGCCCAAAGCGAAGCCTTGGCCAGCTGTCCTATCGCGAGACGTGCCGCATCCTGCTCGGGGACGGCAACGGCGATGTCCGTTTCTCCGGACTCCGCCAGCTGACGATCGCTTGGCCGGCGCCAACGACCTGGCCCGGCTCGCCCGTCACCGACGTGACAATTCCGGCCTTGTCGGCCTTGAGCGTAGCGTAGTCGACCGCGTTGACGGCCTGGCGCAGCTGCGCCTCCGCGCTCTCCAGCGCGGCCGCGGCCGCATCCAACTCATTGCGTCGCGTATCGTAGGCCGCCTGCGAGATGATCGCTTTCGGCAACAGAACGTTGGCGCGTTCAAGATTGTCGTTTGCCACATCGCGACGGCTGCGCGCCGCGGCTACCGCCGCTCGCGCCGCGGTTTCGCCAAGCTTCAGATCGGTCTCATCCAGGCGCGCGATCACCTGGTCCACCTCGACGCGGTCGCCGACGTTGACGAGCGCGCGACGATCTTGCCGGGCACGCGAAAGCCGAGCGCGCTCTCGATCCTCGGCCGCACGACACCGGAATAGGTGAGCGTGCGTCCTTGGGTGGCCGGCGCGACGACGGCGACCTTCACCGGCCGCACGACCTGCTCCTGGACGGCAGCCTCGCCCTTGCAGCCGGCGACACTCGCCGCCATGCCCAGCCCGACGAGAATGCCTATCCGGTTGGTGACGCGCCGTCTCGAGGCGAGGGCCGGCTCCGAATTGGTTTGCTGAACGCCCATGAAAGCTCCTTGCCCTCGTATGACCGGGTCGAACGCGCGACCGCACTTGCGATGTGAGCGCAGCTAACATATGTTAGCGATGCTGACATTCAACGTGTTAGCGACGCTAACTTTTCAAATCCTCGTGAGGCGTCGCATTGTGACGGCCATGAGAAAAAGCGCGGCGAACAAAGTGCGGCGCAAGGCCCGCTATCATCACGGTGAGCTGCGCGAGGCGCTGATCCGGGCGACGCGTCAGCTCGTCGAGCAGCGCGGCGCGGAGAACTTCACGCTCGCCGACGCCTGCCGCGTCGCGGGCGTCACCACCGCAGCGCCCTACCGTCACTTCCGCGGCAAGCAGGAGATCCTCGAGGAGATCGCCTCGCGCGGCTTCGAAGAGCTCACGCAACCGGTCGATGGCGATGCTGGCCGAGAAGGGCGAGGGCACCTTGGACGGCATCGTCGCCATGGGCCAAGCCTATGTCGCCTTCGCGGTCGAAGAGACCGCCGTGTTCCGCTTGATGTTCGGCCAGCAGCCCTCGCTCAAGAAGGCCGAGCACGTGCTAGGGACCGGTCACGCCTGCTTTGCCAACCTCATCGATCAGATTGCCCTCTACTGCAAGCGCAACAAAGTGCGCGGAGACGCGCAACAGATCGCATTGCGACTGTGGACCTTCGTGCATGGCGCCGCCTCGCTCTTGATCGACCAGGATTACGATGCCGTCGCGCCGAATATCGACATCAACCAGCTCATTGCCGGCGCCACCCCCGGCCTCCTCGCCGCGTCGCCGCGGTATTCCAAGGATTGAAGGTCCACACGAGCTCGCTCATGCGCCGCATGACCGCACCTCGCGCGGCGCCATAAAGATTGCAAGGGATTTAGTTGCAAAACACGCTCCACCGTCTGATAGAGCGTATGGCTGATGGAATCCGGTTCTGCATTGCCCATTCAGCGGGGAATCCTCGGCTTCGACCGAGCCGTTGCGGAATCGATTTCTGCACGCGCCCGCGTGGCCCTGCTCCAGAATACTTTTGCAACACAATCCAAAGAGAAGCAGAAGCTCGGCCAGCGACCAGGGCCTAGGACCGACCACTCACCGCAACAATGCAAGGTCAACAATCGGCTTTGATCTTCGCCAATGTCTCTGTGGCCAGCGGGAGCAGGGCGTCCTCGGGAAATGGATACACAGAGCTCACGTTGATTTCGCAAAGCACGAAAGTGTCAGCCCCGTCAGCATCCTTTGGTCCGTATAGGAAGTCGGCATCCCAAATGACGGGCAGCTGCGATTTTTCTAATCCAACCAGTCGGCAGAGTTCATCCAGCCATTGGTGCTCGAGCTTTTGCTTCAATCGCTGAAAATCGGGACGAGAGGACGGGAAGTAGTGACGCGGTCCGGGCCGCGGCGCCTCATTCGATGGTGTTCCTGGGGCGGCCGGGTAGAGCGCATTGACGAGTTGTTCGCCGAACCCCGCAACTCGGTCCCCGACGACATAGCAACGCACCATGCCGTCAGGAAGGCGCGACTGATACGCCTGATCGATCATGCCCCCTGCCCCTGCGAAATAGGGTGCGCATCGCGAGAGGAACGATCCCAGAGACATTTTTTCCTCCGAGCTATCCCGTTTGGCGTGTCGGATGCGCAAAATCGTGTCGAGGGAAACCATCGGCGGCTGTGTGCTCGGCGGCTCCGCTAGCTGGACTTTCCAGACACCGTCGCCGCTTTGGCCTCGGATCTGTTTCAGCACCCGAGCACCGAACCCCACACTTATCGGCAACTCCGTGCGCATCGCCTCCAGGGTCGCATAGAGCCGGGTATCGCAGCCCCAGCTCATCTCTCGCGTGCGATAAAGCACCTCCTTGGTGCCCAACTTGTCGATGACTTCCGGATGGGCGCTGACAAACACACCCATCGATGCGACATCCGCCAGCATCGCATTTAAGACAGATCTGTCGCGCCCTGCCTGGATCGGATTGATCCAGACCAGGACACCATCGACGCCGAGGAGTTGAGCGCGGACCGCCTCGACAAGCTCGTCGGCAAATGGCGCACCCACGACCTCCATGCCGGTTGCGCGAAGCGCTTTCGCGATGCCGGCAAATCTCGACTGTTCGAGATTCGTCGAAAGCCGCTCCTTTGCATCTGCGGGAAACACGATCGCGACGCGACCTCGTGGCATCGGTCGTCTCCTTAGGTGGCACGGCCTCGAACCCGCTATCTCGCTTGCCAAATGAGTTCCGCGCCCAGCGCGCCGATCACACCAGCAGCTACCCGATCAAGCCAGAGTTCGGCTCAATATTTAGGCCGATGCAATATGGCCCATTCGCGTGCGTGTTCGATGGGCGCACGAGGCGGCAGCGAAGCGCGTAGCCTCTTTACTGCTGGCAGTCCTTCCATCCTCTCTCGCCACCTGCAGAAGACAGGGAATCTCGAATATCTGCGTTCCTGACAAAGGTCGCGCTGAATTGGCTGCAAGAGAGTATGGGTGCTGTTGTTGCTACTCCCAAGAAGAAGGGCCGCAAGCGCACGCTGAAGCTCGCTGTCGCCTGACACAGTCCCTACGAAGATCGTTCCCAGTTTCCCTTCCACATGCGGTTAACCGGATGTGCCATCGCAAGGCCAAGCGCGAGCTTGGCCAACGCGCCATTATCGAGGCTTCGGTGGTCTTCCAGCCACGCCGCGTGCGTGGCGCATTGGTCCATCGGAAGCCTGGACCGTCGTGTGCGAGCGAACGGGATTTGCTTCGAGTCAGATCTGAGCGGACGCTATACGAACGAAAATCGGACGAAAGCATCATGGCGCAAGCCAGAAAGCATCATAAACCCGTTCAATAAATCGCTACGTCATTGAAATAATGGCGCGAGCGACGGGACTTGAACCCGCGGCCTCTGGCGTGATAGGCTGGAAGTTTGCGTTTGATAGCAAGGCTACATGGAACACCGGTCGGTAAATAACGAGCGCCAAGACAGCGAAAGTCCCAGCCCGAAGGAGGGTGTATCATTGGCGCGCTCGTTGGGGTCGTTGCGCTCTATGAGCCACCCTTCTCCAATCCGCTGGCAATTGTCCGCATGACGTTCGGCCACCAAGCCAAAGCCGCGCACTCACGTGGTCTGGCCTTCTGAGAAGCCCCTGACTGGTTGTGAGCTGCCATGGCTTGGTCCAGGCCGCGCTCAATCTCAACCACGATCCAGGTGGCGTTGATGTCGATAGGAACCACCTGAGCGGTCATCGGTTGAGCGGGACAGCGGCCACTTCAACCATCGCCTGTGGCACCTGCCATCGCTCATGATCATCTGCACTGGGATATGCGGGAGGGACAGGGACACCCCTATTAAAGGGGTGTGTCCCGTCCCGGGATGCGCATGTGTAATAGTCCCGGGAAATCCCGTCCCAATGTGATGTCCCGGTCATATGACGATCCAGCATTGAACCTCTTCCTCGTTGCAGGTTTCAGTGCCCCAGATGCCGACCATGCCGCGTGCCTGCAAACTCTTCCGGCTGTTCTGGAACGACTTCTTGCGGGCCTCTGGATTGCTCTCTGGATTGCGCTGGTAGAAATGGCGACGCCAGAGGCTCAAGCTCACCGTGTGCGTGTTGGCCGGGATATGATTTGAGCTGGGTGGGATGCGGCCCGAAGCGGCTAGCGCTTCCGTCAGCGCATCGAGCGCGATCTTGGCCCCGGCCGCCAGCTTGGATGTTTTTCCGATTTTTGGGGTGGGCTTTGCTCTATCGGTCTGAGGATGCAAGACGTGATCGTCAAGCCGTCCTCATCCTTTCCGACCTCGACGCTCTTAAGCTGGCTGGCGAGCAGTGCCCCGGCCTCACCGTCCTTCATCATCTCGACGGTGACAAAGAAGATACTCGTGGCAGCCTCCTTCTTGACGGCAATGATGGCATCGCCGCCCCTATCAGGGATGTGTGTCCACGCGGCCGGGTGCCGTCATGTCCACAATGGTGGACGATTACTATTGCGGCTCCGGACGCTTCACGCAGGGCATCGACGGCGCGGATATAGGCGGCCATGTCGGCATCGTTCGATTCGCTGCCAGCGAGACTGCGATTGAGCGTGTCGAGAATGATGAGGGCTGGCGTTTTGGGGCTCGCCCGTTTGATTGCGGTTATCAAATCCGCGCATTCAGCCACCAGATTGAGCGTGACCGGCATGAGATAGAACGCCACCTCATCGGGCGCGTGATCTTCGGCCAGAAACTGCTGACGCCAAGCCTCGACGCGCGTCTGTGTTCCTGTCTGTCCCTCAAAGGAACACAGCACCACTGGGCCTTGCTGCACCTTCCGGCCACGGTATTCTCGACCGAGGGCGACGTGCAGTCCGATATCCAGCATCCAGAAGGACTTGCCACACTTGGGGGCACCCCAAACCACCGTGATGCCGTCGCGCGGAATAAGCCCTTGCACCACGTCGCGGCGCTTGGTGTTCAACCGAATGCTCGCGAAGGGAATGAGGTAGACGCGGGAGGGTGAGGTCGTCTCCGCATGTGCATGATCATGAGCGTTGGAGCCGCCGGTAGGGCGATGGCCGTTGGCTGCGCCATTCGGGCGCCCTTGGCGGGCGCGAGAGAATGGCGGCAGGCCCCAGCGTTCTTTCACATAGTCCTTGAGATCGAGCCCGTTGATCTCTTTCCGGGCGTCAGCCACTACAAACCCATCCGGTGCGTTGGGGTCGAATTTGACGGTGCAGGAGCGATCCTTGCGATCACGGCCTGGACCAGGAAAGCGGATGAACCTGGCTTTGCTCGCGTAGCCTCCAAGGCAGCGTGCGCCGTCTTTCGGGCTGGGAAGCTCAGCCGCATGCGCCGTTTCCCCGCGCAGCCGTTGCGGGATACCGGCGACGACACCGCCGAACGCGGCCTCGCCACCAAGTGAACTGTGATCGGGTTGACCGTGGCGGCCGGTAGACATGGCTTCAGCCCTCGTCCAAGCACTGATCATTGTCAGTGCGACCATGGCGCTGTCGGGCTTGAAGAATCTTCCGAAAGCAGCCGGAATCGGCTACTATTCGGGTGTCCAAACGAACCCGTCCGCCGCGCCTTCGGACGGCTCATTCGTTTCACGCCAACACGCAACAGCACGGGTTAGGAAACAGCGGGCCTATCTATGGCGGCGCGCTGACGCTCTACAAACTCGTCGATGTCGTAGTGACGATGGCCGGTCTCTGACGCGCGGTACCACCGGATCAGGCCAGCCTTGGCCCAACGCCGAAGCGTGGTCTCGTGCACGCCGAGGGTCTTGCAAGCGATCTGGGTGGAGACGAAGGCCAAGAGATACGGTCCTGATCACGTTTGGTCAGCTTTGATTGTAGCGTTTTCATCTGATTCGAAATACCTCCGGCTTTCATGAATCACGCATATGCATCACACTCGGGGCGGCACAGTTCGTGTGACAGCAATCCCGTGAGTGGCGTTGGATCATTGGATCAGACCTACTCATGGCACAGCTCCGCGAGAACGGACCCACCGGCGACAACAGCGCCGTGCTCAAGGTCACCTGCTACGGCGCGGCAGCCGCTCTGCGCACCGTCACGATGGCGGCCAATCTCAAATTCGGCCTGACGCTGGGCAGCACGCCCGAAGATGAAGGCCATCTACGCCACCGCCAGCGTCGCCGCCGATGTGATCAAGTGCACCATGGTCATGGTCGTGATCCGGCTTTGGCAGAAACGCCAGCGCTGGTTGGCGGGCATTGGCGCGGTCTTTGGCGTCCTCTGCTTGACGTGGTCCTTGGCATCGGCAGCTGGCTTTGCACTGGCGACGCGAGAACACACCGCCGCCATGCATGCCGCCACCAGCAAGGCCATCGACGGTTGGACGACGACCATCCGCCGCGCCGGTGCGCAGCTCGCGCTGGTCGAACAGTCCCGGCCGCCAGCGGTCATCGAGGCCGAACTCGCCAGCCAGCTCGTCTCGGCTCCGATCTGGAAACGAACGCAGACCTGCACTGAGCTGACCCTGCCCGAGAGCCACACGCCCTGTGCTCGCGTTCTGGCGCTTCGGCAGGAGCCGGCCGCCGCCCAATCGGCGCGAGCTCTAGAAGAGCGGATTGGCGAGGCCCGGCGTCACCTCGCCATCACGCCCGTGGTGGGAGCGAACGCCGATCCACAGGTGGCGGGACTGGCGGCCATGATGGGCGCCGAGGAGCCAACGCTACGGCGTGCTCTAGCGCTGTTGCTCGCTATCCTGGTGGAATTGGGATCAGCAACGGGCTTCGCATTGGCCAGTTCGGCAACGGCAACTTCTCCATCATGCAATCCACCAACATCACCGGGGAGCACCATCAAATCCACCACCGCACCTAACCATTCTCAGCCATCGACTGTGGTGGACTTGTCTGAACGGAGGGCGCACAGCAAGCGCCGCCGTCCAACCACCACCCCACCCCACGTGTCTCTCCTGCGTTGGGCCGAGCAATGCGTGCAACGAGACCGTCATGGCTGCCTCGGCGCGCGTGCAACGTACAAGGCGTATCGCCGATGGGCGGGGGATGTCGGCGTTACCGCCGTCAGCGAGGCCAAGTTCGGGCGTTTCCTGACGAGCAACATCGCCGCCATGGGCGGCTCCAAGACCGCGCGCGGCGCGGGAGCCTTCTACCTCGGTATTCGAATTGTGCCGGTGTCCGACCCACAGCCCGCCAGGATGGCGGCATGAGCCGACGTGCGGAATTTTGCAATGCTTTCTCGGCCATCTTCTTGTCGGCCACGACATGCAGGAGGTGCTGCAAAATCGCAAGGGTTATGGCAGGCTTTGCGGCAGATTGCCGATGGGGTTTTGCAACACTGTCATGGAGAGATTTCGCGAGTACAATTCTGCGCGCTCGACGCCGCATTTTGTTCGTCTGGGCGCCACCTCCCGGGCGATCCGCAGGAGCCGTTGAACACGGCAGCGGGCTTTGAGTTTTGGCAGTGGACTGTTCTCGACTTCGGGAACGTTTTGTTCGCCTTGAAGTCTGATGAGGCACTAGTCGTCGATGGCGATCTCCATGTTGTCTATCTCTAGTCCGGGAAGGTTTGGGCACTAGCCGTCCGATGGAGAACTCAATGTTGTCGAGTGGCTGCAACGAAGTGACCCAGCGCGGACCAAAGGCAAGGCAATGGTCACGGCCATGGCATTCCTCCATCTTCCAACCATGTTCCAGCACTATCGGATCGGTGGAGAGGGAGCTTGTGACTCGCGTTGCTCAAGTCATCAGCGAGGTAAGACATGCGATTGATCATTGCAGCGATTGTCGCCGTCATCATCAGCGGGTGCGCTGGTGCTGGTGGTTTCACTCAGACCGCAACTTTGGAAAAGGGGCCATCCGGCAAGACCTGGACGCAGGAAGCCTTCGAATCCAGGGGCAGCGAGTAATTGAGCTGCGCCTTCGAGCGCACTTAGGTAGTTGCTTTAGAGCTTCGAACCCCTCTCCCATACGGGAGAGGGGTTTTGCTTCGCTTGATGACGTGCTGGTATTGGTCCGTCTAGGGGGAGATGGCCCGCCAGGAACGCATGGCGGTGCGCATAACTCGCTTCGTGAATTGTATCGATTGGGACCAGGACGCGATTTTGTCGTTATCGGGTGTCGATACTGGTTTGGCTCAGTGTGATGCTTGGGTTGTCGGGTGCAGCAGTGTCGAGCCCATCGTGCCGAGCTTGGCGATCTCGGGTGAGGGCATGGTCGAGTGCGACGGCGCTGCGCAGCGCTGCATGGCCACGCTGCACTCCACATGATCAGGCGACTGGCGGCGCACGTGGGTGCAGCAGCAGAGCCGCTGCAAGGTTATGCCAAGGGGAGCGGTGCTTGTCATGCGCGGCAACCGCGCATGAAAGGGAGGTCCAGCATGGTAGATCGATTGGCGTGCGCGGCCGTTGTTGTTTGTGCGCTTGGCGTCTTCAGGCCCGTGACCGCGCAGGAGGTCAAAACGAGTACCGCACTGACGGAACAGATGCGCTCGCTTCAGGACGAACTAGCAAAGGCCGTGAGCGCACGTGAGGCGTCGGAGCGCGCCGCCGCCGACTTGCGCAACAAACTGACTTCTGCCGCACAGGCCGCCAGGGATGGAGCTGTGGCGCTGGAGCTTGAGCGAGCACGCACCGAGGTGGCCGAGGAGAAGCTACACGCTCTTCAGGCGAAGATTGAACAGCTTGAGGCCGCAATTACCGAGTTGACGAAGATGCGCGTACGTCAGGCGCAAACGGCCAAACCTGCGCCGCGCGTCCTAGAGGGATCGGATACCAGCTGCGATAAAGGAATACCGCGAGCAGCGCGAGATGCAACGGCGATATGAGAGTCCCAAGCCATAGCTGGCCGCAGGGCAACAGAGCCCGGATTTCCGGCACCTGAAGTGACGGGCGGAGGTGCCCCCATTTCTGCCGTCCAGCATCGGGGAGCCTCCATGTCGAAACGAGTGGCGATCTACAGCCGTGTCAGCACCGAACGGCAGACCGTCGCCAATCAGGTGACCGAGCTGCGGGCTTGGGCGGAGCGCTGTGGACACACGGTGGTCGCTGAATACGAGGATCACGCTGTCAGCGGAGCCAAAGGCCGAGATGAGAGGCCTGCCTTTGACCGCATGCTCAAAGGTGCCGTGCGCCGCGAGTTCGACATCACCGCATGCTCAAGGGTGCCGTGCGCCGCGAGTTCGACATCATTGCCGTGTGGTCCTCGGATCGGCTGGGCCGTTCGCTGCCGTATCTGATCGAGGTGTTGCAAACGATCCGCGATACTCGCGCCGGTTTGTACATCCACACTCAGGCTTTGGACACTACGACGCCTGCCGGACGCGCCATGTTTGGCATGTTGGCGGTGTTCGGTGAGTTCGAGCGCGAGATGATCATTGCCCGCGTGAATGCCGGTATTGCGCGCGCCCGCCACCAAGGCAAGCGCCTCGGACGCCCGAAGCTCACAGTGAAGGTGCGGGATGCCGCCATTCAGGCTCTGCAACAGGGCTCCAGCATTCGCCAAGCCGCAGAACTCAGCGGTGCCAGCGTCGGGGCTATTGCCGCGCTGCGCAAGGAGATGCTCGGACAAGAGCAAACTCAGGAGCATCTGCGGACCTGAGTTACACAGGTGCGCCAGTCTGGCCTCGCATCCCTTTTTTTGGTGCCGGTCATGAACACCCCTAGCAGCAAGGCCATTGTTCGCGTCGCAAGACGACGCAATATCCCCGAACGCAGGCCGCCAAAGGACGGGTGGACGGCCGGAATACAGAGTCCAGAGCACGCACAATTAGTCGGTCAGGTGGTTACATACCTGCCGCACCTCGAAGAGATGATGATTGCCGTCCTATCCCGCCTGCTCGGCCATCCGCCCATCGACAATGGGCCCGCCAGACAAGTTTTCCGTGCCGTCGAGTCCGAGAGAGCGCGCATTGCGCTTATGAAGGCCCTCCTACAAGACGCCTTCATAAACGTCGACAAGCCCAAGTTGTTTGACGACGTGATCGACCTCTTCCAATCGGTGAAAGACAAACGCAACACCTTTGCCCACGCGCTGTGGTTTACGCACGAGAGCGGAGACGTTACCTTTCAGAGCCGTCCACCGACGGCGATCCGTCACAACCGAGCATAATCTAACGCTTTGTCGAGCCCGCCTTTTCGGGCCTTGCATGATCTTTGCCCACGCTCACCTCATCCGCGTCATGGCGATGGAGATGCCGGTGACCTTCATTGCGCTCGACCGCTTCAATCTCCTCGCGCGAGATAACCGGGGCTCTGCGGTCCATGGGTGCCTTCGGCGGCATGAGCATGATCGCACCGATGATGCCAACGGTCTCGCGCCGGACGGATGGATTGGATAGCAAAGGACTGCCAGGACGGCCGCGACTGTGGTCTGAGATCGCCATCAGCCGCCACCCGAGTTTGGCGCGCTGCTGGAAGGTCGCTCGATGCTTTGGCCGAGCTGCTGGTTGGATGAGGGCGAGCCAAGCATGCTCATGAGGACGAAGAAGAAGAGCGCGGCCACAAACACCACGCCGATGACTATGGATTGCGTGCGTTGAGAGGCCTGCTCTTCGAGGTAGCGAACTGAACGCTCGTTGCGAACAGCTTCGGGTACGGGACCACGTTCAGCCATGGGAAAGCTACCTTGCTATGGGGCGCATCTGCCAGGGACGAACGCGGCATGTGATCCGCTAGTTCCTGATGTGTGATCAACGCACGTTGGGTTGGCAATCATGGCGACGCGCCATGGGCGCGGCGCAGGCTCTTACCGAGGGATCAAATCCTGCAAACCGTACAACACCAGCAGCCAGCTCAAGCAGCCCGTCACCACCGCTGCGCCGTGGGAGCAGGCGCTGAAGAAGGGATAGTCGTTGGCAGCCAGCCACAGCGCCGTGCAGTACAGGGCCACGGTTGCGACCCCGGTGCCCGCAATGCTCAGGGCGTAGGCGCTGGTCATGTCCGATGGCGGCTAGGCGTTCTTCACAGCACAGGGCGCATCGCCCAGGCCTCGGCATCCCGGTATTGGAGCTGGCAAATGGTCATGTCGACGCAATCGCACGCTCGCCGAACCGGGTCGCGATGGTAGTTGCATACGCCCGAAGCCGTTGACGCGAGCGCTGCCCGGCGCGAGCCATTGCACACAAGCTTGCGGCGATGCCTTGATCGGCCTTGTGCCGGGGATCGGCGACGCCCAGACGGATGTTGGCGTTCGGCGAAGGCGAGAAACGGCAGCTTGCCGACTTTCGGCGCTCGGGCACCGTCGAAGCTCTGGCAGGCACTGTTGATCCGATGCACCTCAGCAGCAAGATGGCGAACAGCATCTCGACATCAAACAGGCTGCACAAGACCTATGGACCGGCGCGTCTTTCGGCAGTGCGCGCGGCAGACGCAGCGCGCCAGCGCGGGCGCGGAAAAATGAGGGACAAGGACTAGGCGTCGAGAACGAAGACCGGACAAAACTTCCAGGTCGCCGGTCCAGCAGTCCCAGAACGCGATTCCGCGATCAGCTAAGTCATTGAAACGAATGGCGCGAGCGACGGGACTTGAACCCGCGGCCTCCGGCGTGACAGGCCGGATGGGTGCAATGATCTCAATAGGCCGTGACACTTCTGGTCGGATTTAGCGGGTGGCAAGGGCCGTAAGTGTCACGCTACCGCCCACCGCCATACCTCCCTGTCGCCGGTCGGCACCACTGACTTCAGGGTGGGATTGCACGGCGCGATGAAGCCGGGAAATTGGCCGGGCCGCGCGCCGGCCAGCATGCGCGCCGCGAACCGCGCGGGCGAGCGGTGGGTCGCTGTGCGCTTGCGTTTGGCTGCTGGCGTCATCGTGCGCCTCGTCCTCACCTGCCTTGAGCATGGCAATCGCCTGCTCGGCACTATCGGCTTCCAGCACGCGCCAACCTGCGTCCCGGAGATGGCCGACGAGAAAGTCGCGCACCAGCTCAAGGATGCGCTGGCCGAAGCCACGCCTCAGCCGACGCTCCCAAACGACGACAGCTCTGGGTGGCGCTGCGCCATCCCTCACCCAAGGCAATGGCATCGCGGAAGCATGTGATGGTTTGCGAGGCGCTGAGAGTGCCCGCGCACAGCGCCAGCGCACTGTCGGCCTTCCAGGCACCGCCGCCGCGCCAGGTTACTTGGCCGCTCATGAGCCGGTCGTAGCAGCGCGCCGGTTCGACGGACGAGCCCGCTCCGGCGCAGAGGCGTTTTAAGCTTGCCACATTCCAAAGCCTGGGTCCGTTGTGATGCACCCTTACTTTGCCCTGCGCAGCCAACGCGCAAGGCCTCAATGCGGGCACCGCTGCATCGGCTGCAGCGCTTGCGCTGAGCGCCTTTTCGACAGCCAATGCGGCCTCAAGCTGTTCAATCTTCGCCTGAAGAGCGCGCAGCTTCTCCTCGGCCACCTCGGTGCGTGCTCGCTCAAGCTCCAGGGCCACAGCCCCATCCCTGGCGGCCTGTGCGGCAGCAGTCAGCTTGTTGCGCAAGTCGGCGGCGGCGCTCACGGCCTTGGCTAGTTCGTCCTGCAGCGAGCGCATCTGTTCCGTCAGTGCGGCACCCGTACTGATCTCCTGGGCGGTCACGGGACTGAAGACGCCAAGCGCACAAACAACAGCTGCAATGGCGCAAGCAACAATCAGCGGTTTGTACATGATCCCTCCCGGTGGCCTTACGTTCGAGGCAGCGTCACAACAGTGCGTTACACAGGTAATGGATGAAAGGCGCAGATGGTTTGCTGCGCATGCTCAAAGTGGCGCTCGATAGTCCGTGTGTAAGAAAATTCCCCGTGCCTTTCGCATGCCATGACTACTTTACCCCTTCGGATGGTGGTCGAGGGAGGCGTTCGTTTGGAGATGCCGTCTACCTAACAAGACTTGCAATGACCGCGCTGGTAGTCTGCCGTACCAGCCTCATGGTGGCAGAGATACACGACGGCATGCCGGTGATCTTGCCAGCCTCGGCGCACGACCGATGGCTCGCTTGTATCGAACCTGATCCGCGCGATGTGCTGGTGCCGTATCCGCCGAACCTCATGACGATGTGGCCGATCTCGACGCGCGTGAACAAGCCCGACAACGACGGCATGTGCCAAGACCTGCCGTTCAGTCGTTGGTAAGCGAATGAACCGGTGTCCGGTCAGGAGCGGTCAGAACCTGACGTCTTGGCACGACCTCCAGAACGTCAGCTCTGTGCTGACGTGAGAGGTATCGCCCTGTCACTCTCGATGACGTCAGGGCCAGCGCGCCTCTGTCGGCTCCTGCCGGTCGGCGGTGTCGAGCTGGGCGAGATAGCGCGCAACGCTCGCCTCCAGCTGCGCACGGCGGCGCTCCACCTTGCCCTTCGTGAAGTTCTTGTCGCGATTGTTGACCGCCTTGAACTTGCTGCCGTCGATGGCCACGCTTGCCCTGGCGAGCAGGCCCATCTCGCGACACAGCTCGACGAAGCGCGCGCACACTTGGCGCAGCGCAGGACCGTTGTCCTTACGAAAGTCGGCAATCGTCTTGTGATCGGGTGCGAGGCGCCCCAAGAGCCACAGAAGCTCCAGATTGCGCCCGGCCTCACGCTCGAGCCGTCGGCTCGACTGCACAGAACCGAGGGATGGAAGGCGGGCCGCCCGGTCGCTGCGGGCTCGACACCGTCGAACCCGAGGCCGGCGAGATCGAGCGCATCGACGAACGCATCGATCACTCGAACCGGATTGCCCTCGTCGATCCAGTCATCGAGACACTCCGGCAGAAGCGTCGACTGTCCCCGATCGGCTCCCTCGACGAACCGCTTCATGATCGCCCCCGCAGAATCATCAGCGGAATCATAAACACGTCAGTCTTTTCACACACCCAGGGTCATAATCAATCGGACCCAATCAGCACATCCGTTTTGCGCTTGTCATCTGACATAGCAAATACTCGACCGTACACGGTGAATGAGTGCCAAATTCAGACATCGTTTTCGACCACCTTCGCCCGCCAGGCCCTGTACGTCCCTTGCGCCGGAGAGCACCGTCACGGTTGGCCGAGCCCCTGTCATGCTGCGAGTGGGAACTCGTCCTGTGCGCCCGCGCAGGCGAAGCCGGCCCAGCCTAAGAATGCGGTTCAGGTGGGCGTACAGCATCTCGACGCGTTTGCGGTCTCGGCACGCTTGCTCGAAAGCCTCGGTCTTGCCGAGCGTACGAGCGACGTCGCGGGCATCCTCATGGATGCTGCGCGGGATCTTGCGCGCCGGCTCCTTTGGACAGACGGATTTGCATGACGGGTCCCCCATTTTCTGTTTTTGCCCTGGGTAAAGGCTTGTCATTCAGGCGCGCCAAATGGCAGCATGGTTGGACGCTAAATGCCGCGAGAGGTAGGTCATGAAGCGTATTTGCCTCGTTATATTGTTATCGGTCTTTGCGGTTGGCCCAGTTGTTGCCCAAGAGGGCGCAGCGCGCGCAGCTAAAGCGACCAGCAAAGATGGAAAAGCGCTCGCAGGAGCAGCCAAGGCCAGCTCGATGAAGAAGTGCTGCGAAGCGGGCGCGGTAGGAAAAGACGGCAAGAAGCTTGCGGGCGCTGCAAAAGCGAGCTTCATGAAAAAGTGTGAAACTGGCGCCTGATCAGGTTCGCCGAAGCTTCGCGTCGAGACCCTTGCGGCAGCATTGCGCAACCGCCCTCGCTGCCGCTAGGGGTCGAGTGCTCAGCGGGCAAGAGATCTTGCACTGTGAACGTGCCGAACCCTCAAAGGGTGTATCTTAAGACCAGGAGGAAATGCCCATGCGACTCGCGAGGATTTTAGGGCTTGCTGCGCTGGCAATGTTTGCTGCAGGGCCGACGCAGGCTGCAACATTAGCGATCGGGAAGGGGCTGGCCGGTGTGGCGAGCGGGGTCGTACTCACGGCCGGAAAGAAGGCAAAGGCGACTAAGTCCTGCGGCGCGTTCTTGTATCGCAAGGACGGCAAGTGCGTGGATGCGAGGGCAAAGAAGTAACGCGGCTCTCGCCCGGTTTGCCAAGCTCCACAGTCTGCCCAAGCTTCTAGAATGCGAAGACTCGGTGAAGTAGCCGCCCCCTATGGGTCCGGCTTCCGGCGCGCATGGGTGAAGGTTAGATCACCTACATGGAGTCAGGCGAACAAGGACCGCGTGAAGCAATGCAGGGTCAAGACCTCCCTGCACAACGCGATGCGCCTGCTGCGCCAGGCGCTAGCTTCAGTCCGCGTCTCATGCTGTCGCGCGGCACTGGATCGTTTGAGAAGGAGCCAGCCGGCACGATGCCGGGCTCCTGAGGACGCGCTTGCGGTAACGGGCTAAGGGCGCAAGCAGATTGCGGTCTGCTGCTGATCGAATAGCAACCAGATGGCAGCTCTGGCACCACTTGCCGTTTGCTGCCCTGCAAAACTGACGTGCCGTCACCTTGCGTCGCTAGAACGCGGGAGTTTATCAGCACTCACACCAGCGCCGCGAATTGCGCTACGAATAACAATACGCGCAGCGGACAAGCTGGCGCTTTGCGCACCGGAGGCACACCATACCACAGGATGGCATCACTGCTGGTCGACAGTTCAAAATCGTCGGAACTCGACCGCTTCGTCCGGACGGTATCGACAAGGTCACCGGCAAGGCACGGTTCGGCGCCGACATGTCAGTGCCCGGCATGCTGTACGGCTTTGTTCTCAGGAGCCCACACGCACATGCTCGTATCAATCGTATCGATGCGGCAAGGGCTCTCGCCCTCGACGGCGTCAAGGCGGTGTTGACGTCAGCGGACCTTCCCGACTACTCGAATGGCGATCAGGGGCTACACGACGTTCTCGAGAACGTCATGGCGCGCCGCAAGGTCTTCTACGACGGACACCCTGTCGCCGCTGTTGCCGCGGCCAGTCCGGCGATCGCCCGCAAGGCACTCGGGCTGATCGACGTCGAGTACGAGGTGCTTCCTCACGTTACCGATGTCGAGGCGGCGATGGCTCCCGACGCGCCAATCCTGCATGATCACATCTTTACCGAGGGAGTGCAGCCGAGGTCCGACAAGCCCTCCAACATCGTAGCACGGCATCAGTTCGGCCACGGCGACCCCGCCAAGGGGTTCGAGGTAGCCGACGTGGTGATCGAACGCACCTTCCGCACGGAGGCCGCCCACCAGGGCTATATCGAGCCGCACGCTTGTCTCGCTGACCTAAGGGCCGACGGTTCTGGTGACATCTGGTGCTGCACACAAGGCCATTACATGGTGCGCACGACGTGTGCCTCTCTGCTCGACCTCGACATCTCGCGCCTGCGGGTGACAGCCTCCGAAATTGGCGGCGGTTTTGGCGGCAAGACGGTCGTATTCCTCGAGCCGCTCGCGCTCGCACTTTCGCGCAAAGCTGGCCGACCAGTGAAGATGGTCATGAGTCGCGAGGAAGTGTTCCGCGCCAGTGGCCCAACCGCGTCGAGCTCGATGCGCGTCAAAATTGGCGTCAAAAAGGACGGGCGCATTACCGCGGGCGATGCGGAATTGAAGTTTCAGGGTGGTGCTTTTCCAGGCTCGCTCGTCGACATGGGTGCCATGGCGGCGTTCGCCTGCTACGAACTCGAAAACGTGCGCGTCGTCGGTTACGACGTCGTGTGCAACCGGCCAAAGCTCGCGGCATACCGGGCGCCGAGCGCGCCGATCGCTGCATTCGCTGTCGAGAGCGTGATTGACGAACTGGCGGTGCGCATTGACATGGACCCGCTAGAGTTGCGTCTCAAGAACGCAGCCAAAGAGGGGACCAAGTCGTCCTACGGGCCGACCTACAAGCGCATCGGTCTTGTGGAGACAATCGAGGCGGCTAGGAATCACCCTCACTACACGGCGAAGCTAACCGAGAATCAGGGCCGCGGCGTTGCCTCGGGCTTCTGGTTCAACTTCGGTGGCAACACGTCTACATCACTCAGCATCAATGCCGACGGCACTGTCGCGGTCGCCTACGGCAACCCTGATATCGGCGGGTCGCGCGCGTCGATATGCATGATGGTCGCCGAGGAGCTCGGCCTCCCCTATGACAGCGTGCGCGCGATCATCGCCGATACCTCTTCCCTCGGCCACAACGACATTACCGACGGCAGCCGGGTGACTTTCTCCGCCGGCATCGGTGTGATCAATTCCGCGCGCAATGCCATCAAGGTGCTTTGCGCACGTGCCGCCGCGATCTGGGGCATTCCCGGCGACGCTGTCATCTGGGAGAACGGCGCAGCGAAGCCCGCCGGACCCAACGCAGGCAAGTTCAAGCCCCTCGCGCTCAAGGAGATTGCCGCGCAATTCTCGAGCACAGGCGGACCGATCTCTGGCCACTTCGAGTACAACGCTGATGGTGCTGGCGTAAGCTTCGGTACCCACATCTGCGATGTCGAAGTCGATCCCGAGACAGGTGCGGTTAGGGTCGTGCGCTATACGGCCGTTCAGGACGCGGGCAAGGCAGTGCATCCGAGCTACGTCGAAGGTCAAATGCAGGGTGGCGCTGTGCAGGGTATTGGATGGGCACTAAATGAAGAGTACGTCTACGGCGCGGACGGACGGCTTCAGAATCGGGGTTTCTTGACTACCGAATCCCGGTGGCGTCCGACCTGCCGATGATCGATACGGTGATCGTCGAGACACCAAATCCTGGTCATCCTTATGGTGTACGCGGCGTCGGCGAGACACCGATCGTGCCGCCCCTTGCGGCTGTTGCCAACGCCATTGCCGCAGCAACCGGGACCCGGTTGAACCATGTACCGATGTCGCCGCCGCGCGTGCTTCGCGCCGTCCTCAAACAGATGAAGGCCAAGGGCGAGAAGCTCGGAGTGGCAGCCGGGAGCTGCGACAAGTGAGAAATTAGGCGAGGTTTCCGGCATGGTACGCGTAAGGCTCGGCGGCCCGCTCATGTCGCAAGCCAGCGGCGCAACGGAATTCGACGTGGAGGCCACGACCATTCGTGAGCTGTTGGCAAGATTGGGCGAACTCTATCCCCAGTTGAGGCCTATTCTCGACCGCGGCGTTACCGTTGCGGTCAACGGCACCATCTACCGTGGCGCCTTCCTCGCACCGATCCCAGAAGGCAGCGAGGTCTATCTGCTCCCAGCGCTAGCCGGGGGATAACGGGATCTGGCCCGGTCCCCCTTGGGCATATCTACCGTCCTGCCGAACCCTGGTCGGCGCGGGGCAGATGTGGTTCATAGTCAAACTTCGAACGGCGAAAAGTTCGACGTCTGTTTTTGCCCCGAAAGCAGACGACCCGCTGCCGCACCAGCAATGACAGCTAAGTGCCAGAAGTAGGCATAAGCTGTCACAGCAGGGTCCTGGCCAATGCGACCGTCATCGCCCAAGCCGGCGTTTTCCGGTACCCTGGACAAGCACGACATGGTCGAGGAAAAGAGCAACGCCAATGGCCAAACGGTCCAAGGCCATCATCACGTGCGCGGTAACTGGTGGCGGGTACACTCCTACCATGTCGCCGCACTTGCCGATCACCCCCGAAGAAATCGCCGGCGCTTCGCTTGCCGCCGCGCAGGCGGGTGCGGCCATGCTCCATTTGCACGCGCGAGAACCGCACACTGGGCGGCCAAGCGCCGACCCGGATCTGTTCTTTCAATTCCTTCCGCGGATAGGGGCTGACACCAACGCGGTCGTCATCATCAACACCGGCGGTGTGCAAGGCATGCCGATCGAAGATCGTCTCGCGCCTGCGCTTCGCGCCAAGCCGGAGATGTGCTCCTTCAATCTCGGCGCGATGTGCATCGGCCTATTCCCCCTGCAGGATCGCTTCAAGGAGTGGAAATACACGTGGGAGCCGGAGCACCTCGAGAAATCGCGCGGTGTCCCGACTGGAAACACCTTCAAGGACGTCGAACGCATCCTGCGGGATCTGGGCGAGGGCTGCGGCACCCGCTTCGAGTTTGAGTGCTATGATGTCGGCCATCTCCATAACCTGGCGCACCTGCTGGACCGTCGCCTGGTCGAGCCGCCTCTCTTCGTTCAGTGCGCCTTCGGTTTTCTGGGGGGCATTGGGCCCGACGCGGAAAACGTGCTTCACATGCGACGCGTCGCCGATTCCCTGTTCGGCGAGGACTATGTTTGGTCGGTCATGGCGACACGTCGGCAGGTCCAGACCGCGACCTTGGGCGCGATCATGGGAGCCAGCGTGCGGGTGGGTCTGGAAGACAGTCTCCATCTCGTCAGTGAGCGCCTTGCCATCAGCAATGCAGAGCAAGTCGCCAAGGTCAGACGCATTCTCGAGGAGCTGGGACTTGAGATAGCAACGGCCGCCGAAGCGCGCGACATCCTGAAGCTCAAGGGCCACGCGAACGTAGCCTTCTGATCATTGGGCCAGAGCACCCCGTGGCACACACTCGGCTTCTCCTGGTAGCGCGGGTTTGTTAGGGTGGACGAAGCTGCTCGAGCAAAATTCGACCACAAGAGCGGCCCTGCCGGGAGGACTGCCATGTTGCGACGCCTGTTTCTTGCTGCTGCTGTCGTGCTGGGGGCGTGGATCGCGCCGAGCGTACCGGCAGTGGCCGAGTGGCCAGAGCGTCCAGTTTCCATTCTCATTCCTTGGGGTGCGGGCGGTGGGGCCGACCAGCTCGCGCGAGCATTGGCGCCTCTGTTGGAACGGGAATTGAAGGTGCCCGTGAACATCGTGAACCGGGCTGGCGGCAGCGGCGCTGTCGGGCATGTGGCGATGGCGCAGGCGTCGGCCGACGGTTACACGTGGGGTCTCAATACCGTCGAGATTGCCATGCTGCATTGGCAGGGCCTCTCCAACTACAGCCCGAAGGACTACACCGTCGCTGCGCTCATCAATGCTGACGCGGGTGGCCTCGTAGTAAAGACCGACGCGCCATACAAGACGGCCAAGGATTTGATACAGGCAATACGCGAGAAGCCGGCCAACAGCTTTAAGGCCTCAGGCACCGGACAGGGCGGAATTTGGCACCTCGGGCTGATCGGGTGGCTCGTCAGTGAGAAGATCGACCCCGCGAAGGTACCGTGGATCCCAAGTCAAGGATCCGCGCCGGCCGTGCAGGATCTGGCGGCGGGCGGCATCGACTTTGTAGTTGTGTCGTTGCCGGAGGCGCGGGCTCTGATTGACGCCGGCAAGTTACGCGCCCTCGCCAACATGGATGCGACGCGCCTCTGGCTTTATCCGGACGTGCCGGCCATGAAGGAAGCAACCGGTGTCGAGTTCGTCATCCAAACCTGGCGCGGCATCGTCGGCCCCAAGGGCATCCCGCCCGAGGCAACGATCAAGATGCGCGCGGCTCTCAAGAAGGCATATGACGATTTAGTCTTCCAGGACTTTCTCAAGGCGCGCGGGTTCGGCCCTCTATGGCTCGAGGGCGACGAGGCTATGAGCCACATGACGAAGGCTTCGGATCAATTCGGCGTACTGATGAAGGAAGCTGGGCTCATCAAATAGCGGTCGGTCTCATCCCTCATAGGCACCTGCCCAGTGAGGCCCCAAAAAAACTAATGCGAATATCCGATCTCCTGTTCGGGCTGCTGTTCGCCCTGCTTGGCGTCGGCGTATTCATCTATGCCCTCTGGCTGCCCTCAATGCCGGGGCAGCGCTACGGCGCCGGCGCGTTCCCCGCTGTACTCGGCGCCTCATTCTTTGCAGCTGGCGGCCTGCTCTCTTGGCGCGGCTACAGGCAGGGCGACGTCGCATCGGGCATCGCCGGGCTGGCGGCATGGGCGCGCGATCCTGCCTTGCTGGCCAACGTCCTGCTCACACTGGGTGCGATCATCGGCTACGTCATTCTCGACGAGTATGTGGGGTTCGCCCTGCTGGGCTTCGCAATCCTCATGCTGTTTTTTCTGCGTTTTGGCGTGCCCGCGTTCAAGGGTGCGATCATCGCCGCGCTGATGATCGTCTTCATTCAAATCAGCTTCGTGAGCCTGCTTCGTGTGCCGTTACCGCGCGGCATTCTTGATCGCCTGCTGTGGTGAACCATGGACTCGGTTGTCGCCGGCCTCTTGCTGCTTCTCGACCCCTACGTGATCGTGGTGATCATCGCATCGGCTGCGCTCGGGCTATTCGTCGGTGCTGTTCCGGGCCTGACTGCCGCGATGGCAATTGCGCTGCTCGTTCCTGTGACCTTCTTCATGCCGCCGGTGCCCGCCCTGGCCGCAATGGTGACCACCAGCGCTATGGGAATCTTTGCAGGCGACATTCCGGGAGCCTTGTTGCGAATACCGGGCACGCCCGCCTCGGCCGCGTACGCCGACGAGGCCTACGCCATGACACGCAAGGGCCAGGGAGAGGTGGCCCTGGGCGCCGGATTGGTGTTCTCCGCACTCGGCGGCATGCTCGGCACCGTCGTACTCGTGTTGGCAGCCCCGACACTCGCCGAGTTTGCGCTGAACTTCAGTTCCTTCGAGTATTTCTGGCTCGTTTGCCTAGGGCTGACGTGTGCTGTGTTCGTGGCAAGGGGGTCGCTGCTTAAGGCGCTATTGTCGCTCCAGATCGGGCTGTTGGTCGCCTGCATCGGCATGGAGAACCCAGCGGCCTATCCGCGCTTCACCTTTGGCTTCACCGAGTTGACCGCGGCCATAGAGTTCATTCCAGCCATGATTGGGCTTTTCGCCATCTCTGAGATCCTGCGGATGATGAGCCAGCCAAATCAGAGCCTTCCGCCGGTACAGATGCCGAGTGGCTCTCTGTTTGCAGGGCAATGGAAACTGGCCAAGCTTTATCCCAAGCAGTGGCTGCGGGGCTCGGCAATCGGTACGCTGATCGGTGCTTTGCCGGGCGCGGGATGCGACATAGCGGCGTGGGTCACCTATGCCACGAGCAAGCGCTTCTCCAAAGAACCCGAGAAATTCGGGACCGGTCACGTCGAGGGGATCGTCGAAAGCGGCGCAGCAAACAACGCGGCCGTCAGCGGCACTTGGATCCCGGCGCTTGTGTTCGGGATCCCTGGTGACACCATCACGGCAATCGTGATCGGCGTGCTCTATCTGAAGAACCTGGTACCCGGCCCGTTGATTTTCCAGAATCAGCCAGAGGTGATTACCGCGCTCTTCGCCGTCTTCTTCATCGCTAACCTTCTGATGCTGCCGTTCGGTTGGCTCGCGATCAAACTCTCGGTCCAGATGCTGCGCGTCTCGCGTTCCATTCTGATGCCGATCATCATGATCTTCTGCATCGTCGGCGCCTTCGCCATCACCAATAGCGCCTTTGCAATCGGCGTGATGCTGATATTCGGGGTTCTGGGTTTCGTGCTCGAAGATCACGGGTTTCCGGTCGCACCGATCATTCTTGGTATCGTGCTCGGCCCGCTGCTCGAGCAGAACTTCTTTAGTTCGATGCTGAAGGCAGACGGGTCGGTACTCGCATTCTTCTCGCGTCCGATCGCCGGTGTGCTCGGGATCGCGACGCTGCTGCTCTGGACTGCCATGCTGTACTATTGGATGCGCAGCCGGCGCATGAATGAGGCGGCCGCCTAGTGCCGGAGCGATAGGAACGGGAGGCATTTAATGAAGCTACTTCGCCACGGGCCTTGGGGTCAGGAAAAGCCAGGTCTCATCGATCGCGAAGGAGCGATCCGTGACCTTTCAGGAGTGATCGCTGACGTCGCGCCCGAGATCCTTTCGCCATCGGCACTCGACCGGCTACGCGGCATCGATCCGGCCAGTCTCCCTCGCGTATCGGGCACGCCGCGTATAGGACCCTGCATTGCGCGGGTTCCACAAATGGTCTGCACGGGCCTCAACTATTTCGACCACGTCAAGGAGGTTAAGGCAGCCATCCCAACCGAGCCGGTCATGTTCCTCAAGAGCATCTCTGCGATCAACGGTCCCAACGACGACATCATGCTGCCCAAGGGCTCGGAGAGGACCGATTGGGAGATCGAGCTTGGCGTCGCCATTGGTACCAGGACATCAAATGTGTCCGAGCGTGACGCGCTGACACGCGTTGCCGGCTATTGTGTCGCCAACGATGTATCGGAGCGCGCGTTCCAGTTTGAGCGCGGTGAGCCTTCCCCGCCGAAGGGCAAATGTGCGGATACCTTCGCGCCGATCGGTCCGTATCTGGTAACGGCCGACGAGGTGCCCGATCCGCAGGCCCTCGACCTCTTTTGCGACGTGAGCGGTACACGCATGCAGAGCGGTTCGACCCGAGACATGATCTTCAGTTGCGCGTTCCTGATCAGCTACATGAGTCAGTTCGTGACACTACAGCCGGGCGACATCATCCTAACAGGAACGCCCGCCGGCACCGGTCTTGGTCAGAAACCTCCGCGTTATCTGAGGCCGGGGGACACTCTGCATGCCGGTATCAGTGGCCTTGGGGAGCAGCGCGCCTCGGTTGTCGCCAATCGGGCTTGATGACATCCGGCAAGGTGTCTCGCAAAAACCTGCGGGCGCGAGAAAACTCTGGCCCTCGTCAGACGCCTCGCCCACGATGTTCGCATCCCTGCCATCGCCGCGCCTGACACGACGTCCGACTTGGGTCAGACTCAGACCAAGCGTGTGCATCGTCTCTAGGTCCGCTTAAGCCCTGCAAGCGGACCTTCGCCTGCCTGCTTCTCCAGGTCCGAAAAGTGCCAAGAGCAGTCATCGGTAAGAATCGCGTCCATCCACGCTGCGATGCCGCTCCTATGCATTAGCGGAAGTCGCGCCTGATGCTTTTCGTGATCGATTGAGTCCCCTGGACAATGTCCGCTTGCCGGCTTGCAACCGACCTCGACGAGATATCCCCCAGGGCCGACTGCTGGACTGACAGAAGAAGAACTGGGGCAGGACCCAGGCTCATTCGGTGCAATAAGGCTTGCCGCATTGACGCGGCGGGACCGTTCCATTGGAATGAACTCTCAATTCGAGCAAGCGGAGCGTTGGGTGCCATGGCGGTCGCGAAATTCGAGGTCACCCGCCGGGAGCCCTACACAGCAACCGAGGACTTCGGCTGTAGTGGACCCTACGAGCGGATTGATGCAATCGCCCACTATGCGGTGGATCCGACCCTTCCCGGCAATGACCGGATCACCGACCTGAGCCTGGCCGAGCGAGAGGACGGGAAGGTCAAGTTCACCGGCGACGTGACGCTGCTGGTCCCGCAGGGGAAGGCGAACGGAGCGTTGCTCGTGAATTTTCCGAACCGGGGGAACCGCACGGCGACGCGGGTCTTCAATCGCGCGCCCTTTGAGTTGGTCCCTACGGACGAGATCGATCCCGGCGATGGCTTCCTGATGCGCCACGGCTGGACCGTTGCGTTTTGCGGCTGGCAGTGGGATGCGCCAAAGCCCGGACCGCGCATGGGCATCACGCCGCCGCAGGTACCGCCGCGGGCGCGCAACCCCGACGGGAACATGCACCTTCGCATCCAGCCCAACGAGGTATCGGCAGCCTATCCCCTGACCGACCACCATGTCGGCTCGATCGGCCAGCACCGGCCGATCCCGACGCGCGACATCGCTGACGCGGAGGCGCGCCTCTTGGTGCGGCCCTCGATGTACGGCGAAGCACAGGAGATTCCGCGCGACCGCTGGCAGTTCGCTCGAGACGAGGTCGGCACTGCAGTGTCGGACCCAGAGTGGGTGTGGCTGGAGGGCGGCTTCCAGGCCGGTCTGGTGTACGACCTGATCTATGTTCCGCGCGACTGCCCGATCGTAGGGGCCGGACTGCTCGCGATGCGCGACCTCGCGGCGTTTCTGCGCCGCCACCCTGCTTCGCCACTCGCGGACAAGGTGGATCACGTGATCGGCGAGGGCATCTCGCAGTGCGGGCGGCTGATGCGCACCTTCCTGGGGCTGGGTCTGAATACGGCCGAGGATGGCGGTCCTTCCTATGACGGCCTCCTGATCCATGTCGCGGGCGGGCGTCGGGGCGAGTTCAACATGCGCTACGGCCAGCCCTCCGTGCAGCCAACCCCGGCCTTCGGGCACCTCTTCCCCTTTGCGGACAACCCGACTGACGATCCGGCCAGCGGTCGGACGGCCGGGCTGCTCGACCTGCAGCGTGCGGCCGGCAACGTGCCCAAGATCTTCCAAACCGATACCTCGTCGGAATACTGGCGGGGCGACGCGTCGCTCGCGCACATCGCGCCGGACGCTAGTCGCGATCTCGAGCTGCCGGGCGAGGTGCGGCGCTATCTTTACGGCTCGACCCAGCACACGCCGGCCGCATTGCCCTTCGCCGACCTGAGCCCTTTCGGCAGCCACGGCAGCAACTGGTTCAATGTCGTCGACTACCGGCCGCTCCACCGGTCGGCTCTGATGAGCCTGCTGGCCTGGATCCGCGATGGCAACGAGCCGCCTCCAAGCGTCTATCCGCGCCTCTCGGACGGCACGGCCGTGACCCGCGCTCAAGTGGTTGAGAGGCTGACCGTAATTCCGGGGCTCGTGCCGCCTGTTGTCGATCTCCTCCCAGGCGTTCGGCCGCTCGAGCTCGGACCTCTGGCGGACCGAGGTATCGGCACGTTCCCGGCACGGCCCGCGGGGCCACCCTATCTGGCCTTTGTTGCCGCGCTCGATGTCGACGGAAACGAGACGGGTGCAGTCCGGATGCCCGATGTCGAGGTGCCCATCGCGACCCATACCGGCTTCAATGTTCGCCATCCACGCTCGGGAGGCGCTGGGCAGTTGTTGGAGTATGTCGGCCTGACTCTGCCCTTCCCACGCGACGCCGGGGAGCGCGCTCGCACCGGCGATCCCCGTCCGGCCATCGCCGAGCGCTATAGTGGGCGCGCCGACTACCTGGCCCGCGTGCGTGCCGTCGCCAGACGGCTGGCGGCGGAAAGGCTACTGCTCGAGGAAGACATCGAGCTCTGTGTCGACCTCGCGGCCGAACGTTACGACGCTTGCATGAAGTGACCGGGCGGCTCCGGGGCGTGTTCTGTCGGCCCTTTTGGTCGACCGCGACCATTGGACCGAACATCTGCGCTCGGGGATATCGTCTCGGCCTCGCTGTCTAAGTTTCGGCGGAGTGGCGCATTGCCGATCGCCCGCATCACACGCAGCAGCTTGCTTCATTGCGTGTAGGTGGCAGGTCGATCATGGGATTTCGATCGAAGAAGCCGGACGGCATCAGCTTGAATCCGCAGCTCACGACTGGTTGGACGGGGAAGTCCTCCGGGCGCACCGAATGATGCAGGCCGAAGACATGCCACAGGACGACATCGGTATTCTCGATCGCACGATCCGCTTCGATCCATCGTGGCAGTCCCAGCCCCCCGTCAGAACCGTTCACGTAGTCGCCGGCTGGATAGCGCTCCGGGGGTGAGTAAGGCGTCACCCACAAGTGATTCCGGATGAAGCCACCTCTACGGCCCGAACGGCTCTCGGGATCGGTGTATGGCGTCACTGGGCTGGTCGCCTCGAGCTTGTAAGCGGTTGGCTTGCCGACAGCGTTTCGCACGTTGGGATTGACGATCTTCCAATAGCGCATCGAGGCCGGATTGGCTCGACGGCAGGCCTCCTTTTCGGTTTTCAGCGTCGTCGCTTCCTCATAGAAGGCGTTGCCATACGGGTTCTCGGGACCAGCGGGTGGAACAACGACGTTGTATTCGACGACGGAGTTGCCGGGACCGTCGACGTCCATATCGAGCCTGGCACAGAAGAGATGCTGATGGATCTGCCCCACGACCCCCGGCATGACCTCGTTGCCGTAGCGGCTCGCCCGGCCCGGTTCGCATGCGACGGTATTGATGATGCCCGTCGCCTTGACCTCGAACTCGATGCCGCCGTGTTGGTAAAGATACCAGTAGGACGCATACTCGTAGTTCCCCACGGTAGAGATCGACGAGATCACCAGACGCCGCAGGCGACGCACTTCGGCAACATCTGTCCGCCAATCCCAATGCTTCCAGCCGAGGCCCTGGTCCTCCTCGTGAATGCAGATCGCATTCTCTATTTTGACCGGAGTGCCATCGATCCCGTTCACCCAGCCATCCATGTAGTGGATGGCACCGAGGCAATCGCATCCGAGCCGTAGCGAGTTGGCGAGCTTGCCGAGGCCGTATTCGCCGATGTCGAAGACGTTCTTTCGATGGTGCGCGAGCTCTGGACTGCCGTATGGAACGACCATTTCGGCGAGGGAGGCACGATGTATGATGGGCCGGCGGATGCCATCCACGGTATGGCCGACCTGATGCAGGATCAGCCCCTCGCGGTTATTGAAGCCTACGCGAACGTCGAAGCCCATCCATTTGATGTGCCGGCCATTGACCGTGAAGCTTGGCCCCTCGGACTGGATGACATCGAGTGGCTTGCCACCTGACGCGAACCGGTCCCGGAACCGGGCGTCATACTCGCTGTCGGACTTCGGCACTGGCAGTGGATCGCGCCCCGCGAAGTGGTCATCAACGCGCAGGACGGTCATGGTGTCGATGTCGACGACCGCGTTGAGACCATCGATGGGGTGAGCGTAGTAGTTGCCGTCCTTGCGCGTGCGCAGCCATGCGAACGTATGGGAGATGCGGCGCCCTTCCTCGCCCGGCATGCCATTCGACCCCGCTGACCACGGATCGACGCATACCATTTCGATGTTCTCGACCCCGCGGCGCCGGCAGCCGGCGATGAATTCCGGACTGGCCTTGACGGCCTTTTCGACCTCGAGGAACTCCTCGAGCATGATCATCGGACGTGCCGTCGGGAGGTGACGAGAGGATAGCACTCGCTCCTCGCCAAGCGAGAGGATGCCTTCCGTGACCCCGCTTCGCCCGACCGGGTAGATCGAAAAGCGAACCTTTCGATCCCATGGGGCACCCGGCTTCCAGGCCCGCAACACTGTCTTCTCGGGTTCTTCGATCTCCAGACGCTCGAAGCGGATCGGCTCGTCCTTGCCAAAAACTGCGGCCACAATCTTTGCCGCGTGTGCCATTTCATCGCCGTCGAGAGGATCAAGGGGATGGCGTCCGGCAGATACCGACGAGTGCGCTGAGCAGCAAGACGTTGCTGCGGCGTCCGCGCCGACAGGAGGATCTTCGCGAGTTGTCATTCTACTCTCCGGTTCTGTGCACGCCGAGCCGATGCCATGCAATTCCACCATGCTACCGAAGAGCTGCCATTCGGAGAACCGCTCAATGCTCGGTCAACCTGGGAAGGTAGGGCCCGTGCCGTGCCGCGAGTTGCCCCTGTTCGCTGATCGGAGTGCTCCGGTCATGCCCCTGCTCCAATCTGTTGGCTGATCAAGGTGTCCTCGACGGCAGCTATCGCTGCGTGTCGGCCTTCTAGGCTCTGCCGCACAACGGGATCGACCCGAACCGGATGCGTCACGTCCCCGAACGTCCAGCTGCCGCGTCCCTCACGCGATTTTGATAGTTCGAGCGCATGAACCAGAGGCGATGCTCCTCGTAGCGCAGGGGAGGGTGCTTCGGCTCTTCTCCGGCCGGCACGCAGCTCGGGATCCCCTCCATCAGGTACCGGGTGTTGGGTGCCATGAAATAAGGGATGGCATAGCGGCTCTTTCGCGAGAGGTTGGCGGCAAAGTGGCGAGTCGACTTGACCGTGTCGTTGGACCAGCGCTTCAGCATGTCGCCCGAGTTCACCGAGATCGCACCCCGGATCTTCGGCGCGCGCACCCACTCCTCCTGCGCGTTCATGAGGCCCTCGACATCCGATTGCGGCAGCAGCGTCATGAAGTTGGAGTTGGTATGCAGCGCGATGCCGAACTGGTTTGTCTCGTAGCACGCCACCGGGTAGTACAACATGCGCACCGTGCCTTGCGGCGACTGGAAAACCTCATCAAATTAATCCGGCTGGGCGCCGAGGCCCGTGGCGATGGCGGGCAGCAAGGAGCGCGCGAGCGCCTCCATGCCATACAAGTAGCGCAGGCATCTTTCCCGGAAGATCGGCAGCTCGTGCGGCCACTTGTTGGTATAGCGGAACGGCACGCCGCGACGACCTCCGGGTCATCGGCCATGCGCTCGCGGTCAAAGAAGAAAGCGGCGTTGATGTCGGCTGGCGTCGCCTCGCGTATCGCGGAAAGGTCGATCATCGGTTGCCTCCCGTATTCGGATAGTGTGCGGCGAGCTGAAGCTCCCAGCGCCGCATGGGTTGACATGCTCGACTTCAGCGCCCCAACGTCAAGCCGGGGCCGTTCAATACCAGGACGCGAGTTTCATCGAAGCGCGCCGAAACGGATGTGGGCGATCCGTCAGCGGCCCGCGAGCGCATGGCGAAGTGCGCCGACGAGCCTGCCGGTCAATCTGATGCATGCAGCGTCCAACGGCCGCGCCTGCGATGAGAACTTGGCAATCACGATCTCGTTCTCGCCGTCTGCGCAGAGCAAGAGTTCAACTCACTAACGGGCGCTGGCTCCTATTTCAGAAGCAGATGGAAATTCTGGTGCGTCATAATAGGAGCCCAATGCGCCCTGCTGGCCCATCGCGTCGTGCATGCAATAATCGCATTCGGACCAATGCGGCGTTTGACGAGATTGGCTCCGCTCGGGTCTTGAGGTCGCTCGTTCCGGTCTAGTCCGGTTTCGGTATCACTGCGGACCACCCCTCCCCGGACCATGGGGTGCGATAGGTCGAGCTGTCGATGTCTGGAATCTCTGCATTCCCCAAGGCGTGCAGGGATCGCCAACTGATATGTGGCCATCGCACAGCTCATCTTTGACGTGTTTTGGATGACGCCAGCTATGCTGTCGATGACAGCATAGCCCCTCGCGCGTCAGACCTGTTCGTAGAAAATACTCGCGATCCTTCCACGGTCAGTCGGCGAGCTCATCGAAGGTTTGCTCGACCGTATGAATAGCGAACGTGCCGTGGTGGTGGCTCGCCCGGCTGCGCACCGCTAACATTTCGGTCCAGACTTCTGCTCCGGGCCGCCGGTCGCGGCACAAACAGACCACAAGTGTGAGCGCACGAAATGTCCAAGCTCCTAGGTGTCGACGTCGGTGGCACCTTCACGGATTTCTTCCTGATCGACCCTGCGACGGGCGAGACCCGCGTGCATAAGGTGCCTTCGACGCCAGACGATCCCTCCCGGGCCATCCTGACTGGGCTGGATGATCTCGGGTCTTATCTAAAGGACGCCCTGAGCTTTCTCGCACACGGCACAACGGTCGCGACTAACGCGCTGATCCAGCGTCGCGGCGGCACGGTCGCACTCATCACCACCGCGGGTTTCAAGGATCTGATCGAGATTGGCCGCCAGACTCGCCCTAAGATTTATGATCTGAGGGCTGACAGCCCCGAGCCATTGGTAAAGCGTCAGCATCGGTTCGAAATTGCCGAGCGGATCAACGCCAAGGGCGAGGTGCTGATCGGGCTCGACGAGGACGATATCGCCCGCGTGGTGACCGATGTCGAGCGCTCAGGCGCCCAAAGCGTGGCTGTCTGCTTCCTGTTCTCGTTTCTCAACCCGATCCACGAGCAGCGGGTCGGTGAGGCCCTGCACCGAGCGCTGCCCCACTGCGAAGTGTCGCTATCGTGCGAGGTGCAGCCGGAGTTCCGCGAATATGAGCGCCTGTCAACGACCGTGCTGAACGCGTTTCTGCAACCGGTCGTCGGCCGCTACATGGGGACGCTGGCAAAGTCGCTCGCCACCCACGTGCTGGCTGCCCGGCTCGGTATCTCGCAGTCCTCCGGCGGTCTCATGAGCATTGCGCGGGCCTCAAGCCTGCCAATCCGCACTGCTCTCTCTGGTCCGGCGGCAGGCGTTGTCGGCGCCATTTCCGTCGGCGCACGCAGCGGTCACCGAGATCTCATCACATTCGACATGGGGGGCACCTCGACGGACGTCTGCCTCGTACGTGGCGGTCAAGCCGAGATGACCTTCGGCCGCTCCGTTGCCAGCTTTCCCGTCCGCCTACCCGCCATCGACATTCATACGGTCGGCGCTGGTGGCGGCTCGATCGCCTTCATCGACAAGGACGGTCTGCTCAAGGTTGGCCCGCGCAGCGCTGGTGCCATGCCGGGCCCCGCCTGCTATGGGCTTGGTGGCACCGAGGCGACTGTCACGGATGCCAATATAGTACTGGGACGGCTGCCGGCCGAGTTGATCGGCGGCGATATGCGCCTCGATGTCGGCCGAGCGGAAACGGCCGTGTCGGCGCTTGGCGGCCGCCTCGGCCTCGACCTTCGGGAGACGGCCTCCGGCATGGTGCGCATCGTCAACTCGAACATGGTGCGCGCGATCCGTGCCGTGTCGATCGAGCGTGGCTATGACCCGCGTCGGTTCACGTTGATGCCGTTCGGCGGGGCTGGCGCACTCCATGCCGTGGACGTCGCACGTGAGCTTGGCATGGCTACCATCCTGGTGCCGCCCGCGCCCGGCATCCTGTGTGCCGAGGGAGTATCCTCGGCGCAACTCGAGGAAGGTTTCGTCGTCACTGCCGCACGCCATTGTCAGAAGACCTTGGTGTGGTCGCCGCTGCAATCGGACGCCTGCGGGCCCAGGTCGACGATTGGTTCGCACGCGAGGACGTGGAGGGCAGTCGTGGCGAGTGCGTCCTGCTGCTCGACATGCGCTACATTGGTCAGAACTTCGAGTTGTCGGTCCCTGTCGGAGCGAACCGACCGGCCTTGCTTGGCATCGGATCTGGCGGCCGCCTTCCGTGACCTTCACAAGGCCAAGTACGGCCATGCCGACGCACTGCCGCCATCGAGATTGTGAACGTGCGGCTGTTGGCACGGATCGCACGCTCACTCCAGCAATCCCGCACCGACGTCCCTGCTCGCGCCCGCGCCGAGACGCCCGTCTCCGCGCGACCCGCGGCAGCGCTGCCTGCTTCACGCCAGCCGGTCTGGTTCGAGACTAGGCGTACGCACGAGGCGCTACTGATCGATCGCTCATCCATTGGTCCGGGCACCGTGCTCGACCAGCCTTCCGTCATCACACAGTTCGATGCCACCACCTTGCTTCCGCCCGGTTGCCGACTGACCGTCATCGGCAACGGCAGCCTCCTGATCGAGGTCGCACCATGACCACCGACGCCGTGACCTCCAACTCGACGCATGCCGCACTTGATCCCATCACACTTGAGATTCTCTGGAATGGCCTACGTTCGATCAACGATGAGACCTGGATAACGATCCAGAAAAGCGCGTTCTCGACCAACATCAAGGAGCGCCACGATCACTCGACTGCTATCGCTGACGAGCACGGCCGACTGATTGCCCAAGCCGAGTGGTCGCTGCCTATCCATCTGGCGTCGATGCTCGGCCTGATGCAAATCCTGATCCGCCGGTATGGCGACGACATTCACGAAGGTGACATCTTCATTGCCAACGACCCGCACGTCGCCGGCGGCACGCATCTACCCGACATTGCGCTGGTCTCGCCCGTGTTCGTCGAAGGACGATTGTCAGCCTTCGTTGCCAATCTCGGCCATCATGCCGACGTCGGCGGCGCCGCCCGCGGGAGCATGTCAGGCGGTTTGTCCGAGATTTATCAGGAAGGCCTGCGTATCCCTGTTATGCGGCTCTACAGCCGGAGCACGCTGAATAGCGAACTGATGGAGCTGCTGCTCCTCAACATGCGGTTGCCCAACGAGCGCCGCGGCGACCTGAATGCGCAGATTGCCGCTTGCCGGCTGGGTGTCGAGCGAACCAAGGCGCTGTTTGCACGTCACGGGCATGCAACCGTGAGCGTCGCGTTCGGAGAGATATTGAGGCGCACCGGCCGGCGCATGAAGGCAGCCATCGCCCAGATCCCCGACGGCGTCTACGGCTTCCAGGATGTGCTCGACGATGACGGCCTGGTGGCTCGTGATGTGTTGTTCAAGCTCGAGGTACGCAAGGCGGGCGAAAACATCGTATTCGACTTCACCGGATCCAGTCCGCAAGTTCCCGGCAACGTCAATCTTACCCTCAATGCCGTTCAGTCGACCGTATGCTACGCTTTGAAGGCCCTCCTTGATCCCGACTTGCCCAACAACCAAGCAGCGATCGATGCCGTCGATATCATTGCCCCGTCGGGAACAGTCGCCAACTGCGTGACACCCGGCGCAGTCGCCTTGCGGGCTAACACCTGTCAGCGTGTGGTTGACGTGGTGATCGGCGCGCTCGCGTGTGTACTTCCGACGCAAGCCATCGGGGCGGCCAACGGCGCCAACACAAGCATCGTGTTCGCTGGCACAAATCCCGAGACGGGCGAGCCATATGTGTACCTCGAGACGCTTGGCGGCGGCATGGGCGGGCGCTCGGATCGTGACGGAAAGGACGGAGTGCAGGTGCATATCACTAACACGTCGAACCTACCAATCGAGTCCATCGAAATGGAGTATCCGCTGCACGTCGTGGCTTACGGTCTAGTCGAAGATTCCGGTGGCGCGGGGCGCTACCGCGGCGGCATGGGCTTGAGACGTGTGGTCAAGCCCGTCGGACACACCTGTGAGATGAACGGCGTGGGCGAGCGCTTCCGTCATGCACCGTGGGGGATTTTCGGCGGTGGGCCGGGCAAGCTCGGTCGCTTCCGCAAGCGAACCGCGGATGGTCAGATTGTTGAGCTGCCGCCCAAAACGGGCCGGTGCACATTGACGCCCGAAGAGGCCATTATCATCGAGACCCCGGGTGCGGGAGGCTACGGGCCTCCGACTGAGCGCGCGCCCGAGGATCTCGCCCGCGACCGCGAGGCGGGCAAGTTCTCGACGAACTATCTCGAACGGCACTACGGAGCGGCACGACCAGACGAGTAACCAGCTAAGGTGGCTGGACGCTGTCGGTGAACCCCACTCGCATTCGAGCGTGCGAGATCTTCTCAACCAAGAAGACTTCTCATGAACGATGCAGGCTCATCTTCGTCAGATCCAGGTCGAGGCCGACCGGCCAGTACCAAGGGCCAGCGTCCCACCACATGCGGCCGATGACTTCTGCTTTGCAGAGTTTTCGGACATCGTCGGCCGATTTTTCGCCTGCCGTTCCAGGCAAGAACGGGCGAGGATCGCCCGGCAAGTCGCGTTGCATCAAGGCCGACCTACCGATCGGCCGGACCCGCCCGTGCGATTCGGCATCAGATGACTTCAACTTGCTGCGGCGGGCGGTGAGGTGGCTCATCCTCTCCGAGGTCGCCGCCATCAGCGAGGAAACGAGAAGATGAAGCGCGTGGTGCATACAGGGCTCCCGGAGTTCGGCCGTCCGACCGAGCACGCCGTGATGGCGGACGGCCATCTGCGCGCGACGGCTGTGCCCCTCAAGATGGACGGGACTTTCGAGATCGGCGATGCCCGGAGCCAGATCGCGCTGGCGCTAGAGAATCTCGAGAAGACGGTCAAGGCGGCGGGGGGTGAGACCACCGATGTTATTCAGGCGCTCTGCTTCCTGACCAACGCCGATCACGTGCCGTTGCTCAACGAGGAATGGACCAAGCGATTCAAGCCGCCCTACCCCAACCGCGGCATCCTGATCGTGAATGCCATCGGCGTTCCGGGCATCGTCATCCTGATCCAGGTCCACGCCTACATCGAGCCATGAAGCCGCGTCGATAGCGAGCGATCGCCCTCGACGCCTTCGGCCTGCTAGGGGTGAGCGAGTTCAACACGGCACAGCACACAAGTAGCTTGGTCAGCGCTGCCGTCCGAAGCGGACGCCCCCGGCTGCCATCCCAGTCAGAACCGGAGCCACGACATGAGCACCACGCTGCGAGCTCTCACACTGGAGGATGCCACGGGCGTGTTGCGCCTGAGCGCGGACGCGGCGGATGCGGGCGAGATCTACGCCCGGGTGGACGCTGGTGCGCGAGACGGTCGGCTACAAGCTGCTCACCGTGCTCAGGTTCGTGGAGGAGACGCAGGAGGTCGAGCGGCTCTACTCCAGCGATCCGAAGGCCTATCCCGTTGGCGGTCGTAAGCAGCTCGCAACCATCAACAAGGATCACAGCCTAGCCGCCAGCGGGCAGGTCTTCCTTGCTGCCAATCCGGATGAGGTGAAGCGCACGTTCCCCGACTACGAGCTGATCTTCAGCCTTGGCGCCGGCGCAATCCTCAACGCCCCGATCCGCCACATGGGTCGCCGGCTGGGGACCCTCAATTGCTGCGGTACGGCCAATTCTTACGGAGAGGAGGAGATTGCGGCAGCTAAGATCCTTGCCAACCTTTTGGTACCCACACTCTTGGGAGCGAACTCTCAATAGGTGAGAAGGTCAATCAGCGCCCATCGCGGCTGTCGTATGAGTCCCAATTCGAGAGCCGTGCCCAGCGTGCCAACCGGCGCGCCCGCAAGATCCGGCGGCTCCGACTGCCTGATGGAGGAATTCCCGCCCAGGCCGCGCGGCATGCACTGGGCAACCTATCGTCGCCTCGAAGCCCAGGAGGTTGCTGCGGATGAGCAGTGGACAGTGGGGGTAATGGACCTATTGGCGCGCGTCGGCAAGCGTCGCCCCTAAATTGGCGGCTTTGATCAACCGCCTGGCAACCCTTAGGTCGCGTCGGATCTTTGGTCCGCTCATGACCCATGATCGGACGTCAGCGCGGCCGATCGCAATGTCGCAGAAGTGCCATAGCCGACATGCACGGAGTGTCGCGCGCGAACTGCCCACCGATCGCTAGACGGCCTCGGGCTTCCCAACTTGCGCACAGCGGGTTTGTCCCGATGGACTACGCTCCCGCGAACGGCTGAAACTCCAGCTAACGCGTCGGGAGAGGGAGGGGTGCGAGTTTAGAAGCGACGAGAACAGGATACGTTGGGAGTGAGGATGGTCATGCTGAACTCAGTCCTCGCCGGCATCTCTGTTTCGCTTGGTGTACAATTGGGCAGAGTGGCGTCATCCCGTTGCGCGCGCTGCAGTCCGCGTGCTTGGACAAAAGTGGCGGTAGCTGCTGGGATGTCCTTCGCATCATTATTGGTCGCTGTGACGGCTCGGGCTGAAACGCCCAGCAATATCATCGCAGCCCAGATACGTACGCAGGGCTACCCTTGTAAACAGCCCCTTGCCGCCACGCGAAACCGACAGGCCTCGAAACCCAACGAAACGGATTGGGTCCTACGCTGTGGAAACGCCACCTATCGTGTGCGTCTCGTCCCGGACTTGGCCGCACATGTCACCCGGCTACGGTGAACGCGGGGGCACCCGTCTGGCTCAACTGAACCCGCCCCGCGAGCGGACGCGAGCGGCGGCTTGCAGCCAGTTCCAAGCAGCCCGAGGGAGTTAGGGTTGGCAACTTGGATCCAGACCATGCTCGACAAGAGGTGGTTCACAATCCTTCGCCTTTACAGCCGCTCGAACCCTTCCTCGACAAAAGTTGGCGGCCTGGAAAAGTCGAGCAGGTGCGCGTGATTCGCGACCTCTAGTAGCCGCCGATTGGGTCAAATCTTGCCGGCGGCGCCCGCCGAGGACATTGCGTGGCAACGAGGTCGAGGCTCTGATCGGCGAGGAAGGGTGTCGGCACGGCCGCCCAGATGCCTTGGGGCCAGCTCTCCTTCTGGCGGTCACTTCCTGTTGTCCCATGCGATTTTAAGGTCACTGGGCCAGGGCCGGGGCTCGCTCGTGCCAGTCGGTCGCATTCTGCAGGGCCCAGCCAATTCGCAACGCCATCGCCTCTTCTCCGCCAGGACAAACGATCTGCAGCGACAGCGGCAACTCTGACGTAGTGAACCCGTTGGGCACGGCCAACCCGCAGAGATCGAGGAAGTTGACCCAGCGTGTGAAGAACGCCGGCGTTGTGCTCTGGTCGATGGTGGCGATCGGAATGGCCGGCGTCATGGTCACCGGGAGCAGCAGCGCGTCGACGTGCGCTGTAGCGGCCGCAAACTGCAGCTTTAAACGCTCGCGCTCGGCCAGCACCTCGAGGTACTCGCGTGAAGAGATTGCCGCACCGGCCCGTATCCGAGGGCGGACCGCCTCGTCAATGGGTAATTCATTGTTGTCGACGATCTGGCTGAGCAGCGCATAAGCCTCGGCTGCCATGATGCGACCCGACGTGCTGCCGTAGGTGCGGAAGCTTTGGGGCAGGTTCAAGTCGACTATGTCGGCGCCCATTTCCGCAAGTTGCTCGACTGAGCGGTCGTAGGCCGCGAGCACATCGGCGGCAACGCCGTCCCGCTCGGCTACCGGCGTACGTGCGAGGCGCAGGCCCTTCACGCCACGGCGCAAAGTGGGCATTGGGTCGACATCGCGCAACCCCAAGGTGCGCGGATCGCGTGGATCGGCACCCTGCATGACCTGCAGCAGCAGCGCTGCATCCTCGACGCTGCGCGTCATGGGGCCCGGCGTGTCAAGCGTTGGGCTCAACGGCAACACACCGTAGGTGCTGATACGGCCGATGGTGGTCTTGAGGCCGGTGATGCCGCACCAGGCAGCCGGCACGCGCACCGAACCGCCGGTATCCGTGCCCAGCGCGCAGGGGACCATGCGTGCGGCGACCGCCACCCCTGAGCCGCTGCTGGAGCCGCCGGGGGTGCGATGGGTCTTGGTGTCCCAAGGATTCCACGGCGTGCCCAGATGCTGATTGGTGCCCCAACCGCCAAAGGCGAACTCCACGGTATGCGTCTTGCCGATGACGATCATGCCGGCGCTAATCAGCTTTTGCGCCAGCGTGGCGGTGCGGGAGGCGCGACGGTCGCGCCATACAGCCGTACCGCCCGTCGCCACGCGGCCTTCAAGCTCGATGAGGTCCTTGAGAGCAATTGGAATGCCGTGCAGTGGACCGACAGCGTGGCCTGAGCGGATGGCCTTGTCGGCCGCCTCCGCGGCAAGGCGAGCCTCCGCCTCGTAAACCTCGACGAAGGCCTGGAGTTTTGTATCCAGCTTGGCTATGCGCTCGAGGCACGTGTCGACAATATCGACCGGAGAGATGCTGCGCGACTTGAGCTTGGTGGCCAGCACGTGGATCGGGAGTTGGGCGAGCTCTGTATTCATGAATGGCTCCTTGCTGGGTCGCGGAAGCGGTCGATTTCGCCACACCGTTCTGTCTTAGCCCACATCCGTTCGGCATTGACTTCGAGCGCCGTGATTTGACTCACGGTCCATCCCCATAGATGCGTTGCGTTCGCTGAGGGTTGGTCCAGCCAGATCGATCTCGCGCGCTGCCACTCGAAGGCACCGCGTCATGCGTTCCGGCGTAAGGGCGAACTCCGGCGGCATCGCGGTGCCGCAGCGGTCCTCGGCGTAGCGGCAGCGTGGCGCGAAACTGCAGCCTTCGGGGAGCGCGCGCAGGTCGGGCGGCATACCGGTAATCGCTTCCAGCCGCTGGCCATGCACCGAGCCCAACACGGTGGAGGCCAGTAGTCCGGCCGTGTAGGGATGCGCCGGCCTATCGATTACCGCCTCGGTCGGGCCGACCTCGACGAAACGGCCGGCATACATGACCGCGATCTGGTCGGCGACCTCAACTGCGACCCCCACGTCGTGCGTGACAAAGACGACCGCCATCCCGAGTTCCTGCTGTAGCTGGCGCAGGAGGAGGATAATCTGGATCTGCACCGTCACGTCGAGCGCCGTGGTCGGTTCATCGGCCAGCAGCACTGAGGGGCGGCAGCACAGCGCCAGCGCAATCATCGCCCGCTGCCGCATGCCGCCCGACATCTCGTGCGGATAAGCCTTGAGCCGCCTGGAGGCCGAGGGGATCTGCACCATCTCCAGAAGCTCGCGCGCTCGCCGGTTGGCAGCGCCGTAGGACACGCGCTCGTGCCGCACGATGGTCTCGGCGATCTGCTCGCCAATGGTGAAAACGGGGTCGAGCGCAATCATCGGCTCCTGGAAGATCATCGCCATCTTGGTGCCACGCACCTCGCGCAACGCCGCCTCGTCCATGGCGCTGATCTCATGCCCCGCAACACGGATGCGTCCGTCGATGCGCGTGTGAGCTGCCGGCAGAAGGCGCATCAGCGCGCGCAGCGTCACGCTTTTTCCGGAGCCCGACTCGCCCAGGATGCCGAGCACCCGGCCCGCCTCAAGCTCGAAGCTGACGCCGTTGACGGCGGCGACCGTGGCATCCCGCATGACGAAGCGCACATGCAGGCCCTCGACCGAGACGGCCGGCTGGCCTGCCCTTTCCACGTGTACCGTGCGCTCGCTCTTGGCCTCGGCCATCCTCGTTCCTTTCGGCCGGTCAGGCCGCTGCGGCGGCGCGGCTGTGGCCGGAACCCGGTACCCGCATGTGGCAGGCGACCGCGCGACAATCCTCTCCCGGCGGCGCCAGCAACGCTGGCGGACGCGCTGCGCACACGCCTTCCGCGAACGGGCAGCGCGTGCGGAAGCGGCACCCCGAGGGCGGATTTATCGGGTTCGGCGGGTCGCCAGTCAGCGGCGCCCGCAACGTGCGCCGGCGCGGGTTCATTGACGGCATCGCTGACAAAAGCGCCTGCGTATAGGGATGCTGCGGTTCGCGATAGATGCGGTTGACCGGCCCGATCTCGACCAACTTCCCGAGATACATCACCATCACACGGTCGCTGATGAAGCGGACCACGTTGAGATCATGGCTGATGAAGACGTAGGTCAGCGCGAACTGCGCCTTCAGGTCCACGAGAAGGTTCAGCACCTGCGCCTCGACCGACTTGTCGAGTGCGGAAACAGCCTCGTCCAAGATCACGATCCGCGGCTCAAGCGCCAGCGCGCGGGCGATGTTAACCCGCTGTCGCTGGCCGCCGGACAGCTCGTGGGGATAGCGGTTGGAGAACTGGATCGGGTCGAGCCCGACCGCCGCGAGCAGCTCCATCGCCCGCTTCAAGGCCTCCGGCTTTGCCAGTCCGTGCACGAACGGACCGAACGCGATCGACATCGCCACCGGCAATCGCGGGTTCAGCGAGGCGTAGGAGTCCTGGAACACCATTTGCATCTGCCGGCGCAGGTCGCGGTGGCTGAGGCCGTCCGCCGTGCCGACCGCCCGCCCGTTGAAAATTATGCTTCCGCTATCGAGCGCGATGAGGTGCATCAGCAGCCGGGCCGTCGTCGACTTGCCGCAGCCAGACTCGCCGACGATGCCCAGCGTTTCGCCACTCGCAACGGTGAAGGACACGTCGTCCACGGCCTGCACGACCATCTTGGTCCGGTTCAGAAGCCCACCCTTGAGAGGGAAATGCTTGGTTAGGTTCTCGACTGCCAGCAAGGGCCGGTGTTCGGCACGCTCGCGCGCCGCGGCGCTGGCACCCGGACTGAGGTCCGCGACAAGGAGGCCATCCGGCCCGCTCATAGCTGCACGTCCATGGCCTGGCGCAGGCCGTCGCTCATCAGATTGAAGCACATCGAGGTGATGAAGATCATGACCCCGGGCAGGGCAGCAACCAACGGTGTCACCCACAGTGCCTGGCGCAGATTATTGAGCATCAGCCCCCATTCCGCGCTCGGCGGCGTGACGCCAAGGCCGAGGAAGCTCAGTCCCGCTGCCAGGATGATACAGATGCTGATGAGACTGGTGGCGTAGACCAGGATCGGGCCCAGCACGTTGTTTAGGATGTGGTAGCGCATGATGGTCAGCGGGGGTGCGCCGCTTGCTCGTGCCGCCTCGACGAAGTCCAAATGACGCACCTGCGTGGTGACGCTCTCCGAGATGCGTATGACCGGTGGGATGAAGCTGACGGTCAGCGCCAGGATGGTATTCTGCAGGCCAGAGCCGAGGATGCCGGTGATGGCGATCGCCAGCAGGATCGACGGGAAGGCGTAGAACACGTCGGTCAGCCGCATGATGGCGCTGTTGACGAAGCCGCCGGCATATCCCGCCAGGACCCCCAGGAAGCCTCCGATGAGCAGCGCCAGGAACACCGGCACGACGCCGGCCAGCAGGGACAGGCGCCCGCCGTAGACCATACGCGACCACAAATCGCGCCCCACCTCGTCGGTGCCCAGCCAATGGTCTGGTGTGCCGACCGGCTTCAACCGCCGCAGCACCGAGCCCGCATAGGGGTCGTGCAGGGTGAAGTAGGGCGCAAACACCACCATGACCAGCAGCACGACCAGCACCCCGATCACCGCTAATGTCACCTTGTCTGCGCGCAGCCGCTCCCAGACGCGGCGCCAGTAGCTCTTGCCCTGCTGCGCGCGCTTGAGCGCGGCGTCGGCCGGCAGGACGGCGGCATCGGCCATTGCAACCTCCCTACCGCCGCATCCGCGGATCGAGCAGTGCCTGGAGCACGTCGACCAGAATGTTGATGACGACGAAGATGGTCGCCAGCACGACGATGGTCGCGGAGAGGACCGGGACATCGCGCCGGAAGATTGCGAGGTTCATCAGCCCGCCGGAGCCCGGCCAGTTGAACACCGTCTCGACCAGGATCGACCCGCCCAGAAGATAGCCAAACTGCAGGCCCATCAGCGCCAGCGCCGACGGCGCTGCATTCTTCAGGATGTGATACAGCACGCGTCGGTTCAGCAGGCCCTTGGCGCGCAGCGTGCCGACGAACTCCCGGCTTAGGATCTCCAGCACGTTGGCGCGCACAAGCCGGCTGATGACACCCATCGGGATCAGCGACAGGGTGACGACCGGCAGGATCATATGCTTGACGTGCTCCCAGCTGGTCGGGATGCCCTCGAAGCCCATCCCCTGCGCCGGCAGTACGTTGAGATGGACGGCAAAGATTGCCACCAGCACAATGCCAACCCAGTAGTGCGGCAAGCTGACGCCAACAATGGCGGTGGCGGAGAACAGCTTGTCGAGCCAAGTGCCGTGATTGTACGCGGCCAGCGCGCCCAACAACACGCCCAGTACGAAGCCCAGCACTGCTGCCGGTAGGGCGAGCACTAGAGTATTGCCCAGGGCTCCGAACAGCTCCTCCGCGACCGGACGGTTGGTGAAGAAGGAGATACCGAAGTCGCCGACCAGGAGACGGCTGAGCCAGGCCACATATTGCATGTGTAGCGGCTGGTCGAGGCCGAAGCGGCGGCGCAGGTTGTCGGCAATTTCCTTCGGTACCTCCGGTGGCACCAGGATGTCGACCACGTCCCCTGGCGCGAGCTGAATCAGGCCGAACACCAGCATCGACACGCCGAGCAGGATTGGCACCGCATAGAGCAAGCGGCGGAGGGTATAGGCCCACATGGGCAACTCACCTCGAAGTGGATAGGCTTATGTTGCGATGGCTCCCGCTTTCCCGCTCCCTCCCGCCACATGTGCGGGAGGGTGGCTGGGCGGCGACGCGCATGGGGTCAATCCATGTACACGGTCGTAAAGTCCTGGAACCAGCTCTGTGCGCTGGTAAAGCCTTTGACCTTCTTGGTCATCGCCCGTGGGTTGCGGTCGTGAACGATGAAAGCCCAGGGCGCCTCATCGACGATGATCGCGTGCGCGCGCTGACTGTCCTTGAGAATCTGCGCCTTGTCGGTCGACTTCTCGATCCGGTCGATCAGCGTGTCGAATTCGGGATTCTTCCAGTTGGCCCAGTTGCGGCCGTTAGGGGCCGCATTGGAGGACAGGAAGTACAGCGCGATCTGGGAAATGTCGGTCGAGGGCGGCAGACTGATGTTCATGGCGTCGGAGCCCAGCGCCTGGGTCGCCGTGGGTGAGTTGCGCAGGGCGACAAGCATGGCGCCCCACTCCACCACCTCGAAAGTGATGTCGAAGTTGCACTCCTTCAGGTTCTGCTGCAGGAACTCGTTCATAGGCAACGGCAGCATCTGGCCCGAGCCGCTGGTCGAGATCATGACCTTGGCCTTCACGGGCTTGTCGGGGCCGAGGCCTGCCTCTTTGAGCAGCGACTTGGCCTTGGCCGGGTCGTACTTGTAGTTCTCCTTGGGTTCGCCGAACGTGGGATCGGACGTTTTGAAAGCGCCGATCGACGGCTCGGCCAGTCCGTTTAGCAGGGTCACCAGCCCCTCGCGGTTGAGGCAGTAATTGAGTGCACGGCGCACACGCACGTCCTTCCAGGGCGAATCCTCTTTGGCCAGGTTGAAGACCCAGGGCCACATGTGAGGATAGCTGCCAGTGACGATTTCGAAACCGGCGGCCTTCAGGCTCGGCACGGCGTCCGGCGGCGGCACCTCGATCCAGTCGACCTGGCCCGAGCGTAAGGCGGCCAATCGCGTGGTCACCTCCGGCATGGGGAACAGGACCATGCGGTCGAGCTTGGGGACGCGGGCCTTGTCCCAGTAATTCTCGTTCCGGCTCAGCGTCACGCTGACGCGCGGTTTAAACTCGGTGATCCTGAACGGCCCCGTGCCCGAGGGAGACTTGGCGAACTCGGCCCACGATCCCGTCTTTTCGAACTGCGCCGGGCTCGAATAGAGCATGTAGGGTAACATGTTGGGGAAATAGCTGAGCGGCCGCGGGTTGGTGATCTCGATCGTGTACTCATCGATCTTGCGGTAGGCCGCGACGAAAGGGTTACGCGCCTGTGCAACAGCCCCACCCGGCGGGTCGAACTGCTTGGCGTCCTTCTTGTAGTAGCGGTCGAGGTTCCAGATCGCGGCGTCTGCGTTGAAGTCGCTGCCGTCGTGGAATTTCACGCCTTGCCGCAGGTGGAAGATCCACTTCGCCTTGTCGTTCGGGTCTTGCTCCCAGCGCTCGGCCAGGCCGGGCCGGATGTCGGCCAGCTTGTCGTTGCCCTTCAAGTCCCACAACACCAGGCCCTCGAAGACGGGATAGCCCAGGAATTGCACTCCCTCATACCCATTGTCCGGCGCGCCGGTCGTGATCGGCACGTCGGATGCGGTCATCGCGATCCGCAACGTTCCGGCCGCCAGCGCCAAGCCCGCGGGCATCCCCAGCACCAACGCCAACGTGGCCGCCACGCCGGCCCGCATCGTCCTGATCGAATCCATGTGAAAAGCTCCCTTTTTTGTCTTTACGCCCGATGGCGGGCGTTTGCCGTGCGTCGTGGCTGCCAGTGCCAATGCACGTGCGGTCTGGCCCGCTCGTCGTGCTGCTTGCATTGCCGAGCGATCACCCACATCCGAAGTTTACGCCCCAGGCCAGCCCAGTTGGCAAGGGCCTACGTCGGGCCGAGCAGCGCGAGGTAGTGCTGTTAGCGCATTGTCGCGTCACAAATGCCGCGAGTCACGTCGCATCGGCGCCGTCCTTGGCACGACGGCATCGACCCAAAAGAAGTAGTCAGAATCCAACCGCTTATGAGCGCCACGGCTTCGGGTGACTAGGGGCGCCCTGTCCTTCGAGGTCCGATTGCATGAGATTGCTCCGGGACCGGGGGGCGTGATGAGATGTTGGCGGCTCGGCACGCGGGCCGCTAATTCGCAAGTGTCGGAGACGACGGTGTCCCCTTCGAGTGCAAATATCAAGGCTGCGGTGCGGGCTCAGAAGGCGGAGGTTGCTTCGCTCTTCGAGCAATTGCGTGCGGGCAGTCTCGACCCGAAAGGGCCTGGCGTCACCCGTGACACCTACGGGCCTGGCGAGCAGTTCGCCTACAAGGTCATCGGGGAAAGAGCATCGAGGCTCGGGCTCGAGCAGCGCTACGATCACGCGGCGAACCTCTTCATGACGCTTCTCGGACATGACCAAACTCGGCCGCGAATCATGTTGGGCTCGCATCTTGATTCGGTCGCGAACGGCGGCAACTTCGACGGCGCGGCGGGTGTCGTCGCCGGACTTGTTGCGACACAGGCGCTAAAATCGCTGGGTATCACGCCCTCTTGCGACGTGACGACGATGGCAATACGGGCGGAGGAAAGCGTTTGGTTCGAGGTCTCCTACATCGGCTCGCGCGCAGCGTTCGGCATGCTGCCGGACGGCGCGCTGGAGGCGAGACGGACGGACAGCGGACGCACGCTCGCCGAACACATGCGCGACTGCGGTGCCGATGTCGAGGCGGTACGCGCGCGGAAAGCTTCGCTGCAGGCGCAAGACATTGGCGCCTGGGTGGAGGTGCACATCGAACAGGCGCCACAACTGATCGAGGCGGGGCTGCCGGTCGCGATCGGAACCGGTGTACCGGGCAACTTCCGCTATCCTGAAATAGAGATTAAGGGCGAGTGGGCGCACGTCGGGCTGCCGCGCCGCTTTCGGCACGATGCGGTGCTCGCTGCCAGCGACTTCGCGCTCGGTCTCGACGAGATCTGGAAGGCGGCAGACGCTGCGTGTAAGCCGATGGCCTTTACCATTGGGCGCTTCTTCACGGATGCGAAGGAGCATGCAATGACGAAGGTCGCCGGGCGCATATCTCTCAGCCTCGACGTTCGTGCTTACGATAGGGGGCACCTCGATGCGCTCGAAGCAAAAGTCAAGCAGCTCACAATTGCGGTAGAGGAAAAGCGCGGCGTCAGGATTGACCTCGGCAGGCGGACATCGGCCGAGGTGGCACCGTCGGATGCGGCGCTCTATGCCGAGTTGACCCAAGCCGCGGACGCCGCGGGGATCAGCACGATGCCGCTCGCCAGCCCCGCCTCCCACGACACGGCGACATTCACGGTGGCTGGCGTGCCAACGTGCATGCTGTTTGTACGCAATGCCAACGGCAGCCACAATCCGCACGAGGCGATGGAAATTTCCGATTTCCTGGATTCCGCAGTTGTACTCACCGAGTGGCTCGCGCGGCGCGTTGCGATTTGAAGCCGCCCTCTGAGATATCCACTGGGTTGGGGAGGGGAGGTCAGGGTCAGAAGCAGGTTAAGTGACGGGCGCCGAGCCACGTCCGCTTTGGTCTCGAATGTGTTGCAGAACTCGCTGATCTCGTCGTTGCTGGCGCCGGTTCTGTTCGCCAGCGTCCGGCTTGTGTCGGCTCTCCGATGGGGGAGCCGCGCCCTCAACGCCCTGGCACCAACGCTCGACGCCACTTGACGCCTACGCCGCGCACTCAGCGGTCCGCGGCGGGCCTCGACATATAAGCTTGACGAGCCGCCTCAAGTTCTGCGCCGTGGCGGTCAGCAGCACCTCGTCGCGCGCGCCGCTCAGGCCGCGCAGGCGAAGCCGGTCGAGTTTGAGGATGCGCTTCATATGCGCAAACCTCACCTCTACTTTCTTGCGCTCGCGGCGTGACAGCTGGAAGGCTTCGGTGTTGGCGAGGGCACGCACCTGCTCGCGCACGTCCTCGTCGATGTCGCGCGAGACCTTGCGGGCGATGGCCGTCGTGCACCTGGGCTTGAGCTTGCAGATCGAGCAATCGTTTTTGCTCGCCCGATAGGGAAGAATGCGTCCTTGATCGACGATCCCCGAGTGCGTGAGTTCGGCCCCGACGGGGCAGATGTAGACGTTGCGCTCTTTGTCGAAGACGAAGTCGGCCCGGCTGAACTTGCCGTCGGATCGGGCGGACTTGTCCCACACCGGAACGTGCGGCGTGATGCCCCGATCCCAGAGCCACTTCAGGAGCTTTGCTGCGCCATAGGCGGTATCGCCCGCGAGCCGCTCGGGCTTGAGATCGAAGCGGCGCTCGACACGATCCACCATAGTCTCGGCGATGGCCATCTCCTCGCTGCGATTGGCGCGCGTGCCATCGGCGTCGAGGATGATCCCGCACTTGTTGTCGATCAGATAGTTCGCATCGTAGGCAAAGAACGGGTCTACACCCTTGCGTGCGACCCAGGCCGCCTGTGGATCGGTCAGCGAGATCTGCTTGGCTGGCTTGCCGCCGCCGCTGCCGCCCGAGCCGTTGCCATCTCCACCGCCACTCTCTTCATCGCGGCGCGCAGCGTCGAGAGCCGCCAGATACTCACGCACCGCATGCGATGCCTCCTCCGGCGTCGGCCAATCGATCGGCTGGTCGCCTCCTGAACGCTTCTTCTTGTCCACGTCGGCCTTGATCAGGCTGGCGTCGATCGAAAACGCTTCGCCGCCCACCAGACCTGCCGCGATGCACAGCCCCACCACCCGCTCGAACACGCGGCGCAAGGCGTCGCTGTCGCGAAACCGCTCGTGCCGGGCCCGCGAGAACACCGAATGATCGGGGATCTTGTCTTCGACGCTCAGCCTGCAATACCACCGGTAGGCCAGATTGACCTGCACCTCAGCGCAGATGCGCCGCTCCGAGCGGATTGCAAACACGTAGCCGACGATGAGCATCCGGATCATCAGCACCGGATCGATCGACGGTCGCCCGGTGTGGGAGTAGTAGGGCGCCAGCTCCTTGTGCACCCAGCCGAGATCCAGTACCGCGTCGATCCGGCGAACCAGATGATCCGGCGGCACCACCTCGTCGAGGTCGAACTCGTAGAAGAACTGGCCCTGCCTGTCTTCCCGCCGCCCCATCATCGCAGGCTCCCGCTGACCACAGCCTCAGGCCGACGGAATCACGGTTCGCCTCAGTTCTCAATGGGAGTTCTGCAACACATTCGTCTCGGGAGCTGACGTATTGGCAGCTTCCAATGCTTGTCAGCTTTGTGCCGAGAAACGTCTGCGCAACGAAAACGGCAGGGGGTATCACCGGGTTGAATTGAGAGTGGTACTGCGGCAAGAACAATTCGCAGACGCGACGCCCCACGGAGCCATGGCAGGAAAGGGAGACCTTGGTACTTTCGACGACATCCAATGCTGGTAGCGTATCCGTCGCGCCGAGTGTCGAGACGGGAGCATCCTGGTTTGCTGCCGCGATCGTTCTCTTCATTTTCACTTTCTCGTACGGCGCCCCGCTGGTTGTGGTCGTGTCGCTCAAGGAAGTCGCCGCTGAATTCGATAACGCGCGCTCCATTCCGGCACTCGCGCATGCGCTGGCATGGCTGGGCTCTGGCACCGGCGCACTAGCATTCGGTTGGGTAGCCGAGCGCCTCGGAATTCGCCGCACGGTCTCGTTCGGGGCGGTCATGCTCGGCAGCGGGCTTGCTGTGGCTGCCCTCGGCGGACCGGCGCAACTCTTGATCGGACATGGGTTCTTGCTCGGTGTTCTTGGTGCAGGGGCCATCAACATTGGCCTGCCCCACGTCGCGATACCAGGGATTACGTTAGAACTCCGGCCGCTCGTGGCCAGCGTCTGGGCTGGCCGGAGCGCAGCGTAGGGCAGAGCAGACGCTGGCGGCAAGATCGTCTCGGGCGCCGGTGGGCGATAGCCGAGCGAGGAATGCGGTCTGATCGCATTGTAATGCCGTCGCCACTGCTCGATCAGCACCTTGGCCTCGTGCAGCGTCGAGAACAGTTCACCTGCCAGCAGCTCGTCGCGGAGCTTGGAGTTGAAGCTCTCGCAGTAGCCGTTCTCCCACGGGCTGCCAGGCTCGATGAAGAGCGTCTTCACGCCGACCCGGCCGAGCCACTCGCGCACGTTGCGGGCAACGAACTCGGGCCCATTGTCCGACCGAATGTGCTCCGGCGGCCCGTGCGCAACGAACAGATCGGTGAGGCAGTGGAGCACGTCGTCGGACTTGAGCTTGCGCGCCACGACGATCGCCAGGCAGCGGCGCGTGAACTCGTCGATCACCGTCAGCATGCGAAATCGTCCTCCCATCCTCGGTGCGATCCTGCACGAAGTCGTAGGACCACACGTGATTGGGCCGCTCCGGCCGCAACCGGATGCACGAGCCGTCGTTGAGCCAGAGACGCCCGCGTTTGGGTTGCTTCTTCGGAACTTTCAGCCCTTCCCGCCGCCAGATGCGGTAGACGCGCTTGACGCTCACGTGCCAGCCTTCATCGACGAGCAATTGGCGGATGCGCCGGTAGCCGTAGCGACCATACTGCGTTGCAAGCCGCACGATCGCCTCCGTCAGCGCCGCTTCGTCTGCGCGCACTTTCGGTTGGCGGCGTTGCGTCGCGCGTGACTGTCCGACGACCGCACACGCTCGACGCTCCGATACCGGCAGCTGCGAGCGCACGTGATCCACGCACGCCCGCTTGCGGGAAGGGCTCAGTATTTTCCCGACAGAGCTTCCTTCAAGATCAGCTTGTCCAGCGTCAGCTCCGATACGGCTCTCTTCAGCCGATCGTTCTCGCGCTCGAGCTCCTTCAGGCGCTTGGCCTGATCAATCTTCAGGCCGCCGTACTCACGCCGCCACTTGTAGTAGGTCTGCTCCGAGATCCCGATGCTTCGGCAGATCTTGCCTGCCGTCTCGCCTTGCGCGAATCGAACCTCCGCCTCGCGCAGAAATCCGATGATCTCCTCCGTCGACTTGCCTTTCCGTGCCATGTCCTCGTCTCCTTCGAGACGTCGGAAATAGCCGGATTCGCACCTTTGCCCTGGTATCAGATCGGGGTGGCAGGCCACCACTGAGACCGGGCCACCCATGGACTACGCCAAACTGTTGCAGTTATTGGCACTCGGCTCTGTCTGCTTTGGATGTTCGACCGCCAACACTGGGTCGATTAGCAGCCAGTCGCCCCAGGGTAATGTTCGTTTTGAGCACCGCACAGAAGCTCGCGGCGATGGCAAGACAGTGCTCATTGTCGTTCCAATGCTCAACTTCGTTGGCGACCGAGCCGTGATGGACCGAGAAGCCCAGGCCTATGCGGATCGATATGCCAACCAAGCCTGTCCCAAGGGCCATGATTTCTATGGGAATGCCCCTTTAGGCAGCGGCCGCAACAATGAACGGACCTTCGTCTTCAAGTGCAGATAGCAATGCGAGCCCGGTCGGCGCACCGCCATGAGGGGCTAGCACGCTACAAGCGGCTCGCAGCACACAGACACGCTGCACACTGCGCTTGAAACGTCGGAACGAAACCGCTAGATGCCGCTTTCCGGGGTGACGCTCCGCTCATGGCGGAGTTGGGGACAGCCACGGAGACCAGCCATGCTGCGTATTGCAACTCTCGTTTTGGCAACTGCGCTCTTCACTCTGCCTGCCGCTGCCCAAACCAAAGGCAAGTCTGAGACGGCACCTGGGCAGATCGGCGTAACCCCCGGCCAGACACAAGACAACGCCGCGGTGGCGCAAAGGCACTTGGCACCGGGGCGGGTGCAAGATGATCCCGGTGGAGCCAAGAGTTCTCAATCCGGGTACAGCGCAACGAAACACCAATCCAGGTTCAACGAGGAAGAAATAGAATGCTCAGGTAGGGCGGCCGCAACCGGTACGGCCGCCCTGTCTTTTGCGGCCTTTATTCGGCCTCCGACTAACGCCCACTGGCTTCAAGAATAGTCACGAGGTTTCGCGTGGCCTGCGGCGGCTTCTCTCTCTCGAGCCGCCGTTTCTGTGTTGATGACCGCGATGGCCTCTCAGCGAACGCTGGGCCGCCAACCCGGCCTTCGCGCAGCCAGACCTCCCCGGAAATGGGGATGTCCAAAGTCTCGCTGAGGTTGTAGCGGATGGCCGAAACCCGGCGAGGCTCGCCGACTTTGGGTGTGGCTGCCCCTCAGCGTGTCGCTCCCGGCCAGCGCGCATGTCTGGTCTCTCATCTTCCGCTGCTGTCCAAATGCTGCGGCCGCGCGAGAAGCAATCCATCGTGAGCAGTATGCCAACGCTTCCATCATTTCATCTGCTGCATTTGGCCGGTCAGCGCGCCGACAACCTCTTCGCCGATCAGGGCTCGCCCCTCACCCCTCGCCAGTACGTCGTTCTGGCCATGTTGGAGGGGCGGGAAGGCGACAGCCAAACCGAGATTGTCCGCGCCACAGGCATCGACCGCTCGACCTTAGCCGACTTGGTGAAGCGGCTGGTTGCGGCGGGCTATGTCCGACGCCAGCGATCAAAAACCGATGCGCGCGCCTACGTCGTACGCCTGACGGACACCGGCCGAAAGGTGCTGGATGCCAGCCGTGGTGCAGCCACGTTAACGGACGAACGGTTGTTTGCGCCAGTTGCTGCAAGACATCGCGCGCGGTTTCTGGACGAACTCACCCGAGTAGCGAAAGGAACCACTCCTCCTGAGGAGCGTGGCTGACGCATCTAGACGCCGCACCGCACCGGGCACTAATGCGCCGTGCTTTGGCTATGATCGCCACCCGGCACTGAGATCGCCTTCAGCGCATCGGCGGCCGGGTCGGAGCCGTTGGCGACCGTCTCAAGACTGAGATGAACTCCCACGCAAACCCCAAGACGAGCTTTGGCTCCGGTCCTGCGTGGAACTCGCAAAGACGAGGCACGTTTTCAGCGCTAACCGCAAAAAAAGCGGAGCGCGTCATGAGCGTGATGATCGTGTTCACGTGCCCCACCAGCGGGCGCGACGTTCCTGTTGGAGCCCTGCCAGAAGGCCAAGACCTCGCAACGCGGCGCGATGACGAGGTGAGCATCCTATGTCAGGAGTGCGGGCAACAGCATACTTGGAAATACCGAGACGGCCGCCTAGCGTTTGGCGATGGTACCGGTCCGGCATCGGCGGAACCGGCCGGAGGGCCGCCGCACTTCTAAGCCTACACTGCCTTCGGCTGCACGGTAAGGAACCGAACCGACCCCATGGCGTTTCGTTGCCGGGGACAAGGGGGTGGATGGGGGAAGCAGACGGGCAATGGACCATCACCTCGACAGGGACGAGTGCTATTGGCGGGATCGCGCGGAAGAAACGCGATTGCTGGCTTTGACCGTACGGTGGCCGCAAGAGAAGTCGCTGTACCTGAGTATTGCCGCCTCATATCTGAGGTTGGCGGAGCGAGCCAGGAGCCTTGCGGCGGAGCTAGCGCGTGCGGCCGATCCGGGCGCGATGACGCCATGAAACTAGAGGGCGTCCCTATCCTGGTGGTGGAGGACGATCCCTTCATCGCCATGGACATACGCCAAACCCTAGAGACCGCTGGCGCGCTGGTGGTCGGCCCGGCATACAATTTGGCCGACGCGCTGCGCTTGGCGGAGGTGGCAAATCTGCGCGCCGCCGGGCCACCCATGGACTGCGCCAAATTGTTGCAGTTATTGGAGGGCGAGTTGATCGACGGGTGTGCCGAGGCGGGACCAGCCCCGACCGCGCGGGCTGGAGAAGAAGTCCAACGGTACCTACACGCCGCAGCGGTAGTCACACGAGGGAGGAAGTCCGCCGTCAAATGTTGTCGATGATGAGCAGCATGTCGAGGGCTTTGCGCTTGATCTCGCTCACATCCATGCTGGCGTCCGATGTGACGCGGTGGACGCACTCGGCAAGCCTCAAACGCGCGCGCTCAGCCGCAGCTTGATCACTGCCGTAGCGGGCAGCAAGGAGAATTCCAAGCCTCCTCGAAGGCCCAATTCATGGCCTTGCCCGTGACGGGCGCGCGACGCACTTTTGTGCCGCAGGAAATCTGTCGTCCGCATGGACGGCAGTGGAAACGTAATCGGCTCAGGGCTCGATCAGTTTGTTGCGCACGGCGTAGCGCACCAAAGCCGCTGACGAGGTCAGCTCAAGCTTGCGCATGATCGCAGCGCGGTGTGACTCCACAGTTTTGACGCTGACGCTGAGCACCTGGGCAATCTGCTTGTTGCTGTGCCCCTCGGCGACCAATTGCACGACGCTGCGCTCGCGGGGCGTCAGCAGCTGCTTGGCGGGCTGCGCATCGGTCAGAAAGACCGCGATCAACTCGCCCTCCGAGGGTGGTGGCCAGCGGGCACATTGGAGTGATTTAGACTTTGGTAGGGGTGGGAACACTTCGGCGCACTGCGCGTTATGTTGCCCAGCAAAGATGGGGAACGGAGAACATGGCGGTCAAGCCGAACGGGCGCGTGTGCGCCATCCGCGAGCAGATCATTGAAGACCCAGTATCTGGCCTGACATTGCAAATTGCATTTGCCGAGGACGATGACGAAGCACCGTTTCGGCTCAGGATTTATGGAGACGCCCTGCCGTTCGGCAACCGGGAATTTATGTTTGACGAAGGCGGCGGTAAAGCTGGAGCCGGGACCGCATTGTGCGGCTCAAGTCGTGCGACTTGGTTGCGCAAGATAAAAGGCTAGTTCTCTGGCTTCGTAAGTGAAAGAACCAGAGCCGCGCCATGCCTGAAGGCACGTTCCAGTCACGGGGGAGGGACGCTGGAAACGAGCCCTGGCCAGGACCAAGGGCGTGTTCAAGCCGAGACTGCGTCGATCTTAGCGCCAAAGCTTCGAAATTTTCGTGACGACCCATGACCCGCATCCTGATCGCCGACGATCATCCGGTGGTGCGCTCGGGTGTCCGACGCATCATCGAAAGTCATGCGGGTTGGACTGTCGTCGCTGAGGCTGCTGACGGCAAAGACGCCGTTGCCAAGGCCATCGCCATCAAGCCTGACGTGGCCATCCTCGCCTATGCGCTGCCCGTGCTCAGCGGCATCGAGGCCACGCGCCAAATCCGACAGCGTGCACCAAGCGTCGAGGTCCTCATCTTCACCATGCACGACAACGAGGACCTGCTGCGTCAGTCGTTCAACGCTGGGGCGCGTGGCTACGTGCTGAAGTCAGACGCCCAGCAGCAGTTGATTTCCGCCGTCCAGGCGGTGGCCGAGCACAGGCCCTTCTTCACGGACAGGGCGTCGCAGGTCCTGCTGGAAAACTTCCTGACGAGAAGGAGCCGGGTCAAGCAGCCCCTGACTGACCGCGAGCAGACTATCGTTCGGTTGGTCGCCGAGGGTCACAGCAACAAGCAGATCGCGAACGTGCTCAACATCAGCATCAAAACTGTCGAGACGCACCGCGCCACTATCCTGCACAAGCTCGACCTCGACTCCACAGCGGCATTGGTGCGCTACGCCATCCGCAACAATTTGGTCCAGGCATAAGAAACCCTGTGGGGGTCACCGCCGAAGTGCCAACTCACCGGGCTCCACAGCACTCAGCCAAGCGCAAGCGCACAGCGACCCACCGCTCGCCAGTGCGGTTTGCCGCCCGCATGCTGCTGGGTGCGCGGCCCGGCCCGTTTCCCGGCTTCATCGCGCCATGCAATCCCACCCTCAAGTCAGTGGTTCCGACCGGCGAGCGCTGGCTCTGCGAGATCAAACATGATGGCTATCGCATCCATGCACATCAGGCGGAGTGGAAGGCCGCGCTGACGGCCGCCACGCCCATGGTTATCTTCATTTCATTCCCCCGCAAATGAGGCCGCTGCTGGTCGGCAGCAGCGCCTCGGCTTCGACGTCGGTTATCTGCACCTCGGCAATACCGCCCTCATTCGACCAGCCGGTCCCGATGGTCGCTCCCACAAGGCAAGTGCCGACGCCGACGAAAAGGGCGTTTGCGGTTAGCAGCGCGGTTGCCGCCCTGCATCTGGCACGACGCCAGGCCAAGTCCCTGGTCTATGTCAGCAGGTCGGCACCGGCTTCAGCCGCAAGGTCGCGCGCGAGCTGCATCAGGTTCTCACTCCGCTCGCCATCGACAAGCCGCCGGTCGCGACGCCGGTGCGCGATGCGAAGACGATGTGGGTGCGACCTCACTATCAAGCCGAGATCGAGTATCGTGCCACCACCGGGGACGGGCTCCTGCGCCACGCAGCCTACAAGCGGTTGCGCCGGTAATGCGCATGGTGTCGGGTCCGTGGCATACATTGCCCGCGAGAGGGCGTCCACGACGCACGCGCGGAAACGTCCCGTCCCGTCTCGACCATCTCCGCCGTCAGCGTTTCCAGTCGCGGCAGACATGGAGATGACATCGACGCATCGTCGGGCGGGTTGTCCAGGATTCAGTCCAGTCGGCCCACACCATTCGGGCGGCCACCCGCTCGGACGTGGTCTCAACCCCAGCTCGCCGCGCAGACGTTTGAGCACGTCGTTGACCGTGCCCTGGGCGATTGGGTCAGCCTTGCTGGCAATGCGCCGCTCCAGCTCGGCCTTGGTCAGCACGCCGTCATCCTCGAAGTGCTGGAAGCGCTCGCCTCTGACCGGGATTTGCCGGTCGCGCGGGGAGATGGCCTCCTCGGTGGGGCCAGCGGCTTGGCGGGCTTGGGGGCACCAGTGCGGTCGAAGACATTGCCTGTCTCGACCCGGCCCGCCACGTGCCAGTACGCCGGTCTTGTCGTTGATATCCGCGTGCCAGTCGCGTCATCAAAAGCCGTCGCCCAAGATGTTTTCGACTGCCTTCAGAGAACCAGTCAGCTCTCCCCAACGCTGGTGTCGCAAGCCTTATCCGGCGCAACGGTGGTCTGATCAGAGCTACATACACCCGCTGGCGCACCCCTGATTTAGGTGCGCTGCCCTCTGGCAGCAACCGTGCCAGGGTGGTGGCGGTTCAACCTCGACCAGTGCCCAAGCTCATCCGGGTCGACGAACTCGCCACCGAAATACACCTGGACATACTCGGCGTCCGCGCGCTCGCGGAAGCAGTAGGCGATGTGCTCGACACCATCACGCCAGTAGTGCTGGTGGCGGGGACAAACCGACAAACCCCGGCAGAAGCGGTCGAGGATCGTGTAGGTCTTGCCGGTCGCGACGGCTACAGGCAAAGCCAGTTGATGCGGCCAGTCGCGATTGATGCGGGCTTTCGTGAGTTCGCCCTTGCGATAGACCATGCGCATCTCCGGGTTCTGATGGTGATCAGACGGATGCACGCGGTCGTACCGGCCCTTCCTGCTTGGCCATCATCAGTCGCAACTCGACCCGTCGCTGGCCAACGACGCGGGCCTGCTCCTGCAATGACGGGCTGGGCGTAGGCGAGAACGATCCCGGTCACCGCCAAGGCAAGCCGGCACATGACCCTTCTCCTGTCGTCGAGCATTTGCGTCCTGTTGCGTGCTATACGCACCCAGCAAAGGCAACGTGCCCGACAACGTCAGAACTCACGATCAGCACAAACCATGACGTTGTCGGGAGAAGACCCCGAATAACTCTTCCGACAATTCTCACCCCCGTCCGCTAATGCGCTAAATCCCGAAGACGGGAGCCAAATTCCTTCCGTGCCAGCATCGGAGTCGTCAGCCTGCGTGATTACTTAATTCGTTCTCCGCTGCGCCGTCGTCGTTCGCACTCGCGAAGTCGGTTTCGGTGTTTTCGTGGCGCCGGAATTTGTCCTAAGCTTTGCCACTGCTTTCGGAGGCGAGGAAACGAAATGGGCTACCAGAAAATCGAAGTTCGCAAGCTCACCCCCAACATAGGTGCCGAGATCCGCGAGGTCGACCTGTCCAAAACGCTGGGCAATCTGGAGTACGAGGAGATCCACCAGGCGTTGACGGAGAACCTTGTGATCTTCTTCCGTGATCAAACGATCTCCGTGGACCAGCAGAAGGACTTCGGCCGCCGGTTCGGCAAGCTGCATATCCACCCGGCCGCGCCCAAGGGGCTGGAGCAGCACCCCGAGATCCTTGTCATCAAGGCGGATGAGAACTCCAAGCGCGTAGCCGGGGAGGAATGGCACTCGGACGTGTCGTGCGATCCCGAGCCACCGATGGGCTCGATCCTTTACTTGACCACAGTGCCGCCAGACGGTGGTGGCGACACTATGTTCGCCAATATGTACCGCGCCTACGAGACACTCTCCGAGCCGGTACGAAAGATGCTCGAGGGATTGACGGCAATTCACGACGGCGAACACGTCTACCGCGGCCGGTACGAAATGAACGACGAGGGCAAGGTGTTCCCGCGGTCGGAGCATCCGGTGATCCGTACGCACCCGGTGACCGGCAAGAAGCTACTCTTTGTCAATCGCGGCTTCACGACTCGCATCGTGCAGCTGAAGCGGGACGAGAGCGCCGCCGTACTTGAGATGCTCTACCGGCACATCGAGACACCGGAGCTGCATTGCCGCTTCAAGTGGCAGCCAAACTCGATCGCGTTCTGGGACAATCGCTGTGTCCAGCACCACGCCTTGTGGGACTATTATCCGGCTAAGCGCTATGGACATCGCGTGACAATTTGCGGAGACAAGCCCTTCTAAGCGCGGTCCGCGCCGCAGTAGTGTCGACCCGCATTGTTTGGCGAGCGTTTCAGGCCCATTGGGCGGGTATGACATGCGCTGGGGATCTGCGAACAGGCCGTTGATCAGGCGCTTGATCATCCACCAGCAGTACCACGGCGCGGCTGGGGAGAAGCGTTCAGCTGGCGAACAGCGCCTTGACCTTCGACATGTCGTAGGGGTGCTCGGTTAGGCGCTCCGCATCCCACTCGCTGCGTTCGGCCTCGAAGAAATCACCACCATAAATATGGATGGCACCGGTCAACTTCTGAATCGGATTGATGACCGAGTGAATGATGTCCTTGCCGAGCGGTGTCACGTCTCCAGTCGAGAGCGCCTTGGCGCCAGCTGCTTCAATGCGGCTTTCCGGATCGTCCTTGAGCCGACGCCAGAAAATGTTGTCCTCGCGCCCACCGTAAATCCCGATGACCGCCCACATGGAATGGTTATGGGGCATGACCGCCATGCCCGGTTTCCAGATCACGTTGACGATCGTGAGGTTCTTCGAACAGTAAATCGGAACGAGGCCACTGCTTTTCGGCTCACCGACCGTGGCAAGGATGGAAGCTGGGTCCGAGAAAGCCCGCCGCGTGATCTCGTGCACCGTCAAATGCGTCGGGTCGGCCTCAACGGCCGATCGGCAATCGGCAACGAAGTTTTCCAGATTGAACATGCTCTTCTCCAATCAAGATCTTTGTAAGAAAGAGCCGTCGCGGCGGTGCGGGTGCGCAGAAATCACCAGCACCGCCTGCGGACGATAGTACCCGAAGTCCCTGCGGCTCGAAAGCCGCAGGCCGCAAGCTGTGGGCCCCGCCACGACGCTGTTGCTGACTAGTTGAACCTTAGTCCCACCTAATGCGACAACTGCTTACGGATCCTGCTATCCTTGAGCCGAAGGCAGCCCACTCAAAAGGGAAGGAGCACATGCGGACATTCGCCCTTGCCATTGGGCTGATCGGCATTCTGGGCTTTCCAAATTTGGTTGCCGCGGAGAAGCGGCCCTCGAGTGCGCACGTCGCCGTTTCCCTGGGTGATGGAACGACGGTCGAGAGCAAGAACTCGCCGAAGAAGGCCCTGAAGGCGAAGCCCGGCGGTACTCGAGCGCACAATCCGACCGGCGAAGACTCTCGTGGTCTTTACCAAATCAACATCGCCCCCAAAGCAAACTCGGCAAAGAGTGGGAAGCGTACCCCGGCGCAGAAATCGAACTGACCCGTACGTATTCCCATGAGACCGCCGCTGTACGAGCGTGGCACCACCGCGTTGCGCAGTCTACCGAACTCCTGCGCGGCGACGCACCTATCCAACCGGACGTGCGCGCCCGTTGCACAGGCCAGCATCAGCAAACCCAGAACGCGCTTGGCAAGCGTCATTCCGCTTGGCTTCCGTAATGCAGTTGGCGCTCGTCTTTCACCATGCCGCGAGCCTCCTCCTCGCACTCGGTCAACAGCAGTGAAAGGAAGATGCCAAGCCCCACCGGGCCAACCACCATCACGGCGAGCATTACTATCTCGATGATACGCATGGCCGGGCTCCTCGGTGCAGGTTGACAGCTCGAAGCTGACCACCGGTCGGGCACCGTGACTGTTACCCAGGTAACAGCCCTCCAGCTAAGCCCCCTACAAGCTCTTGGCTCGCAGTCGGCCGGAGGGTTTGGCCATGATTACTGCATCCGAGATCACTGGTTTTATCGCGTCAGGATTGGTGCTGCTGACCTTCGCCATGCACGATATGCGTTGGTTGCGGACCGTAGCCATCTTCAGCAACGTCGCTTTCATCCTCTACGGCGCACTCAACTGGTTGCTGCCAGTGCTTGCGCTGCACCTTCTGCTTCTGCCGTTGAACGTCCTGCGCCTGAGCCAGGACAAGATGACTAAGGCGGACAAGTAAGCTGAGCGCCGATGTCACCTAAGCCTCCAGGATTTGCGTACACACTTGAAATCTCTGACCAGCCCAAGGTAGCCAGAATGAGCGTTTGAGTTTGGACGGGCAAATTCGAGGCCCTGGCGGCGATGTTTGGTGTCGACAGCGGGCAAGAGCAATTCGAACTCCGCTTGTTCCCAAACGGCACCGTCTGGGCGCCGCTAGCTTGTTTACGCCCCCTCCAGGGGAGTTTGCACCAGGCCGCCCGGCGCGTCTCAGCAATGTCCGCATCATGATATCCGGCACGTCCCTGATACCAGTTTCTGACTTCCCGTATTCAGAGTGCAATCTTGGCCACGTGCTGGCCAGGCTGTTTGCATCCAAGGAGGCTGCGGTGCGGCATTTTCCGAAGTCATGTTTGGGTGCTGCCTTGGTGGTGGCGACATTCAATCTGGTCGATACCCCATCTGCAGCGGCGCTCACAATGAAGGAATGCAGTGCGAAGTA
>CAWIYZ010000025.1:0-151902 GCA_963840425.1 uncultured Alphaproteobacteria bacterium | reverse complement strand
GTGGCGCGACGGAAGATGGGGTCTGTGTCTGCGCGTGCGATATTATCGATATGCCGACGGCGAGTAGAGAAGCTGCAACAAAGGTTGCTGCGTAACGTGGCATGGTCTGTCTCCTGGAATTAGCGCGATACCGATCAGACTAGCCTAGGGGATCATAGAGCGGCGGAGGGGCCGATCAGTCCAAGCCCTTGTCCGTCAGGAATTTCGAGACCAAGTCCGCGATCTCGACATTGTTCAGGTCCGAGAACGGGAAGTGCGTGTTGCCCCGGATCCCGATCTCCGGAAGGTGGATCAGGGTAACCTGACCGCCATATTTATTGACGGCGTCTCGCCAGAGACGCGCCATCTCGAGCCGCGCTCGCCAGCTGTCCTGCGCCGGCAACTGCATGGGCTGTGGCGGGATATTGTCGCCATAGAGGATCAAGATCGGGATTTTCGTAAGCGCCGTGAACTGCGCCATGGGCACGACTGCGCCTTGCACCGTATCGAATGCACTGGGTTTTGGCGGCGGAACCTCGCCCTCGGGGAAGATGAAGCTGCTGCCGGGCTCGAAGGCGACGATAGCCTTGACGTTCTGGTTCTTGATGGCAGTGAGCCAGCCGGGGCCACCACCTTGGGAATGCGTGAACAGAATGCCGGCACCGATCTTGTCGAAGAGCGCAGACACACCATCCGACAAGACAGTCATGTCGAATGGTCCGGTGTTCGGCGTCATAGCGCGGAAGAACTGGTCGAGCGTTTCAGGCTTGCGGTCGAATTGGACGCCATCGAAATACTTAGGCCAATGACCGATGCGAAATTGGTTGAACCAAAGCGGCTCATCGGGAATCGGCTTGATCGTCGTTTCGACAGTGCTGCGGCCCGCATTCCCGCGACGCGGCTGGTCGATCAGATACGTCGCAAATCGGCGACGCAGGAAAATGTTCTGAAAACCTTCGCGGCCGTCGGCCGTTGTCTCCCATGTCTTTGAGAACTGTCCAGCGCCATGCCACATGACGATCGGAAACTTCCGCGAGTTCACCGGAAGTTGGTAGAATACGTAGACATGATCGCCCCGGAAGGTCTGGCCGGCCGGTTCGAGCGGCTTCATCGGGTCGAACGTGCCCGGCGCGACGGCAACCGTTCCGCCGACCGCAAAGCTCCCCTGCTCCTGAATGACCAGCGGCTCTGGCTTGGTCGCGGACTGGGCCGCAGCCGAGGTTAGCAAGCTCGGTACAACGAAGACCGTCAGTAGAGCTTGCCTACATGCGTGCGCCAGCATTTGCCCCTCGAGGTTTCCCGAACTCGCAGGCGAAATAGTCTCGCGCACACTCCAGATTCAAGCAACTCGATAAAATTGGAGCATTGAGCGCGAGAAATTGAACGATGGCCCGTCGACTTCCGGTTCTGGCCCAGTGCCTCTTAGTGAACGACGGCTCCCCGGAGTTGAGCCGATCACAAAGCCGTCTGGCGGCTCATCTCATAAATTCGTCATCCGTTCTTTTCGACAAGCTGCCCACGCTTGCGCGCGGCTTTCAGTGCGTTTGACGTACAGCCGAAATGCTCTCGGGGTGGAGTGCACGGAAAGCATCTCCCTTTGGAGTGACGGGCTCTACCCAAATCTGGGGGAATTCTCGGGTCTCAGGTCACACGGCCCAAGTGTGCCGCGAGGTTTGGCAAGCCGAGGCAGCTCGCACCTTCGCTGATTGGGCAGGCCAACATATCCGGTCGTCGGAAGACTGCGGTGCCATGGCCGCGTGCGGCGGCAAATCTTGGCAAGTTTCAGGCCGCACGAAATCAGCGGGCACGCATTGAAGCCAGATAGGACAGACCCCTAGCCAGAAATAAGCGCGTCTCTCAGTCCGAGCCTCTCGAGTCGCGGTAGCACCTCCTCGACGAAATAAGGAATCTCCTTGAGATAGTCGAGAAACGCAACTGACGTACCTGCGAGTCCTGTGGCGCTCATGTGTGCCATCTCGGAGGCCACGTCATCAGGAGTGCCGACGAATGGATACGTTCCCGGATAGGCGCCGTCGTACCTCTTGCCCGCCTCCCGCATAAATCTGTTTTCGAGCGGTCGCGGTAGGGTCTTGTCTCCGGCGCCGACTTTTGTGCCGCGCTGCCGCCGGTAATAGGCTTGCCCATCGGCGTCGGCCAGGTCCTCCGCGAAATAGTAGTAGAACTCCTCGGCTTCCTTGCGGGTCGGCCGGCACACCACGTGACCCATGGCGTAGACGGGAAGGTGCCGCCCGTACCTGCCTGCGTGCTCGGCCACGTTCGCCAGCATGGCCGGCGCCTGATCGAGCTCTGTCATGGTGGTAAAAAGCGCATCCGCAGCCTGCGCCGCGAAATCCCGACCCTTGGGCGAGAAGCCCGCCGACATCACGAGCGGACGCGGACGCTGCACCGAGACAGGATTGGTCTCGAGCCGCTTCAGCTTGAAAAACCGCCCGTCCCAGTCGAACTCCGGCCCGCCTTCGAGCATGCGTGCCCACACGCGGTACCATTCCAGACCATGCTCATAGCGGACGTCCTGATCGATGGTGACGCCATGCAGGTCGAATTCCTCCTGGTTCCAACCGCAGACGATGTTGAGGCCGGCCCGCCCATGTGTGATGTGATCGATCGTGGCGATGGCCTTCGCGGCGAAAGGGGGCGTGACCAGCGGCACATGTATGGTCGAGAATACGCAGATCTGTTTCGTCAGCGCGCCGATGGCGGCGCTGTGCGTCATGGTCTCGAACGACCTGCCGTAGATATTGGCCTTGCCCTGATAGCCGCGCCACTTCGCTACCGGCAGGATGAACTCCATGCCGGAGCGATCGGCGATCTGGCACATGGCGACGATGTCGTCCCAATTCGCTGGCCAGCGCTCGGGCGCGAGACTCATGGTGAGACCGCCGTCACAGTTAGCGCTGAACACGCCAAGCTTGAAGCGGTTCGGCCCGTGCATCGGGTTGGTGTGGCGAGGCTCACCCATTTGGGCCTCCGTGGCCGCCGGCGCTATCGCTAGAACTTCAGTTTATCGACGCCATAGAAGTGCGCCACCTGATCGACCCGCTCGCGGCTCGGCACGCTGTTGAAGAACCCATGCCGGCTGTGCCTGATGCCCGTGGCGCGGTGAAGATCGACCATCAGCTCGGCCATCTTGAGGGTAGTCGCGAAGGTGTCCATCACCGGCACATCATCCACGCGCGCGATACCATTGACGGCCAACAGCAGGCTAAGCGGCACCTCGCCGGGGATTATCACGTCTGCCCCGTCATCACGGATCATCGCGCGTGCCGCCTGCTGGAAACGCTCTATCACGGACTCAGGGCGCGCGAACCCTAACAGGACATCCTGGAAGCCCAGGCCCGAGGCGCGGATGGCCGCGCACCGATCTGAGAGCCCGTATCCGCGTATCTGTTCACGGTAGAGCGGGATCATGCGATCGATGAACAGCAGAATACCGAAGCGCTGCCCGTACATGATGGCAAGGTGAGCAGCCGTCTCGCCAAGGCCGATTACCGGGATATCGACCACCGCACGCACTTCGCGCAGCATCGGGTTGGGCAGCGTGCACATGGCGTAGGCGTCGAACCCGTCGCGCTCGGCCGCGCGGGCGGCAGCGACCCACTGATTGCCGTGCATGGTGAACAGATAGCCGTAACCGATGTCGTCACCGGGATAGTTGGCTGGATAGGTGCCGGCGAGCTGCCCGTGCAGGACCAACTCCGTGTCCGGCCTCAGCACCCTCTTGGCGTGTCGCTCGAGTGCGTCGGCGTAGGCCGGCAAATCGGACAGCACGGTGAAGCTCTGATGCCAGATGCGCATGCTCATTGCGCTCTCCTGTGCTCCTTCAGAACCACGCCCAGAGGTCTTCCTTGCGCTCGAGCTCCCGGCTCGCACCGTCGAACACCATGCGGCCGGATTTCAGCACGATTGCGCGCGTGACGATCTTCAGGGTGGCCGGGATGTTCTGTTCGACGATCACCACTGTCGTGCCCGCTCGCGATTGATCGCCGCAGGCTCGCCATGACGTCACGCACGATCACCGGGGCGAGACCGGTCGAAGGCTCATCGAGCAGCAGGATCGAGGGCTTTGTCATCAGCGCCATTCCGAGCGCCAGAATCTGCTGCTGGCCGCCTGATAGCGAACCCGCGACCTGTGCGCCGCGCTCGGCGAGGATCGGGAACAGGCGATACACCTCCGTCGAGCGCGCCTCCTCCGATGCTCCAGCCCGGCGATCGTCAGGTTCTTGCGCACGCTCAGGTTGACGAAACACGTTGTGGCCCTGGGGCACGAAGCCGATGCCCCGGCGCACATTGAGGAACACCGCGCCGGGTATGATCGGCTGCATCGCGGTAGCTGATGCTGCCCTTCATGCCGGCCACGTCGCCGACGCAGCACTTCAACAACGTCGTCTTGCCGGCGCCGTTGTGGCCGAAGATCGCCACCGCCTCACCGTCGTCCACCGTGAACGAAATATCTTTGAGAACCGACAGCCCGCCGTAACCGGCCTCGACATTGCGGCAGATCAGCAACGGCTACACCCCGAAATAGAGGTCGGTCAGCACTTTGCTGGCCAACAGTTCATCGACCGATCCGGTCTGCAGGATGCGTCCCTGCGCCATGAACACCGCGCGCGTGCAGAGGTCCTTGATGAACGAGACGTTATGCTCCACCACACAGACCGCGCGGCCGGCAGCGGCCTCCTCGCGCACGATCCGCTGCATCGTCTCGTAGGCAGCGCCTTCGACGCCGGCCATCGGCTCATCGAGCAGCAGCAGCGCGCCGTCGTTCATCAGCGTACGCGCCAGGCCGACAAGCTTCTGGTGCCCGAACGGCAGGTCGGTCACCATCGAGTCCGCCGCCTGCGTCAGCTCCATGCGCGCGAGGATCGCCTGGCCGCGGGCGCGCAGTTCTCGCCTCGGTCCGGCGGATCTCGGCGCGGCCGAATGTCAGGCGTAGCACCGACTCGCCCGGATAATGCCGAGGCGCGATCAGCAGGTTCTCGATCACGCTCATCGAGGTGAACAGCAGCATGTTCTGCCAGGTGCGCGCGATGCCGGCGCGCGCGCGGCGATACAGCTTCATCCGATCGATCGGCTCGCCCTGCAGCATGATCTGTCCGGCGTCGGGTCGCACGACGCCCGAGATCAGGTTGAACAGCGAGGTCTTGCCGGCGCCATTCGGTCCGATCAGGCCCAGGATCTCGCCCGCCCCGATCTGATAGATTCACGTTATCGGCGACCACGATACCGCCGAACGCCTTGCACACACCGGACAGGCGCAGGATTTCGGTCATGCGCCTTCGCCGCTGTGGTCGTGCACCGCCAGGGCTGCCGGCATCTCACCGCGGCCGGATGCGCCGATCAGTCCGGCGGGGCGCAGGAACAGGAACACGCAGCACCAGAGCCGGTGAAGATGATGCCCTGCATCGGCGCCATGATGCTCGGCGGCAGATCGAGAAACGTGATGGCCTGCGGCACCGCCAGCAGCAGCGACGGCGCCGACCACCGGGCCCCACGTCGTGCCCATGCCGCCCAACACCACCATGGTCAGGATCGCCGCCGATTGCAGCACGTCGAACTGCTCGGGGCTGAGATACTGGAAGTAGAAGGCATACAGCCCGCCGGCGATTCCGGCGATGCCGCAACCGATGGCAAACAGCGCGATCTTCATGCTCATGGCGTTGCGGCCAAGCGCGGTGAATGCCAGCTCCTCGTCGCGCATCGCGGTAATGGCGCGGCCGTACGGACCATGCACGATCCAGGCGATGAACGCCAACGGTGGCCGCCGCCACCGCCCCGCAGATCGCCAGATAGGCCGGCGTTCGCGCAGCGACCGGTGATGGTGGTTGGAATGTCGGTCAGTCCGCCGGGACCGCCGGTCCATTCGAAATTCTCGAATGACCTGCAGCAGGCCAAGCTGGAACCCGAGGCTCGCGATCAACAGATAATCGCCCGAGACGCGCAGCGAGCCGACGCCGCGAGCAGCACGAGCCGCGACAGCGACGATCGCGCCCGCGAGCACGCAGAGCAGCGCGGGAAGACCGGTGTGGATCGCCAGCAGCGCGCGGTGTAGGCGCCGAGTGCGAAGAAGATCGGATGCGCGACCGTGGCCAGCCCGCCGTAGCCGATCACCAGATTGTAGCTCGCGGCCGAGGATCACGAAGATCGCGATCATCACCGCGACGGACATGAAGTATTCCATGCGCCTCAGCCTTCCTGCGGCTCCGTGGCTGCACCGGAGCGGTCGCGCAACTGCACCGGTGCCGGGCTCGACACTTCGTCGCAGCGCGGGATGTTGATGCCGCGCGGGAACACGACGATGGTGACGAACAGGAAGCCGTAGGTCAGCAGATTCTGCCAGCGGGAGCCGATCACCAGCACCGAATAGCTCGTGAATCAGCGCCAGCACAGCGACGCGAGGCCGCCCATGAACACGCGACCCATGCCGCCGAGCAGCGTGCCGATCACCGCGGTCAGGATCAGCTCCATCGAGGAGTTGGGCGTGATCCCGCTGCGCGTGCCCGTCAGGTACATCGCCAGCGTGATGAACATGCCCGCGATGGCTGCGGTGACGCAATAGGCGCGGCGTGGCGCTGATGCCGTACAGCTCGGCCAGCTTGGCGTTGTCGGCGACCGCGATCGAGGAACTGGCCTTCCTTGCTGAAGCGCAGAAAAACGAAGCAGAAGCCGACCAGCGCTGCCACGGAGATGGCGACCGCCTGCAGATCCCAGTCGCTGATCGCGATGCCGCCGACGATGTGCACCGGCGACATGATGGTCGTGAACAGGGTCTGCGGCTCGGTGCCGAACAGCAACGTCAGGATGTAGATGACGAACTCGGCCAGGATCAGCGTGAAGATGAAGAACGATCAGATTGCCGGAGCGGCGCGCGCGCAGCACGTCGAGGCCCCAGATCTCGGTCGCGATCCCCGCGGCCGCGGCGCAGATGGCCCCGGCCGCCAGAGCAGCGATCAGCGGCAGCGCCAGATCGTTCAGCGACGAAGAACATCGTGTAGAACGCGATGCCCATCGTGCCGGCCTGGGCGAAGTTCCACAGGCCGGTGACCTTCTGCGTCAGCGAGAAGGCCACCGTCAGCAGCACGTAGGACGAGGACGTGACTGCCCCGGTCCAGAGGATCTGCAGCAGGACGATCGGGTCAGTCATCTTCGCGCTCCGCCTTCGGCTTTCGGTATCAGCGAAGTGCGTCTAGTCGAGCTTCGCCATCGGCACGAACTTGCCGTTCTCGACCGTCAACAGATAGACCGGCTTCTTCACGTGATGTCCATCGACCACGGTCTTGCCGGTCATCGGCCCGTCGAACTCGTTGACCGCCAGCAGTGCCTCGCGCAACGTGTCGCCGGTCGGCGTCTGGTTCTTGTCGAGAATGTGCTTGTACAGGCTGGCGGCGATCAGTACCGAATCGTAGTTGTACTGGAGTAGGGTAGCCCGTTCGGCGATGCCGGTTCTGCTCCGCATTCCAGCGGTCCAGGAAGCCCGGAACGTTCTTGTTGTCTTCCACGCCCGGGTGCCAGCGAGGTGACGATGAAGTCCTCCGCCGCCGGTCCGAGCTGGTCGAGCAGCTTCGGATTGTAGCCGGCGGAATAGCTCGAGACCGCTGCTGTCAGGCCGAGCTGCCGCATCTGCGCGATGACCAGCGGCGTGTCGATCAGCAGACCATGGACATGTACCATGTCCGGGTTCGCCGCCCGCAGCTTCAACAGCATGCCGGAGAATTCGGTCGCCTTGGGGTCATAGGCCTCGAAGATGACGACCTGGCCGCCCGCCTTCTCGAACGTGTCCTTGTAGAGCTTCGCTGCGTCGATGCCGGTCTCGTTGTTGATGTAGAGCACCGCGGCCGACGCTTGCCGAGCGTCTCGTAGGTGTATTTCGCCAGAGCGCGTGATATCGACCTCGGCGAGCGGAAACGTCGTGTAGACGTACTCGCCGAGATTCGCGATGTCGGGCGCATTGGCGCCGGTACTGAGAGTCCAGCACTTTTTCGCGATTGGCGATCGGCGCCTGGGCCTTCACGACCGCGCTCCAGGCCGTGAGGAAGATCGGGTCCTTGTCGACGTTGATGAGCCTGTTCACGGCGTTGATGCCGAGCTGCGGGCTCGGCCTGGGTGTCGATCACCACGAGTTCCAGCGGACGGCCGTTGATGCCGCCGGCATCGTTCACGTCCTTCAGCGCCTGCCGCATGCCGATAATGAAATCGTTGCCGTAGCCGGCCTGCGATCCGGTCAGCGGCATGGTCACACCGATCTTCAGCGGGTCTTTGCTCTGCGCCCAGGCCGCGCTGCCCGCCAGCGGTGCTGACACACCCGCAGCGGCGGCAGCCTGAAGGAAGCGGCGGCGATCTAGTTCCGACACACGATTGGAATTCATAGCCCGACCCTTGTGTTGTGGACGCTGCGTGCTGCAGCACCCGCGTTTCATCCCATGACGTTTCTGTCTGGCCGCTTATTGCGCCGCGACCAGTTTCTCTCGTTTGCGCCTTCTTGCGAATGCACTATCCCTGTCGTCTGCAACCTTCAGGCTCTGAGTGCGCAGCGATACCTCTCGGTTGAACAGCCGCAAGTTCTTCACTGTTTCCTTATGATCCAGAAAGCCGCCTCGCAGCAGTGCTGGGCAAGCTCGAGATAGAAATACGCCAAACTCCCCACGTGCTAACATCGGCCGGAATGTTGGTATAGCCAAAGCCCGGATGCCATGGCGCGATGACACGGTGCTGGCCAGAGCATGCAGATAGCTGTCGCCGGGCGTAGCCGGGCCCTTGGCCGGAGTGAAGAAACAGAAGTGGCTGGCCTGAACCGATCTCGATGATGTCGGTCTCGATGCCTGCGATATTGCGGCGTGCGCGAGGCGGTATTGCCGCCGTCGTCTTGACCACGCTTCCTCCGATACGCCGTTGTTCTTCTTGTCTTCAATGATGACGCCACCTCGCAAGTCGGTCAAGTCATCCTCGCAGCAAGCATCTTTGTCTTCTCAGTCAATCCAAATGCCGCCGTTGATGTCGAGGATCTCGCCTGTTACCCAGCCAGCCTGCGCGCCCGCAAGATAGGCGACAGCATCGGCAACCTCGTCGGGTGTACCAAGCCGGCCAGCCGGTATCTGCATGCGAACCGTATCCGGCAGGTTGGTGGTCATGCGCGTACCGATCGGCCCCGGCGCAACCACGTTGACGGTGATATTGTCCGCGGCCAGCTCCTTGGCGAGGAACAGGCTCATGGCATGTACGCCGGCCTTGGCGCTGCCGTAGGCAACGTTGCCTGCGCGTGCCTGCTCGCTGCGATCGATCCAAGGCCGAGGATTGCCACCATTCTTGGCGAGAAGCGAACCGATGTTGACGATACGGCCGTAGCGCTGGCTGCGCATGTGCGGGATGACGGCTTGGCAGGAAAGGAATGCACCCTTCAGGTTGATCGCCATCACCCGGTCCCACTCCTCCTCGGCGAGAGTCTCTGCCGGTCCCATCGATACGACCCCAGCGACGGTCACGAGAATATCGACTTTTCCAAACGCCGCGACCGCCTGCGCCACCATGTCTTGATTGGCGGCCTTGCTCGTCACATCTGTACGCACCTCGATTGCACGCTGGCCGAGCGAGCGGATCTCGGCGGTCAATTCCGGCGCTCCGCGCCGCGCGGCGAGACATACATCCGCGCCCTCGGCTGCGATGCGCCGGGAGACAGCGCTGCCGATCGAACCGGCCGCGCCCGTGACTATGGCCACCTTGTCCTTCAGACGCACGGCGAGACCCTTACCTGGTTCGTGTGATCATCCAGCATTCCGCACCGGCGCCAGCGATGCAAGCGCCCAGCGCGGTCGGGAGTGGTCAGCTTCCAGGCGAACTCATCACCGGCGAGTTTTGATGCTCGCCGCACTAATCTTTCGCTTCCACTACGGTTGGCCTAGGGGCTCCCTGCGGATGCGTTGGGCACGCGCGGCGGTGCTTGGAGATTAACGGTCTGACCGCCGCCGAAGTAATGGCGCGCAATGCCGTGCAGTCAACACACGTTGGCGCGCGCCCTTTGCCTAGGAAACGTCCCGGGCTCCTTTGAGGGTTCACCTCGATTGTGCAGGGGAGCGGATTAGGACAATTGTGGCGCTCCCGCAATGAATGCGACCGCTTGGGAGGTGCAAGCCGATGAAAACCCTGTTGTGGCTCGGATCAATCGCAGGCGTGGCCCTACTCTTGGCTTCCTGGACTGATCGAGAGGTCAACGCGCAGACGAGCCTTTGCTTTCAAAGGTGCACGTCCCAGTATGGCTGGCCTATGGACCAGTGCGCCAACTACTGCAGGCGCAGGGCAAGTCAACGGCCGGCCTACGGCTACACCTCCACGAGCGGACCCAGCAATTGCGGCACCTATATGTACTGGAAGAACGGGCAGTGCTTTGACGCAAGAAATAAGTAGGCGTCACTTGGATGTGAGATCGCCCAAACGGGCAACTCTCCGGCACTTCCCGTGCCCAATGCGTTTGGCGGGCACCCAATGGTTGGCTGCCGAGTATTGAGGTGATCCCATGCGTGTCTTCTTGTTGATTGCGGGCGGTGCAATCGGGCTCGGCAGCCTGAGTGTGGATGCTCAGGCGAACTGCAATGCGCGCGGACAGTTTTGTGACTATCCGACTTGGGCGGCTAATGCTTTCACAGATCCTCCGGGCCGGAAATACGATCCTGCTTATGGATATGAAGGTGTCTATGGTTATGGACCTGCCTATGGCTATGGCCCTGCCTATGGCTATGCCGCTCCCATGCGAGCGGCCAGGCTCTACCGCCGTCGCGACTGGCGATAGGAAATACAAGCTGCCCGTCCGACCAGTGTCAGCTTGACTGGACCCAGCCCAGAACGCAGCTGCGGAAAACCATGGTGGTCAGTCACCACGAGGAGGCAGGATGTTTACCAGAGCATTTGCACTCACCGTCCTCGGAGCCGTAGCCTTGAGCGTTGTCCCTACCGTTGCAAGCAGCCAAACCGCGGACCTTGGCTTTGCCATTGAACAGGCTCGCAAGAGTTATCGTGACGCCTGGTATCGTCATGTGGCCTTCGGCTATGTGAGCGAGTACCGCCGATTGAACCGCGGGCGATGGGCTGGGTGTCCAGTCATTCGTGGCAGATCACAGTAACGCAAATCGCAACAGCCTGCGGCGTCCTAAGCAAGGCTCTTTGACTGTCACCCCCGGGCAAATCCGCTGACTAATTTGCGCAGGCGACCTCCTGAGGTCGAGGATCGCTAGTTGTCACCCCTGGTCCTCAACGGACGTGAAGGCGGCGGTCGCAGAGCCACCAGTGCATCATAGACGAGACCATCCATCTCCAGTCCTTGCCGAAGCAGCTGCTCGCGCGAACGGAAAGCGCGCTCGGAAGGGATGCGGATTTCATCGATACCCGGCTGGCGCGGCGTCGCCTTGATGCGCTCGATCAGTTGCGTCACCTCGCGCTCGAATACATCGGCTGACCCCAGGAGATCGGGTCTGAAGGCGATAAAGAGACAGGTGTAATCGCTTTCACCATTTGGACCGAGACCTGCAAGCAGTCCCAATGCCTGAACCATCAGTGCGAGCCCAAAACCCTTGTAGCCGGCGAACGGCAGCAACGCTCCATGCCTCGCCCGCGTGGCATCTCTGGTGGGCTTGCCGTCAGCATCGATGGCAACCCCTTCGGGCAGCAATTCTCCGAGCCGTTCCCGCAGGAGCAGCTCTGTCATCATGTAGGCCGACGTACCCATGTCGAGCACGATCGGACCGTGGGATGAGGGAACGGCAATCGCAATCGGATTGGTGCCAAGGATTGCCCGGGTGCCACCCGGCGGAGCGACCAATCCGGAGCTGGCGGCCGTGTGGATGGCAACAAGACCAGCTTTGGCAATCATCTCCACGTAATACGCGCTGCGACCGCTCATCCACGCATCGGTCACCGAAACGAGCGCTACCCCGTGCACAGAGGTTTTCTTGATTGTCGCCTCCGCCGCGTGGAAGAGTGCCAGCATGCCGACATTGTTTCCGCCATCCAAGGAGAGCGAGACATCTGTCTCCCGGAGCACCGTCATGGGGCGGCGTGGCAGTGCGAAATTGCTGCTCTCCGGGATGTTGAGGATCTTGGCGAGCCCAGAGTACTCGTAGCCGCACAGGGCCGCGTCGATGACATGATCGGCGATGACACGCGCATCGTCTTCGGGGTACCCGATCCCGCGCAAGGCGCCTTCGGCCAGATCCCGGGCTTCATCCACGCTTAGCCGCACGCGGCTGTTTGTCATGGCGTTGTTCTCCGAACAGAAGCACCCTTTACGATCCCTAATCACACCTTCCCACTCGGTACAATAAGGAGAAACTGGTTGGATCGAAGCCGCAGCTGAGGCCTGGGCAAGTCAGGTCGATCCATACCAAACTGCAAAATCGAGGGGCGGCGATCACGCGATTCACAATCCTGGATGCAGAGGTTGAAGCACGAAACCGGATGAGACCTCGTGCGCGATGTGCTCCCGTTGAGCGGAGGTCAAGTCGAGTGCCGGAAACCTGGTCCTGCTGCGGCGACGGCGGATTGTCCGAAGGCCTCCTGCGGTATGGACATTCGAACTGATGCTGTCATAGTCCGCGAGTTTGCTCGGATCTTGCTGCGACGTGCGCGGAGCGCTCGATCGCTTTTCGACGTGAGGGAGAAAGACGGCATGTGGAGTGGCGCTCGGGGGCTTATCGCACTGTCTGCAATGCTTATGACGTTTGGTCTTGCGGGTGGCGCGCTGGGGCAGCAGACGGTCAAAATCGGTGCGATCTACCCGTTGAGTGGCAATGCTGCTAGCGCCGGCAACTTCTCCAAGGCCGCTATTGAGCTCGCTGTCGACATCGTCAACAACGAGCATCCTGATTTGAAGGACGTTCCGCTGGCAGCGGGCAAAGGTCTGCCCGGGCTTGGCGGCGCCAAGATTGAGGTCGTGTTCGCGGACAACCAAGGCACCCCGGCCGCCGGTCAAAACCAGGCGTTGCGCCTCATCACCGAGGAAAAGGTGCACGCGATTATCGGCGCCTACCAGTCGGGTATTACGGTGACGACCAGCGCCATGGCGGAACGGCACGGAATTCCGTTCCTCACACCCGAGTCGGTGGCCGCCAACCTGACCGAGCGCGGCTTCAAATGGTTCTTCCGGGCGACACCAGTGGCGGGCGACTTTGCCCGCGCCTACTCGGACTTCATCAAAGAGCAGAACGCAGCCGGTCAGAAGACTGGGTCCATCGCCATCGTCAACGAGAACACTGAGTATGGAAACTCCGTCGCGAGCGTCATCCGCGAGGTGTTCGCCAAGGACGGATTGAACGTCACCCAGGTGATCCCCTACTCGGCCAATACCACCGACGTGCAGCCACAGGTGCTGCAGCTCAAGGAGAAGAACCCCGACGTCCTGATCTTTATCTCCTACACGTCGGACGCAATCCTCTATGCCAAGACGATGAAGGATCTGAACTGGAAGCCCTCGATCATGATCGCTGACAATGCCGGCTTCAATGATCCTTCGTTCGTCAATAGCTCGGGTGCGCTCGTCGAAGGCCTCGTCAACCGTTCCTCGTTCGCGGCCGGCAAGCCAGGGTCCGTTAGCGCCGTCGTCAATGAGATGTACAAGAAGAAGACCCAAAACGACCTCGATGATCCGTCGGCGCGCGCCATGCAGGGACTGCTCATCATGGCGGAAGCCATCAACCGAGCGGGCTCGACCGAGCCCGCCAAAATCCAGGCGGCGTTGAAGGCAACGGACCTGAAGGCAAGCCAAGTGGTCACCGGCTACAACGGCGTCAAGTTCGACGAGAAAGGGCAGAACGTGCTGGCTTCGAGCCTCATCACCCAGATGCAGGGGGGCAAGTACGTTCCCGTCTGGCCGAAAGACAAGGCCGCGGGCGATTTGAAGCTCCCCTACAAGGGCTGGTAGCCACCTGTCGGCGATTTGAGATAGTGCGCGGCTTGGGCCTCGAACCTCGGGCCGCGCGACAAGATCCAGCCCCATGTCCTCCATCCTCCTCCAAGTCATCGTCAGCGGCCTGCTCATCGGCGCCGTCTACGCCCTCTTCTCCTCCGGGTTGACGCTCATCTGGGGTATGATGAACGTCATCAACTTCGCGCATGGCGACTTCGTCATGCTGGCGATGTACACAGCCTTCGTCGTATGGACGGTCTTCGGCGGCGGACCCGCAGCCTCGGTGCCGGTCGCGGCACTGATCCTCGCGACGGTCGGGGTGCTGAGCTATTTCCTGCTGGTGCGTCACATTATGCGCGGGCCGATGCTGGCGCAGATCCTGGGTACGTTCGGCTTGGCGCTGCTGCTGCGCTACTCCGTATTCTGGTACTTCGGAGCGAACTTCAAGACACTGCCAGACAACATCCTCGGGCCCCCTTTCGTCTTTGGCGAAATTCGCATCGATGCGCCACGACTGCTGGCCGGCGCCATCGGTTTTGCAGTGACCTTGCTGCTGCACCTGTTGCTGACGCGCACGGCGCTCGGAAGCCGCATGCTGGCCGTGTCGGAAGATGCGACCGCCGCCCAACTCATGGGCATCAGGCCTGAGCGCATGCAGGCAGTGGCGTGGGCCTTGGCCGCAGGCGCCACCGGCATCGCCGGCGCGCTGATCGCGACCTTCTTTTACACTTCACCGACGGTGGGCGAGACGCTTGCCATCGTGGCGTTTGTGACGGTGGCGTTTGGTGGTTTCGGTAGCGTGCCCGGTGCGCTGGTAGCAGGACTTCTTATCGGCGTCTTGGAAGCCCTATCAGCCTATTTGATCGGGCCGGTCTACAAGGATGTCATCGTCTACTCGCTGTTCGTGCTGGTGCTTTGGACGAGGCCGCAGGGCCTGATGGGCAAGGCATGACGCGGCGCTATCTCTTTCCCGGTTTGGTCGGCGCCTTTGCCCTCGCCTATCCGCTGCTGACCGCAAGCTTCCCCGTATATCAGAGGCTCGGTGCGCTCGTGCTCCTGTCCGCCATCGGCGCCTCGGCGTGGAACCTGATCGGCGGATATGCCGGCCAGGTATCCGTTGGACATGCCGTCTTCTTCGGCGCGGGCGCCTATTCCTCCATCGCCGTCTATACCCACTTCGGCCTGCCTCCGGTCGCGGGCGCCCCCATCGGCGCGCTTATTGCCGTCGCTATCGCCGCCGTGATCGGCGTGCCCACGCTCAGGCTTTCCGGCCACTACTTCAGCATGGCGACGATTGCCGTCGCCGAGCTTGCACGCGTGGTCGTCACCAACTGGGAATGGGTCGGCGGAGCGCAAGGGATCTCCGGACCGGCAGTGCCGCGCACGGTGCTCGATCTCTCCTTCACGTCGGCCTTGCCTTACTACTATCTCTTCCTCGCGGTTCTCGGTGCCATCCTGTTTCTGACGTGGCGCATCGAGACAAGTCGCATGGGCTTCTACCTGCGCGCCATCAAGGATTCCGAGCGCGCCGCTCGCTCGCTCGGCGTTGCCGCCGGGCGCTACAAGCTTTATGCCTACATGCTGAGCGCAGGGCTGACCGCGATTGCCGGCGCTCTCTATGCTCTCATGTTCGGCTTCGTCGACCCGGAGTCGGGCTGCGGCATCCTGATCTCGGTGAAGATGCTGATCGTCGCGGCGCTCGGTGGCACCGGCCTGCTGTTCGGTCCGCTGGTCGGCGCGCTCATCCTGGTGCCGCTCGAAGAAATTTCGAACAGCCTTCTCGGCGGCAAGGGTGCCGGCCTCACCTTCGTGGTGTACGGGGCCATCATTGTCATCATCGCCCGCTTCCTGCCGAGCGGCGTGCTGGCGATCTTCTCAGGCCCGCGGCGGTCCAAGTCCGCGTCGAGCGAGAGCAACCATGCTGCTTGATGCGCGCAACATCACCATGGCTTTCGGCGCCTTCAAGGCGGTCGACGACGCGACGGTCGCCGTCGAGAAGGGTGAGGTGTTGGGGCTGATCGGCCCGAACGGAGCCGGCAAGTCCACGTTCTTTAATTGCTTGACAGGAGATCTTGCGCCCACATCCGGCAGCGTGCATTTCGAGGGGCAGGATGTTACCCGGCTCACGCCCGAGCAGCGCGCAGCGCACGGGATTGCTCGCACGTTCCAGGTGCCGCTGACATTCGAATCCATGTCGGTCATCGATAACGTCATGATCGGCGCGTTCTTGAGATATCCTGGCGCAGTCGCCGCACGCGCCAAGGCGCGCCAAGTGCTCGACTTCGTCGGCCTCGGCGCGGTCGCCGATGCCCCCGCCAAGAGCCTCGGCACGCCGGGCCGCAAGCGGCTCGAGATTGCCAGGGCACTTGCCTCCGAGCCCAAGGTGCTGCTTCTCGATGAGGGTATGGCCGGCCTGACGCCAACTGAAATTCGGACCGCCATCGACCTGGTGCGGCGCATCCACGCCCTCGGCACAACCCTTGTGATTGTCGAGCACATCATGGAGGTGATCGTGTCGCTGGCGCAGCGCGTTGTCGTATTTCACCAGGGCCGCGAGATCGCGCGCGGCACGCCGCGGGAGGTGACGAGCAACGAGCACGTCATCCAGGCCTATCTCGGTAAACGTCATGCGCAGAAACTGACCGGAGCAGGAGCGTGAGCACAGCGCTGCTCAAGGTCGAGAATCTAGAAGTGCGCTACGGCGATCTCATTGGGGTGGCTGACGTATCGCTGGAGGTCCCTCGCGGCGGCATCGTCGCGCTGCTCGGTTCGAATGGGGCCGGCAAGACGACGACACTGAACGCGATTGCCGGCCTGGTATCGGCGAGCCGCGGCCGCATCACGATCGACGGCGACGAGGTGACCGGGCTGCCGGCCTACTCCATCGTGCGCAAGGGATTGGCCTTGTCTCCCGAGAGCTGGCGCCTGTTCGTGCAGCAGAGCGTCGAGAACAATCTGCTACTCGGCGCCACGCCGCTCGCCCATCGATCGCGCATTCCGCAGATGCTGGAGCGCGCCTATACGGTGTTCCCGAAGCTCGCCGAGCGCCGCCACCAGCGCGCCGGAACGATGTCCGGCGGCGAGCGGCAGATGCTGGCGGTGGGCCGCGCGCTCATGAGCGATCCCAAGCTGCTACTGCTCGACGAGCCCAGCCTCGGTCTGGCGCCGGCGATCATCGAAACCATGTACGAGACGTTCCTGCGCCTGCACAAGGAGGGTCTGACCGTCCTGCTAGCTGAGCAATCTGTGGACTTGGCATTGGAAGTTGCCGACTACGCTTATGTGCTGCAGGTCGGCCGCAGTGTATTGTCTGGAAACGCCAGGGACCTTTCCAGCAACGAGGATGTTCAACGAATTTATCTCGGCATAGACGGCTAGAGCCGCCTTGTGGTTGCCGCGTCCCGTGAGACCATAAAAGCAAGGTGACAGCGGCAATCGTGCCAAGCCGTGCCACGAGCTATCGGTCGGCGAACCTCGAGTGTTCGGTGCCTTGACATCACGCAGATGGCCAACCGACGCTGAATGACAACGTGACGAGCGAGCAGCCGACCCCTGGCGCATCGAGAACAGGTAACGTGCATGAAAATCACTGACATCTTGGCGCACCCGATGGGCATGCCAGCGGAACGGGTGCGCTGGACGGCACAGGAGATCATGCGCCGAGTCGAACTGACGCTCGTCGAGGTGCGCACGGATGCTGGCATCGTTGGCTTCGGAGAGATCTCGACGGGGCCGCAATCCGCCGTATGCAAGCTGCTGGATGACATGGCGCCCGTGATCAAGGGTATGGACCCGCTCGCGATCGACGCGGTGTGGAGCAAGCTGTTTTCGATTACGGTGCCGCGGCCCGGTGGGCTCGGCGGCTGGGACGACTTGCCGCCGCCGCTCGCGCGCAACCAGCGGCCGCAGTTCATGGCGGCAATGGCGGGTATCGACATCGCCTTGTGGGACATCGCGGGCAAGGCTGCGGACAAGCCGGTGTTCCGCCTGCTGGGTGGCACTCGTACCGACGTACACACCTACGCCGTCGGCGGGTTCTACGACGAGGGTGCACCGCTGCTCGCGTGCGCCGATGAACTGGCGGGCTACGTCGCCAAGGGGTTCCGCTCGGTGAAGCTCAAGTCGGGTGCCTTCTCGCTCGGCGAGGAGGTCGCGCGCGCACGCGCTGTCCGCGAGGCGATCGGGCCCGATATTCAGTTCATGCTCGACATGAACGCGCCCCACGACGTCGACACCTGCATCCGCTTCGCGGGTGAAGTTGCCAAGCACGACATCTACTGGCTCGAGGAGCCGCTGCACTGGTACCTGCAGCCGCCCGACTATGTAACTTTGTCGAAAGCGATCCCCATTCCGCTGGCACACGGCGAGCGCGAATGGCATCGGTTCACGGTGCGCGACTTCATCGATGCTGGCGCGATCCGGTTCGTCCAGTTCGATTGCACGCGCTACGCCGGGTTCAGTGAGGCGCTGCGCATTGCGCGTCACGCGCAGGAGAAGGGCGTGCTCATTGCGCCGCACTCGGCCGCGCACATTCAGGCTCACATTGCGTCGGCATTCGGCGACGCCGCGTTCGGCGCGGAGTCAGCGGGCGACGACAGGCATCATCCGATCCATCATCGCATCTTCCACGGCGGCGCCGCGCATCGCGGTGGCCGCGTACATTTGCCCGAGGCGCCGGGTTTCGGCCTAGAGGTGGATTGGAAGGCAGTGAAGGCGCTGCGGTCATGAGCGAAGGAGCTGGAGCATGATCGTTTCAGTTCTTGGGTGCCACTTCACAGCTTTTCGCACGCATCGAAGTATGCGCCACGATGGAACATCTTGTCGGGAGCGGATGAACGCGCGCGCAGCCTCGCCGTACCATCGCGATCGATTGATCTGCCATATTCAGTCAGCGCCACCCCGTACTCGGACGCAGCACTCTCCAGTGACACGAAGCCGTCTAGGACGTCGGCCAGCACATCTTCTGCCGGCCGTTCGAACGGGGAACCCCAGCCGCCACCGCCGGGCGTAATGACTCTCAGCAGGTCGCCCCGCTTCAGCGTGTGGCCGTCGCTCATGGTCTTGAGCAGGCGCTCGCCGGGCGTGCCTGGATTGACGATGAACGCGCCTGCCGCCCCACACTTGCCCCCGTTTACGCCAAAGGCCGGGTAGCGGCAGTTGTCCATGCGCACGCCGAGCATCGCGTCATCCTGAAGAATGCGGACGTCACGCACGATGCCGCAGCCCCCCCGCCAGCGGCCCGCACCACCCGAGTCAAGATGGACGCCGAAGCTCTCGATGCGAATGCCGAGCTCCATCTCCACGAACTCGATCGGATAGTTCTCCTGCGCCACATAGTACACAGCGTCGATGCCGTCCGCTGTCGGGCGTGCGCCGAAGCCGACCGACAGCCCCTCGACGCCGAGGGTTTGCTTGCCGGTTCGCGCATCGCGGCTGCGCAGGTAGTAGAGAACATAGACGGCCGAGGCCGCCGAGGCCTTGCCGCCTGTGGCCTGCGCCAACGTGCCCAGCATCGATGACGTGACGCGGATCATCGTGTGCGAGCGCAGGCCAACAGGCGCTGGGAAATGCGGCCACACGACACTGCCCGGCCGCTTCGCAACGGCATCGATGCAGCGATTGAAGCCGGCATTCATGCCGATCGCCGGATCATCGCGCAGGAAATAGAGGCCGAGCATGTGGCCCACGACGGTGTCGTCCATCACGTAGTTGATGGAGCCCGTGGCCTGGTCTGCCGAGCCGCTGAAGTCAAAGCTGAGCCGGCCCTTGCGGCTTTCGAGCCTTGCCTCCACCCAGTATGGGGTGTCGGTGATGGCATCGGAATCTATCCAATCGCGGAAGGTCCACACGCCGTCCGGCACACTCGCTTGCACGCGCGCATCGAGCGCTGCTGCCGTCTGCTGCAGCGTCGTCTCGAACGCGGCGGTAACCGTAGCTGCACCAAAACGGGCAACTATCTCCTCCAGCCGCGCCTTGCCGAGGCGGACAGCCGCCATGATGGCCGAGAGGTCGCCACGCATCATCTCGGGGAAGCGGGAGTTGCGAGCATAAATGCGGACCACCTCATCGTTGACCACGCCGTCGCGCATGACGCGGACGGGCGGGATCATGATGCCCTCGTGGAACATGCTGGTGACATTCGGGCTGACCGAGCCGGGGTAGGTGCCACCGACGTCCCACAGGTGTCCCCAGGCCTCGACGAATGCGATGAGCCGGCCCTGCGCAAACACCGGCATGACGAAAACAGTGTCGTTGGTCTGGGTCACACCGCCGCGTGAGCCGTACACGTCGTTGTACCAGTAGAGGTCGCCGTCGCGCATGGTATCGGCGGGATACTGCTCGAGGATCGCGTCCACGAGGTTGCCGGCGAGCGTCAGCGCCGTGGATACGACGAGGCGGCCGGCGGCATCGAGGAATGCGGTGAAGTAGTCCTTCTTTTCACGGATGAAGGGCGACATCGCCGTGCGGCCGATGAGGGTTTCCATCTCGGAGCGCGCGGCGCCGAGCGCGCCCTTGATGAGCTCGAGCGTGATAGGACTGGGCGCGGCCAGAGACGAGCTATAAGGACTGTTCACGCAAGATCCTCGATCAGCAGGCTGCCATAAGGGTCGACCGTTGCCGTCTGGCCGGGCAGCACGACCGTGGTCGAGTTCGAGCTGATCGATGATGGCAGGTCCGTCGATGCGATGTCCGGCCAGCAGTGTTTCCCGCCGCCAGGTGGGTACCTGCCTCGGCGTCGATCCATCGAGGATCGCCACCCTCGTCCCCGATGCGGGCGGCACGGAACCAGCAGGCGCTCGCTTAAGCTGCGGAAAGTCGATGTGGTCCATGAGGCCCTCGGCGCTAACGCGCAGATTGACGATCTCCACCGCCGCGCCACGGTCGGCAAACGTGTAGAGCTGCCGGTGGCGGTCGTGAAAGGCGCCGACCAGGCTCTCGAGCACAGACTTGGACACATCGCCTTCCGGCAGAGCGATAGCGATCTCCTCGCCCTGGCCGGCATAGCGCAAGTCGGCGAGACGCGACAGACGGCGGCGCGACGATGCCACGCCATCCTGTTGCAGCCTGTCATCGGCAGCCCGCATCAGGGCCTCGAAGCTCGACGCGATGGCGCCAATATCGAAATCGGGCGCCTTCTGAAGCCGGGTTACAGCGAAATCATATTTGAGGTCGGTGGACAACAGGCCGGTAGCGCACAGGATGCCCGGGTGCAGGGGCACGAGGCAGCGGCGCATGCCCATGAGCCGCATCAGCCGTGCGCCATGCACTGGGCCGGCGCCGCCGAAAGCGCAGAGCGCAAAATCTGCCGGCGAAAGCCCGCGCTCGACAGACATGACTTTGAGGGCGCCCACCATGTTGTTGTCGACAATATCGATGATACCAGCCGCCGCCGCCTCGATCGTCAGTCGCAACGGCTCGGCGACCTGGCTTCGGATTGCCTCCCGCGCCCGGGCCACATCGAGCGCAATCTCGCCGTCGAGCAGATGATCTGGAACGCGACCGAGGACGAGGTTGGCGTCGGTGACGGTGGCCAGCGTCCCGCCTCGACCATAGGCGGCGGGCCCTGGTTCGGCGCCGGCACTTTCCGGCCCGACCCGCAACGCGCCTTCCGGCGTCACTCGCGCAATGGAGCCGCCACCCGCACCGATCGTGTGGATGTCGACGATCGGGAGAGCGAGAGGGAAGGAGCCGAGGCGGCCAGCCGTGGAGACCTGAGGTGCGCCCTCCCGGATCAGTGCCACGTCGGCGCTGGTGCCGCCGATGTCGATGGTGATCAGGTCGTCATAGCCCGCGAGGCGACCGACGAGTGCCGCGCCGCGCGCACCTGCGGCAGGCCCCGAGAGCGCAAGATGTACCGGTTGGCGGGCAGCCGCATCAGGCGGGAAGATGCCGCCATTAGATTTCATCACGAAGAACGGTGAGGAGATCTCCCGCGACCGCAGCCCCGAGGCGAGCCGATCGATATAGCTGCCGACCAGCGGCTGCAGTGTGGCGTTGAGCACGGTGGCGAGAGTGCGCTCGTATTCGCGGAACAGAGGCAACACGTCGTGGGAGAGCGAGATCGGGACGCCAGGGAGAGCGCGTGCGAGGATGGCGCCGACCTGCTGCTCATGTGCCGGATTGATGTAGCTGTGCAACAGCACGACGGCTACAGCCGCGTAGCCTTGCTCGCGAATGCGCATGGCCACGGCCTCGACGGCGCCGGCATCGAGCGACGTTTCGATCTTGCCGTCGAAGAGGATGCGCTCCGGCACCTCGAATATGTCGCGCGGCGGCACAGGGCGAGGCGGCTTTACCCAGCCAAACAGATTCTCGTGGCGCGGTATGTCGGCCCGGCCGATCTCGAGGACGTGGCGAAAGCCTGCCGTCGTGATCAGCGCGGCACGAGCGCCTTTGCTTTCGAGAACGGCATTGGTCGCAACGGTTGTGCCGTGGAACGTCGTCGCGACCTCGCGCGGCGTTCGGCGCGCGATGGCGAGCACCTTGTCGACGCCCTCGAAGAAACCCTTGGATGGATCGGAGGGCACGGACGGCGACTTCGTGATCCAGTAGTGGCCGGTCCTTCGGTCGGCAAGGATAACGTCTGTGAAGGTACCGCCGACGTCGAGTGCGAGCGCGAGGCCTTCCGCCACCGGCGGTCGGCCCGGTGGTTGCTCAGTTCGCGTGCTCATCCCATCTCCTCGCTCTCAGCCTCTCGGCGAGAATGAGGCACGGCCAGCCGCTTTCGCAAGCCAATCTAACAGGCCGGGGTGAGCAGCGCCCTCCCGTTTCGCGACGAAACCGTGCGATGTGCCAATCGAGTGGTCCATGCCATTCGGGCGATCGTGAGCAGATTGAGAACCCCCATCAGGCCCGCAAGGGCGAAGGCGAATGTGTAGTTCAAATAGATATCAAACAGCACGCCTCCCGCATATCCGCCGACACCCATGCCGACCCAGGCCACGAGCATGGTGAGTCCGAGCGCACTACCGAAGCGATGGGCCGGAACGGCTTCCCCGACACACAAGATGAGGCATGTCATGTTGCCGGCAAAGCCGAATCCGAACACGGCGGAAAGCGCAATCAGGGACATGCTGTCGCCGAGCAGCGGATAAGCCACGACGCAGGCGGTCTGGATGGCGGAGGCCAGCGCGTAGCTGGGTAAGTAGCCGATCCGGTCGGCGATGAAACCGAAGCAGACTCGGCCAATCGTGCCTGAGAGCATGGCGACCAGAAGGCTGGTGGCGCCTATGGCGGGCGATCCGCAGACCGAGCCGACGAAACTCGCCATGTGCACGAGAGGAACCCCCATGCAGGCGCAGCAGAGAAAGGCGGCAAGGGACAAGCCTGCGACGCGAAGCCTCTCGGCGGGCGATGCTCCCGCGTCGTGGTGCGATGACCGCTGGCGCGCGCTGTCGGCGTCTACAGGGCGGGTGATGCGGGGCAGCGTGAAGCCGAGCGCCAAGATGGTGGCGATGGCAAGAGTGAGAAACGTGAGGCGCCAGCCCAAGCTGTCGATCAAGACATTGGCCAGGAAAGGCACCACCCCCTGTCCCAGCGCGCCGCCAGCGGTAACGATTCCGATGGCAACGCCCCGGCGGCGGTCGAACCATTCCTTGGTTGCCGCCAACAGCGGGGTGTACAGCACAGCAAACCCCAACCCACCGAGGACGAGGTTGGCCAGGTAGAACTGCCAAAGAGTATGCACGGCTGTCATCGACAGGACCGACAGCACCATGCCGGAGCCGCCGATCGCCATCAGAATGCGTACGTCGACCCGGTCCGTTACTCGGCCCCAGACGTACCCGCCCAGGGCCATGCCGATGGTGCCGGCGGCATAGCCGAAGCTCACCTCCGCCCGTGTCCATGCGAACTCGGCTTCCAGTGGGCGGATGAAGACCGATGTCAGGGCAAGCGTACCAAAGCCCAGCGCCATCGCGAGGGTCGCGCCGACGACGACATGGATGCGGCACCACATCAGGTCCCTGGCCGCGCTCGGCGCCGCGAATGCCACCGCCTGATGACTTCTGCTCTGCAATGCCGGAAAGGGTGCTCATGCCAGGCCTCGGATGGTCCGGCGGTTGGACCGGAACTCGAGACGATCTAAGCGGGATGCGCCCATCCAAGCTTGCAGTTCACCTGCAGCGTTTGTGGAGATGTTCTGAAATCGTGGCGGGCAACCCGCGCCCGGCGGTTGCGCCGGCCGCGAGAACCAGGGGCGGTTAGTCCTGGAGGCCCAGGCGCCGGAATGTCTCGCGGACCTGCTTCACCAGCGCGGCATCGCGATAGGGAAAGGCACGGAAATAATCGGGGATGCGATAGCCCGGATGAATGCTTTTCAGACGCGCCACGTACCGCTGTGAAACATGGTCGCGGCCTGCGGCGGCGTTGCAGAACGCCGCCATGGCAAGGATGTGATAGTGCGAGTTGGGTTGCCGCACGGCCCGGTCCGCAAGGTCGGCGCCCTCGTCCAGGCGGCCGAGCACAGTCGCATTGAACGCCTGCACGGTCAGCATTGCAAAGCTCATGAGGTCATAAGGGCTGAGGCGGCGCGCCTGGCGCACGTCCAGATCGCTGGCAGCTCCATCCGCCTTCAGCATCCGCGCAAATGACACGGAATAGTGGCCCATTGCGAAATTCGGGTTGAGCTCGACCGACCGCGCGATCTCCTCGACCGCCTGGTCGACGTCGTGCCGCAGCAGGAAGGCCCGCCCCAGCGCCCAGTAGCCCTGCGGCTCGCGCGGGTCGAGGAGCAGCGCGTGTTTGGCGTAGTCGAAGGCCTGTTGAATCTCACCTTCCCGATCGGTGCCAATCTCCAGGAAGGCGCGCTGCCAGTGCACGAAAGACAGCCCCGCAAAAACGCGCGATGCGTTCGGATCCAGCTTGGCCGCCAGCTTGAACAGTCGTTCCGCCTCGACGTAGCCTTCGCGCGTAAACTGGTACATATGCCAGCTTCCGCGATGGTAGGCACTCCAGGCGTCCAGGCTCGACGGTGAAGCGAGCAGGGCGCGTCGCCGCTCGGAATGCTCGATCTCGGCCTCGACGGCGCCGATGATGTCGCCGACGATCCCATCCTGGACCTCGAAGATGTCGTCGATGCTGCAAGTGAAGTGGTTGGCCCAGGTCTCGGAGCCCGCGATGGCGTCGGTAAGCGCGGCATGGATGCGGGCCTGTCTTCCCCGCAGATGAATGCTGCCATGCAGGACGTAGCGCACGCCCAGCTTCTCGGAAACGCTGCGGGCATCGTGCGCGGCGCCGCGGAACATGAAGGCCGTGCCACGGGAGATGACGAACAACGACCGCGTGCGGGCGAGCCCGGTCATGATATCCAGCGAGAGGCCGTCCGACACGATCTGGTCGGCGTCCTCGCCGCCCAGCATTTGAAAGGGAAGAACCACGATAGACGGTTGTTTGGGCAGGCTGAGGTCGATCCCGGCCACACGCTCGTCCAGGACCGCGTCCACGTGGGTTGCGTGCAACGGTGAGGTGCGGCTGACGTCTCCGTTCTCCCGGCTCTCCGCATGACCGGAGTTCGTCGTCCTCTGGCTCGCGTGCGCCGCCTCCATGATTTCTGCGGGCTTGGCCGGATCAGGTTCAATCCTCACCTCGCCCACGAAGCGAATGCCGCGGCGGTGGATGGTCTTGATCAGCGACTGAGCCTTGCCGTTGTCGCCGACGGCCTGCCGCGCGGCCTTGACGCGGCTCGAAATGGCGGCGTCCGAAACGATACGACCCTTCCAGATCTTCTCGATGATCTCGTCCCTGGTCACGATCCGATCGCGGTTTTCGATGAGCTGGAGCAGCAGGTCGAATACTTGCGGTTCCACGGACACCTGCTCGCCGCCTCGGCGCAGCTCGAAACGGCTTGTGTCCATCCGGCAGGAACCAAATTGTAAGATCATGCCGCCTCTACTACTGCCGATTTTCGACCGGAGATGTGCCGTGCGAGACAGCCTCGTTCGGACTTGCGCATAGCCAGGTCGATCCAACCTTCCATCAATCGGTACGTCGGTCTGACACGGCGAAATCCAGCCCGCGTGACACGGAGCCGCCTGTCATCCGCACGGGTCCGGCTCGCCTGGCGCGGCTCTTCAGGATTTCTCCATGTATTCATCACGCCAGCTTCAAGCGAGACCCTGCTGGTTGGGATAGTCGATGCACCGTCAGCCCGTTACCGGTCCAGGCTTATGATCGAGGAAATCCGTCCCGCGATCAATGTCCGCAGCGCCGGATTGCCGTTTCCGTCAAACTAGTTAATCGGCGGCTGCCCCGTGAAAAAGGGAGATGGTTATGAGCGCCAATGTCCTGATTGCGCTGAGCGGCCTGCGGTCGGAGCCCATTCGGCGCCTTGCCCATTGGCTGATCTGGCGGCCGGCGCGGTTTATCGCCCTAGTGATCGTGGCGGGCCTCGAGTACCGCCTGCGGCGCCGTACGCACCGGGTCCTGTCTGCCATGGATGATCGCATGCTGGCGGACATCGGTCTGCACAGAGGGGAGATCGATGCGGCGATCCGCGGGAGCGGCCCGGAGCGCCTGCCGCGCTACGACGCGATGATCTGACGGAGCTCGTCTGTTCGACGAATTTGGCGGCCGGTGGCATCGAGTGCACACTGGCACAGAGGGCGATTGCACAACGGTGGCTGGATTGCCGGCGATCGCGCTGCACTGCTCTGGAGCCGCCAGTGACGCTAGCCCGCGGAAATCCTATCCCCGCAGTTCAATCTGATCGCCCGGTAGCTACTTTCTGCGGACGGTAGTGGGGCAGTATACTGATCCCGCAGCCGTTGGTGGTGGTGCGATTTCTGCCGAGGTGCTCCGGCCGGATTGGCCGCAGAGGTTGCGCGCGGGCTAGGTCAACCGGCACAATGGCTGTCCTCGTGAACGAAAGGGTCACAGCCGGCCGGTCGAAGGCCGGCCGCGGACTGAGCGAGCGACCATGAAGATCATCGACCTCCATTCACATTGGGGAACGCGGCGCGGCTATCCGCTGCAGACGGACAAGGAGCTCGCCCAACAGCGCGCGACCTGGAACTCGGAGACGCGCTATCACACCGAGGCCGAGATGGCGGCCTACTTCCGCGCCAGCAGCGTACGGGCCATCCTCGATCTGGGTTACGCCAAATACCGTCCGCTCGAAGAGATGCGCGCGCTGCACGACTACGCCTTCGCAACCGAGGCAGCACACCGTGACGTCATTCTGGGGCACTGGATCCATATCGATCCGCAGCGCGCCGGTCCCGACGGCATTAAGGAGCTGCGCCGCTGCATCGACAGGAGGATCGGCTTCCTTGGCTACGCCGTCTCCGCGTCGCTGTCGCCGCCAGCCAGCGATGCTGCTTACCAGCCTTACTACGATCTCTGCGTAGAGGCCGGCGTCCCTGTGCTGATCTTCGTTGGCACAACCGGGCTTGGTGCTGGTCTCCCTGGCGGCGACGGCATCATTCTTGATTATTGCCACCCGCGACACCTGGACTGGGTTGCGGCGCACAATCCCGATCTCAAGATCGTGGCCGCGCGTCCGGGCTGGCCTTGGCAGGCCGAGGTGATCGCCGTGCTCATGCACAAACGTAACATCTGGTACGAGCTGCACGGCTGGTCGCCGAAGTACCACACCCCCGACCTCAAGCACGAAATTCCGCGGCGCCTGAAAGACCGCATCCTGTTCGGCGGTGATTATCCCCTCTTCTCCTACGAACGTCTCGTCAAGGACTGGTGCGCGGAGGGGTATCCGGCGGAGATCCTGGACAAAGTGTTCCACAAGAATGCCGAGCGGTTCCTCGCCGAGGTTGGCTTAAAGGGCCCGATCTGATCATGGACCTCGGACTGAAGGGCAAAGTGGCGATTGTCGGCGGTGCCAGCATGGGTATCGGCTATGGGATTGCCCGCACGCTCGCCGCCGAGGGGGCAAGCGTGGTGATCACGGCGCGGCGCGAGCCTGGTCTCGCCAAGGCCGCCGAAACAATTCGCAACGAGACCGGCGCCGAGGTGCTCTCCATAGCCGCCGACTGCCGCCGCGCTGACGACTGTGCCCGTGTCGCCGCAACCACGGCACGCGAGCTTGGCGACGCCGACATCCTCGTCAACAACGACGGCGCCCCGCCGCTAGGCGAACTCGCGAGCTTCGACGACGCGGCGTGGAGCAAGGCCGTCGAGCAGAACCTGATGTACGTAGTGCGCATGACGCGCGCCATCCTGCCGCAAATGAAGGCACGCGGCGGCGGCAGTATCCTCAACATCACGGCCATCTCCGCTATCCAGCCGATCGTCGGCTTCGGCCTCTCGGTGGCGACCTGGAGCGGTGTCATCGGCTTCGCCAAGACGCTCTCCCTCGAGGTGGCGCGCGATAACGTCAACGTCAATACGATCTGCCCGGGCTACGTAGAGACGCAGCGCCTCGAGAAGGTGTTCGCCGCCGGCGGCCAGGACCCACTCGCGATGCGCCGCAAGCTCGAGGCCGAGGTGCCGATGGGGCGCATCGGCAGCGTCGACGATATCGCCGGCATTGCCGCGCTGCTCGTCTCGCCGCGCGGCCGCTACATCACCGGCACCGCCATCCAGGTCGACGGCGGCTTGCTCAGAGGCGTGCGCTAACGGGCAATAGGCTCGCTACGGGGAGGAAATCCATGAACACCGACCACCTAGTGCCGGGGCTCGCGGCCGAGATCGTCACCACGGTCGACGACAAGTTGGTGGTGAGTCACATGGGGGGCGAGGGTGTGCTGTCCACCCCGTCCATGATTAGCCTGATGGAGCGCGCTGGCATCCAGGCGGTCCAGGCTCACCTTCCCGAAGGGCACACCACGGTTGGTTTCGAGGTCAATGTCAAGCACTTCGGCGCCACGCCCAAAGGCAAGACGGTCAGGGTGCGTGCCGAGCTGCTTGAGATCGATGGTCGCAAGCTCCGATTCAAGGTCGAAGCACACGACGAGGAAAAGAAGGTAGGCGATGGCACGCATCGTCGCGCCATCATACCCGTACAACGCAAGGATTAACTGTCCAGATCGATAGTGTCGTTGCTCAGTCCGCGGCGCGGTGAAGACCAAGCGACCAATGGCCGGTCAAGCCGAGGGAATTTGCATGCAATTCGAGACCGCGCTCAAACCGGAACTGGCCCAACGCTGGCGCGCCGTCGGCGAATGGCGAGACGAGACATTCTTCGGCATTCTGGCCGCCAGGGCAGTGAAGCATCCCAGCCGGGAAGTGTTCGTCGATGGTGAAGCCCGCATCACCTATGGCGAGCTCAAGGACAAGGTGGAGCGCTGCGCCGCCTTCCTACAGAAGATCGGCATCGGCCGTGGCGATGTCGTCACCATTCAGCTGCCGAACCGCATAGCCTTTCCGGTTGTGTTCGTCGCGCTGGAGCTGATCGGCGCAATCGCAAACAAGGTCAATCCTGATTTCCGGGTACGCGAGCTCGACTACATCCTGCGCTTCTCGCGCAGCCGCGCCTTCGTCTGCCCGGCTTCGTTCAAGGGGTTCGACTACGTCGGCATGGCGCATCAGCTGCGAGAGGCCATCCCTGGTCTCACGCACGTGATCATCTCCGGTGGCGATATCGACGGCGGCTGGAACCTCGAGCGTGGGATCGCCACGACACCTCCTCTGCCATCGGGAGACAGGGTGTGCATGAGCGCCGATGAAGTCTTCCGCATGGCCTTCACCTCCGGCACGACGGGCGATCCCAAGTGCGTGCTCCACTCCTTCAACTCGACATTGCCGGCGGTGCGCCAGATCAACGCCGACATGGGAGTCAGCGAACGAGATGTGCAGCTGGTCTACCTGCCCGTGTGCCTCAACTGGGGTTATTTGTGCTTGTTGCAGACCATCGTCAGCGGCAGCCGGGCCGTGCTTCTGGAGCGCTTCTCGGCGAAAGCCGCGCTCGATCTGATCGGGCGCGAACGGGTCACCTACATCGCGACCGCGCCGGCCTCCATCGTCGCCATTCTCAACGAGCCAGATCTCGCGCACTGTGACGTGTCATCTTTGCGCGTCGTCATCACCGGCGGGGCCTCGGCTGCAATCGAGACCATCCGTGACTACCAGGCCCGCATGCCGGGCCATCTCATCGAGCTCTATGGCATGCTGGAGACAGGCTTTCATACTTACACGCGCTTCAGCGACGACCCGACCAGGGTCAATGGCACCATCGGTCGGGTCGTCTCGAGCATGGAGCTGAAGATCCTCGACGAAGGCGGCGGCGAGGTGCCCCGCGGCGAGGTAGGCGAGATCGCAGCGCTCGGCCCCAGCGTGCACCTCGGCTATCATGCCAACGCGGCTGCCAACGCCGAGGCGTTCACCGCTGACGGCTGGTTTCGCACCGGCGATCTCGGCCGTGTCGTCGACGCTGCCGGGAACGTGGAGATCGTCGGGCGGCGTAAGGAGATCATCAACCGCGGAGGCAAGAAGTTCTTCCCGCGCGAGGTCGAGGAGATCCTCTATACGCACCCCAAGGTCATGCACGCAGCGATGGTCGGTGTCGCCGACGCCCGCCTGGGCGAGCGCAACTGCCTGTGTGTCATCCCTAAGGCAGGACAGACGGTGACACTGGCCGAGATGATCGGGCACTTGAAAGGGCAGCTCGCAGACTACAAGCTGCCCGAGGAGCTGCATATTGTCGAAGACCTGCCCTTCACGGCGACCGGCAAGCTGCGTCGGCATGCTCTGGCCGAGCGCATTGCCAAGGAGAGGGCGCGCGGCGCGCCGCCGGCGACCTGAAGCACTGCATCTACTACAGGACTGGTGTGATGCGGCGCGCCTGCGGTCGAGATTGGTTGCCTGATGCGCTCGCAACAGCTAGCTTGAACGGATAGCCGCACACCGACAGACGGCGCTTCAGGGAGTGAAATGCGATGACCATCAAGCCACGCGTCACGCGTCGCGCAGTGCTTGCCGGCGGCAGTGCCGCTGTCGCGTCGCCCCACATCTGGACGAGCGCCCGAGCTCAGGCCGCAGGCACGATCAAGATCGGCATCCCGGCCGCCCTGACCGGGCCGCTTGGCACTGTCGGCCAGCAGACCAAACGCGGCGCTGAATTCTACGCTAAGGTACAGAACGCCAAGGGCGGCATCCTCGGTCGCAAGATCGAGTTGCTGGTCGAGGACACGGCCGGTAATCCAGCCAACTGCGTGCGCAAAGCACAGGAGATGGTCGAGCGCCACGGCGTGAAGATCTTCACCGGGCTTACTCTATCCTCGGAGGCGCTGGCGGTGGTGCCGAAGCTGGGGGAGTGGGATGCCATCTTCGTGTCCGGCATCAACGGTGACGGGCGCCTCACCGCCGACAGCTTCGTCCCCAACTTCTTTCGCGCCAACATCTCTGGGCCAATGGGCGCCCGTGCCGTCTCACTCTTCCTGCGCGAGGGCAAGATCAACAGCGTCTACGCGCTCGGTCTCGACTATGCGTGGGGCCACAACAGCGTGCAGGTGTTCGAAGACGAGATGAAGCGCGCCAACAAGAACTTCATCGGCAAGGTCTTTGCGCCCACCGGCACCAAGGACTATTCGACCTACATCACTAAGATCCGCCAGTCCGGCGCCGAAGCCTGTTACCTGGTGCTGCAGGGCGACGACAACAATGCATTCCTGTCGCAGTCGCGCCAGTACGGCCTGCCCGACAAGGTGACGCTGTTGACGGAGATCGTCGATCTCGCCAGCATCAAGGCGGTCGGCGACGCTTCTCTCGGTTTGATCGGCTCCTCGCGGTACTCCTTCACTTACGACCATCCGAAGAACAAGGATTTCGTCGAGCTCTGGCGCAAGGATCATGGTGGCGGGCTGCCCGACACCTTCGAGGGCGAGACGTGGCAGGCGATGCAGGTGATCCAGGCCGGCATAGAGAAGGCCAACGGCACCGACACGACACCATTGCGCACCGCTCTCACATCGGTTGAGCTCGATAGCATCAAGGGCAAGATCAAATTCCGCGAGTGCGACCACCAGGCCGTGCAACAGGGCTTCATGGTCAAGGTCGTCAAGAAGGACGGTTTCGAGACACCGATCCCAGAGGTGATCGCAACCTTCCCGGGCGAACGCACAACGCCCGGCTGCAAGAAGACGACTTACGACGACTGATCCAGGCTCGGATGCAGCGGCCCCGCTCGTTCCCACGAGCGAGGCAACTCCGATCAAGGCCGAGTTTCGCGTTCCGAGCCCATGAGCACGTTCGCATTTCTTCTCAATCAGACCGTCAACTCGCTGTCGCAGGCTGCCTTGTTGTTCTTTCTCGGCGTCGGGTTGACGCTGATCTTCGGTATCATGCGCATCGTCAACTTCGCGCACGGTGCTCTCTACATGCTGGGCGCGTTCGTCGGCTATTCGGCGGTCCGCTACACGGGTAGTTTTTGGATCGCGCTGGTCGCGGCACCGATTGTCGTCGGCTTGATCGGGACCGCATTCGAGCTCGGCATCCTGCGCCGGCTCTACAACCGCGACGCCCATTCTTTTCTGATGGTGACCTTCGGTCTCGCGCTCGTCACGGGCGAGGCGGTACGGCTCATCTGGGGACCGGATGCGCTGCAGGTCCCGCCGCCGAAGGCATTGTCCGGCGTCGTATTCCTCCTGGATGAGCCGTTTCCGGTCTACCGGCTTTTTCTCGCCGCCTCCGGCGCGGTGGTCGCGATTGTCATCTGGCAGATCCTGGAACGCACGCGGCTCGGCCTCCTTACTCGCGCCAGCTCGCAGAACGCAGAGATGGTGCACGCACTTGGCATCGACGTGAATCTGGTGCGCTCGGGCATCTTCGGCATCGGCTGCGGACTGGCCGCTCTCGGCGGCGTCATGGCGGCACCGCTCGTCACCGCTGCGCACGGCATGGCGGCGACTGCCGTCATCGATGCCTTCGTCATCGTCATCATCGGCGGCATGGGCAGCTTCCTCGGCTCGCTCATCGGCGCCCTATTGGTCGCCTTCGTGCAAGTATTCGGCAACTACTATGCGCCCGACTTTGCGCTTGCCTTCATGTATCTGGTGATGCTCCTGGTGCTGGTAATCCGTCCGGGCGGCCTCCTCGGCAAGGAGGCGTGAGCCGATGTTCTGGTCTCGCTTGTTGGGGTTCAGCGTGCTGGCGCTGCTGATTGCGGCACCCCTGGGATTGCCCGCCTTTGCCATGACGCTGCTGACCGAGCTCGTGATCCTCGGGCTGTTCGCCATGAGCCTCGACCTGATGGTCGGCTACACGCGCCTCGTATCCTTCGGCCATGTCGCCGCCTACGGCCTAGGCGCCTACGCCTCGGGCTACCTCCTGCTCAACACGTCGCTGCCGTTACCCTATGCAGTCCTCCTGGCCGCTCTTCTGACAGGTTTCATCGCCATCGGCGTTGGCTGGGTCTGCACGCTGGCGACCGGCGTCTCGTTTTCCATGCTGACGTTGGCGTTCGCGCAGCTTCTTTACGCCATCGCATTCAAGTGGACCTCGGTGACAGGCGGATCGGACGGTCTGGCCGGCATTCCGCGACGCGCGGGCCCGATGGGCATGACGCTGCTCACCACCAAGGCTGGGTTCTACTACTTCGCGTTGGCGTGCCTGATCGGGTCATATTTTCTGTGCCGCAACCTCGTCAACTCGCCATTCGGAGCAGTGCTGCGCGGCATCCGCGAGAACGAGCCAAAGACGCTTGCACTCGGCTACAACACGCGTCTGTACAAGATCGCCGTCGTTGTCATCGCCTACACGCTCGGCGGACTGGCCGGCGCCCTCTACTCCCCTTTTGCCGGTTTTGCCAACACCGAGCTTCTGTTCTGGCTTCTGTCGGGCCAGGTGCTGATCATGGTGATCGTCGGCGGCTCCGGCACGCTCATCGGGCCAATTCTCGGCGCCGCCTTCTTTCTGACGCTCGAGCATCAGCTTTCTTCCTACACTGAGGCGTGGGCCCTGTTCTTCGGTCTGGTCTTCATCGCCTTTGTCTTGTTTGCGCCGCATGGCATCTGGGGCCTCGCTCGCGGCTGGCTCGGGCGGCGCGCCGCTCCGGCGGAGCGGGCACTCCATGGCTGAAGCGCTCGCGCAGGCCACACCAGGCGCAACGGCCGCCTCGCCGTCGCTGATCGAGCTGGAAGGGTTGACCAAGCGCTACGGCGCCCTCGTTGCCGTGGATGAAGTCAGCATGCGCGTGGCGCAAGGCGAGGTCCGCGCCGTCATCGGTCCCAACGGGGCCGGCAAGACCACGTTGTTTCATGTGATCACCGGCGTGGTTCCACCCACTTCGGGTCGCGTGCGCTTTGCCGGCGAAGACATTACCGGCCTGCCGGCCCACGCCATCTGCCAGCAAGGTCTTTCCCGAACCTTTCAGCTCACGTCGCTCTTCCCTGAGATGTCCGCCCGCGAGAACACCATGCTCGCGGCACAGGCGCGCCGCGAGCGCCGCTGGCAGCCGTTCGGCGGTGCAGCGATCTTTGCGCGCGCACGCAGCGCAGGCGACGCGGCGCTGGAGCAACTCGGCCTCACGCATGTCGCAAACCGGCAGGCGGGCCTCCTGAGTCACGGCGACCAGCGGCTGCTCGAGGTCGCGATGGCCATGGCGCAGGGCCCCCGAGTGCTGCTGCTCGACGAGCCGACGCAGGGCCTCTCGGTGGAGGAGACGGCGCAGGCTGTGGAGACACTGGCGCGGTTCTTGGACACGGCACGCGTCACGGTGATGCTGGTCGAGCACGACATGGAGGTGGTGTTCCGCCTGGCGCACAAGATCACCGTGCTGCACCGCGGCGCCGTCATCGCCGACGGGACGCCTGCCGCTGTCAAAGCCAACGCGCGGGTGCAAGAAGCCTACCTCGGGGGCATGACCTGATGCTCGCCATCCGCGACCTCAATACGCACTATGGCGCCAGCCATATCCTCCAGGGGGTCGACCTCGAGTTGCCCAAGGGCCGCATCGCGGCCGTACTCGGACGCAATGGCGTGGGCAAGACCACGACCGTCAAGACCGTCATGGGCCTGGTTGCGCCAACCAGCGGCAGCATCGCACTCGACGGCAGCGTCATCACCGCCTGGCCGCCGCATCGTGTGGCGCGCGTGGGCGTGGCCTATGTGCCGGAAGGCCGGCTGATCTTTCCCGATCTCACGGTCGTCGAGAATATCCGGGTGGCCGAGCGCACGCCGGCCAAGGCCTGGCCGCTGCCGCGTCTGTTCGAGTTGTTTCCCGCGCTCAGCGAGCGTCAGACCAACCGTGGCTCGCAGCTGTCCGGCGGCGAGCAGCAAATGCTCGCGATCGCCCGCGCCCTGGTCAGCGATCCCAAGGTGCTGCTCCTCGATGAGCCGAGCCAGGGCCTGGCGCCGCTGGTCGTGCGCGAGCTCTCGCGCGTGATCCGGGTCCTGCGTGATGCTGGCGTCACCATCCTGCTGATCGAGCAAAACATGAAGCTCGCCGAAGCCGTCGCCGATGAGCTTCACATCATGGTCAAGGGACGCATTGTTTACTCGGCAGACCCACACCGCTTCCGCGCCGAGGAGCAGCAGATACGCACCCGTTATCTGACGGTGTGACCCCCGACCTGGTCGCACGCTGGAGCACAGAACTCAATTCCGGTTCAACGCGTACTTCCCGCCAACCCTTTCGGTACGGTCGGCGTTTCGACGCGGCGTATATAGATCGAGTCATTGTTGTCGACGCCGAGCACGCTCCGGCCGAAGGCATCCATTCGAACCGTCCCATCCTCGATTCCACCGACGCGAACCCAAGCCCTGAGCGGAGCCGGGTGCCGCCCGAACATTTCGATGAGCGAGTTATCAGCGACTGCTAGCCGAGCTGCATCGGCCGCCGCAAGCTCTAGGATTCGATGGCGCCCCTTGAGGCCGGTGTAGGGATCGAGGCCATCATGCGCGACGACGCGGACATGGACCCGCGTTGCCACAAGCTGGGCGCGGAGGCTGGCAGTGGCATCTTCATCGACCAGACCACCGCCGGCGATGAAGACTCCATACCAGTCGCGCGCCGCGTTGATCGAGACGATCCCGCGCGCAACGTCCTCTGCAACGCGGTGGGGATCGCGCGTCAGCGGATCGCCGTAACCCCCGCCGCCAGAGGACCGCATGACGACCACATCGCCGCGGACGATGGGATGTCCTGTCACCTTTCCGGGTGTACCGAACTCGAACGTCTGACCGTTGCGTTCGATCGACAGGTGATAGGGAAGTCCGCCGCCGGCGCCAAGAACACCCCAGGGCGGAATGACGCCGCGATCGCTCAGCACGGAGTATCGCGCCTCCGCCTCGAGAAGACGCACTCGGCGCACCATGCCGACACCGCCCCGGAACTGGCCGGGCCCTCCGCCATCGGTCCTCAACGCGCAGCTTTCAATCATGAGCGGCATCTCGTTCTCGATCGATTCGACATTGTGGATCGACGGCAAGTTGCCGAAATCGACGTTGACGAACGTGCTCGCGCCGTCAGCATCCGAGAGGCCGCCATTGCCGCCCGCTGGCGCCTCGTAGTACACGAACTGGCGATTGCGGCGCGGGTTCCATCCGCCGATGGCGTTGGGAAATGAGCTGCCGCAGAGATCGCCCGATACCTTCTCCGGAATGATCTGCGCGAGCGCTCCCAGACCGACGGAGACCGCGCGCTTCCTCACCTCGCCATGGGCGCCGGCCGGGGCATCAAGGGCAACGTTGAAGATCGTGCCGGAGGGAGCCCTCAGCGTGATGGGCCTGAATGCGCCTTCATTCAAGGCGCCGCCGGGATCAAGGGTCGACTTGATTGCGACGAACACGCCGGCGCCCGCCACGGCCAGCGAGTTGTTCACGACGCCGGGAACCTGCGCGTTGCTGCCCGTGAAGTCCGCCGTGATCTGGTCGCCCGCTACTGTCAGCTTCAGGCGCGCGAGCACGGGATCGAGCTGGCCGTCGTTGTAGAACTCCAGATAGTCCTCGTAGTGGTAGTCGCCGTCGGGAAGCTCGGCGATGCGCGCGCGCAGGCGCCGCTCGGTCCGATCGAGGTGGATCGCGAATGCAGTCCGAGACCACGCCTTGGCCGTGCTTGTGCACGAGCTTGCGAACGCGCTCCGCGGCAATCCGGCAAGAGCCGATCGAGGCGTTGAGATCGCCTTCGCGCTCGACGGGGATGCGCATGTTGGCCATCAGCAGCGTCATGGCCGCACGGTTGGGCACGCCGCGCTCCCAGATCTTGATCGGCGGGATGCGGACGCCCTCCTGATAAATGTTGGTCGAGAGGCCCGAGTAGCTACCCGGGCACCATGCCGCCAACATCCACCCAATGCGCGCGGACCGCCGGAAAGATCATCATCTGACCGGTGTCGGTGAAGACGGGAAAGATCACGGTGACGTCGTTGAGGTGCGTGCCGCCGCGATAGGGGTCGTTGAGCAGCAGGACATCGCCGGGGTGAATGTCATCCTTGAAGTCGTCGAAGGCACAGCGCACCCCCCAGGGCAGCGGCAGCACGTGACCGGGATGGTCCCACCATTGCGCCACCAACTGGCCGTCAGGACCGAAAAGAGCGCAGGAAAAGTCGTCCATCTCGTAGATGACGGAGGAGTAGGAGGCGCGGATGATGTTGGCGCGCATCTCGCGCACGATGGCGATGAGGCCCTCGCAGACCACCTCGAGGGTGATCGGGTCGACAGTCTGTCCCACGCTTACCGAAACGGCTGCTGCCGGTGCGCCGGGGCATCGCCTGCTTGCGGCTGCGCTCTATCCATGGCCCGATCTCTCCATCAGGAGCTCGCCGTGCGCCATCGTGCGCGCCGTCCAGCCCGGCGGAACGATCGTGGTAGAGCCACTCTCCTCGATCACCGCGGGGCCGACTACGACCTCGTCGAGCACGAGGCGGTCGCGCGCATAGACGGCGCAGGCATGGAAGCGGGTACCGAAGTGAACATCGCGCATCGCGCTCCTTGCGTCGGATCTGGGCGCCGTGGGCGATAGCAGCGGCAGCCTCGGCTTGGCGACACGTCCAACGGCAGCCAGACGGAAGCTGACGATCTCGACGGCGCCGCCGCTGCGGTGACCGAAACGGCGGTCGTGGACATCTGCGAACGCGGCGAGGATGCGCTCGACGGGGGCGATGGCCTTGCCTGATGCCGCAGATGCGCCGGTATTGTCCGCGGCACCCGGAAGATCGACAACCAGCTCCCATGACTGGCCGAGGTAGCGCATGCCGAGCGCGCGGTTGATCTCAACCTGAGCCTCAGCGACGCCCTCGGAGCGGAGATTGTCGCGCGCCTCCTGCTCCATGTTCGAAAAGATTGCGGCGATCTCCTCCTCGGCCCGGTCGTCGAGCTGCATCGTGCGGGTGCGCGCGTAGTCGAGACGGATGTCGGAAATGAGCGAACCGAATGCCGCGAAGTTGCCGGGGCCCGACCGGCACCAGGATGCGGCCGATCTCCAACTCGTCGGCTATGGCGGCGGCATGCATCGGTCCGGCGCCACCATATGGGAGCAGTACGAATTCGCGCGGATCGTGGCCGTTCGCAATCGAGATCTGCTTGATGGCGGAGACCATGCGGGCGACGGCGATGCGCACGATACCGTCGGCAAGGCTCACCGCCTCGAGGCCGACACGCCGGCCAAGTCCCTCGAGCGCCTCGAGCGCAAGGGTCCGATCAAGTGGGATATGCCCCGAGCCGAGCGGCGAGCCGGCCGACAGGCGATTGAGCGCGAGATTGGCGTCAGTGACCGTTACCTGCGTACCGCCACGGCCATAGCAGGCAGGGCCCGGTGTGGCCCCGGCGCTCTGCGGTCCGACCATGAGGGTGTCGCCGGCATCGACCCAGGCGATGGAGCCACCACCGGCACCGACCGAATTGATCTCGATCTGTGGCGTGCGATTGGCGTAGTGGGAGATCTTCTGCTCGCCGGTGACCGGCACCTTCAGCGCCTCGATCAGGCAGACATCGGTCGACGTGCCACCCATGTCACAGGTGATGATGTTGGCAAAGCCGAGTTCGCTGCCGAGGTGCACAGCCGCCGCAACGCCTGCCGCGGGTCCGGAAAGGACCGTAGAGATTGGAAGACGGCGGGCGCGTGCCGCGGTGGCGACGCCCCCGGCAGAGGTCATGATGTGGAGGTCGCGCCGGAAGCCTCGATCACGCAGGCCGGCCTCGAGCCGCGTGAGGTAGCTGTCCATCAGTGGGCCAATGTAGGCATTGAGCGCGGTCGTATTGAAACGCTCGTACTCGCGAAACTGCGGCAAAACCTCGCTCGACGTGCACACGAACTGGCCTGGACGGACCGCGGCGACGACGGCCTTGGCCGTCAGCTCATGCTCGGGATTGGCATAGCTGTGCAGGAAACAGATGGCGATGGCGATGTCGCGCCGTTCTGGAATGCGTGCGGCGAGTTTCTCGACCTCGGTCGCATCGATGGCTCTCAAGGCAGAACCATCGAAGAGGAGACGCTCGTCGACCTCGATGGCGCGCGTGCGGGGTACGAGGGGCGGCGCCTTCTGCGTACGGATGTCATAGAGGACAGGCCTGTTCGTCCGCCCGATCTCGAGCACGTCCCGAAAGCCCTTCGTCACCAGCATCCAGACCTCGGCGCCCTTGCCTTCGAGCACGGCGTTGGTGCCGATCGTGACGCCATGCACCAGCCGCTCGATCGCGCCCAGGTCCAGCTGCATGGCCGAGAGGACCTCGAGAACGGCGCAGGTCGGGTCGGCGGGGGTCGAAGGTGCCTTGGCGAAGGCGAATGTGCCTGCGGCCTCGTCATAGGCAACAGCGTCGGTGAAGGTGCCGCCAACATCGATGCCGATCCAAAGCATGGCCTGGCCTCGGGTCACTTGCCCCGGAATTGTGGATCACGCTTCTCGGCGAAGGCAGCGACACCCTCCCGGTAGTCGGCACTCGCCATCGCCTCATCCATGACCTCGGCGATCGCGTCCTTGCGCAGGTCTGTTTGGTTTCTGGAGATGGCTTCGAGCACGACCTTGGTGCCCTTGATGGTGAGTGGTGCGGAGGTGAGCATGCTGCGTGCAAGCTCGGTTGCGGCCTGCAGCGCGCCGCCGTCGGCGCGATGCGTCGCAAGTCCGATGCGATGGGCCTCGTCGGCACCGTAGCGCCGGCCGGTGAACAGCACCTCCTTCGCCGCCGCAAGCCCGACGGCATCGAACAAGGCACGTGTCTCGACAATGCCATAGACGTTGCTCAGCCGCGCCGCCGGTATGGAGAAATAGGCCGACTGGTCCGCGACCCGGAAGTCGCAGGACAGGGCCACGCCGACGCCACCGCCATAGCAAGGGCCGGAGATTGCTGCGATCGTCGGCTTGGTACAGGTCGCAATGGCGACCTGGCAACGATTGGCAGCGGCCTCGTAGCTTCGCCCGTCCTCGATCGTCGCGCGAACTGCAGGAAATTCGGAGATGTCCGCGCCCGCGGAGAACGCGCCGCCTGCGCCGGTCAGGATGACCGCCCGCACGGCCGTCTCCACATTGAGGCTCGAGAAAATGCGGCCAAGCTCGTTCCACATGGCGAGAGTCAGCGCATTGCGCCGTTGCGGCCGATTGAGTCCGACAACGACGATGGCCGGATTGCTGCGATCGACGGTGATGTCGGAAGCCAGGAACGGTGTGGGTTTGGGTTTGGATTGCGGCTCGGACACGTGCGTTCCCTCAAGAGGTTAAGATCAGATGCGGGGCGCAGAAGCCTATCAAGCAGGCTGGCAATCGCGGGGATGCAGAGGGTCCGCGCAAACGCTGCATCAGGCTGAACGAGCCTGATGCAGCCAACCTATGCTGTCGCGGCCTTTGGTTGCTCCGCCAGCTCAATGACGAGCCCACCCGTCGTTGCGGGATCCATGAAGACGATGCGGCAGTTGCCGTGGCCAATGAGCGGTTGTTCGGTCTCGAAGCGTATGCCCTTGCCGCGCAGCTCGCGCATGGACTCGTCGATATCATCGACTTCGAGGCAGATATGGAAGAGCCCCTCGCCGCGCTCGGCGATCCACTTGTTGGTGCCGGAGTCCGCTTTGTCCGATTGCAGCAGCTCGAGGTAGGTTTCGCCGACCGGGAACATGGCGAGCGTGGTGGCGTGCGCCGGCAAGTGCTCCTCGTACTCCATGGCAATGCCAAGCTTGTTGGCAAGCACGTCCTTGATGGTGTCCATGTTCTTGAGGGCGATGGCTATGTGCTCGATGCGCTTGATCTTCATGATTGCTCCAGCACCCACTGCTTTGATGATCGACAGACTATGATGGCCATTGATTTGGCGCTAGCCGCATGTGGCCCAATGACAGGGTCGCGCGCCCATTCTCGAACATTGGCCTATCTGTCCGTAGCGCCGCCCGAGCCCTGTTTTTTCTGCAATAATTGGCTGGCGGACCAAGTTGATCTGCCGTTACAACTCTTTGTCGCTCAGTTCTTCGAGCGTGTGAGAACACTACGCCTTCAGCCGGCACCGTGCAGGGCCGCAACTTGCCGTGCTGAAACGAGGGCTGAACCGGATTTCAAGGATGCGCGCAGCGGTCTTCAGGAACGGCCAGATCGTGGTCGATACCATGCCGGAACCTATCCCAGGACCCGGTCAGGTGCTGGTCAAGCCGTTGGCTTGCGGCGTCTGCGGCACTGATCTGCATGCGCGCCTGCATGCCGGCAAGATGGTGGAGATGTCGCAATTCCTGCCATGGCGCAAGCCCATGGATCTGACGCGGGATGTCGTATTCGGGCATGAATACTGCTGCGAGATCCTCGACTACGGACCGGATTGCGCAAGGACCTTGTTGCAGGGCACCCGCGTTGTTTCGGTGCCGCGCATCATCGTCGACGGTCGCGTCGAAGGCATCGGATACTCCAACGACAACATCGGCGCCTACGCGGAACGCATGCTGCTGTCCGAGCAGCTTTTGATTCCAGTACCCGACCATGTGACCAGCGAGCTGGCCGCGCTCGCCGAGCCGCTGTCGATTGGCATTCACGCGCTGGCGAAAGCGAGGCTGGCGGGCGACGAGGTTCCCCTCGTGATCGGATGCGGACCCATCGGTTTGGCGGTTGTTGCGGCTCTGAAGAACAAGGGATTTGGGCCGATCATCGCTGCGGACTACTCGGCCAAGCGCCGCGAGCTGGCGGTGCGTCTCGGCGCCGACATTGTCGTCGATGCCGCCGTCAACTCTCCATTCCAGACCTGGGAGGAGCACGCAAAGCTCTCGCCCGCCGAGATTGCCAGGCTCCCCTTCTCACTCATTCCGCCCGCCCCCATCAAGCCGTGTGTCATCTTCGAATGTGTCGGCGTGCCCGGCGTGATCCAAAGCATCTTTGAGAGCGCGCCGCAGAACGCCCGTGTCGTCATTGTTGGCGTATGTATGGAGACGGATCAGCAGAAGCCAATGTTTGCGAGCTACAAGGAGCTTACTGTCCAATACGTGTTGGCCTGCACTCCTGACGAGTTCGCTCAATCGCTTGCTCTGATCTCGAGCGGCAAGGTCGATGTCGGGGCAATGATCACCGGCAGGATCGGGCTCGGCGAGGTTGCCGCCGCATTCGACGAGCTGGCAAGCCCGAACCGTCACGCAAAGGTCGTAGTGGAGCCATGGAGGTAGCTGCTCACGTCGTTCGCAGAGAGGCGCCGCGGCTCAATTTATGGACTTTAGCGTAGCCGCATCTTTCCCCGCGCTCGATAATTCGGCATGATGGGACATGCAAGTCGTCAGCGGCGGTCAGACAGGTGTTGACCGTGCCGCGCTCGACATAGCCATCGAGCGCGGCATGCGCTGGGGCGGCTGGTGTCCAAAGGGCGGTTGGGCTGAAGACCTGACCAAGCCGCCCGGTCTTCTGACCAAGTATCCGCAGCTCAAGGAAACGCCACTTGCGCATCCGCTCCAGCGCACGGAGTGGAACGTGCGCGATAGCAATGCGGCACTCATCATTACGGACGGCGGTGGATTGTCGGTCTCCATCGGCACAAGGCGCGCGCACGAATGGGCGCGTCAGCACGGAAAGCCGTACCTGATCATCAATGCCGACGACGCAACGGCGTTGGAGCGGGCCAAGACATGGCTCAAAACGCAGAGGAAGCGCTTCGGTGCGGATATGACGCTGAGCGTCGGCGGCCCGCGCGAGAGCGAGGCGCCGGGCATCTATCATCGAGCTCGAAGCTTGATAGCGGCGCTATTCGACGCCGTAGCGTGACGACGGCCGCCGCTTCGCGCCTGCGTAACAGCGGGAAGCAGAGCGCTGCGGAACTGACTAGGCTGTCACCATCTCGGCCCCACATAGGGAGGCTCGAACCGGGCGTCCGCGCAACGTTCTCCGTCCCAGTACCTATATCTCCCACAACTCGCCGGCCGCATGGGCACCAAAACAACAGGGGGAGGGGCGTACCAGAGTGCTGGAGGCGGCGCGTACTGGTTGATGCGCGGGTCGGCATAGCCGGTTGCCGGTGCGGAATAGTAAAAGCGACCAGCGTGGCCGCCGTAGGGCTCGGCGTTCCATGGGACGTAGGCATGGTCGTAGGCGCTGCGATACGTCACGAGTGTGCTGCTCTGTTTCAAGAATTGGGCCTTGGGTGCAGAGAACGTGTGGGCGCACAGGCTTGTGTTCGCTGCTCCCAGAGCGAGTAGCGGAAGGAGCCCTCTCAACATTGCTCGCATGTCGGCCTCATCAGGTCACGGCTACATCATTCGTAGCACGCGACGGGAAGCCTGCTTCCTTGTCCCATTTCAGTGGGTTAATGGGTCTCGTGCCGGTGGCGGTGCTCCTGTTCTGTCGCCTTTCTACCGGGCTTGCAACAGACCGCCACCCGCTCCCACTCAGCTACGCCAGAACTTGTTTGAACATGTCCACGGTGCGGTTCCAAGCGAGGTCTGCCGCGGCCTTGTTGTAGCGCGCTGCCGACGTGTCGTTGTTGAACGCATGCTGGGCGCCTTCGTAGGTGAACAGCTCGTACTTAGTGCCAGCCTGGTCGAGCGCGTCCTTGTACGCGGCAATGCCCTTGTTGATATTGTCGTCGTTCTGGGCGTAGTGCAGCAGCATGCGTGCCTTGATCTTCGGCACTTGGTCGGCGGGCGGCTGTGCACCATAGTAGGGAGCAGCGGCCAACAGATCTGGACCAGCCGCAGCGGCGAGTGCGTTGGTAACCCCGCCGCCCCAGCAGAAGCCGGTCGCGCCTACCTTGCCATTGCTGTTGACGTGTGCCTGCAAGAATTGGACGGTCGCTGCGGCGTTGGCAATTGTGCGCGGCCGGTCCAGCTTTCCGATCATTTCGCGGCCTTTGTCCTCGTCCTCTGGTGTTCCGCCTGACTGGGTCAGGAAATCAGGCCCGAGCGCCAAGAAGCCCTCGAGGGCCATGCGTCGCGTGACATCCTGAATGTGCGGAACAAGCCCTCGGTTCTCGTGAATGACGATGACGGCCGGGAGCTTGCCGGTCGTGCCCGCCGGCATGCAGAGGTAGCCGGACATGTCACCACCTTCACCCGGGTAAGTGATGCGCTCCGCCTTTACGCGAGGGTCGTCCGGCTTGACGATCTGTGCGGACGCCTTGTTGGCCTCGATCAGTGAGGTCACGCCGGCCGCGGCGGCAGTAGAGCCGACGAGCGCGGTAAGCTTGGCCATGTAGGCACGGCGGTCGAGCGTGATGTGGGTGTACTCGTCATACAGGTTGATCATGTCCTGCGTGACGATCGGGCGTTCGGGCATAAGCCTTCTCCTGGCTTGGCTGTGGGTACTTCCTTACCCACTAGCCTATGCGCTGCCAGGCAGGCTCGCTATGGCCACCATCTCAAACAGACGTGATCTTGTTCCGGCGCTTGCAGCGTCCTACGGCACAATGAGCAGGAGCCTAGCCAACGACGGCATGGTGCCTGCCATAGCCAACGCTGTCAGTCCCATGGCGACGCTGGACAAGGCGCCGGCCTCTTCGTTCTCTTGGAAAACACGTGCCGTGCCCTGGCCGTGACTGGCCGTGCCCATCGCCAAACCGCGCGCAATTGGGTCCATGACACCGAGCCGATCGAGCAGCGACGGTCCGAATGCCGCCCCAATCATGCCGGCCAACACCGCCACGATGGCTGCCAGCGAGGGAATAGCACCGGTGTACGGCGCAATGGCCATCGCCACCGGAGCGGTGACCGACTTGGTGGCAAGCGACGCGGTGAGGGCTGGATCGGCGGCAAGGATCCAAGATGCAGCGCCGACGAGCGCCAGGCCGGCGACCGAGCCAGCGACAATACCGGCAGCGACAGGCACTATGGCTGCTCGAATCTTGCCGATATGCCGGAAAATGGGGACGGCCAGCGCGACGGTAGCCGGGCCAAGCAGGAAATGAATGAATTGCGCACCTTCAAAGTAGCGCTCGTATGGCGTGCCGGTTGCGGTCATCAGCACAATCAGCAGACACACCGACAGCAGTACCGGGTTGGCGAGGGGATGTGCCCGCGTGCGCTGATGAACCCAAGAGGACAGGACGAACACAACCACGGTCAAGGTCAGGAACAGCAGTGGGTGGGCCTGCATGTTGCTTGGCATGTCTGCTCTCGAGGTCAGCTGCGACTGCGGATGGGGAGCTCTCGCATCGCTCTCGCACCTACTTCGGTCGCGAGAGTACGCCTCGCTAGGAAGTGCACGACCAGCGCGGTCGCTCCCAGGGTCACGAAAGTTCCGCCAGCCACGCCAATCACCACCACGAGCCAATGGCGTTGGAACAAGTCCATATAGGCAATGAGACCGGCGCCGACAGGCACGAACAAAATAGGCATGTTGGCCAGAAGAACGTCCGTGACGCGTAGCAACTCGTCCGGGACCTCACCCCTGCAAATGAGTGAGACCAACAGCAATGTCATGCCGCAGACTGCGCCAGAGACCGGTAGCCGCAGCAAAGTGCTGACAAGCTCGCCAATTCCTTGGAAACCTAGCAGCCATGCAACACCTTTGAGCATCGTTTCACCTGCCAGACCCGGTCTGGGTGGAGCTTCAGGGGGCTGCGACAACAACAAGTGTCGCCGATGCCGTGGCAATCTCTGGTGCCCACGCGGCAAGTGCAGCGACACCGGCGGCCATAGCCAGGAGAACTGACACCTGGAGAAGGCGAACACCCGGGCTGAGGTCGAAATTCCTGCGCTGCATCGTTGGTTCTCCTTTCAGGTGTTGAGAACTGTGGCGAGAGCTGGCCCCGGTGGTGTGTAGGATTTCGTCGAGCAGCAGAAGATCGATCTCCCGCGTCGGGTCGTGATGGATGGGGCGGGTTGCTTGATCTGACATATTGCCGGGGTCACCCTCGCGCGTTGGAGCGTTGCCGCTCTATTGGCCGTCGGCAGTGAGGGGCAACCAGATCATCCGCGAAGAATCTGGGAAGGCTGCTTCCTCGCTCAGATTTCCGGCCGACATTGCAGCCGACACGTGTGTGCTCGACTCTCTATCGGATGCGCTCGCGATCGCCTGGGAGGAGGGTGGTGGTTGGATCGAGAACATCGCTGCAGCGGCGATAGCTGCCGTAGCGAGGACGATGGGAACGGCAAGCTTGGTCGATGATTGCATCGTTGCCTCCATGTGGCGGTTGCGCTCCCGATCAAACGCACCCTGCGTGACTTTCGCGTTAGGGCAGCGTGAAGTCCCAAAGTGCACGATGTGGTCAGGCGTGAAGTCTTGCCGAGATTGCTGGCTGATCGGCGCCGTCAGCGCGTACCGCGTACGCGCAGCCTTGATCACGCGGCGATCGATCAGCCCTAGAACCAGCTCAACGACGTTGCCGCCGTGATAGGCAAGATGCAGGCTATCGCGGTGACCTTGGATGGGTTCGAAGCGTGGATGATCCATGACTCCCCGCTGGAATTGGGCAAGTCCAACCCACCGTCCGCGACGACGGACTAGTGCGACTGCGCAACGGCAGGTTGAACTCAGACCTTTGTGGCTCCTGGGACCAGAGACTCTCGTCCGTGAACTGCTATTCCCGGCGTCGAGCCTCGACCCCAAAAATAAATAGACGCCCTATCGGGAATAAGTTGGCATCGGGCGGGATCAAGGATTGAATGAGACCAGACTGCTGTGCACGGAGCGAGGATGGTCTCGAGAAGTCGGTTCGAGGAGCTGGTGATCCCGCACATGCGGGCTGCGTTCAATCTTGCCTATTGGATTGTGCGTGGCCGCGAGGAGGCGGAGGACGTGGTACAGGATGCTTACTTGCGGGCTTTCCGCGCCTTCGCGGACCTCAGAAGCAACTCTGTCAAACCGTGGCTTCTTGCCATCGTGCGCAATACCGCCTACCGCAGTATGCAGAATCGCCGACGTGGGACCAACGTGATAGTCCTCAGTGAGGATCTCAAGGCCAGGGACCGGGAGGATCTTGGCGACGTGGCCTCGTCAGAACCATCGGCGGAGGGCCTGCTGATTGCCGCCGGGGAGCGCCAGCAGCTCCTGTCTGCGCTCGCCGAGCTTTCCGTCGACTATCGGGAAGTCATCGTGCTTCGCGAGTTGGAGGGTATGTCGTACAATGAGATTGCCCAGGCGATCGATGCTCCCGTCGGTACGGTGATGTCCCGACTGTCGCGCGGGCGCGCTGACCTGCGTGAGGCTCTGGCGCGACGCATCGCAAAGGATGAGCCCGATGCAATGTAGGGAGGCACATGAGGCGCTCAGTTCACTGATCGACGGCGAGAATGCCGCCGACCAGCAGCAAGCCGCCGCAGCCCACGTTGCCGCCTGTCCGTTGTGTACCGAGCGTACGAGCGAGTACCGCCGAATGGGCGAGCAGTTGCGCACTATGGGTCGCGTCGCCACGCCGCCCGACCTCAGTGACAGGATACGTGCAAGACTGGCTGAGGAGCGGGGGTCGGCCAATGACAACGCTCGTTTCGAGTGGCGTCAGTTCTCCCGGCAAGCTGCGGCGCTGACCATCGTCGCGGGGCTATCGGGTCTGATCGGATGGCAGCTGTCGGACTCCGCAGCACAAAAGCGCAGCGTGGAGCGAGACGTTGTCTCCGCACACGCGCGGTCGCTTCTGCAGGAGAGCGCCGTTCAGGTCGCTTCGTCGGAAAGTCACACCGTCAAGCCTTGGTTTAACGGGCGCATTGAATTTGCGCCCACCGTCAAGGACCTGACCGCGGAGGGCTTTCCCTTGATCGGCGGCCGTCTTGACCTCGTCGACGGTCGACGTACGGCGACGCTCGTCTACAAGCGACGCGCTCACATCATCAATGTTTTCATGTGGCCCGCAGCCTCGAGCGAGGCCACCTCCGTCAGGCCTGCGAGCCTGCAGGGGTACAATGTCATTTCATGGACGGCGGGAGGCTTGACCTACTGGGCTGTTTCCGATCTGAACGCCAAGGAGTTGGGGCAGCTCCAGACATTGCTCTAGCTCGAAGCGCAACAGAGTTAGGCAGTAATCCAGGTGGTGCGCGAATCCTAAGCCGCTGGGGGTCTTGGAGCGGACTTTCCGGGCCTCCATCCTCAGGAAGCCACTACTGGCCCGCGACCCTTCGTGGAAGCAGGCCTTCTTTGCACCAGCGCCTAGTCACCGATCTGCCGTGCCGCCAAGCCCGCGACATAGACGAGCAGAACCAAGCCGATCTGGACGGTTGCTTTGGCGAGTGCGTTTGCGGCAAATGGGTACCCACGCGAGTAGTGATCGCTCGATCCGCGCAATTCAAGAAATCAGGCTGAAGGTGAGTAAGGCGCATCCGACGCCAATCATCCAAAATGGCGCACCCAGATACCCGAGAACCCAAGCCGTAACGACGGCGGCGATCCAAAGTGCATCGTGGGTCGTCTGCATAGGATCGAGGTCTAATGTTAGGCGCGTCTGCCCCAGCTTCGCGATGAAAGGTCCGAAACGGCATCAGCGACGACCTCGCCACCAGCGTTGGGTGCAAGGCGACGGCTTCATCAAACATCAAGGTCGTTTGGTACGATAGACGCTAATTCGCCACTGGCATTCTTCGAAGCGATGACGCGAGCTTCGTCGCGATTTGTTACTGCTTGATGACAGACACGGAGCTAGCCAGCCCGAACCCACCTAAGCCACCCACGATTGGGATCCGGTCGAGCAGCAGGCATTGCCGATCAAGCGCCCATCGGCGCTATTTAAGGCTGAAGTGGCAGAGCCCATCGAAGCGCTGGACTACCTTATTTTGGGCTCGGCCACGATGTCTGCCTGCAGATTGGCAGGCGCTCGGCTATGAGGCCTAGTTCTGGAGATCGAAAGAAACCCTGATTCCATGGGCCACTGGCCCGAGGACGCCAAGGTGGCTGATCATATCCTGGCCATTCCCTCACCGGCATTTTCGTCGTCATATTCTGCGAGGCGCTATCGGACCCGTGTTCAAGAACCTCCCAACCAGCGTCAAGTTGCTCGTCCTGTGCGCCACATTCATCATCTCGGTCGGCGTGCCCATTTACGAGCTCGTTAGGGAAAAGCAGATTGCTATCGACTTCGCGCGAAAGGAGCTGGTCGGCAGCCGGCATTTGTCGGCCGTTCGTGAGGTCTACAATGCTGTTCTCGCTCCAGAGCGCGATGCGTCACATGAGACCATCCTGAAGTCACTCGCCGCTGTCCAAGCAGAAGCAGATGATCGGCTCCAGATAGCCGAAGCCGTGGAGGCTCTCGCTGCTGCATTGCGCAAACTTTCGCTACAGGAGCGGGAACCTGTTCAAATCGATTCTTCAGTAGTGGATGCGCTTTCCAAAGCGCAACTATTGGCCGCGCGCATAGGCGACGCTTCGAACCTTGCACTCGACCCGGATCTCGACAGCTACTATGTGCAGGCCATTCTGGTCCGCAAGTTGCCAACGCTGCTTGGCCGCTTGGCGGAGCTACAGCATGCCTTTCAGGCGAACATCGCCGCAGGCGCCTCGACGATGCAGCAAGCTCGTCTCCCGATCCTGATAAGTCTGGTGCGGTCCGTTGCTGACGAGGTCAGTGACGATCTGAAATCGGCATACCGCGGAAATGCTGACGGACGCTTGAAGCGGGCTGTCGATGCGGAATTCGCGGCGATGATGACAAGCGTCGCATCCTATGTCGGTGCCGTACAGACGAGTGCAACCGGAGTCGATGTCAGGGATGCGGCGGTATACACCCGCTTTCATGTGCGCCCCATTCAAGCCACGCTCAGGGCCTGGAGCGTTGGGCAGGTCGAGCTTGATCGTCTCTTGCATCAACGGATTGATGGCCTGTTTGGAAGAATGCGTGCGGCGCTCTTTTTCATCGCTGCCTTTGTTGGTCTGAGCACAATCATTGCCTTCCTCACTCACCGGCACATAGCCCGGCCATTGAAACGACTGGAGACCGTTGTTTCGAGGGTGCGCCAGACCAAGGACTACAGCCTCCGCGTTGACTATAAGAGCCAGGATGAAATCGGCCGCGTCACCGGCGCCTTTAACGACATGCTGTCGGTGCTCGCCGCTGCGCGCGAGCGCGAGACCGCAGAGCGGGTGGAGTTGGCGCGCGTCTCACGGTTGACGACAATGGGAGAGATGGCCGCTTCAATTGCGCATGAGGTCAATCAGCCGTTATCGGCGATTGTTTCCAACGCCAGTGCGGGTTTGCGTTGGCTCGCGAATGCTTCGCCAGACCTCGACAAGGTGCGGACCGTTCTGGAGCGCGTGGTGAGGGATGGGCACCGTGCGAGCGAGGTCATTGCCAGCGTGCGATCAATGTTCAAACGTGATGTGCCAGGCAAGGAGCGCCTACAGATCAACGGCCTTATTGAAGAGGTGTTAGTTCTGTTTCGGGGAGAGTTTCGGAGTAAGCAGATAGTGCTGCAAACGGAGTTTGCCAGAGAGGATCCAGCCGTATTGGCGAACCGAGTGCAACTGCAACAAGTCCTCATGAACCTGATCACCAATGCCATGGATGCCATGCATGCGACGAACGAACGCCCCCGGGTGCTGCAAACAAGGACCGAGATCGGGGAGAGCGATCATGTGCTGATTGCCGTGGAAGACTCGGGGCCGGGCGTGGCCGCGGCGGATTTGGATCGGGTCTTCGATCCATTCTTCACCACGAAGGCCGCCGGCATGGGGCTGGGCCTCTCGGTATGCCGCTCGATTGTTGAAGCGCACGGCGGATCCCTGCGCGTCTCGCCCGGGCCGCAGCATGGCGCTGTTTTTCAAATTGCTCTCCCAATGTCCAACGCAGGTGGCGCCGATGAGCAACACAGCTGACATCCGCGCGAAGGTTTTCGTTGTCGATGATGACCCGGCCGTACGCGAGTCGCTGGTGGAGTTGTTTGCGTCCGTGGGTTTGCCGGCTGAGGCTTTCGGATCGACTGCCGAGTTCTTGAAGAGGAGGGCCTCGGATGGGCCAAGTTGTCTTGTGCTCGACGTCCGCCTGCCGGGCTTGAGCGGCCTCGATTTTCAATCCGAGCTTGCCAAGCTGGATGCTCAGCTTCCTGTCATCTTTATTACCGGTCATGGCGACATTCCCATGAGTGTTCGGGCCATGAAAGCCGGAGCCATAGAATTCCTGACCAAGCCTTTCCGCGATCAGGAGCTGCTCGACGCAGTTCAGCGCGGGCTCGAGTTGGACGGCGAGCGGCGAGACCAGCAGAAGTCGATGGCCGACATCAGGAGCCGCTTCACGTCCCTAACCGCGCGCGAGCAAGAGGTGATCGCTTTCGTCAGTGCTGGATTGTTGAACAAACAGATTGCCGGCAGGCTTGGGGTAAGCGAGATAACCGTCAAGGTGCACCGCGGTAACGCCATGCGGAAAATGGGAGCGAAATCCTTGGCGCACCTGGTGAAAATGGCACACGCTCTGAAGTTGGAGCTGCCAGACTAATCGATCTAAACCTCTGTATAGGATGTCAATTTTTGGGCGTCCCTTATCTTGTGCGGCAGCTCTTTAGTGAAGGTATCCACGTTGGCCGCGACGTCTCTCATTTCGATCGTTGATGATGATCTATCGGTTCGTGAGGCCACAACGAGCCTTCTCGAGGCGAATGGCTATGTGACGGCGGCATTTGGTTCCGCCGAAGAATTTCTTCGATCCGAACGGCTCAAGGATACGTGTTGCCTGGTCACGGACCTGTGCATGCCGGGGGTCAACGGAGTTGATCTGCAGCGACGCTTGTCAAGCGCAGGCCATAGCATTCCCACGATCGTCATCACCGCTCACTCCGATGGGCATATGCATGCAGCCGCATTGCGGTGCGGCGCATTGGCCCTGCTGCTGAAGCCGGTGAGCGAACAGCAATTGATTTCGTGCCTTGAAGGGGCGCTTCAGGCCGGCCGCTCCGGCGCTGCTCAGTAATACAACCCCCACCCTTCTCTTGTATCCTGACGGGGCAATTGCTCTTGTATCCTGACGGGGCAATTGCGCCTCGCGCGGCATATCGCCTTTGCTCCGCCGAACTCGTCTAAACGTTTGTATAGCCTCGATGTCCTTTGAGACATTGTCCGTAAACGTTCGCGCAATTGCGTCAGCCCCAGCCGTCATTAGCCTCCGAGCACTGTTAAGTGCCGCCAGTCCGATGGGCCCGGGGCATCAGCCTTGGGCATGACGAGGGAGGACGATGTTATGGCACGTTTGCTGATTTCGGATGACCATCACGTGGCCAGGCGCGGCCTGCGCGAGGTTCTGCAAACTCAGAAAACATGGCAAATCGTTGCTGAGGCAGCCGATGGTGAAGAGGCGATTGCCAAGGCCATAGAGACCAAGCCCGACGTCACTGTGATCGATCATTCAATGCCTTGGATGAACGGGCTGCAGGTTACACGGGAGATTCGCGCTCGGGTACCAAGCACTGAAATTTTAGTTTTCGCGACGCATCACAGCGAAGCGTTCGCGCACGAGCTCCTCAGCGCCGGGGCTCGCGGCTATCTTCTCAAGTCGGACACCAACAGCTCCGTCATTGTAGCGGTTCAGTCTCTCCTCGCGCGCAAACCATTCTGCACCCCGCAGTTCTGCACTGAGCATTGGCTCAGCTCCCAAGTAAGGGCAGACCGGGCGACGGCGTCTTTGACGCGCCGGGAGCGCATGGTTGTGCAACTGATTGCGGACGGGCACTCGAACAAAAGTGCTGCGATTGCGCTCAACATAAGCGCGAAGACGGTGGAGACGCATCGGTCCAGTTTGATGCGAAAGCTCAATCTCACGTCTTCCGCGGCCCTCGTGCGCTACGCAATCCGCAACCACATTGTGGAAGCGTGAAGTGATCAACCGCGAGGACGTGGTCGAAGCAGCCTTCGCTTCACGCCTGCCTTCACGGCATTTGGGGTCGCCTATAATTTCATGGGGCAGTGAAGACATGCAGGATGATGGATCGCTGCAGGGTGTGCGTGTGCTTGTTGTCGACGACACCTGGCAAGTGGCGATGGCCCTGAAGTCGACGCTCACTGATACGGGTATGGTGGTGCTGGGCCCGGCAGCAACAGTAACTGACGCCGAACGATTGGTTGCCAAGGAAGCACCAGATCTTGCGCTTGTGGACCTCAACCTCCAAGGCGAGATGGCCTTCGATCTCGTGGACCGCTTACGCCAACGCGGGATGTGCGTCGTCGCCATGAGCGGCCTGGCGGTGCTACCGAGGCTTGTCCGTCAAGATACGGCTTTCCTTAAAAAACCCTTCGGCACGGATGAGCTGTTGATGGCGATGCACCAAACGATGCTGGCAAAACGTGAGGGGTGACATGCCCACCGACCTGCGTCCTTCCTCTCCAATAAGGAGTAAAGTCCTGAATTGAATTTTTTGCCGTTGCCACGGCCGACCTGAAGATGTTTGGTCGTGACAAACGGCAGTGCGCGGGCCTATGCTTTGCTGGCTTAGGAGCTGGTTCCGTCATTGAGAGTGCGCAAGCGCACTAGAATCGCAAAAGCGATCACGCCGCACTCCAGCCGCCTCCGTAGCCAGGTGCAACGTCACTGACGCGCATTGTGGGAGGAGCGCATGATCCATTCTTGCTCTAGAAATGCTCGGGCTCGACTGAAAGGCGCGGTCGTCCCGACCTGATCTTACGAACGGCGGCCGCGGAGCGCTTCAACGCTGCAGTCGGCTTGGTCGCATGCCTTCACTTTCGCAGCTTTGCGCCGCTTTCGTTGGCCGTCGAAACCGTCCACCAATGATGTTCGGGAGTCGGCAATGCGTCGTCGCGAATTGTTTTGGTCGCTGGTGGTTGTCCCAGCGCTGTGTATCGCCCCTCAAGCAGTCGCGCAGCCCTGGCCGGAAAGGCCCGTTAAGATCATTCTTCCCTATGCTCCCGGTGGGGCTACCGATGCTATCGCCCGGCCATGGGCCGAGAGGCTGTCTGAGGCGTTCGGACAGCAATTCGTCATCGAGAATCGCGGCGGCGCCAGCGGCATGATCGGCGTCGAGGCGGCGGTCAAATCGGCGCCTGACGGGTACACGTTTCTACTCACGCCGAACAGTGCGATTGCCATCATACCGAGTCTGCGCAAGGCGCCCTACGATGCAACCAAACAGCTGGAGCCGGTCGCGCGTGTCGGCGACATCATTGGCGGTTTCGTTGTGCACCCATCCGTCGGTGTAAAGACGCTCAAGGAGCTCATAGAGTACGCCAAACAGAATCCCGGCAAGCTCTCCTTCGGCTCCGCTGGTCTGGGGACGTCCACGCATCTGCGGCTCGAGATGCTGAAGCTCAGGGCTGGCATCGACATCCTGCACGTGCCCTATCGCGGCAGCGCCGACGCGCTCAGCGATGTTCTGCCGGGCAACGTCCATATGATGAATGAGATTGTGGTCTATCCACACGTGAGGGCTGGTAAGCTCGTTCTCCTTGCTATCAACCATAGCGAGCGGCACCCGGAGTTTCCCGATGTCCCGACGCTCAGGGAGGCGGGGATCGCGGATGCGGATGTGCCGATCTGGTTTGCCATGTTTGCCCCTTCGGGAACGCCCAAGGACATCATCGCCAAGCTCAATGCCAAGATTGTGGAGATATCAAAGACAGACGACATGAAGGCCAAGATGAGAGCGATCAGCGTTGCCGTTCCGCCCCAATCGCCCGAGGCGCTCGGCCAACATCTTCTCGACGACATCAAGCGCAACTTGGAGGTCATCAAGGCTGCCAACGTGAAAATAGAGTGATCGGGGGACCAGGCGAGACCACATAGAGGCAAGGACAGGCCGGGACCTTACCGTCCAGCCGTAGCCGGATCTGGCTTGCCGGCGCGGGTACTGCAGCGCGACTTTTCGCTGGGGGTGATGCAACTCTGGCAGTGGATAACAACTAGCTCGCCGAGGCGCTGGTCCCCGCCGCATCAACGTGCCACCCTCGACGTCCGGCCGAGGTTGTCCGCCCTTTTTGGCACGATGCTGAAACTACGCTTGTTATGTCTACAGTCAGCGATCCCAATGTCGTCGCCGGACCAGGCCGGCGCGTCCTGATTCTGATTTCAGGAGTATTGACGGTCGCGCTCTACTTCACGTCGATCCTCGTCGCGTCCACCGTCCTTCCGCAGATGCAGGGCACTTTCGCAGCGACGCCTGACGAGATCTCCTGGGCAATAACTTTCAACATCCTCGCGACGGCCATCGCCATGCCCATGACCGGATGGCTGGTGGCGCGCTTCGGCCGACGCCAAGTCATGATCTGGTCGACGACGGTCTTCACGGTGTCGACCATGCTTTGCGGCACAGCCGGCTCGCTCGATGAGCTCATACTATGGCGCATCGTGCAGGGTGCTGCCGGCGCCCCCAGCGTGCCACTGACGCAGACCATCCTGCTTGACACGTTTCCGCAGCGCCAGCATCGCGCTGTGCTGGGCATTTACGGCATGGGAGTGGTAATCGGCCCGATCGCAGGGCCATCGCTGGGCGGCTATCTCGCCGAAAGCCACAACTGGCGCTGGGCCTTCTTCCTGCTGGTCCCGGTTGGTGCTGTAGCTGCATTTGGGCTAGCTGTTTCTCTCTTGCGCGATCGTGGCGCGACCAATTCCACTCGCTTCGATTGGATCGGTTTTCTGTTGCTGTCGACTGCTATTGGCGCTCTGCAGTTGACGCTGGCGCGCGGTCAACGGCTCGACTGGTTCGAGGCGATGGAAATTCAGGTTCTTGTGCTGACCTCGGCCGTGACCTTCTACGCTTTCCTTGCTCACAGCCTGACGACGCGCAATCCGTTTCTCGATCTGCAGCTTCTGCGCGACCGCAACTACAGTCTGGGACTGGCACTCATCTTGCTGTTCGGCATGCTGAACTTTACACCAATGGTGCTGTTGCCGACGCTGATGCGCACGCACCTGGGATATCCCGACGTGTTGGTCGGTCAGGTTGTCGCCGCGCGCGGCATCGGCGGCATACTTGGCTTCTTTGCCGTTATTTTCATTTCGCGGCTGGACCCGCGTGTCAGCGTTGCCATCGGTTTTCTGCTGCAAGTCGTCTCGGGGTTGTGGCTGATGCGCATCGATCTCAACGTAACTGCACTGGAGCTGGAGCTGAACGGCGTCGTACAAGGTCTCTCGGCCGGCATCGTGGTGGTGGCTTTGACGCTGACCACGTTCGCAGGCATCGACCGCAGCAAGATGCCAGAGGCCACGGCCGTCTATCATTTGCTTCGCAACCTCGGGGCAACGCTCTTCATCTCGATCAGCGTCGCCGAGGTTGTGCGTTCCACCGGCGTCAACTACTCGCGCATGACCGAGGTCATTTCTCCCTACAACAAGGCGTTGACGATGCCATGGGCAACGGGGCTATGGGAAATCGAAAGCCTGGCCGGGCTCGAGCGCCTGTCCCGCGAGATGGCGCGTCAGGCTGCCTTGATCGCCTACGTCAATGCGTTCGGCCTTTACACAGCCGTTTCGGCGGCGGCGATCCCATTCGTTATGCTGCTGGGGCGCGCTAAGAAAGCAGCGTAGCGAGATCGCTGATACAGTTGTGCCTAGAACAGCGGCGCTCCTGTCGAAGGTCCGTAGTTATGCCGCGATCGGATCTGGGATCGAAACGAGTTTGCACGTGGAGCGCTCACCTGCAGCTGCTATAGATTCGAGATGCCCAGCGATGGCTGTGTTGACGTCGTCTGCGTGAGTGAAAGGCCCCATATGTCCGGCGTTCGGCACAATGCGAAGCCGCGCGGTACGCATGACACGCGTCAGACCCGACGCAATCAATCGGCTCGGCCGCGGTGCGTGCTCGCCGCGCAGGACCAGGGTAGGCATGACCAGTTGCCGATAGGCCGCCAGCGGCGTTCGCTCACACAGCAGGGCTTGAAAGTCGAGCGGCGCTTTTGGGAGCCAGCGAAGTAGGTCTGCACGGACATGGGGCCGCAGGGTTGCCGAGCTGCCCGCTCCGTTCCAATAGTCGACGAAACACGAAACTGCTGTGTGATAGTCACCCGACACCACACCCCAGCAGACGGTCCGTGTGAGTCGCAGGATCTCCTCCTGCGCTGCGAGCCCACTCGGCCCGAGCTGGCTCAACAAATGGAAGGCGGATGGCTCATAGAGTGTGAGGCTTGCGACAGCGGCCGGCCGCTCGATGGCAACGCGGAGCATCACCCCGCCGCCATACGAGTGCCCAACGAGATGTACGGCTGTGCCGAGCTTGTCGATCAGGTCGACGACGCGCCGAGCCTCGTCTGCAAGGGTAAACGCCCTCTCGCCAGGCCAGGCGCCTGTGCTCTCGCAGCCGTAGCAGTCAATTGCGAACAGCTTGAACCTGGGAGCCAAAGCGTCGGCAAGCTTGCGCCATTGTCGGCCGTCGGCGCCTGAGCAGTGCAACGCAATGACGGGTGGCGCAGTCGTGGAGGTGCGAGCGCTCTCTGTGCTGGGGAGGACATCGTGCCATCGGCCGCCGAACTCCTCGATCATGACGCGTGTCCCCTCAGCGCATCAAATCGGGCGGATAGGTCCGCTCGGCAGCGCGCTCGTGGATCAAGGAGTTGAGCTCGCTTCTGTGCAATCCAATGTCCGTCAGCATGCGATCGTCGAGCCCGGACAGCATCAGGGAGGTCTGGCGGCGCAATCGATACTCCAGGGCTGCAACGACCAGGCGGGCGATCGCCCGTGCGGGCCGTCGATTTAGCGCGTGGATGACGCCGCGCCGTAAGAAACCGAACAGGGGCGCGTCCAAAACAATCAAAGCGCTGGCGCTCATAACAATCTCTCTCAGTTTGAAGTCTATGCTTCTTCGAGGCATTCATTAGGGACGGATAGACCCGGCCTTCAGAGCGAGCATCCATCGATTGGTCGACAGAAGTGGCTTACGCCGATCACAGTTGCGTTAGATCCGCGTTGAACCTGTTCCTCCTGGCGCCCGTGGGGTTGGGCCGAGCGATGTCCAGGCCCGACTCCGAGCCCGCGATGTGTGCGGGTAGCATCGCTGTCGCCCGGCCCAATTCCTTGCGGACGTCAGTTTTTCCGTTTGTAGAACGTGTAGTCTGCCGAGTACGGGGCATTGAGAAACTTGCCTGCTTGCTCGCAAGGTCCCTCGGCGACACCACCGCTCGTGTTTATTCTTTGTATGGTCGTGACGCCGGTGAATTGGCCGCCAGCGCCCTTCGAGGTCACATCGAGTTTCAAGAGGGGAATGTCTTTTGCCGTTGCGCCCGGTGCGCGCCCGGCGACCTTGCCCACGACGGTCTTGCCGTCAGCCAGCTCCCAGCTCGGGCCCGCATAGTGCCGGCCGACGGTCTTGCCGTCGACGAAAAGCGTGGCTATCGGCTCGCGGAATTGCCAGACGAGCTTGCCGGAGGCATCGGACCTGCACTCGTAAATCTGCGCGCCTTGCGCATGCATGGTCGCGACCAAAATTTCATCCTTGGTCGCGATTGCATCGGGTACGTCGGCCCTGGCGATTGAAACCGATAGGATCAGCAAGGAGAGGGCGGGTCGGATCACGGTCATGCGCATTTGCGATTGCTCCATTTCAGAAGGTCCCGGGTTGGCCCTAGATTGACGCCAGCCTGGCCACGCTGCGTCCATCGATCGGGTGATAGAGGTGAGCGGGCGCAGCGATCTTGGTTTGGCCAACGACGGGGCTGGAAAACCCGGCGATCAGCTTGACGAGATCGGCCTGACGGGTGGCACCGGTCTTGCCGAAAAGGCGATGGAGGTGCGTCTTGACGGTCGCCTCGGCAACGCCGAGCGCCTCAGCCGTCTCCGGTACGCCGCCAACCTGGACGATGGCGAGCAGCACGCGCAGTTCGCTCGGCGTCAGTTTGTAGAGCTTGGCGATGGCCTCGGGTGGGGAGGGGGCTTCCAGTCCCGCCTTGTGTACGAACAGTGCGGCCACGGCCGCATAGCTTTTGCCGGCGCGCCGCCGCGCCCCCGAGGTCAGCGGAAGTACGTGCGCCACGAAGTGGTCGCCGTCGCGCGCGCGCAATGGCACGGCGATACCCTTGGTCCCGACAGCCGCGTCGCCATTGCCGCACGCCGCGAAGGTTTCTTCCAGCGCCTTCGCAGCGGTCGCTTCTCTGGCTGCCAGCTTGCCGTTGATTGCGCGCAAGACGGAGCATTCGTGCAGCATGGCATGGCCGCTGGCATTGGCGTGAACGATGCGACCTGTTGCATCGACGAGGAACAGTCGAGCGCAGAGACCATCGAGAGCATCCGCGAATGTTGCAGCTTCCGCGGTCTTGAGGTCGATAACGCGGCCAATCAGCACTGCACGGCGTATGTGCGGCACGATGAGCCGCATTCGCTTACGCGTCGCATCGTCGACGAAACCGTCGCGCTCGTGCCGGAAGACACCGAACATGGCGGCGCTCGTCGCCGATTTATCGAGCACGGCGCAAACAAAATCCACCAGGCCCTGCGGCTGCGCCCACTCTTTGTATATGCGGGTTTCGGCAAACTCGTCATATGGAAGAAGATCGGCGGTGCTGATTGGCTCACCGATCTCTGCAAAGACGTGACCGGTCGTGGTCGGGTCGAGCTTCGCGTATTTGTTGAAATAGAGCTGCTTGTAGTGCGGGTCGAGACCGCCATCGTCGTAGTAGACGTTGAGGCTCTTCCGGGTCGCATCCTTGCTGAACAGCGTGGCGCACGAGCCGCCGACCAGTGCTCGCGCCTTAAGGAGGACTCTCGATCCACAGCGCCGGATCGAGCGCCGCATCGTAGATATCGCCGATCAGCGACGAAACCTCTTGAACGTCCTGCATCGAACCTCCCAATGACGGTAGCGCGTCGCTGCAATGGCTGGACCGTGCCGCGCGCAATTGTCGGGTTGCGACCTCGTTGGTCCGCGAGGGTCCGAGACGCCCTGGAAATGTGCTGCCCGCTAAGGACGCCCGGTCGACCTGGATGGCCTGCTTGCGAAAGGCATTCCCGATTGACGGGGCGAAATAGAAGATATCGAAACCAAGTCGAGCCCGATCGGCGATGGATTGCCCCAAGAACCGTGATGAGGCAAATTTGCTTTCATAATCACAATAATAAGGAGTCCCTTGGGATGCGCAGCCTCAACCTCGACCAGCTGCGAGCACTTACGGAGGTGGTGGCATGCGGAAGCTTCTCCGCAGCGGCTCGCCGCCTCAATCTCACGCAACCGGCCGTAAGCCTGCAGATTCGAGAACTCGAGGCCCGTTTCGGGGTACAGCTGATCGAGCGCCTGGGCAAACAGGCGCACGCCACGGTGCCGGGTCAACAGCTCGTTGAAGTCGCGCAGCGTATTTTTCAGGAGTGCGACGCAGCCGATGCGGTCATGCGTCGCTTTCGCAAGGGTTGGCTCGGCCGAGTTCGCGTCGGCACGATGCTGACGGCGCTGACATATCGGCTGCCGCCCATCCTTCAGCGCCTTCGAGCCGATCACCCCGATATCGAGCTGGTCGTCAACAACATGCCGACGCAAGACGCTGTCGCCAATGTCTTGCAGAATAAGATCGACCTGGGCCTCGTCGCGCTACCCGTGGAGAACAAGCAGCTCAAGGTTACGCCTCTCTGCGGTGAGATGCTTGTCGCCATCCTGCCGAGGGACACACGTGGCGTTCCTGATGAAGTCACGCCCGCGTACGTCGCCCGGCAAAATCTACTGACCGAGCACACCCGCAGCTCGGCATATCCCCTGGTCTTGGGCTGGCTCGGGAAGGAGCAGATGCTGCGCGACCCCATGCCCATCGGTACCGTCGACGCGCTCAAGACAGCCGTCGCCTCCAAGCTCGGAATGGCGCTCGTGCCGGAGCTTTCCGTCACCAAGCACAAAACCGATTTCATCGTGCGGCCGCTGCGGCCGCCGCTTGGGCGTACCCTTGCCCTCATTGAGCATCGCAACAAACCCAACGAGCCCGCCCTCGAGATCGTGCGCAACGCGTTGCTCGACATGCGGGTAGACCAAAAGGCCAATGAGGGACGAAAAGCGACCAAGGGCTGCGCATCCTGACCAGGTATCAAGTGCGGCGCAAACAGCGGCAGAGCAGTGGGTCGACCCAACTGCGCGCCGCCGTCTGATTTATCGGAGGCGCGACTTAGCAGAGGGGCGCCCATGCAGGGCGAATCCTGTTTCCAGTGGCCGGCTCGACGATCATGTCGTCAACCAGCCGAACTCCTGCGGCTTGCGGCCGGCGGAGGGGGACAGCCTGACATTCTCCAGTGCCGGGCCATTGCCGGCGCGACTGCTCAAGTACACCTTGACCTCCTAGTTTGAGCGGCGCAGTTTTGTTCTTGATGAGCAAGCTGCCAGTGGCCCGTGCCGAGACGACCGAAGCCTACTTGTCCATGGCTGGGCGAGAGCTTGCCGCCTTATGCACGGCTTGCGGTGCTTGCTTCGATGCCTGTCCCATGGTCGATCACAAAGGGCTTCGTGGTGCCGACGCCAAAGCGGCGACTGCCGGATTGCGCCAACTTGCTGTCGGCGAGCCGGCGGGTAAGGACACGATCTCTTGGGTTGGCGCTTGCACGAAGAGCGGCCGATGCCGTGCAGTTTGCCCCGAGCAGGAGAAGGGGCTCGATGCGATGCTGCTGGTTCGTATCGCCAAGCAGCGCGCGCTGAACGACACGCACCAAATCCCTGTCAAACAGGATCCGACGTTGTTTCCCCGGGTGAAAATATTTGCCCGATTGCAGCTCAGCAACGAGGAGCTTGCGAAGTGGCTGTGAAAGACGAGCGCATTACCTTCTGGTTCGGCTGCAATATGCTGCGGCACGCTGAGATGATCCGCCTGTCCATTATGCTGCTCGAACGGGTGGGCTACGATGTCAGTGCGGCCGGCGGACCAGCCTATTGCTGCGGCACGGCGCATGACCATCAGCCGCGAGGGGCCAGCAACATGGCTGCCCGCACGATCGCTCGCTTCAATGAAGCGGCCGAGAAGGAAGGGCGCGGCACTGTCGTGACCTGGTGCCCATCGTGTCACATGCACATGTCGGACATCATGGCGCCCGGCAACGCGACGGCCTTCGAAACCGCCCACATCACCGAGCTTTTGGCCGACCACGCCGATCGCCTGGAGCCTCTGCTGCAGCATGAGGTCAAGCGGCGCGTTCTGCTGCATCGGCATATCGGCTTTGCCACGCATGTGCCGGTCAACGATCGTGTCGCAACTCTCCTGTCACGCGTACCAGGTCTGGTGCTTGTGGAAGGCCCCGCGCAACCCGGGCATATGTGCAGCTCGCTCGCTGCAATCCCAGGCGCCCTCGCGGCATCGGCGCAGGATACATGGACCGCTGCCGTGGCAAACCATGCCGATACGGTGTGCACTATCTTTCATTCATGCCACCGCGAGTTTGCGGCTTTGGATGGCAAAGGCGGTATCGGTGTCAGGAATTGGGTGCAGCTGGTAGCCGAAGCCATGGGGATCGATGCCAGCGATGCGTATCTCGGCTGGCGCAAGGGTGGCGCACCTGACATTGCGGCTATAGAGAGAGCTGATCGGTCCAAGTACGAGATGCTGATAGAGCCGGAGCTGCGCAAGCCGCCGCCGGTTCGCTGAATTGGATGATCCACGGAGGTCTTCGTACGTCATGGTTGAGAGTAAGTCGCCGCTTGCCATCGTTACTGGGGCCGCGCGGGGCATCGGCGCATGCATTGCCCAGCGTCTTGCCGTGGCAGGCTACACCGTCGCTTTGTGGGATTATGATGGTGAGGGGGCGCAGGCACGTGCGGCGGAGCTGACCGCTGCCGGCCACGGGGCAATCGCCGCGCGCTGCGACGTCGCCGATGCAACCCATGTCGAGGCCGCTTTGAAATCTGCGGAAAGCGCCTTCGGGACACCCTACGTGCTTGTGAACAACGCCGGCATTCGCCACCGCATGCCCTTGGAGGAGTTGCCCCGTGCGAGCTGGGACCGGGAGATTGCGACCAATCTCACAGGCGCGTTCCAATGCACCCAAACCGTAGGGCGGCGCATGCTCGCCGCCGGACATGGCGCGATCGTCAACATCGCTTCGATGAGCGGCACGTTCGGCCAGCCCATGCGCGGCGCCTACTCGCCGTCGAAAGCGGGGATCATTGGCCTGACCAGCTTGACCGCTGTCGAGTGGGGCGGCCGCGGAATAAGGTGCAACGCGATAAGCCCCGGCATGATCGTCACACCCGTCCACGCGGAAGCTTACAGCAATGAAGCCGTGCGCACGGCCCGCGAGGCGATGGTGCCGCTGGGCCGTCTGGGGAACGGCAACGACATCGCTGATGTCGTTGTGTTTCTGGCATCCGACGCAGCGCGCTACATCAACGGCGCCAACCTGCCCGTCGACGGCGGCGTGACACGGGCCCTGGTCGGGCTGATGCCGATCCCGACCGCGAACGGCGAGCTGACCACGACCATCGCGCAGCTGGCTTTGCGCTAGGGTACAATCGCCCGGCGTGGAAGCACTGCTGCTTTCACGCCGAGCGCAGTCGCAAGACAATCGAAAGGTGAGAGCCTTCCGGCCAGCTCCAACAAAGCCAGAAAGGCCCTATAGCTGAACCTCCCGGCGCTTCTGCACCTATTGCTCGCCCTTGATTTTTGCGCGCAATGCGATCTCGCGCAGCTTGATTACCTCACTTTCGATGAATGCCTTCAGCTCATCCGGTCCCATCAGATTGGGCGTGATGCCCTGCTGCTGGAGGCGCGGTTGAACTTCTGGCGATAGCATGGCCTCGCGAAACGCATCGTGGATTTTCTTCACGACGTCCGCCGGCATCTTGGCCGGGCCGAAGATGCCATACGAATCCTCCACGGAGAATCCCGGAAAGCCCTGCTCGGCCACGGTTGGTATGTCGGGGAACATCGGTGAGCGTTTTATGCTCGTCACAGCTAGCCCCCGCAGCTTGCCGGCGGCAACGTGCGGGCCGCCAGAGATGACGTTGGCGAAAATGATCTTGATTTGGCCGCTGATGGCATCCTGCACGGACGCACCCGATCCCTTATAGGGCACGTGTATCATGTCGATGCCAGCAGCCTGCTTCAGCATCTCACCGGCGAAGTGCTGCCCTCCGGCGATGCCCGACGTTGCATAGAAATGAGTGCCCGGCTTGGCTTTGGCTTCATTGATCAGGTCCGCGAGCGTGTTGGCCGGAAAGGAAGGATGCACTGCAATGATGTTGGGCGAACTCTGCAGGTTGATGATGGGTGTGATGTCCTTCAGCGTGTCGTAAGGCAGTTTCTCCTGAACAGTCGCGTTAGCCGCATGCGTGTTGACGACGAGCATGCCTATAGTGTGTCCGTCAGTCGACCGAGCGACAATCTCTGTGCTAACGATGAAGGCTGCACTCGGCTTGTTCTCGATAACAATGGATTGCCCGAGCTTTGCGGCAAGTGCGTTCTGCAGTGTCCGCGCCAGCGTGTCCGTGCCGCCCCCGGGCACAGCCGGCAAGATGAAGCGTATGGGTCGCGTCGGCCAGGTCGTCTGCGCGGCGGCAGTGCCCACCTGCAGCAGACTTGCGATTGCGACCAGCGCGCCAACGATGAAGGTCCTCATTATGTGTTTCCTACCCTGTTTGATAACGTCGGATTCCGTACGTTTTCCTGATGTGCCCCTGATTGGCCGATGAGGCTAGCCGAGCACCGGCATTCGAGGGAAGGGCGAAGATGGAAAGGGGTTGGAGCGGGGCCTTGCGTGGAGGGAGCTCGTGGTATCCGTCTCGCGCATGTGTAATACTGAGCCTTGCAATACGACATGCGTTTCGGATGGCCATTGCCCCGTAGGTTCAAAGTTGGCGCAGGTAGGTTCTTTCCCATGCGTGAAAATACTCTCTCAGTCGACAGGCAAGATACTGAAACTCGCGCTCTCTATGACAAGCTCGAAGATCGCATCCTGGCTCGCGATCAGGTGGGCGCCAGCGAGGCCTACTACAGTCTCGTGAAGAGCGGGCGTCCGCTTCCCGAGATCGTCAACGAGGCCGTGCGCATCCATGCGCCGCTAACTCACGTGCCCTACCACGAGCGCATCGACCAGGGCTTCGTCAACTTCGTCAACAACGATCATTGTCTGCTCTCGGCTCGAGCCACGACGCATCTCGCGCGTTTGCTGCCGGCACGCTTTGCCGGACTGCCGATGGCCCAGACGGTCTGGTACATTCCGACCGGCCTGGACATCTGGAACCAGAAGATCAACAAGGCGCCTGGCCACTATGCACGGAGCGGCAAGCCGCTCGCCGGCCCGCCGGTCAAGCCGGTGGTGCATTGGCCGGACCAGGAGGCCGAGCACATTCAAGGCTCGATCGACGAGAAGCTCGATCATTGGCTCGACCTCGTCCATCGTGGCCATGTACTGGAAGCCTATCGTGTGTTCCTCGGCATCATGGAGGAGCCCTCGCAACGCAAACCGGCGCTGGCCCAACTCGTGTTCGCAGGGCTCATCGATCTGCAGGATCGCGTCTACCTCAATCGCTCCTACACCACGGGCCACAAGTCGTTCCGCGCCCGGGCAACGGTCGAGCTCGGCAATTTTGTCGGCTGGGACAATGCTCGTCACGTGCTTTATGCCGGCGCGCTGGACATCGGCGTTGGCCCGCGCTGGTACTCGACCTATGAGATGGCCTGCAACTGCATCACCCACTACATCGAGAAGCAGAAGATATCAGCCATCCCCTACGGCGGCAGCACCGCGAAGGAAGCCGAGATCTTGCGTAACACTGAGCTCCTATCGAAGCAGGAAGCGATCGCATTCCTCGATGTGGTGCTCAACAAATATGAGCCGGAGCATCAGGAGGCCTTGAGCCACCTGCTACTTGCCGGCAAGGGACCGCGCCAGATCCTGGATGCGCTTCAGGTCGGCGCAGCTCAGGTTCTGCTCGAAACCCAGGACACGCTCAATTTTTCCATCCCGCAGCACTGCTACGAGTATCTCAATACGCTCGGATGGTTCTACGACAACTTCGAGCACCCACAGCGCCTCAAGCTGCTCTACGCCGCCACCTCCTATCTCAACCGGAACGCGTGGCACTCCCGCCAGACAGGAGATGGCCATGAGGTTGAGCAACGGCGGCCGGCAGGAGCCGACACGATGGCTCCGTCGCAGCTTCTTGAGCGCATTATCTCCTCTATCGTCGCGCTGGATGGACCACAGGCGCTGGGCTGGACCCGGGCCTATCTGGACAGCGGCGCCGACAGGAAACCGCTCATTGAGCAGCTTGCCCTTGTCGCCAGCCGCATCGGCAACGATCCGCACAATCAGGAGCTGGGCCAGATACTGCTCGAGGACTACGCCAAGAACCGCAGCTTTGATCGAGATCGTCTGCTGCTTGCCTGTGTGCAGCACACGGCGGTGCACCGCAAGTACGGCGATTTCCTGGAGGCGAGCCGACGCTATGGAAGCGCGGTTGGTCTGACCGAATTGCAGTGAGGCTCGTTGGGCTGGTGCCTTGCGCCTCTCAGTATCGGGCAATACCAAGTGAGAAGCCGCCATCGACGACGTGGAGGCCGCCAGTCGCATAGGATGCAGCATCAGAGAGCAGGAAGGCGGCAAATTCTGCGATCTCTGCGGGCTGGCCCAGGCGGCCCATCGGAATGCGGGCTTGCTTAACTTCCATCTCGGCCCGCGCCGCAGGGGTGGAGAGTGTTGCAGCCACGGTGTCAGTGGCAATGACGCCAGGCAGAATAGCATTGACGCGAATGCCATGCGGAGCCAGCTCCACGGCCAGAACGCGCGTGAGCTGATTGAGACCAGCTTTGGACGTGCCGTAGTGTGCGATGCCGGGACGCGCCAGGATGCTGGCCGTCGACGAGATGTTGACGATGGCGCCCCTTCGCTGCCCTGCAATCATGCGTTTGGCTACGGCCTGCGACAGCAGGAACGGTGCACGCAGATTGAGGTCGATGACGCGGTCCCACTCGGAGCCAGACAGGTCCGGCAGTGGCGTGACAGGATAGATGCCGGCACAGTTGACGAGGCCGGTAAGCGGACCAGCTTTCTCCGCCACCTCTCCGATCACTTGGTCGTCCGTAAGGTCACCGGGAAGGAGCAGCGTTGCCTGGGGTGACGCATCGAGCTCCGTTCGTGCACGCTCGAGACCGGCAGCGTCCCGGTCGCTCATCAATACTGTGCTCCCCGTGGCAATCAGCTTGCGCGTAATGGCAAGACCGATCCCGGAGGCTGCACCCGTTACCAGCACACGCGGCGAGCCAAGCTCAGGCATTTCGTGCATCTCCCGGGAAGTGGCAGGCGGTGGCATGTACTGCCCCCGACGGTTCCAGTGCAGGTTCCCGCTCCGCGCAGAGCGGCGCCGCCTTGGGACAGCGACCCCGGAAACGGCACCCGCTCGGCAGGTGACCGGGGTCGGGTGGCTCGCCCTCGAGCACGAACGTGTCCGTCACCCGTCTGCCGCCGATTTGCGGAATGGCTGACAGCAGCGACCGCGTGTAGGGGTGGCGCGGGTTGGTGAACAGCTCCTCGGCGGGCGCAATTTCGACGATACGGCCAAGGTACATGACAGCAACGCGGTCACACATCATGCGCACGACGGCAAGATCGTGTGAGATGAAAAGGTAGGTGAGATCGAAGCTGCGGCTGAGGGAGCGAATGAGCTTGAGCACCGTGGCCTGCACCGAGACGTCGAGACCAGAAGTCGGCTCGTCGAGAATAACGAAGCGCGGCTTCAGCGTCAGGATGCGGGCAAGCCCAACGCGACGCTGCTGACCGCCGGACAGCTCATGCGGATAAAGGTCGAGATGCGTTGCCGGCAGGCCAACGGCGGTGAGGATCTCGCGAATGCGCGCCTCGCGCTCGGCGCGCGGCAGCGTCGTGTGGGTCAGTAGAGGCTCCTCCAGCGAGCGGCGTATGGTCCAGCGCGGATCGAGCGCGTTGCCGGGATCCTGATGAATGTATTGCAGGCGCTGGGCGATGCGGCGGCGCTCGGCTCCGGCGAGGGCTGAAATGTCCACTCCTTCAAATAGAGCCACCCCAAAGTCCGGCGTATGGATGCCGGCCAGGGTCTTGCCGAGCGTCGTCTTCCCGCAGCCTGACTCCCCCACGACGCCAAGTGTCTCGCCGTGCTTGACATCGAAAGAGACATCGTCGAGCGCCTTGACGGTGCCGGATCGCATGCCAATCGAATTGTGCACGGCAAAATGACGGGCGAGTCCTTGCACAGCGAGGATCGGGGCGGGTGCGCTCACGTTGCCGCCTGCTCGCGCACAGCAAGGGGGTGAAAGCATCGAACAATGTGTCTCTGTCCATCGACTCCCGGGCGGGTTTGGGCGCAGGAGGGTTCGGCTCGCTCGCATCGCGGATGGAAGCGGCAGCCGTTGGGTGCGCGGATCAGGTTGGGGATCTCGCCGCCGATTTCGCGCACTTCGCCTGTCGCGCTCGGGAGACTCGCAAGAAGGCGCGCCGTGTAGGGATGGCGTGGCGCGGCGAAGAACTGTTCGACGGGTGCGGTCTCCACGTCCTGGCCGGCGTACATGACGGTGATATCGTCGCAAATCTCGTAGGCCGTCCCCAGGTCATGGGTGGTGAGCAGAACCGAGACTCCACGATCCTTGGCGAGCCGTTTCAGCAGCATGAGAATCTGCGCTTGGATGGTGACATCGAGCGCGGTCGTCGGCTCGTCGGCTATGATTAGATCGGGCTCGGTCATCAGGCTCATGGCGATCATCAAGCGTTGACGCTGTCCACCCGAGAACTCGCCGGGAAGCTTCGCGAATGCTTGCTCCGGATCGGCGATCTGCACCTCGCGCAGCATGGCCATGGCTGCATCCCGATCGATGCGATAGCGGGCCTTCGGGTAGGCGGTCAACAAAGCACCAAGGCTGCGCTCGCCAGCCGTGCGCCGGGGCGACTTCCATTTCATCAGTTCCATGATCTGCTGGCCGATGCGGAACAGCGGATTGAAGGAGCTGTAGGGGTCCTGTGGTACGAAGACGATCCGCTTCCCCTTCACGTCGCGGGAGAATTTGGTGCGGTCCATGGCCAGCAGGTCCTGGCCGTCGAAGCTGATGGAACCGCCATCATTGCGCGCATTGGGCGGCAGAATGCCCAGAATGGCGCGGGCCAACGTCGTCTTGCCGCAACCCGACTCGCCGACGAGCCCCATAATTGTGGCCCGCTTGAGCGCCAGGTTCACCCCGTCCAGCACGCGCGCAACCCCGTGATCGGTGCCAAAGCTGATCCTGAGGTCGCGAACCTCGAGCAGAGATCTAGCCGTCATGCGCGCGCCGAATGCGAGGGTCCAAGACATCGCGCAAACCGTCGCCGAGCAGGTTGAAGCCCATAACGACAATGAAGATGGCGACCCCTGGCGCCAACGCGTACCACCATGCTTCGGGCAGGAATTCGCGCGACTCCGAGATCATGCGCCCCCACTCGGGTGCGGGGGGCGCTGCGCCCAAGCCCAGGAACCCTAGTGCTGCGGCAGTCAGAATGGTGAAGCCCATGCCGATGGAGGTACGCACGATGATCGGCGAGGCCACATTCGGAAGCACATGCAGCAGGACGATGCGCCAGTGCGGGACGCCGAGTGCGATTGCAGCTTCGATAAATGTCTCGTTCTTGAGGCGGCGCACCTCCGCGAACACGAGGCGCGTGAACCACGGCCAGTAGGTCAGCGACAGCGCGAGAATGACGTTCTCGATGGATGGCCCCAGCGTCTGCGCAATGGCAATGGCGAGCACGATCTGCGGTACCGCGAGGAAAACATCGGACACCCGCATGAGGGCCTCGCCGATCCAGCTGCCGCGCCAGCCGGCCCATAACCCGATCGGCACGCCGATCAACAGAGATACACCTACCGCCACAATCGCGATCACCAGCGTGATCCGAGCGCCGAAGAGCACGCGGCTGTAGATGTCGGCGCCCATGCGGTCGGTGCCGAGAAGCCATTTGGAGCTCGGGGCAAGCAAGCGATCCTTTGGATTCATGTCCCACACCGCCTCCGGGTGCGTGGCGAGGACCGGAGCGAGGACGGCAGCGAGCACAACAATCGCTACGAGAATCAGCCCCAGCAGTGCGGAGCGGTCGCGCACGAGTTTGGTGAGGACCTGCCGGAACCCCCTCACGCGCCACCTCCACGCGGATCGATCAGCTCGTGGGCAATGTCGACCAGCAGGTTGACGAGCATGAACACACCGCCGGCGTAGACGGTGAAGCCCATGACGCCGGCGTAGTCCGACTGGAGAATGGCTTCGAAGGCATAGGAGCCGATGCCCGGCCACTGAAAGACTGTCTCGATCACGACGGCGCCTGCCAGGAGAACGCCAAACAGAAGACCGATCTGGGTTACGGTCGAGGTCAAAGCGTTGCGCAGCACGTACTTCCACACGATGAGGGAATTGGGGATCCCCATCGCACTCTGATAAGTCACAAATGGTTGCTGCAACGTGTCGAGTACGCCCGCGCGCGTAAAGCGAACGACCGTGGCAAGAGCCGGAATGGCGAGCGTCAAAGCGGGCAAGCACAGGTGGGCCAGCGCATTGCCGAGGCGGTCCATGCGCCCGGCCAGCGCCGCATCGACAACCATGAACCCGGTGATGGCGCGCGGCGGGAAACCCGTGATGCGGCCCTGCAGCGGCAACCATCCCAACTGCATCGAAAAAGTGAGCTGCAATACGAGGGCGAGCCAGAAGCTCGCCACCGCGAGGCCGGCAACGGTGAGAATGCGCAGCATATGATCCGCCGGGGTATTGCGGCGGAGCGCCGACACGACACCGAGAGGTATGCCGAGGATGATAGCGATCAGCATGGCGGCGATGGTGAGCTCGATGGTGGCCGGCAGGCGGGCGAACAGGTCCTCGGTGATAGGCCGCGTTGTGAACAGGCTGGTCCCCAGATCACCGCTCAGGAGCTGGCGATAATAATCTGCGAGCTGGACCAGGAGAGGGCGGTCGAGGCCGAGCTTCGCCCGTAAGGCCTCGATCTGCGCTTTGCTCGCCGTCTCACCCGCGATCAACGCCACGGGATCGGAGGGGATTACACGCGAGATGAAAAAAACGATCGCGATGAGCCCGGCGGCCGTCGGCACGAACCACAACAGCCGCTTGAGGATCAGCAGTACAACTCGCATGGTCCGTCAGACCAGCCGAAGCAAGCAGCCTTCTCCGAGGGCCGCCACTGCAAAGGGCGGCGGCCCCCGAAACCGGACTGTTGCAAGACCTCTCATTCGTAGTAGGCGGTTCGCATTTCTTGCGCGTTGCCGATGGGGCAAAACACGATGCCCTGCAGCTTCTTGGAGTACGGTCCGAACCACTTGGTATTGTAGATCCACAGCCCCGGCGCGTCCTGGACAACGATGCGGGTCGCTTCCTCGTAGTACTTCGCGCGTGTGGCCTGGTCCGTCGCCTGCAGTGCTTTGTCGAGCAACTCGTCCACCTTCGGGTTCTTGTAGTGGTGCGCGTTCTTGAACGTGCCGGCACCGGAGGAATGGAACATCTCACCGATCCAGTTGTGCGGATCGGCGTAGTAGGTCGAGATCCAGTAGACGGAGATGTCGGGCGTGGTGTCGGGGTTCTTGAACCTCTCGACCACGGTGGGCCACGGCGTGCCGATCACTTTCGACTCGAGTCCCATCTTCTGCAGACCGTTCTGGAAAAGCTGGGCCGCCTGCTCGCTCTGGGCGAAGCCGGTGAGATACACGATGTCCAGCGGACGATCGATCTTGACGGCGGCTTTTGCCAGCTCGGCCTTCGCTTTGTCGATGTCGAACGAATAGCCGGTTACATCCTTGGGGACGCCCCAGATAGTGTTGGGCAGCGGAGTCGGGTTGCGCTCAACCTGGCCTCCAAGGATCTGCTTGTTGAAACCATCGTAGTCGAAAGCGTAGTTGAGTGCCCGCCGTACATTGACATCGTTGAAGGGCGGGCGCTGTGTGTTGAACTGCATCATCATGACGCGCATCGACTCGGCTTCGAGCACCTTGGCATTGCCGGAGGCTTCCAGCCGCTTGATCTGGTCGGTCTGCAGGTAGCCACCGATGCCGTTGAAGTCGCCTTTCATCAGGCCAAGGACACGGGTGTTCGTGTCTTTGACGCCGCGGAACTCGATCTCGTCGATGAACTTCGGTCCCCAGCCCTTGAAGTGGCCGGGAAAGCGCTGCGCCACGAAGCCGACGGCTGGATCGAATTGAGTGATCTGATAGGCGCCGGATCCGGCACCGTTGCGCGACAGCCAGGCACCGCCCCAGTCGCCGTCCTTCTCGTTCTTCTTGACGAGCGCCGCGTTGACGATGTGCACCTCCGGCACGATCGACAGGAAGATCGCGGAGGGCTTGGCGAGCTTGAACACGACAGTCGAGTCGTCAGGAGCGCTTGTGCTGCCGGGCGCAAGCATGGTCTTGAACAGAGCTGCGGCACCTTTGCCGAGCGCCAGGATGCGCTCTGCCGAGTAGACGACATCGGACGCCTTCACTGACGTGCCGTCGTGGAACTTGACGTTGTTGCGGAGCTTGAAGGTGTAGGTGAGGCCATCGCTCGAGATCGTGTGGCTCTCGGCTATCCACGGCTCGAGCTTCGCCGGATTGCTCTGCCACCGCATCAGGCCGTCGTAGATATTGAGGCGCACGGCGACGCGGCCAACATCGAATGCCGCATGCGGATCCATGGTGTCGTAGTCGCTTTCGTTGGCGAACACGAAGCGTGTGGCGGCATCCGCACGACCGAGGCCGATACCAAGTCCGGCAACTAGGCCCAATGCGGCGACGCCGGCAGTAAACAGTCGTCTCGGCAGGCTGGGACCCGCGATCGGAAATCGGGACATGTGACTCTCCCCTGAGATGCCGGCGCCAAAACTGCGCAACGGACGATGATATGGGCCGCGCCCGCTATTCTCACTGAACCAGGATGACAGGGCAAGATGGCCCGGTCGATGGGATTACAGGCGCTCCTTGCACAAAGTTTTTGCCTGACAGCCTGACGCTTGCCTGCCAGAGGAGTGTCACTACAATGCCGCAAGTGCCGCCTGAGAGGCGGCCCGCGGGAATGGTCAGTTGGGCGCAATGACGTGGGAATCGCGCGGTTTCGACCGGGACGGGAGCTTGGCCCGTTGTTCAAACCTTCAACCAGATGATGATGAGAGCCGTGCTCGAGGGGTACGGCCCGGCGGTAGGCGGGCTGGTCCGCGATGGTCCCAGTCCGGGCGGCGGTCCGCGGCGGGTGGGGATTGAATGACCACTGGCGCGCGCGTTGGTGTGGATATCGGGGGGACGTTTACGGACATCGTTCTACGTCGCCCTGGCGAGCCAGTCCGCGTCATCAAGATACCGACGACCAGGGGTGATCCGAGCCAGGCCGTCCTCAAGGCTGTCGACCACATGCGTCGCGCTTGGGGCGTGGCCCCGCGTGAGATCACGCGCTTCCTGCATGGTACGACGGTCGCCACCAACGCGGTTCTGGAAAGGAAAGGCGCACGTATAGGTCTGCTGGCGACGGCGGGTTTCCGCGATGTGCTGGAGATCGGGCGCCAGATGCGCCACCAGATGTACGACTTGGCTCTCGACCCTGAGACCCCCGTGTTCCTGGCTCCAGGACGCCTGCGCAAGGAGGTCACAGAGCGTATTGGTCCGAAGGGGGAGGTGATCCAGGCGCTCGATGAGGAGAGTGTAGCGCGGGCCGCCGATGAGCTGGCGTCGGCCGGGTGCGAGGCCATAGCCATTGCCTTCCTGTTCTCTTTTCTCAACGATGCGCACGAGAAGCGCGCCCGGGACATCGTGCTCGCGCGCCACCCGCAACTGCTCGTCTCTATTTCTTCGGAGGTCGACCCGGCCTTCCGTGAATACGAGCGCACCGTCGTCACGGCATTCGACGCCTACATCAAGCCAGTTGTCGATCAGTATCTCGGCCGGCTTGAAGCGGGACTTGCGACCGCGGGCATCGAAGCTCCGTTGCAAGTGATGCAGTCGCGGGGCGGTGTATCGGGGGCGGCCACGGCAAGGCTGCGCCCCGTGCGGTTGTTCCTGTCGGGTCCCGCGGCCGGTGTCATCGGCGGGCGCATGGCGGCAGAGAGCACGGGCATCAAGGATGTCATTACTGTCGACGTCGGCGGCACCTCGAGCGACATCGCGCTGATCGAGGATGGCCGTCCAGCGCTGAAATCGGAAAGCAGTATCAGCGGCTATCCGGTGCGCGTCGCCATGGTGGATGTCAACACGATCGGCGCGGGCGGCGGCTCGATTGCCTGGATCGACAAGTCCGGTGGACTGAAGGTGGGGCCGCAGTCGGCGGGCTCTGAGCCGGGTCCAGCCTGCTATGGCCGCGGCGGCACACTCGCGACGGTCACGGATGCCTCGATCGTGCTCGGCTACCTCGATCCGGGCAACTTTGCCGGCGGGACCATGACATTGTTCCCCGATCTCGCTCGGCGGGCCATCGCCGAGTCGATTGCGCGCCCGCTCGGGCTATCGCTGGAGGAGGCCGCGCTCGGTATCCATCGCGTCGTCAATGCACAGATGGCCGAAGGCATCCGGCTTGTCTCCATTCGCCAGGGTCATGATCCGCGCCGCTTCGCTCTGCTCCCGATGGGGGGAGCGGGGCCTCTGCATGGCTGTCCGCTGGCTGATGATCTCGGCATCACGCGCATCATCATTCCACGCTTGCCCGGAGTGTTGTCGGCCGCCGGTTTGCTGGCTGCACCCATCGAGCACGAGGCGTCAGCAGCGTTTCCATGTCCCGTGGCGATGGTCGACATGAGTGAACTCAAGCGAACCATCGCCCAGCTCGACGAGCGCTGCACCGCCTTGATGCAACAGGAGCGCGTTGACGCAGATGCGCCTCGCGTAAGCCACTTCGCCGACGTCTGCTACATCGGCCAGGCCTACAGTCTGGAAGTCGAGCTGCATGCCAGCCGGTCAGATGCAACGGACAGACTGACGAAGGATTTCTTTGCCGCACATGATCGCGTTTATGGCTACGCCCCGAACGTTCCGATCAAGATCGTCAATGTGCGTGCCGTGCATTCTATTGCAGGCTTGGCTGATCTCGACGAGACCGGCTGGCGGCCAAAAGGGGGCGCGCCGGTCAAACGTTCAGCACCGATTCTGGTCGGCACCGGCGAACCTGTGACCGCGACCGTGTACGATCGGGCGGTGCTGCCGACGGGGTTCAACTTTGCTGGCCCGGCCATCATAGAGCAGTCCGACACGACAACGCTCGTGACCCCGGGCTGGCGTGGCCGCGTTGACGACGGCGGCAATGTCATCTTGGAACGTTAGAGCAGCAGGCGGAGTCATGGGCATCGGAGATACGGATACGCTTGATCCCGTCACGATCGAGGTCGTGCGCAACAAGCTCGACGGCATTGCCAACGAGATGGAGCTTACTCTGCTCAAGAGCTCCTTCTCGCCGATCGTGAAGGAAGGGCTCGATGCTTCGGCTTCCTTGTTCACACTTGAAGGCGAGACGTTGGCGCAGGCCGTGGCGATTCCGATCCACCTTGCCACTCTCATTCCTTGCGTGGCCAGCATCCTCCAGGAGTTCCCGCTCGACACGATGCGCGAGGGCGACATCTACACGATGAACGACCCCTACCTGGGCGGGACGCATCTACCCGATTTTGCCGTCATCATGCCGGTCTTTCACAATGGGCGGCCGATCGCATTCAGTGCCACCATGACGCATCATCAGGATGTGGGCGGCATGACGCCGGGCTCGGTTCCGACGGATGCTACCGAGGTGTTTCAGGAGGGCATTCGCATCCCGCCGCTGAAGCTGATGGAAGCGGGCAAGCCCAACATAACGTTGATGAAGATTCTCAGGCGCAACGTGCGCATCCCGGATACCTTCGAGGGGGACCTCAACGCCCAGATCGCAGCCTGTCATGTGGGTGCCAGGCGCCTCGCCGCGCTGGCCGAGGTGCACGGCAGCAATCATCTAACGTCCATCTTCGCCGAGCTTCTCGACCGCTCGGAGGCCATGACACGGGCGGCGCTGTCCGAAATCCCGCCCGGCACATACCGATATGTCGACCATCTCGACAATGATGGCGTCGATCTCGAGCAGCGTGTCCGCATTGAGGTCGCCGTGACCGTGGCGGACGGTGCCATGGAGGTCGACTTCACCGGCAGCAGCGGGCAGGTGCGCGGGCCATTCAATTGCGTGCCGTCAGGCAGCAAAGCCGCGGCATGCTACGCAGTGCGCGCCATCACCGACCCATCCATTCCCACCAATGGAGGTTGTTTCCGCCCGATCAAGCTCATTTTGCCGGAGGGCTCGGTCGTGAACCCGAAGGAGCCTGCTCCAGTCAATGCACGCACGGCGACGATCAAGCGTGTGACAGGCGCGATATTGGCCGCTTTCGCCGAAGCCCTGCCGGATCGAGTTCCTGCCGACTCGGGGGGCGAGATGCTGCTTCTGGCATTCGGCGGATCGCGTCCCGATGGATCGCGCTACGTCACGGGGGAGCTGTTGGCATCGGGCAGCGGGGCTAGTGCCGCCAAGGATGGCATTGATGTGATCGAGACCGACGCGACCAATTGCATGAACCTGCCCGTGGAAGCCATGGAAATGGACGCTCCGATCCGCATCCACCGTACAGCGCTGCGGCAGGGCTCGGGTGGGGCAGGTGCGCGTCGTGGCGGTCTCGGTATTGTGCGCGAGTATGAGATTCTACATGGCGAGGTACGATTTACACATCGCGGCGAGCGTCACTATTGTCCCGCGCGCGGCAGGCAGGGCGGAGCGGACGGCGCGACTGCGCACTCCGTCATCTACCGAGCGAACGGGAAAACCGAGGTGATCCCCTCCAAGCTGGTTACGACGCTCATGCAAGGCGATCGCGTCACGGTCGAAACGGCGGGCGGGGGCGGCTATGGCGCACCCGATCAGCGCGATCCCGAGGCGCATGCCGGCGACATCGCCGACGGCAAAGTCAGTACTTCGAGCTGAAAACGGTAAGCCTCGGGCGCTCTAGTCAGGGGCCTGCAAGCGGTAGCCAACGCCGGTTTCGGTCAACAGATACTGGGGGCGCTCGGGGTTGCTTTCGATCTTGCGCCGAAGCTGGCGCACATAGACCCGCAGATACTGTGGGTCAGTCGGCTCATCCCAGAGTTCCTTCAGCAGAAACTTGTGGGTCAGAACCTTGCCAGCATGTTGCACCAGCAGACGCAGGAGATCGTACTCCTTGGGTGAGAGTTTCACCTCCCTGTCGCCGAGCTTGACGATCCGGCGCACGAGATCGACGCTCAACTCCCTGAGTTGGAAAACTGGCCGCTCGCCATGCGCCTGGAGCTGGTGGCGGAGCGCGGCGCGCATACGGGCGAGCAACTCGTCCATCCCGAAGGGTTTTGTCACATAGTCGTCAGCGCCCAGGTCGAGAGCCGCGACCTTGCCGGCTTCATCGCCTCGGCTCGACAGAACGACGATGGGGAGGCTCTCGTCCTCGTGGCGAATTTGACGCAGCAGCTCGAGCCCGTCGATGTCGGGAAGCCCGAGATCGAGAATAATCAGATCGGGCTTCTTCTCGAGCAACTCAAGTGCCGCTTTGCCGTTGGGTGCATCGAGGATCTCATAGCCATGTGCGCTAAGCCCCGTGCGCAGCAGTCTGCGTATCGGCGGCTCATCGTCGACCACGAGGATCTTGGCGGGCGCGGCGCTCACGCGGCGGCCTCGCGCAAATCAGTTGCGGGCGGTACTGGCAGGGTGATCGTGAAGGCGGCACCCGGCCGATCGGTCCGGTTTGCCGCCGTGATCGAGCCGTGCAAAGCCTCGACGAAGCCTTTTGAAATGGACAGCCCAAGTCCGGTGCCGGCTCGGACCTGGTCGCCTTTTTGCACCCGATAGAACTTGTCGAAGATGCGGCCGACGTCGGCAGAGGGAATGCCCGGTCCCTCGTCGAGCACTTGCAGGTGGACGCTGCCCTGATCGTGCCAGCTCTGAATGCGGATGATTGTATCCGGCGGCGCATACTTCGCCGCATTGTCGAGAACATTGACTAGCACCTGCTCGAACAGCACGGCGTCGAGCATCACCATGGGGAGGTCCGGGACAATCTCGAGCTGCACGTCATGGCGAGCCAGAACCTTGCTGACGCGCTGTAGGGCCGTGCCTACGATCTCGCCAATGTCATGCAGTGCGGCGTTCGGGACAACCGCTCCAGACTCGAGTTTGGTCATGTCCAGAAGATTAGCGATGAACCGGCTCAAGCGCTCCGACTCCTCGATGATGGTGGCGAGCAGATCGGATTTGGCTTGATCGTCGAGGGAAACCGAGAGATCGCGCAGCGCGCTGGCGGCACCAAGGGTGGCCGCAAGTGGAGTTTTGAGGTCATGTGAGATCGAGGTCAGGAGAGCCGACCGCAGCTGATCGGTTTCTGCGACACGCTTCACGCGATCGATATCCTCCACGAGATTGACACGCTCGATCGCAAGCGCGCCTTGATCGGCGAGGGCCTCCAGAAGCCGGCGCTGCTCAGCTCTCAGTAGAACGCCCGACGCATCGCGGCTGATGCCGAGGATGCCGATGGCACCTCGGCCCGTACGCATGGGTAGAAACAGCCACTTCGCGCCAGGTAGCGTGTCGGAGTCGCGCCCAGCGGGACGATCTTTCTCCCAGGTCCACTTGGCAGCCGCCAGATCGGCCTCTTCGAGCGTATCCTCTGGTGGGTAGCCGGCTTTCAGGGCAATGGAGCCGTTCTCGGGCAGCAGCAGCACCACGCGCACTTTCAGCATCAAGGCGATCTGATAAGCGGTCGTCCACAGAACGTCATCGAGCGTACCGGCACCCGCCAGTTTGCGGCTGAAGGCGTACAGCGATTCAACGGAACGAACCCGCTCGTAAGCGGAGACCGTGTGCGTGCGGCCGCGTGCGGCGAGGTTGGATACGACGACGCTTAGCGCCGTGAACAGGACGAAGGCTGCGATGTTGGTCGGATCGGTGATCGTGAAGGTATAGACAGGAGGCAAAAAAAAGAAATTGTAGCAGAGGGAGGCCGCGATGCTGGCCACGAGAGAGGGCCAGAGCCCGTAGCGGACGGCGACGCCGACGATGGCTGTGACGAACACAAGGTCGACATTCTCGATGCCGAACGTCGGCCGCAGCAGCAGGCTCGCACCGAGCGCCACCGCGACCGCGACCAAGGCCATGATATAAGGCAGAGGATCGAACGGCTGAAAGGTGTCCGTCGCGACCACGGACTTTGCCGGGCTCTGCTCGGTAGCCTCCTCGCCAGCGATGACATGAACACTGATATTGCCCGCGCGGCGCACGAGGTCGTGCACGACCGATCCATGCAGGATCTCAAACCACCGCGAGCGCGTGGATTTGCCGACGATGATGTGCGTGACGTTGTTCTTGCGCGCGAACTCTATGACATCGTCGGCGATCAGGCGCGACTTGGCCGGGATGGTGATCGGCTCAGCCCCCAGGCGTTCGGCCAGCCGCAAAGTCTCCGCGACGTGGTCCCGTTCCTCCTCGTTGAGCTGGAGGCTGCGCCTGGTCTCGATGCACAACGCCATCCACGGTGCGTGCAGGCGGTCCGCTAGGCGCTTCGTGTGGCGCACGAGTGGTCCGGCGCGAAGGTCCTCGTTGACGCAAACGAGGATACGGTCGCCTGCGGCCCACGGCCCCTTGATGGCGCGGGCCTGCATCTGCTCGAGCAACTGCTCGTCCACGCGCTCTGCCGTGCGCCGCAGCGCGAGCTCGCGCAGCGCTGTCAGGTTGGCCGAAGAAAAAAAGTTACGGAGCGCTCGCTCGGCTTGCTTGGGAACGTAGACCTTGCCTTCCTTCAGGCGCTGGATGAGATCGTCGGGCGTGAGGTCCACAAGCTCGATATCGTTCGCGCGATCGAGAACGGCATCGGGAACGATCTCGCGCACGCGTACCCGCGTGATTTGCGCGACGACGTCGTTGAGGCTCTCGATGTGCTGAATATTGACCGTGGTGTAGACGTCTAAGCCCGCATCCAGCAGCTCCTCCACATCCTGGTAGCGCTTGGGGTGGCGGCTGCCCGGCAGATTGGTGTGGGCGAGTTCGTCGACAAGGATGAGGCCCGGACGCCGCTTGAGGGCTCGGTCGAGATCGAACTCGCTCATGATGGTGCCAGCGTGCACCACGGGCCTGCGGGCCAACATATCGAGGCCGTCGAGCAGCGCTTCGGTCTCCTTGCGGCCGTGCGTCTCGACCACACCGACGACGACGTCGACGCCCTCCCTCAGCTTGGCGCGGGCTGCCTGCAGCATTTCATAGGTCTTGCCCACGCCAGGTGCCGCACCGAGGAAGATTTTGAGGCGGCCCGCTCGGCCCTTCTCCTCGTGGCGAACCTCTGCCAGAAGTGCGTCGGGCGAAGGGCGCTGCTCGTGATCACGCGGATCGTCAGCCATCGCTGCACCGGTCGGTTCTTGGCTCAGCAATCCGCCAATGTTAGCGCGCCTCCCGATCCAGCGACATATTCAACGCCAGAACATTAACACGCGGTTCGCCGAGCAGGCCGAGAAAACGGTCCTCGCTGTGCTGCGCAACGAGCGCGCGCACGCGATCCTCGTTCATGCCGCGCTCCTTCGCTATACGCGGCACCTGGAAGAGCGCGGCCTGCGGCGAGATGTGCGGGTCGAGACCGCTGCCTGTGGTCGTAACGAGGTCGATGGGAACCTGGGCCAACGAATTCTCTGCCTTGAGCTTGTCCACATCGCCCTTGACGCGCTCGATCAGCGACTTGTTCGTGGGGCCGAGGTTCGATCCCATGGAGTTGGCGGCATTGTAGGGCGCCTCGACGGTCTTGGACGGGTCGTTCGGATCGGCCTTGGTAGTCACCGACAGCCGGCCACGAAAGTACTTGTCGTCAGTGAACTGTTGTCCGATCAGTACCGAGCCGACGACTTTGCCATCCCGCTCGATCAGGCTGCCGTTGGCTTGATAGGGAAACAGCACCTGCGCGAGGCCAGTCATGGCCAGCGGATAAGCCAGGCCCGTGATCAGTGTCAGGGCGACGATGAGGACGAGCGCCGGGCGGATTTCTCGCAACATGGGTGTTCTCCTTAGGCGAGGCGCAGGGCCGTGACGACCATATCGATGGCCTTGATGCCGATGAAGGGGACGACGAGGCCGCCGAGACCGTAGATCAGCAGGTTGCGCCTGAGCAGCGGTCCGGCCCCGATCGGCCGGAAGGCGACGCCTTTCAGCGCGAGTGGGATCAGCGCGATGATGATCAGGGCATTGAAGATGATCGCTGACAGGATGGCGCTTTGCGGCGTCGCCAGGTTCATAATGTTGAGCGCCTGCAGCTGCGGGTAGAAGGCGAGGAACATCGCGGGGATGATGGCGAAATACTTGGCCACGTCGTTGGCGATCGAGAAGGTGGTGGCGCGCCGCGCGTCATCAGCAGCTGCTTGCCGATCTCGACCACCTCGATGAGCTTAGTTGGGTTGGAGTCGAGGTCGACCATGTTGCCGGCCTCACGCGCGGCGACCGTGCCCGTGTTCATAGCGACGCCGACATCGGCCTGGGCCAGGGCGGGCGCGTCGTTAGTACCGTCGCCGCACATGGCGACCAGCTTGCCTTTGGCCTGCTCGTCGCGGATCAGCTTCAGCTTGTCCTCAGGCGTGGCCTGAGCCAGGAAGTCGTCGACGCCGGCTTCCGCGGCAATTGCCGCCGCCGTCATCGGATTATCGCCGGTGATCATGATGGTGCGGATGCCCATGCGCCGCAACTCGGCGAACCGGTCGCGGATGCCGCCCTTGACGATATCCTTGAGATGGATGACGCCGAGCAGGCGCCCATCACGCGTCACCGCAAGCGGAGTGCCGCCGGATTTCGCGATCGCGTCGGCGATCGTGTGGATCTCGCGTGCCGCATCCGAGCTCACGGCCGGCTGCAACGCCCGGGCGGTTGCCGTGCGCGCAATGGGCGCGGACGATCCAGCGTCGAGATAACCGAGGATGGCGTCGATGGCACCTTTGCGGATCGAGGTGGTGCCGAATTCCACGCCGCTCATGCGGCTCTGGGCCGAGAACGGAATGAACTTCGCGTTGAGCTCGCTCATCTCGCGACCACGGATGCCGTACTTGTCCTTGGCCAGCACGACGATGGAGCGCCCCTCGGGCGTCTCGTCGGCGAGCGAGGCGAGCTGGGCAGCATCGGCAAGATCCTGCTCGCTGACGCCGCGCAGAGGCTTGAACTCGGTCGCCTGGCGGTTGCCGAGCGTGATGGTGCCGGTCTTGTCGAGCAGCAGCGTATCGACATCGCCGGCGGCCTCCACGGCGCGGCCGGACATCGCCAGCACGTTGAAGCGGACGAGACGGTCCATGCCGGCGATGCCGATGGCTGAAAGCAGCGCGCCGATGGTGGTCGGGATCAGCGTGACGAACAGCGCCACCAGCACCACGATCGAGACAGCACCGCCCGCATAGGCGACGTAGCTCGGGATCGTCGCCGTGGCGAAGACGAAGATGATGGTGAGCCCGACCAGCAGAATATTGAGGGCGATCTCATTGGGCGTCTTCTGGCGCTCGGCACCCTCGACCAGCCTGATCATGCGATCGAGGAAGGTGGAGCCCGGCGCCGATGTGATGCGCACGCGAATCCAGTCGGACAGCACCTGCGTTCCACCGGTCACCGCCGAGCGGTCGCCGCCCGACTCCCGGATGACGGGCGCCGACTCGCCGGTGATGGCGGCCTCATTGACGGAGGCTACACCCTCAATCACCTCGCCGTCCGAGGGGATGATGTCGCCGGCCTCGACCAGGACGATGTCGCCGATCTTGAGGCTGGCGCCGGGAACGAGCTGGTAGTCCTTGGAGTTCGCCGCCATCAGCAGCTTGGCCTGCGTTTCCGTACGCTGGCGCCGCAAGGAGTCGGCCTGCGCCTTGCCACGGCCTTCCGCGATTGCTTCCGCAAAGTTGGCGAACAGGATGGTGAACCACAGCCACAGAATGATCTGGAATGTAAAGCCGAGGTTCTCGCCGCGCGTGATCAGGTCGCGCACGAAGATGATCGTGGTCAGCAGCGTGACGATCTCGAGCACGAACATGACGGGATTCTTGATCAGGACACGCGGGTCGAGCTTGCGGAATGCCGATCCGATTGCCGGAACGATGATCTTGGGGTCCAGCAGGGCTGTTACCGGCACCCGCTTGCGAAGGGTGGAAGCTTCCATGGCGCAACTCCGAAGTGAAATTTGCTCAGAACACCATGCCGGCGCGCATCGCCAGATGCTCGACGATGGGTCCGAGCGCCAAGGCCGGGAAGAATGTCAGGCCGCCGACGATCAGGATCACGCCGACGACGAGGCCGACGAATAGGCCGCCCGTGGTCGGGAAGGTGCCGGCAGAGGGTGGAACGATCTTCTTGGCTGCCAGCGAGCCGGCAATGGCCATGGCCGGTATGATCATCCAGAACCGGCCGACCAGCATGGAGATAGCGCCTGTGGTGTTGTACCAGAGCGTATTGCCGGTCAGGCCGCCGAAGGCCGAGCCGTTGTTGGCGGTTTGCGAGGTGTAGGCATAGAGGACCTCGGAGAAGCCGTGCGGGCCCGCATTCGCCATAGAGGCGACGGCCGAGGGGATGACGACTGCTGCCGCAGTCCAGCCGAGATACATGAGCGGCAGGATGAGGATGGCTAGCATCGCCATCTTGACCTCGCGCGCCTCGATCTTCTTGCCGACGTACTCCGGCGTACGGCCAACCATCAGGCCGGCGACGAAGATGGCTATGATGATGAAGATCAGCATGCCGTAGAGACCGGCGCCAACGCCGCCGACGATAATCTCGCCAAGCTGCATGTTGATGAGTGGGATCATGCCGCCGAGCGCCGTGAACGAGTCGTGCGTAGCGTTGACCGCACCGCACGAGGCGGCCGTGGTGATCACGGCGAACAAAGCGGATGCGACGATGCCGAAGCGCACCTCCTTGCCTTCCATGTTGCCGCCTGCCAGCCCCATGGCGGTAAAGGCATCATTGCCCGCAGCTTCCGCCCAGTAGGTGGCCGTCACGCCGGCGATGAACAGCGCACCCATGGCAGCCAGAACGGCCCAGCCCTGGCGCTCGTTGCCGACCATGCGGCCGAACACGTTGGTGAGCGCAGCGCCGATGGCGAAGATCGAGATCATCTGCACGAAGTTCGACAGCGCAGTGGGGTTCTCGAAGGGATGCGCGGCGTTGGCGTTGAAGAAGCCGCCGCCGTTGGTGCCGAGCATCTTGATGGCGATTTGTGAGGCGGCAGGGCCAACCGCGATGGTCTGACCTGCTCCTTCGACCGTGGTTGCGTCCACGTAGGCGCCCAGCGTCTGCGGAATGCCTTGCCAGACCAGGAAGAGCGCATAGATGACGCAGACGGGCAGGAGCACATAGAGTGTGCAGCGCGTAACATCGACCCAGAAATTACCGATGGTGTCGGCTGAGGCTCGCGCGAAGCCGCGAATGAGCGCGACTGCCAATACAATGCCCGTCGCTGCAGAGACGAAGTTCTGCACCGTCAGCCCGAGCATCTGCAGGAGGTAGGACATCGTGCTTTCGCCGCCGTAGTTCTGCCAGTTGGTGTTGGTGGTGAAGCTCACCGCGGTATTGAAGGCGAGATCAGCCGGCACAGCCGACTGGCCAGCCGGGTTGAGCGGCAACACGCCCTGCAGGCGCATGAGCGCGTAGAGCAGCAGGAAACCTGCCAGATTGAACAGGAGCATGGCCACCGTGTAGGTGAGCCAGTGCTGCTCGCGTTTGGCATCGACGACGGCGAGGGCATAGAGGGCCGTCTCGACTGGGCTTAGGAGTGGGGAGATGAAAGTGCGCTCGCCATTGAAGATTCGTGTCATGTAGCCGCCGAGCGGGCGCGCCAGCGCGACGACAATGGCGCAGTACAGCAGTATTTGCATCCAGCCGATGAAGGTCATGGGGAAGCCTTTTCAGAACCGTTCCGGCCGCAGCAGGGCGTAGGTCAGATAGACGAGGAGGATCGCGACAACGACGCCGCCAAGGATGTAATCGATGAGCATGGGACTTCTCCTTAGAGACGGTCGCAGGCGAGCGCGTAGAGAACGGACAGGGCGAAGAAGCCCAAGCCGCCGGTGAGTAGGATCACGTCCAACATGGGTGGCTCCTTGCGGTGCGCGTGTTGCGGCCAACAGATCACGCGACGGCAACGGGCTTGATGGGATCAAGCGTGAGACCGCTGCGATCGACGGGCGATAGTTGTCCATGGCCGCGTATGAATTCGAGACGGTTGCGCCCGCGCCCTCATAAAGATCCCGTATATGAAGCTGAGAGCTTCCGAAGGCGCTGTGCAGGCTTCGCGGCGCCCAAGACGCTTCACGCACCTTTGGTTTCGGTCGGGTCGGCAGCCGGCCACAACTGCAGTGCGGAATGGGATTTCTGACTCCGACACGCGTCCGCGGCCGCATCCTCTCAATGCGAGGGTCGGCAATATGTGACTCTCGTCGAGCCGTTCTTAGAATGATATTCCTGTTTTTTTGCCCTCAACCCTGATGGAGAGGATGATTTTTCTATAAGGTGCTGCGCGTTGGATGTCGGCGCGCGATGCGGCGTGCCTGCCGTGCCAGCACATCTCCGGAGGGGGCCAGGACGTGGATTTCGAGGCACCAGGGCATATTGACGACGGTGAGACCGATGCCGCAGCGAGAGCCCCGGAGCGCGCCCCGACGCCGTCGTCCCCGGCAACCCAAGATCCGATCTCGAGGTTTGCGGCACAGCTCGACAGGCACGATGCCTCGGCCGTCTTGGACGCCGCCATCCACTCCATATTCCCTGGGCGCATCGCGCTGACCTCCAGCTTTGGGGCGGACTCGGTCGTGCTTTTGCACATTACGGCGCAAATCTCGCCGGCGACGCCTGTCCTCTTCCTCGACACCGGTAAGCTGTTCGCGGAGACCATCGCTTATCGCGATCTCCTGGTTGAGTGCCTTGGACTTCGCGATGTGCGCTCGGTCTCACCCCACGAAGCTCGCATCGCCGAAGAGGACCCGAGCGGCTATCTGTGGACCGTGGAGCCGGATCAGTGCTGCACAGTGCGCAAGGTCGAGCCGCTGGCGCCTGCGCTTGCGGACTTCGATGCCTGGGTCACGGGGCGCAAGCGCTTCCAAGGGGTGACCCGGACTGAGCTGCCCATGTTTGAGCGCGACCACGGCAAGGTCAAGATCAACCCCCTCGCTCGGTGGTCGGCGGACGACATATCCAACTATATGGAAAAACACAGTTTGCCGCGCCACCCGTTGGTTGCCCGCGGCTATACATCGATCGGCTGTGCGGCCTGCACCAGCCCGACCAGGCCCGGTGAGGACTCGAGAGCCGGGCGCTGGCGCAGCCGCGGCAAGACCGAGTGCGGCATTCACAACGGGCCTCGCGGGACGCAAGCCAGTGTCGCGCATGCCGCGACATAAGGCCCTCACCGACGCTATTTGGGAGCGCGATGGACCGTCTCGATACACTCGAAGCGCAGAGCATCTACGTGCTGCGCGAAGCCTTCGCCAACCTCGACAAGCTCGCTGTGCTGTGGTCGCTCGGCAAGGACTCCAACGTGGTGATCTGGCTGGCGCGCAAGGCGTTCCTCGGTCATGTGCCGTTTCCAGTCGTGCATGTCGACACGGGCAAGAAGTTCGCGGAGATGTACGCCTTCCGCGACCGCTACGCGAAGGAGTGGGGCCTCAAGCTGTTGATCGAGCCGTGTCCGCCGATCGATGCGGTCGATCCAACCTTACCGCCGGCGGCCCGCTCGGCCGCGCGCAAAACCGTCGGGCTGAAACAGGCGCTCGAAAAGCACGGCTTCGACGGCCTGTTTGCTGGCATTCGCCGCGACGAGGAGGCGACCCGCGCCAAGGAGCGATTCTTCTCGCCACGAGGTCCTGCCGGCAGTTGGAACTTCAAGGATCAGCCGCCCGAGCTGTGGGGCCACTTCAACACCAGCGTGCCGCCTGGCGGTCATCTGCGCATCCATCCCATCCTGCAATGGACCGAGCTCGACATCTGGGCCTACACGCGGCGCGAAGGCATTCCGGTGATCCCGCTCTATTTCGCCAGGAACGGTCAGCGCTATCGCTCGCTCGGAGATGAGGACATCACGCAGCCGACCGCTTCGGCGGCTGCATCGATCGACGCAATCGTAGCCGAGCTGAGGGAGACGAGGGTCCCGGAGCGCTCTGGTCGCCTTCTCGACCACGAGACCGAGGACGCCTTCGAGCGGCTGAGAACCGCCGGTTACCTATAGGCGCGGGCAGGGCTGGAAAGAACCACGCATGAATGCACTCACCCCAGCGACCCTGCAACCGGCGCCGGTCCGGCGCACAGCACTCCCTCTGCTGCGCGTGGTCGTTGCTGGTCACGTCGATCACGGCAAGTCGACGCTGATCGGTAGGCTCATCCACGACACAGGCTCGCTCGCGGACGGAAAGCTCGAAGCCATCAAGGCTGTGAGCGCACGCCGCGGCATGCCGTTCGAGTGGGCGTTCTTGCTCGATGCTCTGCAGGCCGAGCGCGACCAGGGCATAACCATCGACACGAGTTCAGATCGGCTTTCGCACGCCGCAACGCGATGTGGTGCTGATCGATGCCCCCGGTCATGTCGAGTTCCTCCAGAACATGGTGACGGGTGCGGCCCAAGCCGATGCGGCGCTGCTCGTCATCGATTGCGCGGAAGGTGTGCGCGAGCAGAGCCACCGCCACGCCATGCTTCTGAGCCTGCTCGGCATCAAGCAGGTGGCCGTGATCGTCAACAAGATGGACAAGGCCGTCTACTCGGAAGCGGTCTTTCGAGGCATCGAGGCCGGGTTCACGAGCTACCTCAGGAGCCTCGATATAAGTCCGGTCGCATTCGTGCCCGTTGCCGCGCGCGAAGGCGCCATGATCGCCGCGCGTGGCGAAAGCTTGAGCTGGTATCGCGGGCCGACCGTCGTCGAGGTCATCGACAACCTGCGCGCGGCGCAGCCGCCACGCGACCTGCCGGCCCGCTTCGTGGTCCAGGATGTGTACAAGTTCGACGATCGGCGCATCGTTGCCGGACATTTGGAGAGCGGGCGGCTCAGCATCGGTGACGAGCTGGTGTTCGTTCCTTCCGGTAAGCTTGGTCGCGTGCGTTCGATCGAGACGTGGCCGCAACCGGCTGCTGGCAGCGAACCTTCAACGCTGTTGGCGGGATCGGCGGCCGCTATAACGCTCGAGCGCGAGATCTATATCGAGCGCGGCGAGGTAGCGGCGCCGGTTCTAGCTCGTCCGCCAGCGGCGCGTGTCCTGAAAGCGCGCATCTTCTGGTTCAACGAGACGCCGTTGCAGACTGGATCGCGGCTCACGCTGAAGTTGGGCACGGCTGCGACGCAGGCCGAGGTCGCGTCGATCGAGGCGGTGGTCGACAGCAGCTCGCTGCAGCGGGCACAGCAGCGCGAGGTGGAGCGCAATCAGATAGCGGAGCTCACGCTGGGGCTGGCGCAGCCTGCCGCCGCCGACAATCACGCACTATTTCCGCAACTCGGCCGGTTCGTGCTCCAGCTCGGCGGTCGCATCTGCGGCGGTGGTGTCATCATCGGCCAGTCCGAGGTGCCGCGCCGCAAAGAGAGCCCGAACGTCACGGCTGTGGCGTCGGCCGTGACCGAGGCCGAGCGCATTGCGCGCACGCGGCACCGGGGCGCTGTGGTTTGGCTGACCGGCTTGCCGAGTTCCGGCAAGTCGACGATCGGCCGCGCACTCGAGCGGGTGCTGTTCGAGCAGGGCGCAATCGCCGTCTTGCTCGACGGCGACACGCTGCGCACCGGCCTCAACGGCGATCTGGGCTTCTCCGGCGCCGACCGCAGCGAGAACGTGCGGCGCGCCGCGGAGCTGGCGAGCTTTCTTGCGCGGCAAGGCCAGATCGCCATCGTCGCCCTGGTGTCGCCAAATGCAGCGGACCGCCTGCGTGCCCGAGAGATCGGCGGAGCACCCTTCTTCGAGGTCCACGTGCACGCCAGCGTCGCGACATGCGCGGCGCGCGATCCAAAGGGCCTCTATGCCAAGGCCAAAGCAGGTGAGGTGGTAGGCTTCACGGGCGTTTCGGCACCCTATGACGTTCCCGAGCGGCCCGACGTGCTGCTGGAAACAGATCGGTTGGCGCTGGCGGAGTGCATCTCGCGCCTGGTTCAGCACCTGGAAAATGCTGACATTCTCAAGGCTGGATCACGCACGATCGGTCCGATGATCTGACCTGGCGGAGTGCCGGGATCATTCGCTCGCGACGCTCGCCCCCGCCGGACCAACCGGTCGAACAATATTTGTGTGCCTACCGATGGTCCCTTCGCAGTTGCGGTAGGCGATTCCAGCAGGTTTGGTGCTTCGCACTCACCGCTTTTGCGACGCGAGCGATCCTTGGGAGAACGCACTCACCCTAAGTAGGTCAATGAATACATGTGCTATTCAGCCTCGAGCCATGATTGCAAACGTCCTCTGCTGATCGCAGCAACAACGGGACGAACAGCTACAAGTACCACCTGACAGGCCGTGCCCGGACAAACCGATTGTTTTTGCAGCGCAAAATTGACTGCGCCGTAACCTTGAAATATTCTAAATCTAGTCACCGTCTCAAATGACGGGGCCCTGAGGAGGAACCCATCCATGAACATCGAAGTCTCCCGCCGGCACTTTATGAAGCTGGCCGGGGCCGGCGTCGCGGGGTCGGCCATCACAGCACTTGGCTTTGGCGAGGTGGAGGCGCAGGTCGCCGCGCACGTCAAGCCGTTCAGGCTCACGCAGACCAAGGAAGCGCGCACCACCTGCCCCTACTGTGCGGTCAGTTGCGGCATGATGGTCTTTGCGGCGCCCAATGCAGCCAACAACGGGAAGCTGGAGGTCACCCACATCGAGGGTGACTCCGATCATCCGGTCAACCGCGGAACTCTGTGCCCGAAGGGTGCAGCGGCCATCGACTACATCAGGTCCGAAGACCCGGGTTAAGCACCCGATGCATCGCAAGCCTGGTACCAACAAGTTCGAGCGTGTCACCTGGGACTTCGCGATGGATCGCATTGCGAAGCTGATGAAGGATGATCGCGACGCGAACTTCATCGAGAAGAACAACGACGGCGTGACGGTCAACCGCTGGACGACGACGGCATTCCTGTCGGGCAGCTCGGTCACGAACGAGACAGGCTGGGTGACCTACAAGGTCGCACGCGGCCTGGGCATGCTGCAGATCGAAAACCAAGCGAGAATCTGACACGGCCCGACGGTGTCCAGTTTGGGCCCGACGTTCGGCCGTGGCGCGATGACAAATTCCTGGACCGATATCGGCAACGCCGATGTCGTCTGGATCATGGGCGGAAACGCCGCTGAGGCTCACCCGTGCGGCTTCAAGTGGGTGACCGAAGCCAAGCACAATCGCGGCGCCAAGCTGATGGTGGTCGATCCGCGGTTCACCCGGTCGGCGGCTGTTGCCGATCACTACGCCCCGATCAGGGCCGGCACCGATATCGCCTTCCTGTCGGGCGTCGTGAACTACCTCGTCAGCAACGACAAGATCCACAAGGAGTACGTTCGCCACTACACCAACGCGGCCTACCTCGTGAAGGAGGGCTACGCCTTCAACGAAGGCCTGTTCTCCGGCTACGACGAGGCGAAGCGCTCGTACGATCGCAGCTCCTGGGAGTACGAGATCGGGCCCGGACGGCTTTGCCGTTCGGGACATGACCCTCGAGAACCCTCGCTGCGTGTTCCAGCTGATGAAGAAGCATTTCGCGGCCTACACGCCCGAGATGGTGTCGCGCATCAGCGGTACGCCGCAGGACAAGTTCCTGAAGGTCTGCGAGTGGGTCGCCTCGACCGCGACCGGCGACCGGGCCATGACGATCATGTACGCGCTCGGCTGGACGCAGCATTCGCACGGTGCGCAGAACATCCGCACCGCGGCGATGATCCAGCTTCTGTGCGGCAACATCGGCATTCCCGGCGGTGGCGTTAATGCATTGCGCGGCCACTCGAACGTGCAAGGCATTACCGATGTCGGGACGCTGACGGCGGCAATTCCGGGCTACCTGGCTCTGCCGATCGACGGCGAGCCTACGCTGGCATCGCATCTGGCCAAGCGTGCATTCAAGCCGCTGCAGGCAAACCAGACGAGCTACTGGCAGAACTATGGGAAGTTCTACGTCAGCTTCCTGAAATCGTACTTTGGGCAGAAGGCAACGCCGGAAAACAGCTTCGGCTACGATTGGCTGCCCAAGCTCGACGTGGCCTACGATTGCCTGCGCATGTTCGAGACCATGTATCAGGGCAAGACGAATGGCCTGATCTGCCAGGGCTTCAACCCTCTGATGGCGATCGCGCACAAGAACAAGAGCGTCGTCGGATTGTCGAAACTCAAGTTCCTGGTCAGCATCGACCCGATCGAGACCGATACGGCCCGCTTCTGGGAGAACCATGGCGAGTTCAACGATGTTGATACCGCCAAGATTCAAACGGAAGTGTTCATGCTGCCGGTCACGTCGTTCGCCGAAGAGGCCGGGAGCCTGACCAACTCGAGCCGCTGCATCTCCTGGAAGTGGCAAGCTGCGGACCCGTATTTCGAGTCTCGGCAGGACAGCGTAATCCTGGCCGATCTCTTCATGCGCATCCGCAAGCTCTACGAAAGGGACGGCGGCAAGGGAGCCGAGCCGTTGCTCGCCGTCGACTGGAGCTACAAGGACCCGCTGGAGCCGCATCCCGAGGAGCTGTTGAAAGAGCTCAACGGCAAGGCGCTGGTGGACCTGAAGGACGCCGAGGGCAAGGTTGTTCGCGCTGCTGGATCGCAGCTCGCCAGTTTTGGCGAGATGCGCGACGACGGCTCGACCGACGGAGCCATGTGGATTTACACCGGTGTTTTCGGTCCAGCCGGAAATCTGGCGCAGCGCCGCGACAACAGCGATCCTTCGGGTCTCGGCGTCTATGGCAACTGGGGCTTCTCGTGGCCGGCCAATCGCCGCATCCAGTACAATCGTGCTTCGGCTGACCCACAAGGCAAACCTTGGAGCGAAGCCAAGAAGTACATGTTCTGGAATGGTGAGCGCTGGACGGGTCCGGACGTGCCGGACTACGTGGCGACCATCCCTCCCGAGCGGGCGACAGGGCCCTTCATCATGAACCCGGAAGGCGTATCGCGCCTATGGGTTCGAGGTCTGATGGCCGACGGCCCGTTCCCCGTGCACTACGAGCCATTCGAATCGCCGGTGGCAAATCCTTTGTTCCCCAAGGTCAAGGGCAACCCGGCGGCGCGAGTGTTCAAGGGCGATATGGAGGTCTTCGGTGACGCCAAGGATTTCCCGATCGTGGCCACCACCTATCGCCTCGTCGAGCACTTCCACTACTGGACCAAAGGCGTGCACATGAATGCGGTGGTGCAGCCTGAATTCTTCGTCGAGATATCGGAGGAATTGGCGAAGGAGAAAGGCATCAAGCCCGGTGGCTGGGTCAAGGTCTGGTCCCACCGCGGGTCGGTCAAAGGCAAAGCTGTCGTCACCAAACGGCTGAAGCCTCTGATGATCGATGGCAAGAAAGTGCACTCGATCGGCATGCCCCTCAACTTCGGTTTCATCGGTGTTGCCAAGAAGGCATCCCCGATCAACTCGTTGACGCCGCCGGTCGGCGACGCCAACGCGCAGACGCCGGAGTACAAGGCATTCCTGGTCGATATCGAGCCCATCGTCGGGCCGGTGGCATAGGGAGGCACAGACATGTTTCCTCCAATTCCCAATCCCACCACCCAGGCAACGCCGGCGAAGTTCGGGGAAAAGGACTTGATCCGCCGGTCTGCCTCGACCGTGGTGCCGCCCGCACAGCGGCAGACCGAGGTCGCCAAGCTGATCGACGTATCCAAGTGCATCGGCTGCAAGGCATGCCAGACGGCATGCCTTGAGTGGAACGATCTGCGCGAGGACGTCGGTGTGAACGTGGGGCTCTACGACAATCCCCACGACCTCACTCCCAACACGTGGACGCTGATGCGTTACACCGAGTGGGAGAACCCCGCGTCGGGGAATCTCGAGTGGCTGATCCGCAAGGACGGCTGCATGCACTGCGAGGATCCGGGCTGCCTCAAGGCCTGTCCGTCGCCGGGTGCAATCGTGCAGTACTCCAACGGAATCGTCGACTTCGTGAAGGCGAACTGCATCGGCTGCGGCTACTGCGTGAAGGGGTGTCCGTTCAACATCCCGCGCATATCCCAGGTCGATCACAAGGCCTACAAGTGCACGCTCTGCTCGGACCGTGTCGCGGTCGGTCAGGGCCCGGCATGCCAGAAGGCCTGCCCGACCCAGGCGATCGTATTCGGCACCAAGGACGAGATGAAGAAGTGGGCCGATGGGCGCATCCAAGACCTCAAGGCCCGCGGCTTCGACAAGGCGGGGCTCTATAACCCGCCAGGCGTGAGCGGCACGCATGTCATGTACGTGCTGCATCACAACGACCAGCCGCACATCTATGCCGGTCTCCCCGACAACCCGAGGATCAGCCCGATCGTCGAGGTGTGGAAGGGTGTCAGCAAGTATGCCGGTATGGCCGTGATCGGGCTGACCGCGGTTGCGGGCGTGCTCCATCACATTCTGCAAGGCCCGAACCGCGTTTCCGAGGAGGACGAGGAGAACGCGGACAAGCTCGCGGGAGGCAAAACGTGAGCAACCAAGACAAGGGCGAGGCGCACCTCCGTGTGCCTCGCTATTCCGGCAGCGCCCGCATCAACCATTGGATCGTGGCAGTCAGCTTCGTGCTGCTGCTGTTGAGCGGGCTGTCCCTGTTTCATCCGAGCCTCTATTGGCTCAGTGGGTTGTTCGGAGGCGGTGCAACCGTGCGCTGGCTCCATCCCTGGATCGGCGTGGTGCTGGTGGTCGGCTTCCTCGGCCTGTTCATCCGCTTCTTCTGGCAGAACTTGCCCGAGTTCACGGACTTCGTGTGGCTTGCCCGCATCCGCCATGTGCTGACGGCCAACGATCATTACCTGCCGGAGGTCGGCAAGTACAACGCAGGCCAGAAGTTCGTGTTCTGGTCGCAGGCCGTGCTGGTGGCGACGCTGTTCATTACCGGCGTTGGTTTGTGGGAGCCGGGGCTTGCCTACTTCGAGAGCCTGTTTGGTTTCAAGGCGACCATCGACCAGCTCAGGCTGGCCGCCCTGCTACATGCCGGCGCAGCGGTGCTGGCGATTACCATCTGGATCATCCACGTCTATGCGGCGATCTGGGTGCGTGGCACCATCAGTGCCATGACGCGAGGTTTCGTCACCGGCGGCTGGGGCTGGCGGCACCACCGCAAGTGGTTGCGCAAGGAAGTCGAGAAAGGCGAGATCGAGCGGCCCAAGGTGACGGCCGCGGAGTAGTGCAGATCCGCGTGAGGATCGAGGCGTGCGTTTCCCCGATCCAAATTTCACGCGGTATTCTGGACTTTCCAAAGTGCTTGTGATCGCAAGCCTCGCCGAATGGGAATTGCCACGTGCAGCCGGCGTGGCGACCATTGCGGTTGTTTGATCCTCGGTTCGAGGTGCCCATGTCTGCGATCAAAGGCCCTATGCCGGGCATTATCGGGGAGGCCGCAAAGCCGCCTTTCGCCGTCCTGCCCAATCCCTCCTCGCTGTTTCTCGATCGCTCGAAGCGTCTGGCGTCGCTTGCCCCCGGCCATGAGTTGGCGCCCTACCTCACGTTCCTGGCGACGCTGACCCGCGCCCAGCACGATATTCTCGACGGACTGCCGCAGCCGGCTCTGCCACCGCGCGAGCGCATCGGCCAAGCGCTTGAGCACGCCATGCCGCCGCTTGCGCGCACGCTGATCGAGGTCGACGAGGTGGTCGAGTTGACCGTCCTGCGGCTGCTCGAGCGGTTGGCGGTCGCTCAGGTTCCAGCGCAGACGGCGGCCGCCATCGAGGCTGTGCGCGGCTTCCCGCCCGAGGAGCGGCGCAGAGTGATGTCGGCCACGCTCGAGGATGCAGCGCCGGCGGACGATCTTGCCCAACGTACGCTGATCGCCGCGGGTCTGCAGGTCCATTTCGCGCGGCTGGCGGCGACGCTGGTTGCGGACGATTTGAAGCCTATCGCCGATGGTGTGTGCCCCGCCTGTGGCAGCCGGCCAATGACCAGCTCCGTTGTCGGCTGGCCAAAGGCGCACAACACACGCTTCTGCACGTGCCCGCTGTGCGCCACGATGTGGAACGTAATACGCGTGAAATGCGTGCTGTGCAGCTCGCCTGAAGGCATCAGCTACCGCGTGATCGAGGGCAAGCCGGACACCATAAAGGGCGAGACGTGTGAAAAGTGCGGCAGCTACGTAAAAATTCTCTACCAGGTCAACAACGCCGCCCTCGAGCCGCTGGCAGACGATGTGGCAAGCCTCGGCCTCGACATGCTGCTTGCCGAGGAGGGTTGGAAGCGCGGCGGCCAGAACCCGTTTTTGCTGGGCTATTGAGCGCGGACCGATGAACGATACGCGCCCCATCAGCCAGTCGAGGCTTCCTTCGGTGGATCAGGTGCTGCGCGCGCCAACGGGTGCGCTCGCGACGGCGCGGTTCGGCCATGAGGCAACGGTCAACGCGATCCGCAAGACCCTCGCCGTCGTTCGCATTGCCGTGCGCGAAGGTGGTGCGCCCGCAGCCGATGCAGCGTCGATCGCTGTGAGATCGCTGCAGCTTCTGGAGCACGAGGGCGCGCCGAGCTTGCGGCGTGTGTTCAATCTGACCGGAACGGTACTACACACCAACCTGGGGCGTGCCGTGCTGCCCGAGAGCGCGATCGCGGCGGCGGTCGACGCCATGCGGTCAGCCGTGGCGCTGGAGTATGACGTCGGCGGGGCCGCGCGCGGCGAACGCGACGACCATGTGCGCGGGCTGATACGTGAGCTGACCGGCGCCGAGGATGCGGCCATCGTCAACAACAACGCCGCCGCCGTCCTTCTGGTGCTCAACACCTTCGGACTGAACAAGGATGCAATCGTCTCGCGTGGGGAGCTGATCGAGATCGGCGGCTCGTTCCGGCTGCCCGATATTATGGCGCGCGCGGGCGCGCGTCTGGTCGAGGTCGGCACCACCAATCGCACGCATCTCAAGGATTACGAGCAGGCCATCGGCGACAGCATCGGGCTGATCCTCAAGGCGCACACCTCCAACTTCCTCATTCAGGGGTTCACCAAGTCAGTCCCTGCGCTCGAGTTGGCCGCCCTGGCGCACGCACGCCGGGTGCCGTTCGTGCATGATTTGGGCTCGGGTGCTCTCGTGGACCTGGCCCGCTATGGCCTCAAATCAGAGCCGACGGTCAAGGATGCATTGGCCGAGGGCGCCGACCTCGTCACGTTCTCAGGCGACAAGCTGCTGGGCGGCCCGCAGGCCGGCATCATCGCGGGAAAAAAGGAACTGGTCGCGCGGGTCGCCAGGAACCCGATGAAGCGCGCTCTGCGTCTCGACAAGATCCGGTTGGCAGCGCTGGAGGCCGCGCTCAAGCTCTATCGTGATCCGGACCGTTTGCCCGAGATGCTGCCGACGCTGCGCTACTTCGTGCGGTCGCGTAGCGACATCGCGGCGGTGGCCATGCGCTTGTGTGATGCCGTCAGCGAGGCCGCCGGCGCGAACTATGCCGTGGCGGTCATCGAATGCGCGAGCCAGATCGGCTCTGGCGCACTGCCGCTTGAAACGCTGCCCAGTGCCGGCATCGCCATCAAACCTGTAGAGCGCAAAGGAGCTGGCACTCGGCTCGAGACGCTGGCGGCGGCGCTGCGCAGCTTGGCCGTGCCGGTCATCGGGCACATCAAGGACGGCGCGCTCATCCTCGACTTGCGGTGCCTCGACGATGAGGCCGGTTTCGCCGCACAGCTCGCGCATCTGCCCAAAAGCTGGAAGGCTCAGGAGACGCCGCATGCTCCGGCGTAGCTCTGCCACACCTGCTCCCATTGGCGACGAGACCAAAACGGCCGAGCGCATGGCAGAGGCTTCGGCTGCCGCTGCGCGCAACGACTACGCTGTTGGGCTGGCGATCTGGGTCGGATATGCCCATGCGGGGAATCCCCGCGCACAGGCCGAGATCGGCCGCTGCTTCATGAGCGGATGGGGTGTGGAACGCAATCCCGATCTCGCGCATCAGTGGCTGAGCCTCGCCGCCAAGGCCGATGATTTCCTCGGGCAGCGTCTGCTCGGCGACTTCTACTTCAACGGCGAAGATGGGAGGCCTGATCGCGCAATCGCGGAGGAGTGGTACGCACGGGCCGCGGGGCAGGGCGAGCCCCATGCGCAAGACATGCTGTCCTGGATCCTGACGGACGGCGACCATCGCAAGCCCGACTACAAAGCTGCGAGGGAATGGGCGCTGAAGGCCGCCGAGCAGGGCGTGGCTGCATCCATGACGCGCCTTGGCTTGCTCTATAACAGCGCGCTGGGTGTGGAGCGCGACACTGCTGCTGCGGCCGAGTGGTGGAGCAAGGCGGCGCAACTCGGCGACGCCGACGGCCAGGCCATGCTCGGCGCAGCGCACCATCTAGGCGCAGGGGTCGCGCGCGATCCGGTTGCCGCGCTCGCATGGCTGATACGCGCGCGGGCGGCGCGCAGCCAGTTCGCCGACAGGTTCTATTGCGGCGTTCGCGATGGCTGTACGGCGGAGCAGCGCCGCGATGCAGAACACCGAGCGGCGTTGCCTCTGGAAGTGGCTGAGGCGGTGCCATGATTGTCGGTACGGCCGGACATATCGATCACGGCAAAACCGCGCTGATGAAGGCGCTGACCGGCGTCGACACCGATCGCCTCAAGGAGGAGAAGGCGCGCGGCATCTCCATCGACCTGGGCTTTGCTTATTGGCAGCGTCCGGGCGGCGAGATCATCGGCTTCGTCGACGTCCCGGGTCACGAAGGCCTCGTGCACAACATGCTGGCGGGCGCCACGGGCATCGATTTCGTGATCCTGGTGATCGCCGCCGACGACGGTGTCATGCCGCAGACGCGTGAGCATCTCGCCATCATGGATCTGCTCGGGCTCAAACATGGCGTTGTCGCCCTCAATAAATGCGATCTGGTGGACGGCGATCGGCTCGCGGCAGTCACGAGCGAGATCGAAGCAGTGCTGGCCGGAACCGGCCTTGAGGGCGTCGAGATCATTCCGGTCTCGGCGGTCACGGGCGCGGGCATTCCCACACTTGCGGATCGCCTCGACGCGGCGTTACGCGAGACGGCCTCCCGCCCCACGGACGGGCGCTTTCGCCTCGCCGTCGACCGCGTATTCACCCTTGCCGGCCTTGGCACGGCCGTAACCGGCACAGTGCTATCGGGCACGGTGCAGGTCGAGGACCGGGTGCTGGTCAGCCCGTCGGGACTGGAAGCGCGCGTGCGCTCCATCAACGCACAGAACCGTCCCGTGCAGGCGGGCGTAGCCGGACAGAGATGCGCGCTCGTGCTCAGCGGGGCGCAGATCGGCAAGGAGGCCGTGCGCCGCGGCGATGTCGTACTGGATCCGGTCTTGCATGCGCCGGCTGCGCGCATCGACGCTAGCCTGCGCGTATTGGCCTCCGAGCCACGACCCATCGGCCAGTGGTTTCCGGTCAGGGTGCATCACGCAGCGGCTGAGGTTGCCGGTCGTGTTGTCGTGTTGCGCGATGTGCCGATCAACCCGGGCGAGACAGAGTACGTGCAGCTCGTGCTGGAGCAACCGCTAGCGGCGGCGTCCGGCGACCGCTTCGTCATTCGAGATACGTCGTCCAGCCGCACCGTCGGTGGCGGTGCGCTCATCGATCTGCGCGCGCCCGAACGCCGGCGACGCACACCGGAGCGGCGCGCCGAGATCGAAGCGCTGGCCGAGCGCGACCCCGCCAAGGCGCTGCAGAGTGTGCTTGCCGGGCCGAACGGATGGATCGATTTCGATGTGTTCTGCCGCGACCGGGCCATCGGCCCAGTGTTGGCTGCACGCCTGCAGGCCGATCTTGCTCTCATCATCCTGGCGGCGGGCAACGCTCGCGTGGCCATGCTGCCGCAGACTTGGAAACGGCTGCGCGAGCGCATCGGCCACACACTCGATGCGTTCCATGCCGAACGGGCGGACCTGCCGGGTATCGGCCTCGAGCTTCTGCGCAAGGGTGAGAAGCCCATCCTGCCTGCGCCGATTTTTCTGGCGACATTGCGCAAGCTCGGCGAGGCGGGCGAGGTCGCGCTCGATCGCACATGGGTGCGCCGCCCGGACCATCAGGTGCGATTCTCCGCCGAGGAGGAGAGGATCTGGGGCTTGATCCGGCCGCGCCTCGCTGGCCAGCCCTATCGGCCGCCGCGCGTGCGCGACATCGCCAAGGTCATGGTCATAGACGAAGATTTCGTGCGCCGGCTGATGCGTATGGCGGCGCGGCGCGGCGACGTGGAGGAGATCGCGCACGATCATTTCTTCCTGCGGCCGGTGGTGGAGCGGATGGCAGAGATCGCCATCGACGTGGCGGCGCATGCGACCGACGGCCGGTTCACGGCGGCTGACTTCCGCGACCAGCTCGACAACGGCCGCAAGGTAGCTATTCAGATCCTAGAGTTTTTCGACCGGCACGGATTCACAATCCGCCGCCAGGATATGCGGCGCATCAATCCGGCGCGCGTCGAGTTCTTCGCGCCGAAGGCGACCCAGCAGGCAAACGGAGGAGGCCCGTTCCCGGCGGAGCGGTCGGACTTCAAGACGGCTGAAATGGTTAAATAAATCAGTGGGTTGTGATCTCATCTATGGAATATGCCGCAACTGCGCAAACCATCGGTTGGCTAGATCCACGGCGCCAGCACAAACATAAACCCCTGCCGTCACCCCCTTTGTGCTAAATGTAAACATCGGCTCCACCTCCGTGGGGCCTTTTTTGTTGCTTGGGAGGCTTTATTGCTACCTGCTGGTATTCTGACGCTAGCTCTTGCGGGGTTGCTTGGGTATTGGGGACGTCCTGTCTTGGGCGTCGTATCTCCTCGCATCCAAGGCTACGATTTCTACTTTAGCTCCGGTATGTGCTTGCTATTTCTTGCCGCTGTTACACTCATTGGCATTGGCATCGCCAACCTGTGAGCAGCTAACCCGTCTGCAAGAAGTCAGCGCCACGCTCCCATCTCTTCTTGGTGCTTGGCTGTTGAGAGACCGAGTGGCTCAACTGATGGCTCAGACCACACGCTTGGGATAGTGATGTTTCAACGCCTGCATCACTAAAGCCTTCAGTACATCGGGATCACGAAGGCCAAGTCCTGCATGATAGAGCAATGTCTTGGCTATCGAGTCACGAGCATCCTCAACCAATGCCAGCGTCTTGAAGGCATGACCAACTTCGATCCAAACCTGCGCAAGAATGCCGCTTAATAGGTCAAGAGTTTCGGGATCGTAAGTGCCACCTTCTGCAAGTCTCCGTATCTCCGCCATTGTTATGCGCTGTGCCCCGAATAACGCTCGTGAGCATAGCCTAGCGGCTTCCAAACGCATTTGTGGAAATAGTTTGGTATGAGTGAAACGACCATCGCCCTCGTGAGTTATTAGGCCACTACTCACTCGGCCCTTCCCTCCCCGACCTGTGAGTAGTGTTTCCATGTCCCGACCACGCCAGCTTGGCTCCCCTCCAGGCTGGCGTTTTCTTTTTGCTCCCATATAGGTGATGGCAATAGGTGAAACACTGTTCCACCTATTGGAACAGTTGGCCTATTGGATTGACCGAAATCCGTGATCCCCGGGCTACATGCTACCTATGGCTGTGGCTGTGCCTATGGTACATTTCAATAGGGTTATGTGCTAACCCATTAATGCATAATGGGAAATGACCAGTTTGGAGGAGTCCAGTGCCCGGTGGTGCTACCGGACTTCAAATCCGGGTGGGGCCGTCAGACGGTCTCAGGTGGGTTCGACTCCCATCCTCCTCCGCCAAATCCTCGCGAGGCAAGCTAATGATGCCTGCTGCCCGAAGCCTGCTGGCTGAGCTCGAGGCCGCCGCTGCGGCCGCGAAGGACGCCGAAAGCCAGTTCAGCCGGCGCATGGCACAAGAGTTCGCCCGCCTCGAGCGCGAGCGCGCCTTCGCCTATCGCCGGCTCAACCTCATGCGGGCCGTGACGGATGCGGCAGCGTGCGCCGACACCGAGGACTCTGCCGTCGCCAACGGCCTCGCCGTAATGCGCAGTCAGCTCGGTTGGGAAAGCGATAGCGAGACACGCGCGGAGACGCTCTTACGGTTTGCGCCAGTCATCCGCGCGGCGCACGCGGGCCTCGATCCGTCGGAGGCCGATTCGCCGGCCAGCAAAATTGCCCAGGCGCTGGCCGACTTCGAAGCATGGTATGCCGGGAGGTACGAGCGATCGTTCTGGTCCCTGTTCGAGCAGGAGATCACGGAGATGCCCCTTGTCGAGCGCTAGCGCGAACGGCGCCGGCACTGAGTTCGACGCGTGGCTGCGCTCGATGCACGGCGCGCACGGCGAGTTCACGGTGCTGGTGATCCTGACGCGCATTGGCGAGCGTAGCGTGGCGCCGCTCTGCTCGACCTACATGCACGTGATCGGCGATGAGGTGGACTGGGACGACGTGACCATGATGTTCGCCGGCTCGGGCCAAAGCTGGGACGGCGCCGCGTTCTTCCCGACCAAGTCGCCGGCCGGCGGCCCGATCGACAATGCAACGGCGCGGCTGCGCCTCGCTGAGCTGGAGGCCAAGGTCACGGAGGACCGCATGGTGCTGAACGACGGGCACTTCTTCGATACCAAGGGCCGTCGCATCAAGATCGAGCCGGCAGCGAACGCATGACACCGCCGCCCATGCGCATCGTCGACACCGGGCTTCGGCCGGCGCGCTGGAATGTGGCGATGACGGCGGCGCTGGCGCAGTTGCACGCGGCCGGACGTATCGCCGATACGTTGCGCTTCCACCGCTATCCGGCGTCGGTGCTGCTGGGCCGCAGCCAGGACATGGAGCACGCCGCCGACACCGCCTACTGCCGGCGCGTGGACATCGAGATGGCGCGCCGGGTGACCGGCGGCGGCGCCGTATTCATGAGCCCGCGCATGCTGGCGTGGGACGTTGTGATCGGCCGCAGTGCCGTTGCATCTGACCTCGAGGCTGCCACACGTCGCATTTGCGAAGGTGTGGCGTCAGGGTTGTCGCGCTTCGCCGCACCGGCTCGCTTCTGCCCGCCCAACGACATCGAGATGGGTGGGCGCAAGGTGTCGGGCTCGAGCGGCTATATCGAGCGACGCAGCGCCGTGCTGCAGGGGACGGTCCTGATTGCGGACGACATGCCAGAGATGGCGCGCGCACTGCGCCTCCCGGAAGCGGTGCTGCGAGAGCGTGTCACGTGCCTTGCGGCCGCTATAGGGCAGGCGCCGCCGGTTGCCGACGTTGCCGTAGCCCTTCGAGATGGGCTGATGCAAGCCCTGGATCGGACACCTGTGATGGATCAGCCGAGCGCTGAAGAGATGGCAGCGGCCGAATTCTCTGCTGCAGGAGGACATAGGCACCGAAGAGTTTTTGATGGGTACTTGCGCGAAGGAGTATACGGCATGGCGCGCAGGCTGCTGATCGTTCTCGTCAACACTGATCCGCGCAACCCGGAGGAACTGGGAGCGCCGTTCTATCATGCAGCCGTCGCGGCCACGATGGACATCGAGGTCGATGTCATCTGCGCGGCGACCGCCGGCAAGCTGATGCGCAAGGGTGTGGCCGAGGCCATTCGCATCAAGCAGGGTCACGACAAGACCGTTTACGACTGGATCAAGGATGCGCACACCGGCGGCGCACGATTCTGGGCCTGTCCCGCCAACCTCGATCTGTTCGACATGACAGAGCAGGACCTGATTCCCGAGTGCAAAGGATTGATGGGCGCCGCGGCCATGCTCGAGCACATCATGTCGGACGAGTGCCGCGTTCTGACCTATTGAGGCCGCCGATGGCGCTCGTGCAAGGCAACGAGTTTCCCGAGCACCTGTACTACGATCTAGAGAACCAGATCTGGTACGAGCCGCTTTCGGATGGAACCATTCGCGCCGGCTTCACGCCGCTCGCCATCGACCTGGCGGGCGAGGTGCTGGTGTTCACGCCCAAGCGCATCGGCCGGGACTTCGAAGCGCAGAGGTCGTTCGCGACCATCGAATGCGGCAAGTGGGTTGGGGCGGCGCGGGCGGCGTTTGCGGGCGTGGTCGTGGCCGCCAATGAGGAGCTGGAGCGCCGCCCGAAATTGCTTAACGAGGACGCGTTCGGGCGGGGCTGGATGCTGATTGTGCGTACTGAGGATGCCGGATGGCGCGACGCGCTCGTTACGGGCCCAACCATCGGTTCGGCATTCGCAGCTTGGATCGCGGCCGACTCCTATAAGGATCGGGCGGGATAATGCGCCGCCTACAGCGCTTGCCCGGGGGATTGTTCGGCGGCGCGGAGCAGGCGCCGATTGGCGACATACCATGCCAGGGCGACGAGCTGCACGGCAAGCAGCGCGCCGAACGCGACGCGATAGGCTCGTGGATCGTAGCGGCCGTCGGGCGACACCGGAAAAAGGTCGATGATCGCACCGACCGCGTACTGGATGATGAAGGCGGCTAGAAACATTAGCAGGTTGACGGCGGTGTTGGAGCGCCCGGAAAGGCGGCTGCCGAAATACGAGGAAAGCCAGGGGTAGGCGAGCACGGCAGCTTGGCCCGTCATGCCGAAGACGGCCCATGCCACGAGATACAGCGAGCTCGGCTCCAGGATGATAACAACCTGGGATGCCAAAAACGCCAGCATGAAGCCCATTGTCACCGTAATGAGGCTGATCCCACGGCGCACGCACCAGTCCGCGATAAGGCCGCTGCCCAACACGCCGCCGAGAAACGCCACCGCCATCACGAACAGGCTGTTGGCGACACCAAGCCGGTCGAGCCCGGCAATATCGCGCAGCCATGGTCCCACCCAGAGCGTCTGCAGGCCGAGGTGCGCGCCGGCGCTGATCGAGAGGACCGGTGCAAGCGCGAGGAACACGCGGTCGCTGTAGATCATGCCGACCTCGCGCATCTGCTCTCGCAGGCTCACGGCCGTGCGTGCCGTTTCGCGCTCCGGAACGACGACAAAGATCAGCGCGGCAACGGCGAGCGTGATCGTCGACAGTCCGAGGAAGACCATGCGCCAGCCGAAGGCCTGCACGGCCACCTCGATGGGCGTTGTGGCGACGAGCAGGCCGATGGCGCCGATCGACATCACGCAGGCATTGGCAAGTGCGCGACGCGGCTCCGGCACCCAGATGACGACCGCCTTGAATCCGCTCATCAGGCCGCCGGCGAAGGCCACGCCGATGATGGCGCGCGCGGTGGTGAGCATGATGAGGCTGTCGGCGGCGGAAAAGATTGCCGCGCCGAGGGCGCCCAGAGCCACGAGTGCGGCTTGAACACGCCGCGGTCCGTAGCGGTCGAGCAGGATGCCGAGCGGGAGCTGGAATAGCGCGAAGGCCAGCAGGTAGGCAGCCGTCAGCAACCCCAGCTCGGCTGCGCTCAGGCCGATGTCGCGCACCAGGTCGGGCGCGATGACCGCGTTCACGGCGCGGTAGAGGTAGGAGAAGAAATAGCCGAGGCTGAAGGGCGTCAGAGCGACGAAGATCAGGCCCAGGGACGGTGCGGACGAAATGCGATCCTGCATCGTCATGCCTTTCGTCACAGATGGAAGGTTGGGAGACCACGACCGCGTGTGCGGCGATCGTGGTCGTGCGGGCGTTCGATCGCCTGGCCGATCAGGACGGCAGGATCACGCCTTTGCCCGACGTCTGCTGGTCGAAGAGCTTGTAGGCCTGCTCTGCCTGCTCCAGCTTCCAGCGATGCGTGAAGAGCTTGTCGACGTCGACGTTGTGGTCGGCAACGAACTCGGCGCACTCGGCCTGTCCCTGCTTGGAGAAGGTCCACGAGCCGACGATCGTCACCTGACGCCGCAGGATGTCGGGGCTGACGTCCAAAGTGACCTGGCCCCGCTCGCCGACGAAGCAGGCGGTGCCCCACGAACGCACCGCACGCACGCAAGCGGCACGCGCCTCGGGCGCCGAGGACGCATCGAGCGTCTTATGTGCGCCCTCGCCGTGGGTGAGGTCGCGGATGGCGGCGACCGTGTCGTTCGACTTGCCGGAGATCACCTCGTGGGCGCCGAACTCCCTGGCACGGTTTGCGCGCTCAGATGAGGTATCGAGTGCTATCACACGTGCGCCCATGGCCGCAGCGAGCTGGGTCGCGGACAAGCCCACCGGGCCTTGTCCGAAGATGGCGATGGTCTCGCCGCCCTGCAGATTGAGCCGCTTCAACGCACCGTAGGCCGTGCCCGTGCCGCAGGCGATGGCCGCGCCGGTTTCAAAGGAGAGTGTATCGGGGAGGGGGACCAGTGTTGAGACCGGAACTTTCATATAGCGAGCATGAGCGCCGTGGCCGCCGGAGCCGTACACGACCGTGCCTTCCAGGCACATCTGCGTCCAGCCGCCCCGGCAGTGCTTGCAGTTGCCGCAGCCGTCGTAGTGATGGTCCATCACCCGCTGACCGATCCGCGCCTCTTTCTCGGAGACGCCCGAGCCGACGGCGACGACAACGCCGCAGGGCTCATGGCCGGCAATCATGCCGGCCTCGCGCTTGACCCCGCCGGCTGCTTCACCCGATGGCGGCGGGCCGCGGTAATTGTGAAGATCGCTGCCGCACATGCCCGACGCCTTGATCTCGAGCACGACGTCGCGTGGTCCGGGTGTGGGGTCGGGAAACTCCCGGAGCTCCAGCTTGCGGTCACCGAGAAACACTACACCCTTCATTGAATTCCTCCCGTGCATCGGCCGGCGCTCCGCGGCCCTTGCTGCACCTTAGCAAAGACACGCGCCGGCCGTCATGCACACCGGCATGGCAGCATGGCGCTGCCACGAGGCCTAGTTCCGCCTCGCGCTCGCAACAGCCGCGCTCCTGAGAGCGCGGCTCGATGGCGAGCAGCCTCCGGCCTCAGCCGTAGATCTGCTTGAGCTCCTTTTCGGCTGTAGCGGCGGCTTCCTCAGCCGTCATCTTGCCCTGGCAGGCACGCCCGAACATGTTGACGATCACATACTTGGAAAGCGCTTCGGCGGGCTTGGGACCGCTGGGTCCCGGATACCCCGGCACCTGGCCCAGCCTGCCGGCCACCCGGTAAGGCGCCATCACGGGGTCCTCCTGCCACATGGAGTTGTTTTCCCACTCCGTGGTGATGCCTGAATAGAAGCCTTTGCCGGCGCGGAACCATTTGTCGTAGTTGGCCGCGGTGTGGAACCACTTGAGCAGCTCCTTGGCCGCCTTTTGGTTCTTCGAGTACGTCGGCACAACGTGGTTCTGCTGCACGTGCATCGCGAAGTGCCCGACCGGTCCCCTCGGATGCGGCGCGTGCAGGATGTCGTCCTTCATCGGCGTGCCCGCCTCGGTCTTGTACTGATCCGGCTTGCGCAACGCTTCGATGTAGATGGAGGCACCATTCAGGCTGGCTGAGATGGTGCCCGACAGGAAGGCGCGATTGTTGTTCGAGTCGTCCCAGGCAAGACCACCTTCGTCATGCGCCTCCTTCCAGAACGCCGCCATGTATTTGATCGCCTCGACGGTCTGCTTGCTGTTGATGGCAACGGTCTTGCCGTCCTCCTCCACCTCCTTGCCGCCGAACGACCACAGGAAAGGATAGGTGAAGATCACCGGATCGCCCACGGACTGGCCGAGTGACTGGCCGATCGGTCGGCCCTTCGCTTTCAATTTCTTGCCGGCCTCGCGGTACTGGTCCCAGTTCTCTGGGAACGTTTTCACGCCGATCTCGTCGAACCAGGATTTGCGATAGGCGATCATGACGCCGACGATGCCGAGCGGCATGCCGAGCCAGCGGCCGCCGCCGTGACAGTTGGACTTGGCACTCGGATAGTACCCGCCCTGCGCCTTGCCGATCTCCTCGGCCACGTCGCTCAGATCGGCGACGCTTGCCGCATAAAGGTGCGGATGGTTGTTGAAGAGCATGACGATGTCGGCGCCGGTGCCGCCCTGGATGCCGGTTGTGATGCGCGGCTGCAGGTCGTTCAGGTTCACCCGCTCCAGGTTGATCTTGAAGCCGAGCGCCTTCTCTGCCTCGGGCAGCATGTCCCGCAGCGTCTGGTCGGCGGCGGGTACGTAGTCGTTCCAGCGCAGCCAGTGCACCGTTGTGGTCTGGGCGTAGGCTGGCGCACGGCCGGTGGCCAGAATGGCGGCTATGCCACCGGTCTTCGCGGCGAGCGCACCTCCACCCGCAAGTGACAGCACACGGCGGCGACTGAGTCGCGACATGACGTAGTCCTCCCTTTGACGGCTTGCTTGGAAACAACGGATTTTCTTTGTTTGTTACTGGCAACTATGAGCCCGCCTCGGCTGCATGTCCAGTCAACAAGAGGGCTGAAAAGCGAACGAAACGAAATAGTTGTGTGGTAGCAGATGATTGCGCGGCATGTGCGTTCCGCGAGACCATCGCTGCGGAACGTGAGCGGAAATGGCCCATCGACCAACAAGCCTTACCGCGCCGCGCTATCCCGCAGCAGCTAGCGGGGTTGGAGATTTCCAATGCCAGATATCAAACGCCTAACTGATCTATCCGACCCTGTTGCAGTTGCGATTCAAACGCAGCTGTCGCTCGCATCTACGGACGCTCGCGATGCCCTCAAGGATGTTTGGGTTTTGGGGTACTGCCTCGGCATGTTCGACGCCACAGCCCAGCGCTCCAATCTCGACCAAGACACCGAAGGCATTGCATTGATCACCATCGGCTTCGCCACCCTCCTCGACGACCCTGCCTCCGGGGCACAACGGCTCAGAAAGGCATTGGACAGCCAGGAAGATCCCGACTTCGCATCTGGGGCACAAACGGGCGGCAACGATCTATTTTCTTGGGCCCGCGAGGCCACGCTCGCACCCATGTCCCTGTTTCAACACCTGATCGGTGCTGATAACGAGCACGCGCCGTAGCAGGGTGGCTGCTTCGCCCGTCGTTCCAACTCTTTGCGGGTATCCGCTCCCACTTGTGGCGGTCATAGGCTTGGTACATGGCTGTTCTCGCTACTACCGCTGCAACGCGCGAGGACTAGCCGCCGTACGCGATACCACCGCTCAGCGGCGGCTAATCCGCTCAACGCACGGAACGCCACATCGGAACGCAACAAACGCAACCACCAATGACAAGACAACGGCCGCGCCTTCGTGGTGGTTGCGTCGCGCCAGAAGTTGGCCGTGGATAAATCCGGCGGAACGAGCGGCCTACGGACCACGCGCGGATAGGTCGAACGCATAACGAAATCACGCCCTCAAGGCACCGGCGGCACTGATCGGATGACAGTTTGGGCGGAAAGGCGCGGTAGCACGCAGAAGTAGGAGGCACACGGGAACGAGCGTGTGCATCAGCGGGTTCACGCAATAGATCCACCATCGTGGAGGGCGGGCTGTGGAACTTCCGAAGGAAACGTTGAAGCACCTAGGCAAACTGCTTAGGAAGAAGACGGGTGCGGTGGTCAAGAAACCGCTGCCGGCTCGCTTCCTATTCCTTCTCAGCGAACTTGATCCCCGCAGGGTTAGGGAGCGCGAAGCTCTGCATCGTTTCTGGAAAAGGTCGACCGGGTCGGGCTAGTGATCGCGACGAGGCGGGCATCAAGTGAAGTCGAATGTATCAAGTCAGACGGGGCACCTACCCAGATAATCTCCGGCTCGTGCCACTCGCCATCCACAGGCCAAAGGCGCCTGAGGGACCACAGGAACGCGGCATGGCATAAGCGCGCATGCTGAAGCCGCTCCTTTCGCGCCGTCCAGCAGAGACCGCAACGCGCGGTTGGGTGGTGGAGGCGCTCATCCCCATCATCGGTGTCCGCCAGCCGATGCAACGGCTTTTCGCGGTGGCCGCCGACGACAAGCAGACGGCCGAGAAGTTGGTTTGGCAACAGCTGGGCAATCTTCACTGCACGATCTGCGCGCGCGTTGGCTTGACAGGGCGCGCACTGGCCAACTTCCGGGTTGCTGAAGGCGAGGTCACGGAAATTGACACGGATTGAGCCACGCCGCAGGGATCCGATGCAATCGCAACAAGAGCAGCAGCAGAGGCAACGGCCGGAAAGGCAGGGCCAGAGCGCGGCTGGTCTCAAAACCGAGCGGCAGGACCAGCCGTCGCGCGAAGCCTCGGGTGAGGAAATGCGCCGACGCGAACAGCAACGGCGTCAAGAACGCCATCCGTTCTGAGGTCTCACCCATCAAAGCTGCCGGCCGAGGTACCCCGCGATTGGCTCGGGAATGGAAAACGCATTCAGGATGAGGTGCGTATCGACGGCAATGGTACATGCCCCAAGGATCGAGACTATCGACCCAAGCACGACAGCAACTCCGAAGACTTCATGATGTGGGTTGAATAGAAATGCGAAAACGAAGCGGAAGACGAGCGATAGTTGCAACGGTGGAGTAACGAGCATGATCGGGGCAACAGCCAGGGCGCTATAGCAGCAGTCGACCTCAAGCCGTAATGGCGTGGTGCCACATGGGCCTGCCACACCTTGATCAGAGAGCAGTGCCCTCATCAGGAATGTTCAACACCCGTCCGCACGCCTTGCAATGGACAGCGTCGGCCTCGTGACGCTGCAAGCCGCAGTCGGGGCAGGGAAAGCGGACCTTTTGCGACTGCAGCAGGGAGCGAAGCAGACGCAGAAACAGGGTCACGCCAAAGATCATGATGACGACAGAGATCAGGCGGCCGGTAGTGCCCTGCAGCGTGATGTCGCCAAAACCGGTCGTTGTAAGGGCCGTCACAGTGAAATAGAGCGCATCGACATAGTTGCCGATCTGCGGGTTTGTCCAATGCTGGGTCTCGTAGACAAGGCCGGTCATGACGAACAGGAACACAACGAGGTGCACAACGGCCAATGCCAGCTCTTCGTTGCGCCGAAACCACGGGCTGTCGGCCCGCAGGCGCGAAAGCAACTGGTAGGTCTGCAAGAGGCGAAGCGTTCGCAGCACCCGCAGGAATCCGCCGGCTTCTCCGGCAAGAGGAGCGAGAAACGAGAGGATCGCGAACGGTCGGCCCATGTGGTCGGATGGAGAAGGTCGCGCAGGCGGTGCCGGCTGATCAGCAATCGTGCGGTGAAGTCAGCCAAGATGAGAAGGCCGAACACGACATCGAGCGCTTCGACCCACCATGCATCTCGTGTGAACGACGAGGCGACGACGAAGACCACAGTCACGATATCGAACGCCAGCAGCCCGTAGCGGAAGCGGTGGGCGGGACGGCTGTCCGACTCATACCAATAGCGCAGCCGCTCGATCATCAATCATTGCTCCGACAGACGAGGTGGGGACCAAACGTCGAGCGCTGCAAAAGTCAGGCTGCATCGCAGCATAGCAAGGACCCTCAAGCCAACGATGGACTAAACCAGACTTCTGCGGGTTAGGTGGGGGAGGACGAACCCAACGAGGGCAGCATGAAGCACGCGCAACTGAAATTCACGAAGGGTTTCCGCGTCTCGGTTGGCAACAAGAAATCGCAAGGAGCCGTGATGGTCCTCGGCCCGGGCGACACCGAGGGCGGATCTGACAATCGTCACAAGGGTGCGGATCAGTGGCTGTATGTGACGGAAGGAACCGGCGCTGCCGTCATCAACGGCCACAAGCTGCCGCTCAAGCCCGGCACGCTTGTCCTGATCGAGGCGGGCGATACGCATGAAATCCGCAATACTGGCCGCGGCACGCTAAAGACGGTCAGCATCTATCTCCCACCCGCCTATGACCGGGAGGGGGAGGAGCTTCCGCCAGGTCGCGGCTAGCAACGACGGGTTAGCCTACCTGAGCGGTGGGCGGGTTGCGGAAGCGCAGCAAATTCCTCGCTCAGCGTCAGGGCGGGAGATCGAAGCGGCGCTGGACGCGATCCACCATAGTCCTTGCTGAGATTGGCGCGTGTGGCGTCTCTGGGGGCAGCTGCCTATGCCAGGCGTTGCCGGGCGAGTGCTGCGAAGCAGTCGCGTGCGCATTGACTATTATGCGAGCATGAGCATCCCCGTTCCGGAGGAGATAGGCACGAAAACGCCGGTCTGGGGATTGGCGGCGCTCACGAACACCGTGTTGGGCTTCATCCGCCAACGCCGCTTCTTTGATCAGCGGCAGCCCCTCAAGGTGCTGTTTCACTGTGGATAACTGCGCGTAGCACGATGTGCTTGGCGCAAATCGGCACCGTGGCAAGAAGTTGACTTCCCTAATCGACGATCAGCGGTCAAGCTGTCGGCGGATCACGAAAGGGGAAGGATCGTTCATGAGAATGACAATGTTCGCGGGATCGAGCCGCGACGAGGTGCGGAGGCGAGCTGCTTGGAACGCTGCTACTCCCATCTGTGGTTCCGATGATCGCCAGGATTGCGATGGTAGACGCATGTGCTGGGACCAGTTTGGTTACAAATCAGTCCACGGCTGGTTCATCGGTTACTCGATACCGCTCGATTTCGGTGGCCTTGACCACACGCTGAACCTGAGAGCGCGTCACTGGATGGGGGACTAACCCTTCCGAGCAGCGCGGTAACATGCTCTGCATCGCCGGATCGCCAGTTTTGCGTCCTCGCGCCATCTATTGTCAATTTTCGTCTATCTTAGGGCCGCCGTCGCCACGACCGCCACCCACGGCCTGCCCCGGACTTCCGGCTGCACGGGTGAGGTTCACCATCCGCGTTAGGCCATGCTGTCGCCGACGTTGAACTGGCGGGCGCGGAGGCGCTGGTTGGTGATATCGGTGGCGAAGAAGTCGGTGAAGGCGAAGGCGGACCACAGTGCTGCAACGGCGTGGTGCCGCCAGGACAGGGCGCCGGAGCCCGCAGCGCCCAACCAATAGGCCTCGATGACCGCCGCAACTACAATCGGGCTTGCTGCAACGAACTTGTCGAGCGCAGCGGACAAGTCGTCCCCTCTGCCGGTTTGATTGGCAAGAGTCCACTGCTGCAGGACTGTGTAGGCTGAAAATGCTGCGAGGACGCGTACCCAGAACATTTCCGCCGCGCCTACTGGAGGATCATAGTCTGCTCGGACATACAACAGCCAAACGAGGCCGACATCGACGGCCATTGCCGCTAGGATACTGATCGTCCTTGAAGTCCAGCGACGATCTCGCTCGACCTCGACTCGCTCGACGGTAGCCAGCGCGGATGGTCCTTATGACATCGGGTCCGAAGATTAACCAAACCCGCGACTGGGCGTCCTAGTTCCAAGCGCCCTCGCCTGCAACCGCGGAGATCTCTTCAACGCAGCGGGCGGCGTGGTGTACATCGTTATGGCCGAAACGTCGCCCTAGCTCTGCCTGCCCGAAGTGACCATCGCAATCATTTGCGTGACGGTGTCATGGAGAGCGTAAGACCAAACCGCAAAGCCAGCCGCGAACAACAGAGCCATGAGAAACGCGCCGATGCCGCGACTGCCGAGTGACAACCGCCCCCCGATGCGCGCTGCAATCAGCACAAGCAGCGACAGCACAGCGAGCGAGACCCAATCAATGGCAGACCAGTCGGGAGACCGACATGCGTGTGTGGGCATGGATCGTGGTATTTGTCGTCGTCCTGATCGGCGTGTTCTCGGGCATAGATCACTGGAAGCGGCTCGAACTCGCGCGCCGTGAGTGTGCCGAGAGCCGCATGCCGAACCAGGACCTGGAGAACTGCATCAAGGCGAAGTGGCTGTTTCGGAGGTTGGGCACGGCCGAGCGGACCACGTCACCGTGATCGCGACTGGGCAAGTCAACAGAGGGCGGCTCGCGCAACGACACCACGTCAGCAGGACCGGTTCCTGGCTCCAAGACCGAACATCCGCCGACGGCACAAGGGATAGATCCTATTCAGCCCGGTCAGAGTAAACCGCTGCGTTGCTGAGCCCTGGTTTCCACATCCAGACTGTCAATCAACTCATGCCGTTGCGCTGGCCGGTGGGGGCGCGCGTGGACACGGCTACTATCGCGACGGTGCGTGGATCACCATCCGATAAATGGAGAAGTCGCTCGATGCGAGCGGCTTCTTCTCGTGTGCGCTGCAGCGCACTTGTGTTGTGTGAAGATCGGCAATCCTGAAGCTCAGAAAACACTGCAACCTTTCTGCTGTTCGATACGTTGCTTGGGCACGTCGATGAAGCGGCAGTACCACCCGCATGCCACGCTCCGTCATTCTTAAAACCGATCGCGATCCTTACTCGCCATCTGGCGATGCGACCGAGCAAGGCAGCTCGGTGTTGGACCTTGGCGAAGCCGTGCGCAACCGCACCACAGTTTTATTTGTCCACGCTACTCAAAAGGTGTCTCTCAATGAACGTGATGACGACCTACAAAGGCGAGGCGGTTGCGACACCGACTGATTTTCCCTTTGCGACGGTCATCTCGGATGAAGTCGGAAACGTGATTGGTGAGTTTCCCGTTCGTACATGATGGCGAGGCCGAATTGGAAGAGTTGCTCATGGATCTCAAGACCACGGAAAAGCAGCGTCACGGCAAAGGAGGCCAGTTATGAAGTGGTTGAAAGGCGCGTCGATAGCTGTGTTGCCATGGTTGGCTTTGACCATGTCTCTCAGTGCACAGACGGGCGATCCAGGGCTAGAACTCGCGTTCATGCCCGCTACGACCAGCGTGATCCTGCTCAATGAAGGCGGCAAATACGTAGCCGTGGATCTGAAACATATCCCCGAAGGCGGTCAATGCCGCATGGATAAGGACGCGACGATTGCCCGCGTGGGACCTGGAGCGGCCCCTGGAACGACCCGGGTGCGTTATGCTGCCGCCCAATTGAGTCCCGGCGGATGCCCGTTCATGACCACCTTCGATCTGCCTGACACCGAGTATGCCAAGGGCCGTGCGACTTTTGTCGAGATGAAAGACGACGCCTGGAAGAAAGTGGATGAGATCAAGAAGGAGCTGGGCGACAAATGGGACGAGGTCACAGGCAAGAGGAAAAGCTCATAATTCAACCAGAACCTGAACGCAGAGCTTCGTCGCTGCGTGTCGGGGTGCATGGAGCGTGCTGATGCTCCAACTTTGGCCGCTAGCAGCAGTCGTTGGGGACTATTGCTTCCAGACACTGCGTCCGCGATTGAAAACTGCAAAGTAATCGAGCCTGTGGGCGATACCCACCATCGTACTGGCCGGACCTAAGGAGGACGCCTACGTGGCCGTCGAGCGCTGGAGTAAGGCTTTCAATGGATCGTTGCCTCAATAGCTATAGAGCACAGTCAGGCTTAACGGGCTCGGAAGAACCTGAACAGGCGCTGAGCACCGCCTCGCATTAAACCGGCGAGCCACTGCCGGCGGAGGTCATAGTGCTGCGTGAAGATCACACTGTCGCCCTCGGCGCAGTCGCGGCGAACTGGTCGTGCCGGGTCTTTGATCTGTTCCTCGGTCTTGATGGTCGAGCCGTTGGGGGCGATCAAACTCATCAAACTGCTCCCTGCCGAACGCATAGGGTAGCACGTGCCATCCAACTCGGCGACAGTGGCCCGGTCCATTCGGCCGGTGTGGGCACGCCTTAGGGAGCGCGACAGTCATCGCACGCGTCGCCGCAAGCAGTAGCAACCTTCAAGATCGCCTGGCTGTGCGTTGAGGGTTTCCCCTGATGGATGGCCTTCGCGGAACGGTGGACCATGTGCTGCTGAGTTCCGCGCGCGATACCTGCCCGCACAACGACCGGGATGCTCGCTATGAAGTCTAGGCTTATTGTGCTGGCGCCAATCCTTGGCGCAACGGTATTCGTGGGAGCAAGTGCGCAGCGGATAAGGTTAGTTCCCATATAACAATCTGGAACCGGGAACTCCAAGGCGACCGTCGCACTTCATATGTGCGTTCACAACGGGGAGCGGCATGAGACCTTCAATTAAGGCCTGCGTGACTTCAGCCATTGCGATTATCCTGCTGGGCCAGCCAGCAACCTCGCCGCCCGTGGCGCAAGAAGGGGCCCACGCGCAGACGGCGGGCAATGATGTTTTCAAGATGCAGCGGGGGCCAGTGCTCGAGAGCGTTCTCGGCAGAGAAGTCCGGACCAAAGAAGAGGATATGGGCAGGATCATTGATCTCCTTGCAGATCAAAACGGCTTAGTGCAGGCGGCGGTCGTCGAGCTTGGGGGCTTCCTCGGTATCGGCACCCGCAAGATCGCCGTCGAATGGTCCGCTCTTCGCTTTGACACTGGTGGTAAGCAGCCGGTCGTGGTCCTCGAGATGAGCCGAGACCAATTGCGTCTGGCACCGGAATACAGGCCGGGCGAAGCGATCATCGTGCGCAAAGCGGAGAACTAAGGCGTCAGTTGACAGCCGAAAAGAGGGGAGGCCCGTGCGTGCAAGATCCGGCAGCGGGATCGGCCCACGCAGCAAGCGCGCCCTCGCGAGCCAGCCAGCGCGGACTGGATTGGTTCACCTTCTTCGTCGCTAATCTCCAAACTGGGTTTGGCCCCTTCCTGTCGGTTTACTTGACTACGCAGAAATGGACGCAGGTCGACATCGGCCTCATCCTGTCGGTCGGTAGCATTGCCGGCCTCATGGGGCAGGTGCCCGGCGGATGGGCTGTCGATGCGGTGCGATCCAAAAAGCGGGCGGCCGCTCTCGCCGTCGCCGGCATCGGCATCAGCGCCCTGCTGATTGCCGTCGCTCCGCTGTTCCTAACGCTTCTAGGCGCAAAGCTTCTGCACGTCGGAGCCAGCTCAATCCTGGGGCCGGCCATTGCCGCCATTACATTGGGTTTGGTGGGACATGCGGCGATTGCAGCGCGGCTCGGCCGCAATGCGCGCTTTGCGGCAATCGGCAATGGCCTCGCGGCCGCCGTTATGGGGGCGTGCGGGTATTTTGTGTCGGCGCAGGCCGTCTTCTACGTGACCGCCGCGCTGGCGATACCGACCGTGCTTGCACTATCGCGAATACGCGAGGCTGAGATCGATTCCGTCAGGGCGCACGGGGGTCTTTCCCTCGGTGATCAGCATCGCGCTTCCCCTATTGCCGAACTCCTGCTCAAGCCGTCGCTGCTGGTACTCATGACGTCCGTCATGCTTTTCCACGCTGCCAATGCAGCGATGCTGCCGCTCGTCGGCAGTGCTATGGCCGTCCGCTCCAGTCAGTGGGCAACAGCGCTCGTAGCCGCGAGCATCGTCGTCCCACAATTCGTCGTCGCCGCAATCTCGCCGAGAGTGGGGCAACTAGCCCAAAGCTGGGGCCGGCGGCCGGTCTTCCTCCTGGGGTTCGCCGCGCTGCAGTTGCGCGGGGTTGTCCTGGCGTGGACGAATGACCCCTACGCGATTGTGGTCATTCAGGCGCTCGATGGCGTTTCCGCTGCAGTGGTGGGGATCCTTGTGCCGCTGATCCTCGCCGACGTCACGCGCGGAACCGGGCGCTTCAACCTCACGCAGGGAATCGTCGGCAGCGCGGGCGGCATTGGCGCAGCCGTGAGTGTGATTGCTGCGGGCTATCTGGCAGACACTTTCGGTATGGCCATCGCGTTTCTCGGCATGGCCGCCATGGCGAGTTGCGGTTTTCTTCTCCTGCTGGCGGCGATGCCCGAAACAAAGCTCGTGGCTGAGTAGTTTCGCCAAAGTGCCTCAGGTGTTTCCCCGATGCACAAGGTCACGGCGCCGCGATACCGGGGCTTTGAGCACTGAACACCAGTTGTCGCAGGCGGAAACCCAAGGCAAACTTGAACGTTCCCTGCCATGGGTCGAGTAAGCCCACCGGCGGTTCGACGCTGCGCTAGCGTGGGGATTCAGCGACCATGGATGACCTAAGCGTGTACGCCAAAAGGCCCGTGGCCTTCCTTGCGCGCTACGTCAAGCAGCACGCAATGGCCCACACCGTTATTCTGTCTGCGGTCACGCTGGCGGTTCTCTGTTCGGTTGTCACCCAGTACGCCGTCAAGCTTCTCGTTGACACGCTGTCGCAACCTGAGCCTGAGCGCGCAGCGGCCGAGGCGTGGCGGGCCTTCAGCATCCTCGTCGCGTTGATCGCCGCCGACAACCTGCTGTGGCGACTGGCGAGCTGGGTTGGCAACTCGACTTTCGTGGCCGCGACCGGCGACTTGCGCCGCGACCTCTTCCGCCATCTGACCGGCCATGCGACGAGCTACTTCACCAGCCGTCCGCCCGGCACGCTCACCAGCCGTATCACCGCCACGTCAAACGCGCTCTTCACAGTCGAGAACATGGTTGTGTGGAATGTTCTGCCGCCGTGCCTTGCGACGGTGTGCGCCATCGCCTTCGTCGCCACTGTAAGCTGGGCGATGGCAGCCTGCCTCGTGCTTGTCGCTGGAATTGTCATTGCCGTCATGTTTGGCCGGGCTGCCGCAGGCAAGCCGTTACACCACAAGTTTGCCGATCGGGCAGCTGCGGTCGACGGCGAGATCGCCGACGTGGTTGGCAACATGGCGATTGTCAAGTCGTTCGGCGGCCTGCTTCGCGAACACCGACGCTTCGACGCCACGGTCGAGCAGGAGATGACTGCGCGGCGGCAAAGCCTGCGATATCTCGAGCGCTTGCGCATCATGCACGCGCTCGTCACGGTTGTGCTGACGATCGCCCTGCTGGCGTGGGCGATCGTGTTGTGGAGGCGCGGAGCCGCAACCACCGGCGACGTCATTCTCGTGTGCACGCTCGGGCTGGCTGTTCTGCACGCAACGCGCGACCTTGCCGTTGCGCTGGTCGACGTCACGCAGCACATGGCCCGCTTCTCGGAGGCTCTCTCCACTCTGCTGGTTCCACACCAGTTGTCCGATCGTCCTGGTGCGGCCACGTTGAGGGGACGCAGCGCCAGCGTCACATTCGAGGACGTCACGTTCGCGTACCCGGACTGTCCGACGATCTTCAGAGGTCTCCGCTTCCACATCGGCACCGGGCAGCGCGTGGGTCTCGTCGGGTCATCCGGTTCCGGCAAATCCACGATCTTCGCACTGCTCCAGCGCTTCTACGACATCCAGTCTGGGCGGATCCTGATCGACAGGCAGGAGGTGACCGAGGTCACACAGCAGAGTCTGCGCGGCGCCATTGCGATTGTGCCTCAGGACATCTCGCTGTTTCACCGCAGCCTCATAGAGAACATCCGCTACGCACGCCCCGAGGCCAGCGACAACGAGGTGTGGGAGGCTGCGGCTGCTGCGCACTGTTGCGAGTTCATCACGGAGCTGCCGGACGGCCTCGACACCCTGGTCGGTGAGCGAGGCCACCGCCTATCTGGGGGGCAGCGGCAAAGGATCGCCATTGCCCGTGCCTTCCTCAAGGGCGCGCCCTTGCTGCTGCTGGATGAGGCGACGTCCGCCCTCGACGGCGAGTCGGAGGAACTCATCCGCGATGCCCTTGGCCGCCTCATGCTAGGCCGCACCGTCATCGCCATCGCGCATCGCCTGTCCACCGTGCGCAGCTTCGATCGCATCCTTGTGCTGGAACGGGGACAACTGGTGCAGGACGGCTCGCCGGAGCACCTCATGCGCAGCGATGGCGTCTATCGCAAACTAATGGAGTCCGAGGTGAGACGCCTAGCTCACTCGTCTGCACGGGCCGCTTAGGAGGAAGCCGATGATTGGGCGGAGCACCGTCGATCGCATTTCTGCCGCTCAGGCGGGCAACCACTCTGCAAACCGAGGAAACCCACGATGAGAATCGCGCAGATTGCACCCTTGATGGAGAGCATACCGCCGCGCCTTTACGGCGGCTCGGAAAGGGTCGCTTCGTACCTGACCGAGGCGTTGGTGGCGCTGGGCCACAACGTAACGCTGTTCGCGAGCGCGCAATCCATCACGGCCGCGGAGCTGGTGCCCTGCTGCGCCCAGCCGCTGCGCCTCAATCCTACCGTCCGCGACATCATTCCTTACTACATGCTGATGCTCGACAAGGTGCGCAGAATGGCGTCCGAGTTCGACATCCTGCACTTCCACATCGACCAGTTCCATTTTCCAATCTTCAGTGAGATCGCCCATCGGACGGTCACGACGCTGCACGGTCGCCAGGACCTGCCAGACCTAGCGCATCTCTATCGCGGCTTTCCCGAGATGCCGCTCGTTTCCATCTCGAACGCGCAGCGGGCGCCGGTCCTTGATGCGAGCTTCATCGCCACGGTCTATCACGGCCTTCCGCGCGACCTGCTCACGCCGACGCTTCGCCCGCGCGGCGGCTACCTGGCATTCATCGGTCGCATCTCCCCCGAAAAGCGTGTTGATCGGGCAATAGCAATTGCGCGCGCGGTGGATCTGCCGCTGCGGATTGCCGCTAAGGTCGATCGCGTCGACGAGGCCTATTTCCGCGCAGAAATCGAGCCGCTGCTGCAACAACCCGGCATCGACTTCATCGGCGAGATCGACGATCGCCGCAAGAGCGAGTTCCTGGGCGACGCACGCGCATTGCTGTTCCCCATTGACTGGCCAGAGCCATTTGGCCTCGCCATGATCGAGGCAATGGCATGCGGCACGCCCGTCCTCGCTTTCAGAAATGGCTCGGTGGCCGAGGTGATAGATGAGGGCGTGACAGGGCATATCGTGGACACGATGGATGAGGCCATCGAGATGCTCGGCCGGGTCCTGGCGATAGACCGCAGTCGTGTGCGCCAGCGTTTCGAGGAGCGGTTTTCCGCTATTCGCATGGCGCAGGACTACGCGACGATCTACGAGCGGCTGATCGGAGAGCCCGCCAGGCAACCTGAGCAGCGCGCGACGCCTGCCCGGGCGCCAAAGGCGAACGGCGTCCGAGGCACTGCCCTTTGACGACACGAAGCGCGTCAAAAGTCGCTCGGGCGGGACGAACCTTGTTCCTCCTGCCCTGCACCGCGTGCCGCCGCGCCGTATGCCAGGTTCACAAAGCCCAGCGGCCCGAACAGGATTTTGCTTCGACCGGGTCATCCTGACATCCTCCTTGCGCGGGAGCACAAGAGCGAGGAACGTTGTCGCCGGCTTCAACAGGGGTTGTTCATTAATGCCTACCCCGAGAAAAGACCCGGAGGCTGCGATCGTGCCGGGCGAAGCGCCGTTCTATATTCCCGCCATCGGTTCAACGGCTCGGCCGCGGGTGACACTCAAGCACGACGACACCTTCGCCGTGTTCGACAGTCACGGCGATATCGGTGCGACAGTCGGCAGCCCCGATGGCGTCTTCGCTGGCGATACGCGCTTGCTTTCCCACCTGGAGCTGCAGATCAATGGCACCGAGCCTCTCCTGCTCGGCTCGGCGATCAGAGACGACAACCTGAACTTCTATGTCGATCTGACAAATCCCGACATCTACAAGAACGACAAGATCATCCTGCTGAAGGACACCGTCCACATTGCGCGCACGATCTATCTCATCGACGGCTCTCTACGCGAACGGATCGCCCTCACCAATTATGGAGGGCAGGAGGTCGAATTCACGCTGTCGCTGACATTCTCCAGCGATTTCGCGGACATCTTCGAAGTGCGCGGCGTTCGCCGCAAGCGCCGTGGCCAAGCCTGGCATCTGGTGAAGGGTGCCAGCCGCGTCATTCTCTCCTACCGCGGCTTGGATCGGGCTTTGCGCGAGACCACGCTGAGCTTCGAGCCGCCCCCTTCATCGCTGACGGAACGCGTTGCCACCTATTCGGTGCGGCTTGCCCAAGGGGAGAGGCGGACCATCTTTGTCACCGTCTCCAATGGCGGATGGCAGTTCGGATCGACAGCATCCTTTTTCAAAGGCCTCGCCGGTCTGCATCGGCAGCGCCGATCCGTGACGCGCGCAGCAGCGGCCGTGGAGACATCCAACGATGTCCTCAACGAGATCCTGTGCCGCTCGATGGCCGATTTGCACATGCTCGTCACCTCCACCGCGGATGGACCTTATCCCTACGCCGGCATCCCCTGGTACTCCACGACGTTCGGCCGCGACGGCATTATCAGCGCGATGCAAATGCTGTGGGCTGATCCCGCCATTGCCAAGGGCGTATTGCACCGCCTCGCCCGCCTTCAGGCCACGGCCGAAGATGCCCACACTGACGCTACTCCGGGCAAGATCCTGCATGAGATGCGCGGGGGCGAGATGGCAGCGCTCGGCGAAGTGCCCTTCAGTCTCTACTACGGGAGCATCGACGCAACGCCATTGTTTGTGGTGCTCGCTGGCCTCTATGCGCAGCGCACTGGCGACTATGCGCTGGTGCGCGAGATATGGCCGGCGATTGAACGGGCGCTCGCTTGGATTGATCGCTGGGGTGACATCGATGGCGACGGGTTCGTCGAATATGCGCGAGCGGCCGAGACGGGCCTTGCCAACCAGGGCTGGAAAGATTCGCACGATGCCATATTCCATGCGGACGGCAGATTGGCGGAAGGCCCGATCGCGCTCGCCGAGGTGCAGGGCTATGTGTACATGGCCAAACGTCTGGCCGCAGCTTGTGCGAACAAATTGGGCCTAGCGGATCGCGCGACGACACTCCAGCGAGCAGCCGAAGCGCTGCGGGTGCGCTTCGAGGATACTTTTTGGTGCGAGGACATCGGCACCTATGCGATGGCGCTCGACGGCGCCAAGCGGCCCTGCAAGGTCCGCACTAGCAACGCCGGGCAAGTGCTCGCTTCGGGGATCGCTCGAAACGATCGCGCGCACCGTGTTGCACACGGCCTCCTGCAAGCCCCATTCAATTCCGGGTGGGGGATTCGCACGGTCGCAGCCGGCGAGGCACGCTATAACCCGATGTCCTATCACAACGGCTCTATTTGGCCGCACGACAATGCGCTCATCGCTTATGGCCTCGGCAGATACGGCATCAAAAACGGCGTTAACCTCATCTTCGATGGTCTTATCCAGGCCACCACCTACATGGATCACCGGCGCATCCCTGAGCTCTACTGCGGCTTCCGCCGTCGCCGAGGCCGCGGGCCCACCATCTACCCCGCCGCCTGCTCTCCGCAGGCCTGGGCCGCCGGCGCACCGTTCCTGCTCCTGCAGGCCATGCTCGGCCTGGAGTTTGATCCCGAGGGGCGCAGGATCCTGCTCGTCAATCCGCAACTACCGACGTTCGCCAACAAGGTGACCATCCGCAACCTCACCTTGGGCGGGGCCAGCGTCGATATCGCCATGCACCAGGACGGTCATGCCGTTTCACTGCAGGTCCTGCGGACCGCTGGCGACCTGCACGCGGCGTTGATCTTCGATGCAAGTACGCGCCCAAAAGGTCCAGACTGAGGCGTTCAACTACCTGCCGAGGCAGTGGCGGCGGCACTGACAAAGCCATTGGCACCGCAGACAGCTCCGTGGCTCGCAACAACGCGGTGCGCAGGTTTACCCTTGACGCATGCCTGTACAAAACCAAGGCTTGATTATCGAGCCGAAACCTTTAGCCATTTTTAGGCGCCCCAACGGCATAGCCCTGCTGCAGCAAGCAGGGCGGCAAGGAACCTCGGTTTCATGTCGTTTCACGTTCGCGCGCCGGCCCACGCAACATTCATTCACACGTTGTGAATGGCTCCCCATAGCCGTTTGCTCTAGATGGCGGCGCATCGGAGGGAAGTTCGCGGGGAATTTCTATGTCGGACGTTGAGATGGCATTCCTGAAATCGCTGGCATTGCGGCCCAGCCGCCATGTCGTGAGTAGCCTGCAGCCCGTGGTGGACGTGTTGGTCGAGGCTGGCTATGTCTGCGACAGTCCATCAGGTTGGATGGCGACAGCTCGGGGTTGCGCCCTGATCGAGCAAGAGCGCACATCGGATTCGACCCCGGTGCGTCGATAGAGCCTAGCCCCGGCGCTGCGTCACCACATCGGATCAGGTATAGGAGCGCCGTTCTGAGGCCGCCACCTGGAGTGCGGTCGCGGCTCATCGCTTCGACGCTGCGAGAATGCCGACACCGGCACGTGGTATCGATAGCGTTCGGTGACGTGATGGCGCTCGACCATCTGCAAGGCGGCTTCGCGCTCCCTGATGCGCGCGCCATCGCGGTCAGCGGAAAGTGCTGGCATGGAGATAAGCAACCCTACCAGCAAAGCAATGATACACCGCATTTGAGCCTCCGACATCTGCTGGCGCGATAACAAACTTGGCGGCACCAGGGTTTCACGATGTTGGAGCAATACCGGCTCTTGCGCAGCCGCGTTGGTTCGCGACGAGGGGGCAAAAGGCTGGGGTCTTCTGGACTCGGGTTCCAGAGATAATAAGGCGGCTCGAAGCGATTCTGTCACCAGCTACTCACTTGCCGAGCCCCCGTCCCCCGTACCGGCAATTTCCCCTGAGTAGCCTGTCGCGTGCGCCGGTCTGTATCCGTGCAGGCCAGCGCTCATATTGTGGCCAGCAATGGAAAAGGCCGCCTCGTGCGGGGTGAAACGGCCTGTCCAAAATAGACCCGCGTGCGGGGTGCAGGTCGTTACAACAACTTTCCAACTCAAGCTTTATTCGTACTGGAGCCAAACCGGGTTGGGCTGGGCGCTGAGCGCGCGCTTCGCCTTCCTGTAAGAGGATAGCCAAAGCGCCTCCCGGCGGTGCCGGCTAGGCGCGGCGAGCAGCTGTCGTGACTTCGGGCGTTCAGAAGGAGAGTTTGAGCCCGCTACGCTGCAAGCCAGGAAAAGAATGCGGGAAGCAGAAGGACCAGCAGGCCAATGCGGCCAGCCAGTCTCGCATATCCTGCACAACGCGAGCGCCGAACCTCGGGAGCGGTGCAACCGCGCATCCAGACTGCAAGAAGTAGCAACAGTTGCGGATGCGTCAATCGGTGTGGCTCGCACCTGTCGCCTGACGCGCGGACCTCGCATCCACGACCGAATTGAGTTCCGAACTCGTCCGCAGCGCGGCGGCTGCGCCCTTCAAATTGGCCCCCTTGCTCCAGGGCAAGGGACATATGGTAGACGTCGCCTTCGACCCGTGACGAAGCTGTGAGCGCAACCGTCTTTCCGCAAATGATGCCAGCGACCTCTCCGCAAATGAGAACATGCTGACCGGCTACCATACCCGTCACCTTGCCATGCTCGCCGACAATGATCTCTGCGGCCTGCACATCACTGTCGATCTCGCCGTCGATTTGCAGCACCCCGCGGCCAGTAATTTTTAAACCCTTGCCGAAGATCTTGAGATCGTTGCCGATCACAGACTTGCTGTCGCTTTCAGGTCCGCTGGCGCGATGCTGCAAACCTCCAGCGCCGTTTGGCATGTTGGTATGCGGCCCGAGCTCCTTAGAGGCAGCCGACGAACTATGCGAAAACATGAATCCCCCGTGTGATGGTGCTATAACACCGTCACATCGACACTCCGACATGGTGGAATTGTGTCAGCTAGGAGCATAACCGCGTCCGCAATTCTCCCGAATGCGCGGCGCTAGTCGTTGCCCTAAGCCCTCCCGACCATTCCAGCCTGCATCGTGCTGCTGATCAAGGCTTGTGCCGCGCGCATCAGCTCTAAGGCAGATCGTCGTTCAGCCAGCGCAAGCTTGGTTCTCGCCATGCCACCTACTAGCCCTTCATCTGGCAGACATGCGAGATCATAAGCATCGGCAGCATCACACCCCACATCCAGCCCACATCGGATACGAAGGTCGTCGCCCTCCCCTGCGTCCGCTGAAGTGCCCAGAGATTCCCAGACAGGACCACTGCTAGGAGCAGAGGGCTGAAGGCGTAAGAAAGGCTTCCAGAGAGCTGTCTTGCGAATGTCAAGCCGGCCGGATTGCCACTCATAAACTCACTGCCTGCCAATACGAACGACAGCGCGACCAGAGCGTAGCGAGCCATAGGCTGCCTTTTCGAGATTGAATGCGAGATTGCGCGCCTGAAACTAAGTGCAGGTCGGGAGGCAGGCCCGTCAGGGTAACGTCGACGTCTGAAGGGAAAGACAAGAAGTTTCCGCTAGGCAGTCCTTCACACGCCAGGACTGCTGAATTAGAGCTGGCAGTGGGGCTGCAGGGGCAGTCCTGGCTAAGCAGTCCTTGGACGCGGCAAATCGGTACCGTGTCGTTCTCGGATGAAGCAACTTTGACCGCTTAGGCTCAGTGAGGCGACTCTTCCAAGCTGAGGATGCGGTAATTTCACCACGTCGGCTTGTGTATAATCACCTCCGAAACGATGATCCTGCCAACTAGGGAGCACGTCTCATGAAGGCCGTCATTATGGATCGCCACGGCGATCCCAACGTTCTGCGCTACGGGGACCTGCCCGACCCAGTGGCCAGGGCGGGAGAGGTCGTGGTCGACGTGCACGCGGCGAGTGTCAATGGCGCCGACATCAAGGTCCTCGAGGGTGCGTATGCCCCCATTGCCACGTTCCCGTATGTGCTCGGCCGCGACTTCTCCGGCGTGGTGAGCGCGTTGGGCGCTGGCGTCGGCGATTTCAAGGTTGGTGACGCCGTATTCGGCGTACTGGCGGGCGGACGGGATGGCACCTACCAGGAGAAAGTCGCGGAGAAGGCCGCGATTCTCTGCGCCAAACCGGGCTCTCTCTCCCACGTCGATGCCGCGGCCCTAGCGCTTACGGGCCTGACGGCGCTCGTTGCAATCGAGGATACGATCAAGCTGAAGAGCGGCGAAACCATTCTCATTCAGGGCGGCGCCGGTGGCGTCGCTGGATTTGCCATCCAGCTTGCCAAGCATATTGGTGCCCGTGTCATCACCACCGCGAGTGCAGCCAACCACGCTTACGTCAAGAGCCTCGGTGCTGATCAGGTCATCGACTACAACAAGGACGACTTCACCCGCGTGGTGAAGGACGTCGATGCCGTCTTCGAGACGGTCGGCGGAGAGGTTGGAATACGCTCGTTCTCGGTCGTGAGATCGGGTGGACGCGCCGCCTTCATCGCTTCGGGAGCCAATGCTCCGGCCTCGCCACGTTCTGACGTGCAGTCTTTGCGCCCCGCAGTCGGCCGCGATCGCCCGCACCTCGAGCGTATCGTTCATCTGCAGGCGACGGGTGCGGTGCGTGTGCCGGAAACACGCGTGTTTCCTCTGCGTGAGGCTGCAGAGGCGCTGCGGATCAGCGCGGCGCGGCATTTCCGCGGCAAGCTGGTGCTCGCGAAGTGAGATAGGCGACCATAGTCCTCCAGCTGGACTAAATGGTCGTTTGAGGGCTCACTGGTTGCAAACTCTGAGTCTAGATTGGCGGCATTGTCGACCGGTGCTTTTCGATCTGGCTGAGCACCGCGGTGCCTGGCGCATCAGCCTCAGTTTGGTGCGCTGGGCGTCTAGGTTCATGAGGTTGATGCTCGTTTTTCTGCCATCCCTCCCCCGGGACCTGGAGGGCTGCATTCCCGCGGTAGGCATGCTCGGCCTCGTCAGGCCCTTCCGCTTCCAAGATTAGAACTCGCTGGAAAGCCGAGGCTGCTCGGGGCCGAAAGGATAGACAGGGCATCTTTTCCAACGTCTCCGGATGCAATGCCTTATGTGAGCGCGAAGTAAGATGCGGTAGGAACCGGAAAAACTGCGTAACGCGTTGAGAACTACCGAAGGAAGGCAGAGGTCAGAACGCCACGGTATTGATTTGCAATGATTTTCTTGAAGTCTGGGGCACAGATGTAAGCGCCATGCAAGCAGTGCGCGCCTTTTGGGACCTCACGTGAGGCGTTCTTGGTGGCCGACGTTCGGGCCCGCCCTCGCAAAGCCTTGATTTGTTATCTTGAACGGCCATATCGCAATGCAGCATAAATTGCTGCAACGCAAAAGGATGCGCAAATGGCCGGTATTGGCTTCTCGATCTCCCGCCTGCGCAAGCTGCGCCAATTGTTCGAGAAGCGCCTCAAGGCTGCTTCAGGAATATCAGCCTCGAAGACGGGTGCGCGACCCAGCCGGCTGTGGGAGATTGTGAACGTCGGGAGTAACCCCGGCAACTTGCGCATGCATGCCTACGTTCCAGATGGCGTCGGTCCATCGCCGCCGCTCGTCGTCGCGCTGCATGGCTGCACCCAGACAGCGGAGTCTTATGATCAGGGAGCTGGGTGGTCTGATCTAGCCGATCGCCTTGGTTTCATCCTCATCTTCCCTGAGCAGCAGCCTGCCAATAATCCGAAGAATTGTTTCTCGTGGTTTCTGCCGGCCGACACCGCGCGCGATAGCGGTGAGGCGCTGTCCATCCGCCAAATGGTTGCCAAAGCAGTCGAGACATTCGGCGTCGATCGCAGCCGCGTGTTCGTGACCGGCCTTTCCGCCGGTGGTGCGATGGCATCCGTCATGCTGGCAACCTATCCGGAGCTTTTTGCCGGAGGCGCGATCATTGCCGGGCTTCCCTATGGGTCCGCGTCGTCCGTGCAGGAAGCCTTCGAGGCCATGTTCAATGATCGCGCGCCGTCGTCGCGCGCCCTGGGTGATCGCGTGCGCGGAGCCTCCCGCCATCGGGGCCCGTGGCCGAAGATATCGGTGTGGCATGGGACGGCGGATACCGTCGTCCGGCCGTCAAACGGGGACCATATCGTCAGGCAGTGGCTGGATGTGCAGAAGCTGCCGGAACGCGCCTCAAGCGAGGAGCAAATCGGGCGGCATACTCGCCGCGTCTGGAGGGACGCAAACGGCGACCTGCGGCTTGAAGCCTACAGCATCGCCGGCATGGCGCACGGCGTGCCGCTGGCTACGGGTGGCGCAGAGGGTTTTGGCATGGCCGGCCCGTTTTTCCTTGAAGCCGGCGTTTCGTCTACTTCTCAAATCGCGCAGTTCTGGGGGCTTGATGGCGCCGAAGGCCGCCAGTTGGCGACACAGTCTGCAACTGGTCATGTCTATGATGTGCCAAGCTTCCCTGCATTGCCGGCCCGCGATCGCGCGCCGGCAGACGACATGCCGCTTCACGGTGATACCGGACCTCGCGACGGGGCTTCGGCATTTGACCCCAACGCGGTGATCGCTGCTGCCTTCAAGGCTGCGGGCCTACCGACGCCGGAAAAGACCGGCCAGCGGGCTAGCGCGGGGAGGATCGATTCCAGTGGCATCATCGCGGCGGCACTGAAAGCGGCGGGACTGACGCGCAGCTAGCCGCCTGGCACTGTGCCGGCTGGCAACTGCTGGATGTGTCTCTCAATCTCGCACAATGAAAAGGCCCACATCTGATTAGGACGACGGGCCAGTCAACTTTCCTGAGGAGGCAGCGCCGGAGAAAGACGCGAAAGCCGGTGCTAGCCCCAAAGATCAGACTCCGCTAGTGGCCGATTTATTCCAGCGCCTACCAGGATAGAAAGCTCCGGCGCCTGCCCGTGCTCGCCAGTGATGCCCTAGCTTATCGGGCGCTCTCATTGAGGGCCTACCCGCGAGACCCTCGCGCGCTGCTCGCAACAGAGCCGCGACATAGCGCCGTTCAGCCTGTGCTTGCTTGGTCAGATCAACGGCAAATGAGAACGGGGACCGCGCTCAGCGTGACAACTCGAGCCGCCTGGCTGCCGAGTAGCGCCCGCGCAATACCGCGGCGCCCGTGCGAGGCCATAACGATCAGGTCGCAGCCCTGCGTTTGCGCCGTCTCGATGATCGCCTCAGCAGGAAAACCCTGCACATGAATGGTCTTGTATTGGACGCCCAGACGTGACGCCTCTTTGCGGACTTCTTCGAAAATGCTGGCGGCCGCATCGCCAGTAGCTTTCTCGTATTCGTTAATGGGAAAGCTGAACGTGGTCCCCTCGGCCCCGACCATGGACGTCCAGGGCTCACTGACATTGATGGCTGTGACGCGCGCGCCAAGGGCCTTCGCCAAGCTCAAACCCGCTGTCACGGCCTTGGCGGCGAGTTCCGATCCATCCGTGGCTATGAGGATGTGCTTGTACATGTTGGCTCCTCGGCGCGATGCCAGCTCAAAGGGCGTAGGCTGCCAGCGCTGCGGCAATGAAGCCTGCATGGAAAGCCAGGAAGATCAAACTGAGGTTGAAAATGCGGATCATGGCCACTGTGGAAGGCGAGAGCGTGCGCCATGGTGCTATGCACCAAGGCGCGACGCCATCGGCAGAATTTCGGATCGAGGCTGAGGGTGAACCCTGAAATGCGCGACACAACAGCTGCACGGAGAAGCCGACAACCGACCTGATTGGGCCCGAGTGGAGGTCGGTTCGCGAGCAGCGTTAATGCGTTCACCGTAGCTGTGGCGCTGCGTGGATTCCCGATCTCGCCTTAGGGCTGGACCTGATACCAACCGGCTCTGCAACAAGAGCGCGATCAGCCGGTAGGCTGCACGCCTGAGTCAGAACTGTCACACAGGCAGCCCTAAACTCATCCGACCTCGAGTGCTTCATTGAGACTTTTCGATCCGAGTGAGACCCTGGTTTGCGTTTGAGTTGCTTGCGCGCGTTCACTCCTGATGCGGGAGGGACATGCTCATGTGGGACATGCTGCCGGCTGAAATTCAGCGCTGCGACTGGTGCACAGATCACCTCACCGCGCGCATCTTCCACTATGAGGACAAGCGCTACTGCTCCCGCACCTGTTTCAACTTAGGAACTGAAACGCAGATTGGCGGCCCGCTATTTGAGGCAAAGCCGTTCCCGCCAGGGATGAGCTTTCTCAAGGCACGGGCGCGCTGATCACAACCAGGGGGAAGCTCCCATGCTCGCTTTTGAAACCATCATCGCTTGGATCGTCATCGGCGCCATCGCGGGTTGGCTGGCCGGCCTTATCGTGAAGGGCTACGGCTTCGGCCTCATCGGTAACATCGTGGTGGGAATCGTGGGCGCTGGGATTGCCGGTTTTCTGGCACCAATGCTTGGCCTGTACACCGTCTCGACCGTCGGAAATATCGTTGCCGCGACACTCGGTGCGATCATTCTGCTTGTGCTGGTGGGTCTGGTCCGCAGGTCTTAGCGGGCTGCAGCTATTTACAGTCTGCTGCGACCAGAGTCCGGCATTTGCCGCGTCGAGGGGTCCCAGGCGCTGCATCTCTCGCAAGAGCTGATCTACGCCAAGCCTACGCTGGCGAACTCGTGTTGCCCTTTTGGTGGCTGGTTACTCCCCAGACCTTCACGCGCCGCCCTCAGCACCACAGTCACGTAGCGTCTTTCAGACTGCGCCTGCTTGGTCCTGCCGCCGTGGCGGTACATGCCGTGGCGCTGGCCGCTGGGGGCACCGCCGCGAGCGCCGTGCCGGCGCTTGACACGGCATTGCGGTGCGCTTTGAGGTAGCTGAGCATCGTGAAGCCGAGCGCATCAGCTCCAACTTGGTGCGCTGGGTCTCTGGGTTCATGAGGTTACTGCTCGTTTTTTTGTTACCCCCTGGGGCGGATCTTGCGGTCAAGACGCCCGCGTTGCAACGGCAGGAGCCCAAAGATCTGCCGCCCTCCGCCCTCCATTCTAGGACTTAGAGGTGCGTGCCAACGCAAATAGTTAATCAAGTTCTCTGGCCACATGTTTCGAGCACGCGCAATTTCGGTATTACGTCGGGCATTGCCTCGATAGGTCAGCCCAGTTTGATCCGATTGCTGCTCAGCTACGCCCGGTTAACGAGCGACGCGCTGTCGCGGATTGAGTTCGTGCTGGCGACAACCGCCATTATCGCTGGTCTGGTTTTTTGGACTTGGGCAGATTTCACAGACGCACATCGGGAAGCTGAGGACAAAGTCACGAGCGCCGCCCTGGCGATGGGTGAGCTTGCGCGCCACTCCTTTCTGGCGATCGATGTCGTCCTAGAAGCGGTTGTCGCCAGGGTCCCGGACCAGGATCTCGACAAGCTCCGTTCCGAACCCGAGATGGATCGCCTCAAACGAACGGCCAGCCGGCTGCCTGAAACCGGGGCCGTTTTCATCTTCGATGAGGCTGGCAACGTGGTTGCCACCACGGCTTCCTCCCCACCTGGCGTCAATGTGAGCGACCGCGCGTGGTTTAAGGCGTTGCAGGGCGGGACGACAGAGCCCTACGTTGGCCGTGCCCTCAAGGGACGCTCGATCCACACCCACTTTTTCCCTGTAGCTCGCTCGATTTGCGGGCCCAACAGTGACTTCATTGGGGCCGCGCAAGTGGGCGTGGAAGTGACCTACATCGCTCACCTGTTTCGCAGCCTCGACGTGGGGACTGGTGCCCACCTTGGCCTGTACAGGGCTGAGGATGGAGCAATCGTAGCTGGATATCCCATGACGGAGACTCTGCTGGACGAGACGGTGGCTGCCTTGCCGCACTTCCCGAAATTGGCAAAGTCGCAAACCGAGAGCTGGACTGGATGGACCCGCACGGGGCCTCGCAATCCCGGCGGCGAACAACTTGTTTCTGCTCGTCGCCTGGACGGCTGGCCTCTGATCGTCACCGCCAGCTTGCCCGGTGGCCAGGTGTATGCGAGCGCATGGGCACACCTGATGTGGCGCTCCGCCATTGCGACACTCCTGATCGCGGTGCTGTTGATGCTGACCACCCTTGCCGTGAGGCAAGCGAGACGGGAAGCATCGCTGATGGCTGAGCTCCAACATCGCGTCAAGAACATGCTCGCGGTGGTGACAGCGGTCGCCGAACGCGCCCACGAAGGGGCCCACTCTAGCGAGGAATTTATGTCCTCGCTCCGAGGCCGCCTTCAGTCGATGGCAGGGACACAAACACTATTGAGCGAAACCCACACAGAGGGCGTCGACCTCAACCCACTCATCCGTTCTGAACTAGCTCCCTATGCAACCGCTGCCAACTGCACGCTCGCGGGTCCACCCGTTCACCTGGCAGCGAACGCGGCGTATGCACTGGCCATGACGTTGCATGAATTAGCGACCAATGCTGCCAAGTACGGAGCACTATCGCAGCCGGGTGGTCACGTGCTGGTGCGGTGGACGCTGGCGGGCGTTCGGGCTGCAACGCTGACGATTTGTTGGGAGGAGAGGGGCGGTCCCGAGATCGCACCGCCAGCTCGGCTTGGATATGGCAGCGAAGTCATCCGCGAACTCGTTGCCTATGAGTTGGGCGGCACTGTTGACCTCGTGTTTGCGCGAGATGGCGTGCGCTGTTCGATCGAATTGCCGGTGTCTTCGGGCACCTGAGACACGTCTGGCGCGAACTGTTGCCGCCGGGCGGCACGATCACTATTGCGACTATCGCATTGTCCGCCCCGACGATGAGGTGCGTTGGATCGAGTTACGCAGCCTCATATCGTACGACGGGGACGGACCACGGCTGGTTGGTGCCAACATCGATGTCACGGATCGCAAAACTGCAGAGCGGGACCTGGACGAACGCAACATGCAGCTCTCGCTTGCGGGAAAGGCGGCTGGCGTCGTTCCTTCCGGCAGACCGTGCAGGGCGGCATACCCCTCCGGCAGCTACGCCTATGATCTAAATGCGTATGTGATGCAGGCAACGGAGACGACGCGCGAATGGCGGGCCTGAGTACCATCTGCTCTTATCGACACAGGGTGGGCTCGCTCAAAAGACACCAAATTGGGGGCTTTTGCGCTGTCCCGCGATCTTGCGCACTCTCATGCGTTGGTAGCAGGTCTATGCCCAGTCAACACAGGGCCAAGGGTCATCGAGTAGGCAGCAGGTGTTCAGCTTGTCGTCATGTTGGCCAGGGCATACTCTGAAACCTGCTTGATCGGGTGGAACGGACGCGGACAGGGGAGGTGGGTATGCGTTACGGGAAGTTGGCAGCCGTCGTCGTGATGGCGCTCTGCCTGTGCAGCATCCTTGGCGCTCATGCAGGCTCGGGTAGCTCGACGTTAGGCGACCCGCCGATCGCCCTGACGCCGTTCGGCGAGGCCGTGCTGGCCGCCGATGCGGCCCGCGATCTGGGCGCGCCGGATATGAGTGTGTGGATCAAGACCGCACAGGCGCGCTGCCCGCCGGGGCAGCTGGTTTTTCTGACCAACGCCTGCGGCTGCAACGGCGCGTGCTGCGCATGCTCGGCCCAGGCGGCATTTCTCGATCATTGCTCCTGCATGTGCTCGCCAACGCCGCCTTCGGCCTGCAATAGGGGGTTCAGCGCCGGCCGACGCTGACGAGAGGTGTTGCCGTCAGCTTTCCGTCAACAGGGAGGCTGCATCACCATGCTGGTCTCCCCCGCCTGCTTGGGTGTGAGGTAGTACGGCACAAGAAATGCAGCCGCCCGCTTGTTCTCCTCGAGAATGATGCTCGGATGGCTGTCGTTCTCTTCCGTGATGGCGTGGTCGCGGCACCGTCCTCGTGCGTGATGCTCGATGATGCGGCTCGATCCTTCCGACAGTGTCCATCCCAGCGGCAGGTTGAAGTAGTCGTAGTTCAGCCGAAACAAAATTGGAAAGGTGGCGTTGCAGATCTCGCTCGTTTCGAGCTGCGCTTCCGGACGCCTGGGCGGGCATTCCATATCCTTGTCCCAGGTGAGCAGTGTGTTGAAAGCATGGTAGCCGCGGCGGTCGCGCGCCTTGAGGAGCGTGCGAACGGGTGGCGTCGCCTCGTCCAGCACCAGCGAGGTAGCGTCGAAGGGAGCCTGGAAGCTACCGATGACGATGACGTACACCTTGATATACGGATACTCAGCAGTGCCGCTTGGCTTGACTTCGTAAGGCCTGAGAGCTCGGCGCACCAAGCCGAGCGTCTCGACGCCCGAGCTCTCGAAGTAGGCGCCGTCGACGACGGAGAACACTTCGCTACCGACAGTGCTGGCGGGAAGAATCCATGGAAAGCGCCCGCTGAGGCCAACTGCTGAAGACAGCGTCACGTCCTTGTCGTCGGGGAAGTTCGGCTGGTTGTAGAGCAGCATGGTGTCGTATGCCGTTGTCGCACCGTCGCCCTGAAAGGGTGCAATGAACACTTGGCGCCCGTCACTGACACTGGTCGTGTTCAGCAGCAAGGCAGGGCCGGCGCCCTCAGGCGACCAGTGATTGAGGAATGGCCCCGCAAAGACATTGTCGATCCGGGCCGCCGCTGCGCTAGCACGCGCGTCCCATGCTTGCTCGACGGTTTCCTCGAAGGCGCGGCCACGGCTGAGTTTAGCGAGGACATTTTTTACAGATTGCGGAGGCTCGTCCCATCCGGATGGAAGACGATTGGTAATGAACTGCGGCAAACGCAAAGGCACGAAGTGCTGCAGGAAATCGGCAAACAATCCCCGCGAGACAATGGGCGCGAGAAAGTCGCTTCTCAGGATGCGGTCAGCCTGGGCCTCGAACGCCTCCACTTGGTCCGCGGGTCCTTCAGGCTTGCACGGCTTCCACCCGCCGTTGGGCGCGCCCTGCTTGGCGAGACTGGCAAAGATCGCGGCGCCGAGGCTGCCGCCGGAGACGCCGCTGATGGCAAAGACATGCTGCGCGAAGTTCTCGCAACGATCCTGCAGCCGGGCCAGCACTTTGGCTGCGAACTGCGCGGCGTAGAGGCCACCCGCCTCGGTCGCGACGAGGAACACCGGGTAAGGTTGGTCAACGAAAGCATCTTTGTCCTTGCGCGCTTCGTACCATTGCACGAAACGCTCCTGGACCTGGGGGACGAGAACCTGCGGTCGATCGATGAGGGTGACGCCGGGCTTGTTCAGCTCGAGAAAAGCGACGATCAAGCCCCAGGCGATCAGGGCCATGGACCAAGGGAAGCGATGGCGGTCGGACCAGGTTTGCAAAAGGGTGAGCGCAATCAGAAAAGCGCTGACGAAAGTGAGGAAAATCGCGGTTGCGCCCAGCCATTGCGCGAACGGTACCGAGACGTGAGGAAAGAAGGCCAGTGCCGTCATGCCGATCACGACCACGCCCCAAATCAGTCGCACCGGCCGATCGAAGGCAAGGCTGTATGGTGAAGCATCGCGCGGCGGCGCCCATCGATCGGACGCATAGGCGGTGAGCAGGAAGATAAGAGCGGCGACGGCCGCGCCGATTGCCGCCAGCTCGAGATAGGTCGCCGCAGTCCTGATATCGGCGACGACGCGATCGATCTCCGGGTTGATGCCGCTGCCGATCTCGGTGACGGCCAGTCCGGCAAAGTGCATACCGAGGGCTGCACCGGCGATAATGAGCGCGCCGCAGATGGCCGGTCCCCATCGCAGAGCCGATGCGAGCGCCGTATCCGTCTCCCCGACGCGGCCGCGATAGACGCTGGCGCGGTGGCGCCCGCAATAGAAGGACAGGAATGCCGCCAGCAGGAGCAGGAGCGTGGTGATTCCGATCTGTGTCCAGGCAGCCGTCACATCTGCCTCGCGACGCAGATCTTCGGCGAGCATGCGGTAAATGTCATGAACCTGAGGTGGTAGCGCCAGGATTATGAACGTCAGGAGACTGACCAGCCAGGAGACGTGCAGAACGCGCAGAGCCTCGAAGGTCTGCTCGACGACGCTCTTGCGAAGTTCAGAAATATTGTCGGAATTCATGGGGCCCCCCAGCCGCCAATGGCGCACTCTCTCGGCGTCCGATGCCGTCTCTTCTGCCGCTGCACGCCGGCCCCCGCAATCCGTGCAGCACAAGACATGTTGCCATGAGGTGAGGGGCATCGCAAATCGGCACCGGCGCCGTTCCTTAGCCCATCGGCCACCGAGAATTATGACGTGCTTTGCGGTTGGCCGGCCTCCTCACCAGCGACCTCCGCCAAAAGCCAGTCGCGGAAGGCCTTGACCTTGTGGCGCTGCAGCGCGCGCGGCGGATAGACCAGATGGTAGGCAAGACCAGCCGGCATCCGGAGCGCGAAGGGGCGAACGAGGCGTCCGGCAGCCAGATCATCAGCGATCAAGGCGCTGCGGCCGAGCACCACGCCTTCACCCAATACTGCAGCCTGCACCGCGTGCGAGGACGCGTTATAGGTCGGGCCGCGGTGCGGATCGACACCTTCGACACCGGCAGTTCTGAGCCACATCGCCCAATCGATATGGAAGTCGTCGTGAATGAGTGTGTAGTGGACGAGGTCCGCGGGTGCGCGCAGAGGGTGCGGCCCCTCCAGGAATGCCGGACTGCACACCGGGAAGACATCCTCCTCGAGCAGCAACTCGACTTTGAGGCCAGGATACTGCCCGCGTCCGTAGCGTATGGCGACATCGATGCCGTCGGTGACGAAGTCAGCGAGTTTCTCGGACGTCGACAGCCGCACGTCGATGTCGCCGTGGGCGCGCCGAAAGCGGAACAGGCGCGGCACCAGCCATTTGGCGGCGAAGGAGTCGAGTGTGCTGATGTTGAGTGTGCCTGAGGACTGGTGTCCCCGTGCCGTGATGGTCGCCGCCGCTACGCGATCCAGCGCCTCGCGCACCTCGCTCGCATAGGTGGAGCCGGCGGCTGTCAGCCGGACCGACCGTGTGGCGCGCACGAAAAGCCAGACGCCGAGGTGGTCCTCCAGGTGACGGACGGCCCGGCTGACGGCGCCGTGCGTGACATGCAACTCGTCTGCGGCCTTGGAAAAACTGAGGTGGCGCGCCGCCGCTTCGAAGCTGGGGAGGGCGTTGAGTGGCGGTAGTCGGCGCGCCATGACCGAGAGCCTGTTATGCGTGAGTAATAATCACATATAACAGGCCCACTAGTCGTTTGTCACGGCGCCTCTCATCGCGCATTTATGGCTCAACACCACGGCCCGAACACAGGAGGTTGACCATGGATTATGTGATCAGAGCTCATGCTCGCAGGTCGGGTTTGATGACCGCCGCCCGTGCGGCGCTGGGTACCTTGGCGCTGCTACCTATGGTTTGGGTGCAGCGTGTTCGCCGCCGCCGGGAGCTCATGGGATTGCTGGGTCAGCCCGATCACCTGCTCAAGGACATCGGACTGCAGAGGAGCGACATCGCTCGTGAGGGTCTGAAGCGGTTCTGGAATGTTTGATGTTCTACCTCAGAGGCTGCTGCGGCAGGCGGTAAAGCTCGCGGTACTTGGTTTGGAGGTAGGCCAGATAGGGCTCGGTGCGCATCGCCGAGCCCGTCGCGCGTTTCACCAACTCATCCGGCGTGAATTTGCGTCCATGCCGGTAAACGTGCTCCTTCAACCACCCGTGCAGCGTTTCGCACTGCCCGCTTTCGATTTCGCGCGGAATTTGCGGATGGGCTTTCAAAGCGGCCTCATAGAACTGGGCGCTCAGGATGTTGCCGATGGTGTAGCCTTGGAAGCCGCCGCCGATGCCGCCCGCATACCAGTGCACGTCCTGCAAACAGCCATCGCGGTCGTCTGGTGGGGTCAGGCCGAGGTCGGTCTGCATGCGCGCGCGCCATGCATCGGGTAGGTCCTGCACCTGCAAGCGCCCCTCGAGCAGATCCAACTCGAGGTCGAAACGCAGCATGACGTGGAGATTGTAGGTCACCTCGTCGGCATCGGTGCGGATCAAGGATCGCTCCACCCTGTTAATGGCGCGATAGAAGGTGTCGAGCGAGACAGCCTCGAGCTGATGCGGAAAGGTGGCTTGCAGGCGCGGATAGAAGTGGTGCCAAAAGCCTCGGCTCCTGCCGACGATGTTCTCCCACAGCCGTGACTGGCTCTCGTGCACACCGGCCGAGGTCCCCGAGCCGAGCGGAGTGCCCTCGAGATCAGTCGCAACCCCCTGCTCGTAGAGCGCGTGGCCAGCCTCGTGCAGCGTTGAAAACAACGCCTGGCCGACGTCATTGTCATAGACCCTGGTCGTAATGCGCACATCGCCGGCCGAGAACTTCGTGCAGAACGGATGATGCGTTTTGTCCAATCGCCCGCGTACCAGGTCATAGCCGATAGAGCGGGCGGCGATCAGGCTGAACTCGAGCTGTTTTCCCTCGCCAAATGCCCCCCGCAGGCTGAAGTCGTCGGCCAGCGGCTGGTCCGCGATGGCCCGCACGATAGGCACCAGCTCGCGCCTCAGATCGGCAAAGAAGTCCGGACCGACGCGACAGTCATGCCTTCGTCAGCGCTGTCTATCAGCGGATCGGCAACATTCGCATACGGCGCGAAGAAGCTCGCGTATTCGCGGCTGAGTTCGAGCGCCCGCTCGAGAAATGGCCGCATGGTGGCATAGTCGTTCACAGGTCGTGCGCGCGTCCAGGCATCATATGAGGCCGAACCGAAGGCGCTGGCGCGCGCCACGTAGTCGGCCGGCACCTTGATCGCCTTTTCGAAGTCGCGCCGCGCAACCCGGATCAGGCTTGCCGCGTCCAAGTCGTATGGCAGGCCTTCACCAAAGGCATGCAGCTGATCGAGCAGCTTGCCGAGAGCAGGATCGACCGATTTTTGATGCGCCAGCCTGTTGAGGGTTGCTCCTTGACGCGCCCGCGCGGCGGCTCCACCACTCGGCATGTAGGTCGCTTGGTCCCAGCCAAACAGGGCGCTGGCCGCGCCGAGATCGCTGATCTCGCGCAGGCGATTTTCGAGCGCGGCGAGCCGGCTCTCGGCCGATGGGCTGGTGCGCTTGGAGCGCCCAGCTGCCGCGCGAGCGGCGGTGGTCTTTTCTGTGAGCTTGCTGACCATGTGTACCGTTACTCTCCGGTGCCACCCGCGCGGGATTGATCTGATGACGGGTTGCGCGTTGGCCATCCCTAATGCACGTTGCGCGAGCGGGCCAGAGGCAGACGCGTGCGGCGAAGGAGGCAGGTGTCATAAACCCGCCACGATTGGTAAGGCTCTGATGCAACATCGCGCTCGGTCAATTGCTGGCGCGCGAGGCCCGATCAGGTCGATCTCCGCTTCCGATCAGGTGTATTCGTAGTGACGGCGGTGGAACGGATTATGAAACCGACAAACGCGCCGGCCGTGCCCAGTATGGCAGTGGCGATGCGGTATCGCGACGTGGCAGGCGCGATCGATTGGTTGTGCGCCGCGTTTGGTTTCGAGAAGAAGACGGTCGTCAGCGGTGAGGGTGGGGCGATCGGCTATGCTCAGCTAGTGCTCGGCAATGGCATGATCCTGCTGGAGCCTGTCGTGGAGACTGGCTTCGAGGGCTTCATCAAGCAGCCCGACGAGATCGGCGGTGCCGAGACCCAGAGCTGCTACTTCACGGTTCCTGACGCGGACGCGCACTACGTGAAGGCGCGCGCCGCGGGAGCCCAGATCATCTCCGATATCGCAGACTTCGAGAACGGCGGGCGGGGGTATGCTTGCCGCGATCCGGAGGGGCACGTCTGGACCTTCGGCACCTTCGATCCTTGGCAGGGACAGCAGGCGCGAAATGAAGAAGTGCAAGAGCGTGCTCCACACGCTTCGCGGCGCTGGGCAGTGCGCGTCGCCATGCTCGCATGCCTCGCCGGAGCGGCGGTGGCCGGTGCATGGATCAGCGATCTGCGGCGCGAGCCCAACTCCGCGGGGTCGGCCGTTGCGACAGCACAGCCGCCCGTGCCTCTCGCACGCGTGGAGCCCGAGGCGGAGGAGCGCGCCGTCCAGGCAGCAATGGCGCGCCTCGCCGCCGAGCAGAGCGCTCGGGAAGCTGCTGAGCGCGGCATGCGTGAGATTCGCGAGCAGGTAGGGCTCGAGCGCGGTGCGCGCGAGGCTGCCCTGCGCGAGATCCAGGAGTTGCAGCGAAGCACTGCTGCGCATCAGTTCGCCCGCGAGGCGGCCGAGCGCGCGGCCCGGCAAACCAGTGAGGAGTTGGTGCAGGAGCGCCGAGCCAGAGAGGCGGCGGAGCGCCAGTCGCAGGAGCTGCAGCAGCAGGTGGCTCTGCAGACAGGGTCTACGAATGCTGTTGAGCGCACCGTGCGCGAGGTGCGGGAGCTGGTGGACAAGGAGCGCAGCGTCCGTGAACTCGCCGAGCGCGCGACCCGCCAGACGAGTGAGGAGTTGGCACAGGAGCGCCGGGCGAGAGAGGCGGCAGAGCGTCAAGTTCTGGCCTTGCAACAGCGCACCGCCGCAACTGGCGATCCGGCTGCGGCCGCTGAGCTTGCTCTTCGGGACGCCCGTGAGCAGGCAGAGCAGGAGCGCAGCGCCAAGGACGCGGCCGAGCGCGCGACGCGTGAGCTCCAAAGCAGGCTAGGCGCAGAACAGGCCGCGCGTGAGAGCACGGTGCGCGATATCGGTGAGGCGCGCGAGCAGCTCGGCCGGGAGCAGAGCGCGCGGGCTGCCGTAGAGCGGGAGGTCGAGGAAGCGCGGCGCCAAATGGACCAGGTGCGGGCTGCCCGGGAGACCGCCGAGCGTGCGGCCGAGGAGATGCGCGCGCAGCTCGAGGCCGAGCAGAACTCCAAACGGTTCGCATGGCGGGTCGTTGGCGACCTGCGCAAGCAATTGGGCCTTATGCAGCGCAAGGCTAAGTCGGGAGGAGAGGCCGGTGCGGATGTTGCTGCGCCCGCAGCGGCGTCCGCCACCAAATCCAAACAACAGCGCAAGCGCAAGCCGCCGGAGAGCGCCGATGAGTGATCGGCTCATCTGAGCGAGCTCAATAGGGAGGAACGGAGCATGCAGGCCTTGGCTGGTCATGTCGCCATCGTCACGGGCGCGGCCGGTGGGATCGGCGCCGAGATAACACGTGGCTTTCTAGACGCCGGCGCATCTGTGATGGCAGCCGATGTCTCCAAAGATGGCCTAGACGCGCTCGAGCGACGCATGGCCGGGGCGGGACCCGACGGCAAGCTCGTCTGCCACCCGCTCGACATCTCGGATCACAAGGCATGCGACGGCGCCATTGAGATAGCGCGCCAGCAGCTCGGCCCCGTCGATATCCTGATCAACAACGCCGGCCTCGGGCTGAATGCGATCCGTGATGACTGCATGACCAACCTCGTTGCCATCGAGGAAATCCGGCCCGAGATGTGGGAGAAGTTCGTGGCCGTCAATCTGTCCGGTGCATGGCACATGACGCGCGCCGTGGTGCCCGGAATGAAGAACAACGGCTGGGGGCGCATCATCACCGTCACAACCAGCTTCTTCACTATGCTGCGCGGAAAATTCCATCCCTATGGGCCCACCAAGGCTGGGCTCGAGGCGATGGCAGCGGGACATGCCCAGGAATTTGCCGGCACCGGCATCACCGTCAATGTGGTCGTGCCGGGCGGACCCGCGGATACGCCGATGGTGCCGCAGAGCTCGGGCATGCGGCGTGCCGATCTCATTCGGCCTGCGAAAATGCTCCCTCCGATGCTGTGGCTGTGCTCGCGCGCCGCCGACAGCGTGAGCGGTAACCGCTACGTGGCGGCGCATTGGAACGAGACCGCGTCCGCTGAAGCGGCACGCACTGCCTCCGAGGCACCGATTGGCTGGCCGGGGCTCGCCGGCGCGCCGGTCTGGCCCGGCGGAAAACCGAAGCAGTAATCCAATAAGGAGAGGCAACGTGCCAAGACTGGCTGGGAAAGTCGCATTCATCACCGGCGCCGGCGGCGGCATTGGTCGTGCAACCGCGGAACGCTTCGCCGAGGAAGGCGCCAAGGTCGTGCTGGCGGAGATCAACACAGAAACCGGAGAAGCAGCTGCCATCTCTGCGCGTGCCAAGGGCGGAAATTCCGGCGGTGACGCGATCTTCCTGCGCTGCGATGTGACCGACAAGGCGAGTGTGGCGGCGGCCATTGCCGAGACTGTGAGCCGTTACGGCAAGCTCGACATCCTGCACAACAATGCCGGCGGCTCGACGCTCCAGGATGGCCCCGTGACGGAGGCGCCGGAGGAAGAGTTCTGGCGGGTCATCAAGCTCGATCTCTATGGCACCTTTCTTTGCTCCAAGATCGGCATCCCAGAAATCATCAAGACGGGTGGGGGCTCGGTCATCAACATGGCGTCCAATGTGGCGCTCATGGCGCTGCCTGGACGCGATTGCTACACGGCTGCCAAGGGCGGCGTTGCCTCGATGACGCGGTCGATGGCGGTGGAATACGCGCGCTACAAGATTCGCGTGAATGCCATCGCGCCGTCCGTCACCCTCTCCGATCGCGTCAAGCGATTGCTTGCCGCCAATCCCGACATCGAGAAGATGGCGCAGAACCACCTTCTCGGCCTGGGGCAGCCGATCCATATCGCCAATATGGCTGTTTATCTCGCATCGGATGAATCGGAGATCACGACGGGGCAGGTGCTGTCGGTGGACAGCGGCGTGACGATTTATTGAGGCGGCGCAATTGGCTTGATGCCGAGTGTGGAGGTCAGCCGTCCCAGATCTGCTCGGGCATCGGCAACCCTTGCCACATATCGGGCCCGAGCGGGCGGTCAGGCGTGACTCCGTATTTGTCGCTCAGCGCCCACATCAATTGCCGCGAGTGCTGGCCCGAGTGCCAGGTGGTGCGCTCCAAGAATTCGTGGCGGCTGACATCGCCGTAGTAGACATCGGCCTTGTCGGCCCAGTCGGTCCGGTCTTTGGCGTTTTCCCACCATTCCCCGAAACGACGGCGCACGTCGGCTCCATAGGCTTGAATTTCGGGACGCGTAGCGCCGTCGTGCGGCAAGCGACGAAATGCACTTTCAAGCAATCGAATGCCCTGCTCGTGCTCGAGCCAAGCATCGACGACATTGAACAGATGCCACGTAAGCTGGGCGAGTGACCGCGGGCGGCCGGGCAGCTGGTCGCTCAGGTGCTCCTCGGGAAACTGCGCCAAGAAGCGGGCCGCACCCTCGACAATGAGATCGATGCGACGTGCTAGCTCCGCGGGCGGCAGGTGCTTGACGGTTCCCATATCGATGCCGGCAAGGCGTGCCACATCCTTGAGGGACTGACCGTTCACCCACTCCTTGCCGCGTGAAACCACTGGCAACTGGCGTGTGCCTAGTGCCAATAGCTCATCTAACGCACCGACATCGCTGAGGACGTTGCGTGAGAGAAACGGAACCTTGTGCTTGCCAAGGAACTCCTTAGTGCGCAAGCAACTGGTTCAGCCGGGCTGCCAGAAGACCTTGACTGGTTCTGCCGCCGATGTGGGTTTATCGATCATGGAGATACGGTTAGCACTGGGTTCCAGACAATTCAACCCCGAGCTTACGGTGCAAGCTCTGGCAATTCTCGCTTGCGTGACTGCGTTGCTCCGTTGCAGATCGACGCACGATATGCGAGCGAGAGCGGAGCTACACCAATAGGCCCTGAGCACCGTTGGCCAATACCACCAAAGATGCCGCAGCCATCGAGTTGACGGCGGTGCTTGCCGCCGTCACTGAGGACGAGCCGCGCGTGCTCACACTCCGGGGCGGGAAATCACTCCCGTCCGGTCCCTTTGCATCCGCCCATCGCACCCTGCAAACGGGCCTGCGATCGTGGGTCGAGCGCCAGACGCACCATCCGCTGGGCTATCTGGAGCAGCTCTATACCTTCGCCGATCGCGACCGCATGCACGGTGGCGTCGAGGAGCGCATGATCTCCATCAGCTACCTTGGCCTCACCCGGGAGGCGCGGGTATCGGGGGAGCACAGCCCTGGCTGGCAGAATTGGTACCGCTACCTCCCGTGGGAGGATTGGCGCGATGGCCCGTCCCCAGTGGTCGTGCGGCCGATCCTGCCGCGGTTGCGGCAATGGACGAGCGAAGCTGCCGACACTGCCACGCGCCGTGCGCGTGTGGATCGCATCGATGCCACGTTCACCGCGGACGAGCGGCATTGGAATGAAGACCTCGTGTTGCAGCGCTATGAGCTGCTGTATGAGGCGGGGCTCGTGCGCGAAGCGGCCCGGCGCAAAACAGTTGCCGATCCGTCGCTCCCCGGCGAGCCGATGAGCCACGACCACCGCCGTATCCTCGCTACAGGCATCGCGCGGCTGCGGGCCAAGATCAAATACCGCCCCATCGTCTTCGAGCTGATGCCGCCGAGCTTCACACTGCTGCAACTCCAGCGAGCTGTCGAAGCGCTTGCGGGGCGGCGTTTGCACAAGCAGAACTTTCGCCGCTTGATCGATCAGCAGGGACTTCGTCGAGGAGACTGGAGAGATCTCAACCGACACCGGCGGCCGCCCTGCCAAGCTGGTCCGTTTCCGGCGCGAGGTTCTGCTCGAGCGGGCGCTGGTTGGAACCAAGCTGCCCCTGTCGCGCTCGGTTTGAGCGACGATACAGGCTTCATAATTTTTCTTTCTTGCGCGGCACATGCAGCGGGGCAACCACGCGCCGCCTACACTTTGATTTCTCGTGCTCTTTGTCGCCGATATCGCGCAACCAATCACGTGTCAGCGCCGATGTGTGATGCGTGTCGCCGGATCAAACTTCGCACCCGGCACTTGACATAACGGCGCTCATCTCTAGCTTGTTAACGAACGAGGCATCGACGCTTCGTTTTTTCGTCCCTATAAATGCTCAGTTTGAGCATATAAGGTGCATGATGTCGTCATTCATCCCCTCTGCCGATGTGATCGCGCGCACAGCACCGCTGCATTCGCGTGTGAGGAATGTGATTCCGGCGATCGAGTGGCCCGGCTTCGCGGTCGACATCGACGCCATTCTCGACCTCAAGCGCGAGCGCGATGCGGTCATCCTCGCGCACAACTACCAGACGCCCGAGATCTTCCACTGCGTTGCGGACATCGTCGGCGACAGCCTGGCGCTGGCGCGCGAGGCGACCACGGTCGACGCTGAGATCATCGTGCTGGCCGGCGTGCACTTCATGGCCGAGACGGCCAAGCTGCTCAATCCCGAGCAAGACCGTGCTGATCCCCGATCTCGATGCCGGATGCTCGCTTGCCGCTTCGATCACCGCCGCCGACGTTCGCGTTGTTGCGCGAACGCTATCCCGGCGTGCCGGTCGTCACCTACGTCAACACCTCGGCGGCGGTGAAGGCGGAGTCGGACATCTGCTGCACGTCCGGCAATGCGCGCAAAGTGATCGAGTCGCTCGAGGTCGACCGCGTCATCATGCTGCCGGACGAGTATCTGGCCCAGAACGTCGCCGCCGAGACCGGCGTCGAGATCATCACCTGGGCCGGGCATTGTGAGGTCCACGAGCGCTTCACCGCCGACGAGATCCGTGAGCTGCGCGAGCGTCACCCGGGCGTCGTCGTTCTAGCGCATCCGGAGTGCCCGCCCGAGGTCGTGGCCGAGGCCGATTTCGCCGGCTCGACCGCTGCCATGGGCAACTTCGTCGCCGACAAGAAGCCACGGCGCGTCGTGTTGGTGACCGAGTGCTCCATGAGCGACAACGTCGCGGTTCAGTCACCCGGATATCGAGTTCGTGCGGCCATGCAACCTGTGCCCGCACATGAAGCGGATCACCCTTCCGAAGATCCGCCGGGCACTGGAGACTTTGCGCCCTGAGGTGACGATCGCCTCTGACGTCGCGCACCGTGCACGTTTGGCCGTCGAGCGCATGCTGGCCGTCTGAGCCTGCCGTGCTGTTGGAGTGTTGATGATGACTACCTCACCATTGCCCGAGCATCATGATCGAGCCGCTGGTTCGCGCAGCCCTGCTCGAGGATCTCGGGCGCCGAGGCGATATCACGACCGACGCCATCGTGCCCGTCGAGGCGCGGGCCAGGACCGCGCTCGTGGCGCGCCAACCGGGACGGATCGCGGGGCTCGATCTGGCGCTGCTGGCCTTCCGGCTGATCGATCCCGCCATCGAGGTGGCCATTGAACGGGCTGATGGCAGCCACCTTGCCCCGGGAGATACGATCGCCACTGTGACAGGTCCGGCGCGCGGCATCCTGACCGCCGAACGTGTAGCGCTCAATTTCGCTTGCCACCTGAGCGGCATTGCGACCGCGACGGCTTCGGTCGTCGAGGCTATGCGCGGCACGCGTGCGCATATTGTCTGCACGCGCAAGACGACACCTGGACTGCGTGCCGTACAGAAATATGCCGTGCGCGTCGGCGGCGGCGCCAATCACCGCTTCGGTCTCGATGACGCGGTGCTCATCAAGGACAATCACATCGCCGCTGCCGGCAGCATCAGATCAGCCATCGAGCGCGTGCGCAGCGCGGTCGGCCATATGGTCAAGGTGGAGGTCGAGGTCGATACGCTGCCGCAACTCGAGGAGGTGCTGGCTGTTGGCGTCGATGCAGTGTTGCTCGATAACATGGATACGGAAAAGTTGCGCCGGGCTGTAGCCATGGTCGGCGGCCGTGCGCTCACCGAGGCTTCAGGCCGGATCACGCCAGCGACGGCGCCGGCAGTCGCAGCCACCGGCGTCGACCTCATTTCCATCGGCTGGTTGACGCACAGCACCACGGCACTCGACATCGGCCTCGACTACGTCGGGTGAGCAGCGATGGCGGCGAGATGGCGCCCCGTAGGGCGCTTCGTCATGTGAGCAATTCCAATAGATTATCGGAGAGGTTAGCCAGAAAATCGTACCGTATGATTTCAAGGCGTTAGGCGGGTAGTGGCTAACTCGGGAGCGGCCGGCGACCGACACGGAAACTCGATAGGATTGCTTTCGGAAGGGAACCAGACCTGCGTGCAATAGGGAGGAACCGGCGTTCGTGACCCATATCTGCCGAAGCAGCAGTAACTGGACCACGCGACCAGACCTTCTTAGGTACTAAGCGCGTCGCTTGAGCCCTTTCTGCGTCATGCGCCACTTGAGCGTCTCGAAGCGATCCTGGCCGAAGAACGGCTCCCCCTCGAACACCATGAGTGGAACGCCCCAATGACCGGCGTTCTGCGCGGCCTCATTGTCGGCGATCGTAGCTTCGCAGCGGTCCGCATCTGTCTCTATGGCGCGGTCGAGTTGGGCAAGGTCGAGACCAGACCGAGCCACAGCGCGGGCCAGATGGTCACCGAGGTGCCAGTCACGTGTGCCGCCGAAGATGACTGCGCTGACCTCCTTGAGGAGTTCGAGGCCGTTGCCGCGTTCGGCCGCCGCAACGCCGAGCCTAGTCAGTCGGGCGATGTAGGGCTGCTCCTTTGCCACCTCGCCGGACGTCAGGTCCATCACGATGGGATCGGGGTTCGGCGGGACGTAGGGCAGCCGAGCATTTCGGCCATGCGCGCGACGTCGCGGCGCAGGTAGCTCCACCACAGCGGATTGACGGTCTTGAAGAAGCCGTCAATGCGAAGCGCGATGGGATAGACTGGCCGCACGTTCGCCTTCGCGTCGAAATCGCGCTCGAGCTCAAGCAGCCGCTGCGTCACCAGATAGGAATAGGGCGAACGGAACGACCAGAACAGATCATAGGTCAGTGTCATGGCGATCCCTCACGAGCGGCGCGACTGGCCCGTCGATCCAGCCCTGCGCTATGTCCTTTCGACCTCATCCCAGAACTGAAGCATCGGACCAGCCAAAGTATCGGGACGATCCTCCGGAAAGAACAGGCGACCGTCGGCAACCTCAATCACGCGCTTTGCGCCGGGTATCGCGTCCTTGAGCCAGTATGCCCACTTCTTGTCGAAGAAAATGTCCGTCAAGCCCCACACGATCAGCGTCGGGACTTGCAGCGCCTTAAGCGCGGAATGAATGGCGACGGTGTGCGCATTGTCGAAGCCCAGCCAGTAGCGTTGGAAAGCATCGATACGCTGCTGCGAGGACAACAACCGCTGGAGATAGAGGCGGATGACCTCGTCGGTCAGAACGCTCGGATCGGCGTAGCTGCGAAACAGCGGCACCGACTCCCCCCTGGCATAGCGCTCGCGCGCAAGATCCGGTCGGTCCAGCATCGGCTGAAAGATGGGTGCGAGCGTGCCGTTGCGCGCATGTTCCATGATCGGCAGCACCTGCGGCGGTGGCCAGCCGTCATGGACATCGCAGTTGGTCAGCACGAGCGATGTCAGGCGCTCGGGGTGGTGGGCAGCGAAAATCTGGGCGATGGCGCCGCCGCTGTCATTGCCGACCAGATCGACCTTCTCAATTCCCAACGCATCCATGACCTCGGCAAGCATACGCGCCTGCGCAGTAAACGAGACGTCCTGGGTAGGTGCGATCTCGGTGTAACCCAGGCCCATCAAGTCGACGGCAATGCTGCGGCGGCGATGCTGCACGCGGTCGATGATACTGCGCCAATGATAGCCGTTGAGCGGCACGCCGTGCACAAAGAGCGCCACTGGTCCGCTCCCTTTCTCGAAGAAAGCGATGCGCCCGGACTTGACGTCGGCGTGGCGGCGACTTGCGTGAAAGGTCGCGATATCCATGGTTCCTCCGTTGCTGCGGAGGTGAAGCTAGGCGAGCTGCCGGCGCCGCGCTGTCATGATCTTGCGCAATTGGGCGATGTATCCAGTCGCCGCGGCACGTCGCAGCGCAGTCGGCGTAACCCCGAAGAAGCTCCGGAAGCGCGCCGTGAAATGGCTGTGGCTCGCAAATCCGGTATCCAGCGCAATCGCCGTCAGGTCGCCGCCGCCATCCAGAACAGCATCGAGCGAGTGCGCAAGGCGCTCATGCAAGACATAGTCGTAGATCGATGTGCCGACCATCTCACGGAACACATGACAGAGATGGAACGGCGACAAGCTTGCGACCTTTGCAAGCCTGGTGACGCTCCATTTGTCGGCAGGTGCGGCCGCCACTGCCTCCTTCACTCGTTCCACAGCCTGCAGGCGGCGAACTCGCGCAGACCGACGCGGGGATGGTACGCCCGCACACATCGAGCCCAGAGACATGACCAGGAGGTCCAGGCCAAGCGTTTCGCTCTCTAACGCATCCACTTGCGATCGCTGCAGCCACTCCCAGAGAAGATTGCGTAGCATCATGGCATCTGGGGAGAGCAGACCATAGGACGCAGAGCTGTCGTCGCTATCGCACTTGTTGAGCTGGTCGGCTGCTACCTCTTCGCCGAACCGTAAGACAAGGGCACGATCTCCTATAGCTCCTGGGAATCCAATTCGGTAAGGCGCGTTCGCCGTGAAGAGCACGGCATGGCTCGGCGTGCCGATCACGTATCGACTCGGCGCGTCGTGCTTCGAGAACAAGCCACTGACGGGCAGAACCACGGCGTTCGAGTTCTGCCGCTCAACGTCGCCGCACGCATCAGACAATGGCTGCGCTTGGAACAGGCCGATCTGCAGCGCATCACCTACGAACAATGTCCTGCGGGTCGTTGTCATGGGCTGTTCCCAAAGTCGCAAGCCAGCATACTTAAGGCGCCCGACGAAAACCAATCGCATCGCCGTTTGCGTTGTGCATCGGCGCGAAATTGGTCCGGCCATGGACGTCCGTTCATGGCACGACCCTGAAGAGTTCGGCACTGCAGTGAGTCCGTCAGGTTTCTGTCGGACTTTCGCCGTCACGACACAGCGGCCAGCGCCGGTACTCGCAAGGGTGCTGAACAACCTCCACCGACGCGATCAGACCCCTACAGCAAGGCTGACCTCGGATGCGCGACTACCATCGCACCTGCCAGGGGGTTCGATTCCGGGTGAATTGGCTAACCTCAAAAAATATCAATGAAATCAATCAAATAGTTCGCATTTTCTGGCGCCCCGTAGGGGGATCGACCGCGCTCAGCAGGTCAATGGGTTAGCAGTCCCAAACCCCAGAACGTGCGTCATTGAAAGCCATAAGCTTTCAGGCCCCTACCCAAACTCGTCGAAACGCGTCCACGACGCGTGCTGTGCGTCAAAGCAGGGCGAGGTGCGCCCGCATGTGCACCACTCGACGACACAAGAATCGCAGCTGGTCGAGACCGTCAAGAGTCGCTGGCACGTCGGTGAGATTGCCCGTTGACCTAATCGGGCGCCTCCTCGATTGGAAGCCGAAACCGGGCGACAAAGTTGCCGGCACCGCTAGGGCGAGCATCTACGCGATCCATATCGCCTTCATCAAGCGCCACCGCTTCGACTTCGATGGCGGCGCCCTGAACGAACGCTATCTCGCGAAGAAATGCGGGATCGGTCGCCGCAAGTCTCGCGCGGGGATCAAGGTGCTGAAGGACACCGAAATATTGGACCGGCGGCCAGGCGGGCGGGGCAAGTATGCCAAGGAACAGCCGTTGGCGCCGAGCACTCGCGGCTATGTGGAGCTGCCCGCGCACATCCTGAGCCTGCCGTCCGACGTCGTCGCGTTTATCGTGGCGGCGCTGCTGCCCCCCTTCGCATCGCGCGCCAGAGATGTTGCTCGGCGCATCGGCATCACCTCCCGCACGACCATTGGCCCACTCGTGCAAGCTGCGGTCGCGGCTGGAGCTATCGATACCTGTTACGGCGCTGCCGGCGAGCTATCTCGTCGGCCGCAAGGGAAAGCTTGAGCTGGCCGGCCTCAAGCGCGTGCGCCCGGCCAAAAAGGTGACGTCCAAAACCGTGCCGTCCAAAATGGTGACGTTCAAAAACGTGACGACACACACTTTACTGTTAGAAGGGCACAGTGAGTTCTCGAAAGAACTTACATCGAACGCTGCAAGATCAGCAATCATCGAGCGCGCTCCGCGCGATAATTTCTGCGAGGGTCGACAGGCGCCGTCGGAGTGTGACGGTTTCGAGGGCCACGAGAGCGCCAATGAGCTGTGCGCCGCCGATCATGCTCGTGTTCTGCTGCCCAACTTGCTGACGCCAGCCGGCCTGCGCCCGCTGCTCGACCTGATCCTGCAGCATGGGCCGCGGGCGATGCAGGTGGTGCGAGCGACGCTGACGAAGGCGGCGATAGACGGCTGGCCGCGCAACAAGATCAAGACCTGGGCCTACTTCCTGCCGGAGCTGGCGAGCGAGGCAGAAGCCGAGGAGAGGGAGGCTGGCGGCATCCGGCCTGGCGATGTGCTTGGCTCGTGGCGCGATCGGCCGATGGACAGCGACATCTCTGAGGCCAGCGGAAGGCCGCCCGAGCACTCGCCCGCGGCCGAGGCGCATCTAGAGATTCGGTCAAAACGGCAAGAGCGGCGCTGGCACCAGCAGCGGCCCCAGTGCGCTGATGAATGGCGGAAGCTGCTGAGGTGGCTCTTCAGCGATGCCGGGCGTCCGTGGAATCGCGCCGTCTATGGCCAGCTACCTGGTGAGCCGGGTTGCTGGGTCCCGCGCGTCGTTCTCGATGAGTTTGGCGGTCGGGACTTTGTGGGTGAGAACCTCGCACCGCGTGCCATCGCCAAGGGGGCTCAGCCGAGCCTTACAGTAACGGCGACGGGCTCGGTGGACTTCAACGGCAGGACGAGTGAGTAGCTGAGGGCCGACCTTTCATAAATCGAAGCTGGACAGCGTTGGGCTACTTTGGCGCCGGCCTACTTTGTGCCGTCAGTTTAATAGCCAACCTTCGATACGGGCTGTCATTGGCTCGTCATCCATTAGACCAAGCGACGTATGCGAGCGCTAACGTCGCGATCGACCTCTTGAAGGCACTATTGCTGTTGGTGGCACTCCATCTGTGGAGCCAAAGGCACCGATTGGTCGCGATCGCAAGTGCGGTCCTATGGGCCGGGTGCCTCTCCTGGTCCTTGAGCAATGCCATCGGATTCTCATTGGCGACTTCGCGCCGAAGCTAACGCAGAACGTGGCTCGGAGAAGGTCGCCTATGCCGGTTGGGTTACGACCGTAGAGCGTGCCGAACGCCAGTTGTCCGCGCTGGGCAATGTTAGGCCGGCCGCTGCTGTGAAAGCTGATTTGGCAGCGGCTAACGTTCCAGCTCCCGTCTTGGCGCGAACCAAGGAATGCACCGCTATTACACTTCCGGAAAGCTATGCCGCCTGTGCGGCTGTCGTCAGCTTGCGCCGTGAACTGGCCGTCGCCGAAGTGGCCGAACGGCTCGAACAGAGCTTGGCGGCGGGGCATGCAGAGCTGCGGGCGGACAAAACCGGTCAGGCTGAAATTGATCCACAGGCGAGCGCCTTGGCGCGACTAGCAGGCGTTGACGAGTCGAGCATACGGACAGGACTGGCATTACTCCTGGCCGCGGTCGTAGAGGCGGGCTCTGCACTGGGCTTCACCATCGTCGCCTTGGCCACTAGGCCCCTTCCTGTCCCTTCTACGGGCCGAGCGGTGGCAACGTCAGCACAGACCGCGGTCCGCCCCTCGCACGGCAGCCTGGCGCCTCAAACAGTCCAAGAAGTCCAGCGCCGCGACCCAGACCAACATCCCGAGCACAAGCGGCAAGACGCGAAAGCTAGCCAGTCTAGATCACGTGCGGGGCTTCCTTCAGGCCCGAACGATCCGCGTTGAAGGCGCAACGTGCGGCGCAACCGAGCTGTATGAAGCCTTCAGGCGGTATTGCCAGCGCCAGGGCATTCCCGAACCTTCACAACAAGCGCTGGGCCGGGAGCTGACGCGCCTGGGCCTGACAAAAGGCCGATGCAGCCGCACAGGCCGCTTCGCCTATCTCGGCCTCGCGCTGAACGATCGGCCCAAGGAAACGATCGCAACCGGTTCGCAGCATCCGACCCGTCTGTCAAAGCCGAAGGTTCAGCAGCGACCAGTAGGAATGGCAAATGGCACCGCCAACCGGAACGTTCGGAATGCCGGTTTGGCATCGCGGCTTCACGCCATGGCAACAGCCTGAGGAATAGCCAACGATTTCAATGTCCGCGTCCGAGTTTGCCGAATGATTTCGAGAAAAACGGCGCGGAATGGGCGGCTCCGGATCTGGGCGACGGCAGCGATATCAGCGCAGGACGACTGAAGGTTACCTGGCGCTGGACATCTCGGTCCTTCGACGTCGTGGCCTTCTGCAGCCGGGACGTTCAGGCACAATAGCCTGGTCGCGCGAAGGAGCCAGGCTTGGCTCGGTGAGC
>CAWIYZ010000024.1:0-25960 GCA_963840425.1 uncultured Alphaproteobacteria bacterium | reverse complement strand
GCCGAGTCCATCGGCACCGGCCGCAACCGCAACTCGTCCGACAGCCGGCGCCCCGCAGCCATACCCATTTCTTTTCAGGCATCCGAATATGGCGACCTTGGACCCGACCAGCCGGCGAAGCTCGCGGACGTTGTGGGCAACCGCGCCAAGGTCGATCTCATACCACGTTGGCCGCAGATGCCGGTCCGGGTTGCTCGAAACCGCCGGTATCGGCATTCGCGTCGTTGGTTTGCCTCGGGTCTTCTGCATACCTTGTCTCCGTGTCCCCAAGCGCCGCGGTCGTGGCGCGGCCGGCTCACGCGAGCCGCAAATGGCGCAGAAACGAGCGCAGCCGATCGGTCGTGGGGCTGGCCAGTATGTTCGGTCCTCCCTCCTCGACGATCAGGCCATTGTCCATGAACACGATGTGCCGGCACACCTCGCGGGCAAAATGCACCTGGTGGGTGACCATCATCATGGTCATTCCTTCACGCGCCAAGCTGGCAATCACGTCAAGCACCTCGGCCGCCCGCTCCGGGTCGAGTGCGCTCGTCACCTCGTCGAGTAGCAGCACCTTCGGCTGCATGGCCAGCGCACGGGCGATCGCCACCCGCTGTTGCTCGCCGCCAGACAGAAACGCGGGATAGGCGTCCTTACGGGCCGATAGACCGACCTTCTCCAGCAACTCCGCCGCCTGCCCGAAAGCGCTGGCGCGACTGAGCCCGCGCACTTTCACTGGGGCTGCCGCCACATTCTCGATGGCCGTCATGTGTGAGAACAGATTAAACTGCTGGAACACCATGCAGGACTGCGACCGCATGCGGGCCACCTCGCGCCTGGGCTGGGCATGCGTCGTCCGTCCTGGACGTCATAGCCGACCAGCTCCCCGTCGATGCGGATCTCGCCGGCCTCGTAGTTCTCGAGGAAGTTGACGCAGCGAAGCAAGGTGCTCTTGCCCGATCCGCTCGGCCCGAGCACGCCGCACACGGTGCCCTTTGACGCCAGAGAGATACGCCGTCGATGATGAGACGGTCGCCGTAGCTTTTGCGCAATCCGGAAATATCGATCATGCGCTGGCCCCGGCAAGGGAAACCTGACCACGCGCGCGTAGCCGGGTCTCGAAACGGCGGCCGAGCACGGTCAGCGGATAGCAGACCAGAGTATAGGCGACCCACACGATCGCCATGATCTCGAAGCCCATCAGGGTCCGCTCGATCTGCTCCTTCGACACGTAGAGGAACTCTGTGACGCCGAACAGCGATACGACCGAGGTGGCTTTGACCATGAAGACCGCTTGGTTGACCAGGGATGGGGTCATGCTCCTGAGAGCTTGCGGCAGGACAACGATGCGCATGGCACTCGAAAAGGAAAAGCCGAGCGAGAGGGCCGCCTGAAATCTGAGTTTTCGGCACCGCATCAATGCCACCCCGCACAATTTCCATCATCGTAAAGCTCGCGAAAATGCTGAGCGCGATGGTCGCCGACGTGATGGCTGAAAACTTGATGCCGTAGGCGGGCAGCACGAAGAATACCGCGAACACCTGCACCACCAGCGCTCCGGCGCGCTATATCATTCGCGAATTCCCTGGCCAGTTCCGCGTCATCCTCGATCCGGAGAACGGGATCGACGTGAACCAGTATTCGATCGGCATCAAGCAGGGCGAGCAGGTGCTGTCGTTGAAGAACGCCTCGGCGCGGCCTTGGCGGAATGCGGTGAAGCTGTCGGAGAAGTTCGGGTACATCTCGACCTTCGCCTCGGGAATGGCGCGCCGAGCAGCCCCTTGGCCGCCATCGCGCTCGCCGCCGGTGCGCCAGGGGAGGCGCAGGCGCAGGCCGGTGCGCAGTCCGGCGTCAAGCGCATACTGGACCGTGGCAAGCTGATCGTAGGAACGCGCTCGACGACAATCGGATTTGGCTTCAAGGACGCCAAGGGCGAACTCGTCGGGTTCGACATCGATCTCGCCAAGGCCATCGGCCGGCTCCCGCTCCGAGAGCCCCGAATGCCGTCAGCATATGTCGCCGGGCTGCTGTTGTCCGGTAGGGATTCGATCTGGTGCCTTGGCAGAGTGCTGGTCGAGTTTCGTCCATCGCGGCCTGCTCGCTGCAATCAGAGATTTGACGCCGTGCCCCGTTGTCCCACAGTTGGGCGGCATCGCCGAGCCGGCCGTGATCCTTGCGACCCTTGCGCTGTTGATCGTGACGCCTGCCGGCACGGCGGCGTTTTGGCTGGTGGCCGGAGCCCTTGCGGCGCTGGTCACGGTGCAGGTCATCTTCTGGACCAAGACCCAACCGGCGAGCTTACCCGCTCGGCGACCCGCTTCTTCGAGACCGGCTGGGCAAGCGCTCCACGCGACTGGACGGCTGCGCGCGATCAGTGAGAGCGCCCGCAATATTGCGCGCGCTGGCCGCAACTCTGGGCCTGTTCCTGCTCGACTCTCGCGGTCGCGCTGTAGAAGCGGGTCGCGAACCACGCCGCTACTGGTTCATATAGACGACCTGCCACGCTTGAGATCGTGACCAACGGCGTGCCACCGGAATTGGCACGCCCGCCTAAAGAAACCACCTGTACGCCAAGTTCACCTGCACCTCGCGGCACAGCTGGCGTTCCGAGCGGATGGCGAACGCGTAGTCGAGGATAAGCATCCGGATCATGAGAACCGGATCAATCGAGGGTCGACCAAGGTTGGAGTAGTAGGATGCCAACTCGCCGTGCACCCACGACAGGTCCAGCACCCCAGCGATCTCGCGCACGCGATGATCGCTCGGGACGACGTCATCCAGGCAGAACGAATAGAACAGCTGCCCCTGGTCCCCCTTGAGCCGCCCCATCATCGCCAGCCTCCGCTGTCGCGTCGCCCCGCACGCCGTGAATCACGCTTCGCAGCTCACCGCAACCGACTTCTGCAACAAAATCGGCACAAATTGCCCGTGCCAGCCTGAGCGTACGAACGTCAGCTTTCAGGGTAGACCTTCCGTTGCGAGACAGTTGCCGTGACGGGGAAAGTTGACCCAATCCGGCTCGAAACCATGAGCCCCGGAGAGCCTGTGCTATGCTTGCGCTCCCTTTCGTCGTGCTAGGGAGCCGCACCCATGGGCCTGAAGAATGACCTGGCAGATGCCCGCGCGAGCTGGGCGCCGCTGTCGTTCTACGAAAAGTTCGAGCACGCCTGCATCCTGATCTTGACCGCGCTAATCGCTCTGATTATCGCGCTCGCCATCTGGAACTTGGTGCTCAAGATCCTGATCAGCCTGCTGGCGAGCACGCTCGATCCCACCGACTACGCTGTGTTCCAGGCTCTGTTCGGCATGATCTTCACGGTCATCATCGCGCTGGAATTCAAACGCTCCCTGCTGGTGCTGGCCGAGCGCGTCGACAGCGTCGTACAGGTGCGTGCGGTGCTGCTGATCGCGCTGCTTGCTGTGGTGCGCAAGCTCATCCTCCTCGACTTGAAGGCGACCGATGCGCTGCAGCTGCTTGCACTCGCCGCCGCCATCCTGGCGCTCGGCGCCGCGTACTGGATGGTTCGCGACCAGGACCGCCGCCGCACCAACGCAAAGGCAGCGGAGAAAGCGGGGGTAGGCCATCAGACACGAAACCCCGGTTGATCGCACGCGGGTTCCCGGCTGCCATGCGCCGCCCGAACCCGAAATGTTTCGATACTAGCAGGCCGTTACGGCGGGCGACCGCGTGCTAGCGGAAGGTCTGTTAATGGCACGGATCGCCCGTGTTTGACGGTATCCGGCGACGACCGATCATGGGGGTAGAGCGGACGTGCTGCGCATCCCGGTCAGACGGCAGGGTCTGGACCCGAAACCGACGTTGTGGCTGATGACCAACCGCAGGAGTCAACCTCCTGGCGTTGCGCCCTCGCAAGAGGGCGCCCCCGCGTCGATAGTCGCGGGCAACTACCCAGCAACAAAAGGGTGTCGGCCCGGCACCAGCCGCGCCGGGCCGACCGCCAGAATGCTACTTCTTCGGCCAGATCGGCTTGGACACTGCCGCCTCGGGCGGATAGACGGTAACGGGCACGCCCGACTGCCACTGGATGATGGCGAGGCCCGCGCCCACCCTGCGACCCTTGTCGTCGAACTTCATCTGTCCGCCAGGGAAGTACTTGGACGGGCCGTCATCCATCTTGCGGATGGCTTCGGCCACGGCCTGCCGGTCGGCCTTGCCGGCCTTCTCCAACGCCGACTTGAGGATCCACATGTCGCCGTAGGTCGAGATGGCGTTCTGCGTCATCCAGGGCTCGTTGTACTTGGCCTTGAGTTTGGCGACGATGTCCTCGTGGCCCTTGGCGGCCCAGTTGCCGACCACGGCCATCACGCCCTCCAGCAGCTCTGGCGTCATGGTGCGTAGCATGTCCGGCTCGGCGATGGCGATGCCGAACGAGATCGTGGGCACCCGTCCCTGCCCGAGGCCGAACTCGTTGAGCTTCTCGAGCATGAGCTTGGCGTCGGAGATCACTGTCGGCAGGAAGAACAGCAGATCGGGCCGGGCCGCGCGTACCTTCTGCACCAGTGGCGTGGCATCGGCCAGCGGCGGTGTGAAGGTCTCGTCGACCACCAGCTGGACGCCGAGCTCCTTCAGCAGGCGCTCCTTCATCGGCTTGACGGAGGAGATCGAGGCCGCCGTGTTGTCGGTGATGATCGCCACCGTCTTGGGCTTGGTACCCGTCGCCGATTCGGCAAGCTTCACCAGCACGGGCAGCGACTGTTCAGCCTGCGAGCCCGAGGTGGCCGAGGTCTGGAAGATGTACTTGAAGCCGCGCTCGGTGATCATGTCCGAGTAGGAGAGCGTGAGCATCGGCAGGTTGGCGCGCTCCGTCACCTCGGTGACGGCGAGCGTGAAGGAGCTCAGGTAAGCACCGGTGGCGGCGACCAGATCGGTCTCCTGTGCCACCATGCGCTGGGCGGCGTTCTTGGCCTTCTCCGTCGTATCGCCGGAATCGAGCACGACCAGCTTGAGCTTGGCGCCGCCGAGCGCCTTGACGCCGCCCTGCGCGTTGATGTCCTCAATCGCCATTTCAGCGCCCATGCGCATGACGGCGCCGGGCCGGGCATAGATGCCTGACAGCGGCACCAGACAGACCGACCTTGACCTCGCTCGGGTTCTGCGCGAGCTGCGGGCGCCGTTCCGAGCGCGAGCGTCGTCGCGGCGGGCAGCGCCAGGCCGCCGAGCATCAGCTTCACAAACGATCTCTTCGACATTCGGTTTCCTCCTTGGCTGTCGTCGTCCCGGCGCTTGTCGGCGGGACGTCTTGCTTCTTGCTCCAGCGAGTGCGGATGGCTGGAGGCCGGTGGACAAGCCCCGGCATGACACCTCGCCTCACATGCCCAGATATGCCCGCCGCACGCGGTCGTCGGCGCGCAGGCTCTCGTTGTTGCCTTCCAGAACGACCCGGCCAGCTTCCAGCACGTAGCCGTGGTCGGCGGACTCCAGCGCCTCGGCTACGCGCTGCTCGACGAGCAGGATGGTGAGGCGTGTCTGGCGCCGGATCTCCAGCAGCTTCTCGAAGATGAAATCGGCGATTGTCGGGGCAAGCCCCATCGACGGCTCGTCGAGCATCAGCAGCTTGGGCGCGGACGCGAGGCCGCGCCCAACCGCCACCATCTGCTGCTCGCCGCCGGACAGCGTGCCGGCGAGCTGGGTGCGGCGATCGGCGAGCACCGGCAACCAGGTCAGGATGCGCTCAAGGTTGTCCTTCCAGTTGCGGCGGCCGGCGTCCGTGAAGGCGCCCATCTCCAGATTCTCCATCACGGTGAGCGAAGGGAACACCTGCCGGCCCTCGGGCACGTGGGCGATGCCCAGATGCGGCCGGCGCGCGGCGGGCACTGTGGCGAGGTCGACATCCTGGAAGCGAATCGAGCCCGACATCGGCTTCAGGATGCCCGAGATGGTCTTGAACAGCGTGGTCTTGCCGGCGCCGTTGGGGCCGACGATCGACACGAACTGCCCTTCGGCCACGCTGATCGACACCCGGTCGATGACGGGCAGGTCCGTATAGCCGGCGCTGATCTTGTCAACTTCGAGCATAGGCGGTCCATTTCTTGCCGAGGTAGGCCTCGATGACTCGCGGGTCGCGCGTCACCGTCTCGGGGGCGCCCTCGACCAGCACGGCGCCGTGATCCAGCACGACGAAGCGGTCGACCAGGCGCACCATGGCCTGCATGGTGTGCTCGATGATGACGATGGTGATGCCGTCCTGCGCCAGCCGGCGGACGATGCCGATGACCTCCTCGGCTTCGTTGTGGCCGAGGCCCGCCAGCGTCTCGTCGAGCAGCAGGATGCGCGGAGCTCCGGCAAGCGCCCGGGCGAGCTCCATGAGGCGCAGATGCCGCGTCGTCAGCTCGCCGGCGAGGCGATTGGCGTAGTCCGTCAGGCCGACCCGGGCGACCGCCTGCGCGGCGGCCAGGCGTGCGTCAGCGTCGCTGCGGGTGTGGACGTAGGCGCCGACGACGACGTTGTCCGCCACGGACATGCGCGCGAACGGGCGCATGATCTGGAAGGTGCGGCCTACGCCGGCTGCGCACAGCTGGTGCGGCTTGCGCCGGACCACATTGCGGCCGTCGAGCAGGATCTGCCCGGCGTCCGGCTCGAGGAAGCCGTTGAGCAGGTTGAAGACCGTGGTCTTGCCTGCCCCGTTTGGGCCGATGATGCCCAGGATCACGCCGCTAGGCACGTCGAAGCTCACGTCCTGCACGGCCTTGAGTCCGCCGAAGCTCTTGGAAAGCCCGCGCACCGAGAGGATCGGCCCGCCGCTCGCCGTCGCGGAGATGGCGGATGGCCCGGCCGCGGTGGCCATGCTGCATGACGCAGGCACCGGCATATCCACGATTGGGCCGGACGGTGTCGCGGCGGGCGGCCAGCGCCGATAGACGAAATCCCGCGCCTTCCAGAAGATGCCTTCCGGCGCCACCAGGATCAGCACGACGATGGCGAGGCCGAAGATGACGTTCTGGATGCCGGGAATGACGTGGCCGAGCTCGGCATGGAGGATCTCGGCGGCCGGGATCAGGATCGCCGCCCCGATCACCGGACCCCACACCGTGCCGACGCCGCCGAACAGAGTGACGGTGAGCGCCTGCGCCGATACCAGCATGCCGAACACCGAGACGGGCGTGACGACCAGCAACACCACGGCGTAGAAGGCGCCGACCGCGCCGGCGATCGCTCCGCTCAAGGCGATGGCATAGAGCTTCCACTTCAGGGTGTTGATGCCGGCGGCCTCGGCCGCCGCCTCGTTCTGCTTGATGGCGAGCAGCGCCATGCCGAAGCGCGATTGCTCCACCATGCGCGTCAGCAGCACAATCACGGCCAGCATGACGAGCGCCAGCAAAGTGTAGATGCGGTGATCGCTGAACTGCATGTAGGCGGCGGGCGTTTCGCGCTTCATCGGCAGCGTGACTTCCTGGTAGCCCAGCCATTCGAACACGTAGAGCAGCGCCAGGGGATAGGCCAGCATGGACAGCGCGAAGTAGACGCCGCGCAACCTGAAGGTCGGGATGCCGATGCCGATGCCGGCGATCCCGCCGAGCACGGACGCGATCGGGATCAGGATCCAGGGCGAGAGATCGAAGTGGATCTGCCCGAGCGCCGTCGTATAGGCGCCGATGCCGAAGAAAGCGGCATGGCCGAAGGAGACGAGGCCGGTATAGCCGCTGAGCAGGTTCCAGGCGAGGCCGAAGCTCGCCCAGACCAGCACCAGCGTCATCATCAGCTGGTAGTAGGAGTTGCTGACGACCAGCGCGAGCGCCAGCGTAGGCCGCGGCGAAGACGAAGAACGGGGTGAGCGAGCGTAAGACCGGCATCTCAGGTCCTCTCGACCACGCGGCCGAAGAAGCCCTGCGGCATGAAGAACACGATGAGCAGGAAAACGACGAAGATGGCGGTGTTCTGCAGCTGCGTCGGCAGCACCAGAGTGGACAGCTGCTGAACGAGCCCGATGGTCATACCGCCCCAGAACGGGCCGATGATGCTCCCCAGCCCGCCCAGCACCACGCCCGCGTACATGATGATGACGTACTCGAGCCCGACGTAGGGGTGGAACGGGTAGTTGGTGGCGAGCAGGCCGCCGGCGATGGCGGTGACGCCGACACCGAGCGCGAAGGCGATGCGGTGGGCATGGTCGACGTCGATGCCCATGTAGGTGGCGGCCTCCGGGTTGTCGGCCGCCGCCCGCAATGATTTGCCGAGCCGGGAGCGGCCGATCATCACGGCGAGCGCTACGATGGTCGCAATCGAGATCAGCGCGGCGATGCCCCTCGACTTGTTAATGAAGATGGAGACAAGATCGCCCCACATCGGGCCGACCTCCCAGGCGCTCGCGGAGAGCGGCGTGCGCACAGACACGAGGATCGAGCCGAAGGCGATCAGGCCCACGCTCTGGATGATGAGCGAAATGCCGAGCGTGAGGATGAGCTGAGCGTAGTGGCCCTCGCCCTCGACCTGGGCGCGCGTGCCGCTCACACGCCCGATCAGGGCCTTGTGGATGAGGTAGCCGACACAGAACAGCACCGGCCCCGCGAGGAGAGCGGCAACATAAGGGCCGATAAACGATCCGAGCGCCGCCTGGACGCCGAAGGTAGTGAAGATATAGAAGGCGCCGTACATGCCGAGCATCATGAACTCGCCCTGGGCGAAGTTGATCACCCGCATGACGCCGAAGATCAGCGCCAATCCGACGCACATCAGGCCGTAGATCGAACCGACCGTCAGGCCGGCGAACAGCGCCTGCAGGAAATTCTCCACCATCTGCGCGTTCATGCCAGCTGACCCAATTCAGACCAAGATTGTCGCCGCGTCGTGTCTTGCATCCAGCCGTGTCATTAGAGCAGAAAAAATGAAATCGCACAGGGCAGGAGGCACCACACCCTAATGACACAAAATGCCAAGCTTTTCGGATGCGCCCGCGGCAGCATTTTATCTGGTGTGAATACGGGTGTTCGCGTGAACACGGTAGTTCACGCCAGTAGCCACCCGGCCAACAAGTCCTCGCCGTTCGGCCCCGTGCTGGTTGCCAGCGCGAGATGCGCGCGCGTATTCGGGGCGATGTAGGCGACGCGATTCGCCTTCCTGACACCCGTCGCAGGTATGGATTGCGGCAGTTCTTGGCACTTCGGCGACATTGCGATCGGCCGCGCTAACGTCCGATCATGGGGCGAATGTGTTGCAAAACTCCATTGAGAACCTCGGCGAACCGTGATTTCGTGGGCTGAAGCTGTGGTCAGCGGGGTGCGGCAATGATGGGGCGGCGGGAAGATAGGCAGGGCCAATTCCTCTACGAGTTCAAGCTCGACGAGGTGGTGCCGCCGGATCATCTGGTACGCAAGATCGACGCAGTGCTCGACCTCGGCTGGGTGCACAAGGAACTGGCGCCCTACTACTCCCACACCGGCCGACCATCGATCGACCCGGTGCTCATGATCCGGATGCTCATCGTCGGTTACGTGTTTGCAATCCGCTCGGAGCGTCGCATCTGCGCCGAAGTGCAGGTCAATCTGGCCTACCGCTGGTATTGCAGGCTGAGTGTGGAAGACAAGATCCCGGATCATTCGGTGTTCTCGCGTGCCCGGCACGAGCGCTTCCGCGAGAGCGACGCCTTGCGCCGCGTGTTCGAGCGGGTGGTAGGGCTGTGCATCGCGGCAGGCTTGGTCGGCGGAGAAGCGTTCTCGATCGACGCCAGCCTGATCGAGGCGGACGTAGACAAGAAGAAGCGCGCACCCGGTGACCAGCCGATCAAATGGCCGACGCCGGAGGAGGCGTCGCATGCGGTTCGTGAGTACCTTGCGGCTCTGGATGCTGCGTGCCGCGATGAGGAAAGTGGCGGTGGGGATGGCGGCGGCTCGAGCAGCAGCGGCGACGGCAAGCCGCCCAAGGAGATCTCGCTGACCGATCCGCAGGCGGCTTGGGTTGCACGCAAGGGTGTGGACCCGTTCTTTGCCTATGATGCGAACTATCTGATCGACAACAGGTTTGGGATCATCCTCGATGCCGGCGGCACGCGCGCCAATCGCACCGACGAGATTGCCATCGCCGAGACTATGTTGGCTCGTGTCGAGCGCCGCTTCGATCTCAAGCCCGAGCGGCTCGCAGGCGATACTGCCTACGGCGCGGCAAAGCTTCTGAAGTGGCTCTGGGATCGGGGCATCACACCGCACGTTCCGGTGTGGGACAAGTCCGCGAGATCAGACGGCAAGTTCAGCCGGGCTGACTTCGTCTTCGACAAGGAGCGCAATGTCTACATCTGCCCCGCCGGGGCCGAACTCACGCACTCGGGGATTGTCGATCAGGGGCGCATTCTTCCGTATCGGGCCAGCACGAACGATTGCTCGACCTGCAAGCTCAAGCCCAGGTGCACGACGGCCGTCGCCCGCAAGGTCTCGCGCGACATCGACGAGGATGTGCGCGAGCAGGTGCGGGCCCTCGCCAACACCGAAGCCTTCCAGCTCTCATGCCGCGAACGCAAGAAAGTAGAGGTGAGGTTCGCGCATATGAAGCGCATCCTCAAACTCGACCGCCTTCGGCTGCGCGGCCTGAGCGGCGCGAGGGACGAGGTGCTGCTGACCGCCACGGCGCAGAACTTGAGGAGGCTCGTCAAGCTTATATGTCGAGGCCCGCCACGGGCCGCGATGTGTGCGGCGTAGGCGTCAAGTGGCGTCGAGCGTTGGTGCCAGGGCGTTGAGGGCGCGGCTCCCCCATCGGAGAGCCGACACAAACCGGACGCTTACGAACAGAGCTGGCGCCGAAAAACGATGAGGTCACGAGTTCTGCAACACATTCGGGGCATGAGCGGACCAAAGATCCGACGCGCCCTGAGGGTTGCCTGGCTGTTGATCAAAGCCGCCAATTTATGAGTTCACGGCCTGGGTCAAAACGGTCTTCAGAGTCGCTGGTTACGTCAGGTCCACCCTATGGCTGCGCGCTTTATGAGTTCACGACCTAGATCAAACAGCGCGCCTGGCACCAATCTGGGCCGCAAGGTTGAGAGTACATCTCACGCGGGTTGAGCTAGCTTCCAGGGCACGACCCTCTTGCCCCGGAGCACTGCGATGCTGGAGAAATTCGAGCGCTACCCTCTCACCTTCGGCCCAACGCCCATCGAGCGCCTCGCGCGCCTTTCAGAGCACCTCGGTGGTGCCGTCGAGATCTATGCCAAGCGCGAGGATTGCAATTCCGGGTTGGCCTTCGGCGGCAACAAGATCCGCAAGCTCGAATACATCGTGCCCGATGCCATTGCCTCGAATACCGACACGCTGGTGACGATCGGCGGGGTTCAGTCGAACCACACGCGTCAGGTCGCAGCGGTCGCGGCCAAGCTCGGCATGAAATGCCGCCTCGTCCAGGAGAGCTGGGTACCATCCGAGGACGCGGTCTACGATCGTGTCGGCAACATTCTGATGAGCCGCGTCATGGGTGCTGAGATCGAGCTCGTGAGCGAGGGCTTCGACATCGGCATCCGCGAGAGCTGGGAGCGGGCGATCGAGGACGTCAAGGCCAGAGGCGGCAAACCTTACGCGATCCCCGCCGGCGCCTCCGTGCACAAATATGGAGGCCTGGGTTTTGTCGGATTTGCCGAGGAGGTGCGGGCTCAGGAAGCCGAGCTTGGTTTCAAGTTCGACTACATCATCGTCTGCACAGTGACCGGCTCTACGCATGCCGGCATGCTGGTCGGCTTCGCCATGGACGGCCGTTCGCGCAAGGTGATCGGCATCGATGCGTCCGGTACCCTCGAGCAGACCCGCGCGCAGGTTCTCGACATCGCACGCAAGACGGCCGATCTCGTGCAGCTCGGCCGGGAGATCGCGGCCGACGATCTCGTCCTCATCGAGGACTATGCCTACCCAGCCTACGGCGTGCCATCCGCAGAGACGAATGACGCCATCCGCCTCGCCGCGCGCATGGAAGGCATGATGACTGATCCCGTGTACGAAGGAAAATCCATGCAGGGCATGATCGACCTCGTGCGCAAAGGATATTTCCCTGCGGGATCGAAGGTCCTCTACGCGCATCTGGGCGGCGTACCGGCAATCAACGGCTACAGCTACATCTACCGCAACGGTTGACGTCCCTTGCTGGCACTGGGCCAACGTGAGCACACCGACGATGGACCAGAAGCTCAATGCGATTGCGACAAGAACGAGTGCAAGGATCACAACTGCGCTGTCGTCTTGCCTGGCGGCACGCTTGCGCATGATCGCACTGCCGCACGTCATCATCACGCGGAAGCCAAGGGCCAGATAGACCATTGCGCCGACATCTGCGGCTATAGGCGTACTCCACTCTGTTCTGTTTCAGTCGCGTTCGATCGGTAGCGACGCATCCTTCGCCCATTCGCTCATCGAGGCGTCGTAGACGGCGAGATCACCGTAACCGAGCTGGTGCAGCAGGAAGGCGTCCAGCGTGGCAGCGATACCACCGCCGCAGTAGATGAGGATGCGTTTCGACTTGTCAGCGCCGACACTCTCGAAGATAGACGCGATTTGCTCAGGCGGTCGCAAAGCGAGGGTCGCCGGTTCTTGAAGGTTCGCCGCCGGTACATTGACGCTGCCCGGGATGCGCCCCGGCCGGCCGTAGCGGGGGTTGGCGCCGCGGTGTAAATCGGGCGCCAGCGCGTTGATGGAACAGGTACGGGCGTCGCCGATAGCGGCCCTCATCTCCTCCTTGCCGACGAAAAGCTCTGGCCGCGGCCGGGGCGTTAGCTGCGCCGGGGGATAGTCATGCCGCGTCGTTGAGACGGGACGGCCCTCCGCCGCCCACTTGTCGAAGCCGCCGTCTAGGATTGCCGCGTTGTCGAACCCGACCGAGCGCAGCATCCACCATATGCGCGTCGCCCACTGGGTCGCCTTGCGCGAGTAGAGCACGACGCGCGTGCCGCTTCCGATGCCCTTCGCGGCAAAGCGGTGCGCGAGCTCCTCGAGCGGGAGCATCATAAAATTGGTCTTCGCGTCGTTGTCCGACAGCTCCTCCTGGAGATCGATGAAAGCGGAGTTTGGGATGTGGGCGGTGTCGAAGTCCGCGCGCCCGCTCTCCACCCGGTACGGCCGCCCGGTCCCGGTTTCGTAGATGAGATATGTGGTGCAATCGAAGATGCGCAGACCATGATCGTCCAGGTGTGCGGCAAGCCACTCAGTTGAGACAATCTGCTCGGGATGGAGATAGCGTGGGCTGTCATCGGTCATCGGCTTTCCCTCGATCTAGTGTACTTATAAAGTATGCCCGAAGCGAACCTTCCATCGCGAGGTCGCTGACGCGCGTTTGGCCGTTAGTTATACTGAACGTAAGCGCGCCAGCGCAGCTACTTGGTGCTCCTTCACGCAACGAGAGGGGTGGGGGAATGACGCGGCAGCGTTTGACACGAGACGAACTGCGTGGGAAGGCGCAAACCGTTCGCGGTCTCGTCGATCCGGGGGAGCTTGGCGCCACGCTGATGCACGAGCACCTGCTGTGGGACATACGCACCCCAGCTATGCGGGCAGACCCCGACCAGGGACCCGAGCTCTGCCTGTGCAATTATTTCGCCTGCAACTATGGCACGCGTAAAGCACCTAACAACCTCGTGTTCGTTGACCGCGAGCTCGCCACCGAGGAGGTGGGCCACATGCGCCGAGCGGGAGGCCGCTCGATTGTGGAGCTGACGGTGGGCGGCCTCGAGCCCGACCCCGTCGGCTTGCGCAAGATCGCCGAGGCCACCGACGCCCATATCGTCATGGGCTGCGGCCATTACGTCGATGAATACCAGGCCGAGACGAACCGAAAGCGCACGGTTGACGACTTCGCACGGGAGATGATTGGTGACATCACCATCGGTGCGTGGGGCACTGACGTGAGAGCGGGCATCATCGGCGAGATCGGGTGCCAGGCACCGTGGACTGACCTGGAGAAGCGCGTGATGCGAGGCGCCGTTGTCGCACAGCAGCAGACTGGCGCCGCCATCAATGTCCATCCCGGGCGGGATCCCGACCAGCCGCAGGAGGTCGCTGATTTCGTGAGCGCGCAGGGCGCTGATCCATCGCGCGTCGTTATTAGCCACATCGACCGCACCATATTCGACGACGAGCGCCTCTTCCGGCTCGCTGACAGCGGCTGCGTCATCGAACTCGATTTGTTTGGTCAGGAACAGTCCTATTACGCGCTCAATCTCAACGTCGACCTGCCCAACGATGCCGAACGGCTGCGCTGGATCCGCCGTCTCATCGATCGTGGACATCTTGATCAGATCGTGATCAGTCACGACATCTGTTATCGGTCGCGCCTCACGCGCTTTGGCGGCCACGGCTACGGCCACATTTTTGAGAACGTCCTGCCGTTGATGCGCCGGCGCGGCTTCACCGAAGCGGAGATAGAGCGCATTACGGCCGGTACGCCGCAACGGCTGTTGACCTTCATCTAGGGACGGTCAGAACTCGAGCGTCAACTGCTCGCCGACGTATTGGCGGCGATTTGTGCGTCCCAACCATGGAGAGCGCTCGTGCTGTTGCGCCAAAGTGAGGCGCGACGCGATCCGCCGGTCGGTGCTGAACAGCTGGCGGACGAGATCCGGGCAGTTGCACTCCTGGCTGCGATGCAGCAGCACAATGTGGTCTGGCAATCGGCGGGTGCGGTCGAGGAGTTTGCGTATGGCTGCCAGGGCCTGGAGGTTGGACAGGTGGCCATGGCCGCCCATGATACGGCGCTTCAGGAATGAGGGGCGGGCACTGTCGACCTGCATCTGAGGGTCGTAGTTGGCTTCTAGCGCAATGCAGTCCAGGTCTCGGAATCGATCAAAGAAGTACGAAGGGACACGGCCGAGATCGGTAGCGTAGCCGATGCGATAGCCGAACCCGTCGACCACGAAGCCGTGCGAGCCGAGCTGGTCATGAGCGAAATGGATCGGGTCGCATGTGAGGCCGTCGATCGGCGAGAAGGCATCGACATTGAATGGTCGTATGAGCGGCACGAGATCGGGCGAGATGGAGGCGAGGGCATCGACCTTGTTGGCGTGACAATAGATCGGGATGTTCAGGCGGCGAAGGGTCGAGGCCCAGCGGGCCGAAAAGTGGTCGCCGTCGAGATGGGTAAGGCAGAGGGCCGCGATGTCGGTCGGGCGGACCCCGGTGCCGTCGAGACGTTTTGCCAGCGTGCGCGGGCCGATGCCGGCGTCGATAAGCAGGATGCCGGCCGGCGACCGGAGGATCGCTGCGTTTCCGGCCGAGCCGCTGGCAAGGACGCAGATTTCGAGGGACATTGGCCTAGCTTCTATTGAGGGGAGAGCGTTCATCTCAAGGCCACGTCATTACGGCGAGATCAGGGTATGAAGCGTGAAGCCAGACCTCCGCATTTGATGCTGTAGACGGCTCCTCCACCGGCAGGTGAGTGCCAAGGAAGTGGTTGCTGTTGAAGTGACCACAATTCGGAGGAGCTATTCGCCAAAGTCCGCCGCGATCAATGCGATCTGCGCGCATCTTGCCGAGCTCGGGATTGTTGCGCCCGTCTGCAGCAACGGAGTGCGGCTGCGCGACGTGATCGCCAAGACATGACGCGGCCCATGGTCGTCGCAAGCGAAGCTTGCAGCCCCAAGGCGCATCATCCTGCTGCTCCTTGGGGGTGTGGTCGCAGCGACGGTGAGTTTTGACGCAGCCGACATGTGGCCGTGGGGAACCTCACGCGCCCCCTGACGCAACATCCGGCCGTAGAGGCCATTGCCTACAACGGTATGGCGGGGCTCTCAGCGCGTGCTTGAAGACAGAGATATGAGCCCGTTTAGAGCCGGCGATACTTCCCCGCTCCACACGAGATGGGTGCGGCTCAGCGCGACCCTCTTCGGCAAGTCGTGTTGGCGGATGCCCTTAGCTGATCGTAGATCAGAAAGCACCCGATCTCGGGACCACGGCAAACCCGGTGCCGGCTGCCACGCAGGCTATCATGGCCTGGTAGGAGGCAAACTCCAGCACCCGGTCCGGAACGACGTCCGCGGCGGCGAGCCACTCTTCAACACGCTTGCGGTAGGAGCAACCGTGCGCGAACGCGATCAAGGTCGATGATGCAAGGTCGGTCGGGCGCGACAACTCTCCCGCCATGCGCGACGTCACGAGAACGAGTTCCTCCTCGAACACCGGACGGGCCTCGAGATGCGGCGCGCAGAATGGCTCGGAGACGAACGCGGCCTCAATCTCGAAACTCGTCAGGCGCTTGATCAGCGCACCGGTCGTCCCGGTCGTCAGCTCGACAATAACCTCAGGAAACATCGAATGATAGCGGGATAGAAGCGCGGGAAGGCGGGTACCCGCGGTGCTTTCCAGCGAGCCCAATCGGAATACTCCCCTCGGCTTGCCCGTGCGCATCTCGCTCACCGCCTCGTCGGCCAGCCGAAGCAATCGATCGGCGTAGCCAAGCAGCTTCTGGCCCTCCGTCGAGATCCGAATGTTGCGGCCCTCACGGCGGAATAGGCGGGCACCGACATGCTCCTCGAGCTGTCGGATACGAGTGGTCACGTTCGATTGGACCCGATTTAGCTTGGCGGCCGCACGCGCCACGCCACCTTCGTTCACAACCGTGCGGAATATTCTCAAGGACTCGAGGTCGATCGTTCTCATCTAGAGAACAATAGAGCAGATTTATTCATTTGTGCAAGCGCATGCAACACGCCAGAACTGTTGCATGGCAACAGCCACTACTTGCCGACCTGCATCGGTCGCCGCAACCTGCTTCGTCGCGATAGGCGCGCTTGCCGTGGCCATGGGCATCGGCCGCTTCGCTTTACTCCGCTGCTGCCACTCATGGTGCGGGACGGCGTCATTTCGCAGGATACCGGTGCTTGGCTGGCCGCAAGTAACTATCTCGGTTATCTCGCTGGAGCCTTGGTCGCCGGCCGCGTGCCCTTGTCATCGCCGTCGCTGATGGGGATCAGCCTCGTCGGGACAGCGGTGGTCACCGCGGCCATTGGGGTCCTGGATGGGCTTGGCGTCTGGCTCGTGCTTCGTTTCACCGCCGGACTGCTGAGCGCATGGACGCTTGTGGCGACCAGCACGTGGGCGCTGCGAGAGCTTGCCAGGGCTAATCGGGCGCAGCTGGCGGGCCTCGCCTACTCGGGTGTGGGTCTCGGCATCGCCGTTGTCGGCGTGTTCTGTATCGTGGCGGCACGCCCAGGCGTACCCGCGCAGGATCTCTGGGTGGGGCTCGGCGAGCTGGCGATCCTCATCGCGGCCGGTCCAGTACTTTGGCTCGGCTGGCGCTCAGGCGCGGAGCATGCCGCCGATTCGCTGCACGCCGCGGATCGCCCAAACCAGGGTGACAAGACGGCCCGCTCCGCCGGCATTGTCATCTGTTATGGGCTATTCGGCTTCGGCTACATCCTGCCGGCCACCTTCCTGCCGGTCATGGCCCGCGAGGTGGTGGACGATCCCACAGTGTTTGGCCTCGCCTGGCCGATTTTCGGGATTGCCGCAGCCCTCTCCACGATTGCGGTCGCCCCATTATTAAATTGTGTCAATCGACTGCGCGTGTGGGCGTGCAGCCAGCTGGTGATGGCCGCGGGCGTCGCGCTGCCGACGATCTGGCTTTCCAAGGAAACGATCGCGCTCGCGGCGCTGCTCGTCGGGGGCACGTTCATGGTTATCACCATGCTCGGTTTGCAGGAGGCCCGCGCGCGCTCACCTGACAATCCGACCACGCTCCTCGGCCGTATGACCGCTGCCTTCGCCATCGGGCAGCTTGCAGGCCCGCTGGCTTCCGGGGCGCTCGAGCAGCTGCCGGTCAGCCACGCTGATGCCCTGAGCATAGCCTTGTGGCTGGCCGCACTCGGTCTAGGGAGCAGCGCTGTCGCTCTATGGCGGTTCGCACACATCTCACCGATAAGGAGTATGACGTTGGACAGTCCAAGCCCGACCACAATAGCGTTCGCGACTCCGCAAGGCTTTGGCGCTGGCTCGGCCGAGCGCCTGCCGATCCCTACGCGCGCTTCCATGAGCGAGGCGCAACGACATGCGGCAGACGCCATCATCGCCGGGCCGCGCAAGGCCGTATTCGGTCCGTTCGTGCCGTTGCTGCAACGTCCGGCCCACATGGAGACGATCGGCAAGACAGGCGAGATGCTGCGCTTCCAGGGTTGCCTTTCCGAGCACGTCCGGGAATTCGCGATCTGTGTGGTCGCGCGCGAAACGAGCAACCAGTTCGAATGGCAGATGCATGCGCCTCTGGCCATCAAGGCCGGCGTTGCTCAGGCTGCTATCGATGCCCTTCACGCCGGCCGGCGACCGCGCGGGCTGACCGCCGAGCTGGAGACGACCGTTGATTTCGTCAACGAGCTGATGCTGCGGCATGGCGTCAGCGATGCGACCTACGCCGAGACCGTGCGTCGTTTTGGCGAGCCGGGCGCTGCCGAGCTGGCAGCGCTGGTCGGATATTTCGCAATGGTTTGTTGGGTCATGAATGTCGCGCGCACACCCGGCCTCGAAGGCTCCGAGGCAACGCCGTTGACAGCATTTCCCGGGTGACGTGCCGATTGTCCTATGCGGTTTATACGGCCTGGCCGCGTGTCGCTGGTCGTCGTCGACAACGGATCGCTTTACGTCAGCCCGTGGCACTTCCTTGCCGTTCGCGCGTAGCACCAAGTTCGTCAGCTGTTGGGGGCATTTCTGCCGTTCGATCTGAGCCTTCAGACCGGTAGGTCATGACCCAACTGTATGGACCGGCCGTGCGTTGCAAGCTGAATCTGCTGAGCGGCAGTGACTGGTCTTGCTCTTCTGTATCCGGCCCTTGTGTGGAGCAGATTGCTCCTGGCCATCATGGATATCCGCGCGCATCCGATCTCATTCTCAGATAGGCCTTCGACGGCCAGTTGGGTCACCAGATCACGGACGCGACGGCGAGACCGTACTCCATCTCCTCAAATCCAACTCGCAGACCTCGGCGGGTGTCTCCTTCTACCAAGCTACTCAGGGATCAACTGAAGTCATCCCTTCGGAGCCACCGTCGCTCGCTCGCCTGACCAGGCGAGCGGCGGTGGCGGAGAGGGATGGCGGTCATCATCCCTTTGGTGAACCAGAGCGAGCTCATCTCAAGCCGCTCCTGCGCTGACGCGCGCTTCGTACGTGCGATCCTGTGCAAGCACGCTCCATGCGATGCGGGCCAGCTTGTTGGCCAGAGCCGTGGCCAGCACATTGTGGTGCAACCGTTGAGCTGCTGCGGCGAGCCAGGGCCCAAAGCTGTGCTTCATCCACTTGCTCGGCCACACCAGCACAACGCGGGCCGCCTGCATGAAGAGCATGCGCAGGTAGCGATTGCCGCGCTTGGTGATGCGCCCAAGGATCGTTCGATAGCTCTGGTCACGGGCGCGGCCAAAGGCATGGGGCTGGCAACGGCACGGATGTTCGCCCAGAGCGGCGCATCCGTTGTGCTGGCCGACGTGGACGGCGATCTTGCCGCGCGGTCGCACCTACGTCCGCAACGGCTCCGTTACAGACTTGCAGATCGCAAAGAGCACGGTGTCGGCGCTGGTCAGCGGCTCCAACCTCTCCACGGTGACGATCACGATTGCGCCCGTCACGGAGCAACGATGGAAGGGGATTTGCAGAGACTGTGCCGGGACCATTAATTCGCTGGTCGAGCTGCTGCAGGGCCGACTTTCCAAAGGTGTCATGGACCGGGTGTGCCGGGAAGGCGATGGGCTCTTTCCCGACCCACAGGAGATCAAGCTGTCCTGCGGCTGTCCAGACTGGGCCGACATGTGCAAGCACGTTGCGGCGGTGCTCTATGGTGTCGGCGCCAGGCTCGATGAAAAGCCCACCCTTCTGTTCGAGCTACGCGGTGTCGACGAAAACGAATTGCTCGCAAGTGCTGGACGGGAGCTTTCGCTCAAAAAGGTAGTGCCAGCCGTAACGAAGGTGCTTGATGATAAAGATGTCGCCGCCCTGTTCGGGCTGGAAATGGCTGAGGCCGTGACATCGGAGACGCCCACCGGACCCGAACGCACTCAGAAACGCAAGAAGTCGAGGCCCCCGAAATCGAACGTAGGAAATAGCCCCGTGAGTGCCACCAAAGGCACCCGAGATCGGGCAAAACGGCAGGGGCTCGCGACAGCAGCACGGTCCATGGGCAATCAGCGGAAGAGGAGAAAAAGATCAAGGGCCACCTGACCTCTGTGTCCTTCCGCCAAGGCAAGGAGTACATGTCACCGACTATGAGTATTCATCACAGCGCTTTGGCAACAGGAAAGTACCGGCCAGAATAGGCAAGACCTGCAACCGATTGCGGGCGAATGGGCGGCCCCGCGACGGGCATTGCGGCAAAGTGCAGTCGTGTGATTCAGGTGTGACCGCGAGTGGTGAACTCGGTATCGCCCATGACGAGAAGTTCCTTGAGCTTCGACCATCGTCGCCGGCCGCGGGTCCCGCGCACGGCGATGGCGATTGCTTTCTTCTGCCCGACCAGGACCACCAATCGTTTGCCGCGTGTCATGCCGGTATACAGCAGATTGCGTTGCAGCATAGCGTAGTGCTGGGTGACTATGGGAATGACCACCGCTGGATATTCGGAGCCCTGCGACTTGTGAATGGTCGTCGCGTACGCCAGCACGATCTCATCGAGTTCTCCGAACGGGTAGAGGACCGGCCGGCCGTCGAAGTCGATCGTGACAACGGATTCCTCGGCATCAATGGCGGTGATGAACCCGATATCGCCGTTGAAGGTCTCCTTCTCGTAGTTGTTGGTAATCTGCATGACCTTGTCGCCCACCCGATAGGTGAAGCCGAACCTCTCGATGGCCGGGCGCTCGGAATGCTCGGGATTGAGGGCCGCTTGCAGATCGAGGTTGAGTGACCGGGCACCCGCACCGCCTCGGTTCATGGGGCAAAGCACCTGCACATCGCGGATCGGGTTGAGGCCAAAGCGGGTCGGGATGCGCTCGGCGACGACCTTCACGATCTTGGCCGCGGCGTCCTCGGGATCAGCGGCTTCGACGAAATAGAAGTCGGACGTCTCGGTGCCCGGTGCCGCCAACTCGGGCATGGCGCCGCGGTTGACGCGGTGGGCATTGACGATGATGCGGCTCTCGCTCGCCTGGCGGAAGATCTCGGTCAGACGCGCAACCGGTGCCCGGCCGGACGCAATCAGATCGACCAACACTTGGCCGGGGCCGACGGACGGCAGCTGATCGACGTCTCCGACGAGTACGAGGGCTGCGGTGTCGGGCAGGGCCTTCAGGGTCGCCGCCATCAGCGGCACGTCGACCATCGACACTTCGTCGAGCACCATGACATCACACTCGAGCGGGTTGTCGGCGCCGTGCAGAAAGCCGCCCTCTTTGGGGTCGTAGGCGAGCAGACGATGGATCGTCCTGGCCTCAAGCCCCGTGCTCTCGGATAACCGCTTTGCGGCCCGGCCGGTCGGGGCCGCGAGCAGCGGGTTCACACCCTTCGCCTTCAGGATGGCGAGGATCGAGCGAATGATAGTCGTCTTGCCGACCCCCGGCCCGCCGGTCACGACCATCACCTTGGCCTTCAGCGCCAGCCTGACGGCCTCCTTCTGGCCCGCAGCGAGCGCAACGCCGAGGCGGGCCTCGGCCCAGGGAAGAGCCTTGTCGGTTTCGATCGCGGCCCAGGACGGCCTGCCGACCGCGAGGTTGCGGATGATTGCCGCGACGGTCTCCTCGGCTCGGCGCAGGTGGGGTAGGAAGACGCAGCTCACGTTCTCGATCGTGTCTTGAATGACGTGGCCTTCCGCCGTCTCCAGGGCGAGGGCATCGATCAAGGTGCTTGGCCCGATTTCGAGCAATTCAACGGCGAGCTTCAACAACTCGTCTTCAGGCAGCGCGCAGTCGCCGTTCTCGACCGCCTGAAGCAGCGCATAGGACAGTCCCGCACGGGCTCGCAGCATCGAGTCTTTGGGAATGCCGAGCTTCTGGGCGAGTTGATCTGCGGTCTTGAAGCCGATGCCGCGAATGTCTCGCGCCAGGCGATAGGGGTTCTCTTTCACCAGCGGAATGGCGTCGGCGCCGTACGTCTTGAAGATCCGCACGGATCGCGATGTGCCGACGCCATGGCTCTGCAAGAAGACCATGATTTCGCGAATGGCCTTCTGCTCGCTCCAGCTGGACGTGATGCGATTGAGACGCGTCTTTCCGATGCCATCGACCTCGAGCAAGCGCTGGGGCGTACGCTCGATGACGTCGAAGACGTTCTCCCCGAACGCCGCCACCAGCCTGCCGGCGAAGTGCGGGCCGATCCCTTTGATCATGCCTGATCCGAGATAGCGCTTGATGCCCTCGATGGAAGAGGGTGGCACCACCTGTAGGAAGCTGGCCCGAAACTGAGGCCCATGCTCTCGGTGCTGCTGCCACTGACCGCTCGCCTGAATGCTCTCTCCCGCATGCACCTCGGCTGCGGAACCCAGCACCGTGACGAGATCTCGGTGACCTCGGACTTTGACGCGCAGGACGCAGAAGCCAGTGTCGGCGCTGTGAAAGGTCACGCGCTCGACAAGCCCCGACAAGGGCTCTCTGTTCCGCTCACCATCTTGCCCGACCCTGGCCATGGCGTGTGCTCGGTCCCAGCGCGAGATCAGTCGTTACCTTTCCTACGCTATGTGGTGCGCCAATTCATGCTCCGGTCCCGTATATGCACCTGGATATTGGCGAACAGTGCTGCTGCCGGGGGAGGAATGACCGTATCCTGAGTGGGGGACCGAGCGGGAGCATTCCGTCACTGCTGTTAGGTTACGAGCTGGAGCACGTGCTCTTCCCAGGTAACGAGTGCCTCCTTCATTTCCGGATGATACCCAAACCGATTGTAGACGCCCGCGACGCCACCAAATGTGCCGGACACGTGATTGAGCACGCGCTCAACGACATGCGGTGGGACACGAGCCCGCGCCATGCCGGTCGCCGCTGTTCGGCGAAGATCATGCAGTGTCCAATCATGTAGCTCGGCAACCGCGTCGATCGCGCGGTTGCCTTTCGAGTTTCCCGAATAGGCCTGGTCTGGCTTGCCGCGAGCGGGGAACAGGAATGGGGAAGAGGTGCGAGGGATCGACTGGATGACTGAGACGACGGCCGGCGTCAGCGGCACCACATGGGTCCGTTTGTTCTTAGTGCGCGAGCCGGGAATGGTCCAAGTTGGCATCTCGCCGGAGAGTTCCAGCTCGCTCCACTGCATGCCGACGATCTCACCGCGCCGCTGTGCGGTGAGCGCGAGCAGGCGCACAATCATTCCGAAAGGGTAGCCCTCGGTGACACTGGCGGTCCAGAGGCTGCGCAGCTCGGCGTCGGTCCGTGGATAGCAGTGTTTTCACGTGCCTCGGCCGAGAGGATGGTGCGCTCCGGAATTGGCGCGAGGAATTGAGCAAGCACTCCTAGCTCGTGCTGCGACGTGTCAGACCCCAGCGAGCTGTCCTGCACAATAATTCTATGGCAACTACTCTTTACGAATAGGGTGTTGTGTAGCGAGTGTGCCATCTTCAGAGCTTGTAACTATTGCGAATTCGGGATGCTCGGCGATGGCGACCAAGAGGCGAAGGGTAAAGAGTAGCACGACCAACGGCCACGAGCGGGCCAAGGACTTCCTCGATCCAAGCGAGACGGATCGGCTCTTGGAGGCGGCCAAGAAGGGTCGGCACGGCGCCCGCGACTACCTGTTGCTGCTCATGATCTACCGGCACGGACTGCGGGTGTCGGAGGCCATCGGCATGCGACGCGATCAGCTCGACCTTGGTCGCGCCCGGCTGTGGGTGAGGCGACTGAAGAACTCGCTGTCGGTTGAGCACCCGATCCCTGGTGATGAGCTCAGGGCCATCAAGCGCTATCTCGTCACCCGACAAGACAAGTTGCCCTGGGTGTTCATCTCGGAGCGCGAGGCGCCGATGACCCGGCAGGCGGTCAACTATCTGATCCGCTGCGCCGGCGAGAAGGCTAAGCTCGGACGGGTGTGGCCGCATATGCTGCGGCATTCCTGCGGCTACTATCTGGCCAACACCGGGGTCGATTTGCGCATGGCGCAGGACTACCTCGGCCACCGCGATCCCAAACACACCGTACGCTACACGCGGGTGGCTGGCCGTCGTTTCGAAGGCCTTTGGAAATAGAACGTGCTATGTTTTGAGTGATGCCACTGCTGGCGGCTTTGCACCTAACGTCCGGTCTGGCTCCATCGGCCACGCATGCGGGCCGCCAGATCGACCGACAGGGCCTGTCGCGCCTGCGCTGGAGGTGTGAGCTGCGTTGCCGGTGGCCACGCCGACATCTCGAACGCCTCGGCAATGCCGGCTGGAATGAAGCGGCTGCGTGAGGCATAAAGGTGCTGGTCGCCGGTGCGCGACTGGCCGTGCGTGTAGAAACGATGCGGCACGATCAACGCGAGCTGGTCCTTGGCCCGCGTCATGGCTACATACAAGAGCCGCCGCTCCTCCTCGATCTCCTCGGTCTTGCCGGTGGCCATGTCCGAGGGGATGCAGCCGTCCACCACGTTGAGCACGAACACCGCCTTCCACTCCTGGCCCTTGGCCGAATGGATGGTGGACAGGATCAGGTAGTCCTCATCCAGCAGCGGTGCTCCGGCCTCATCCGAGCTGGCGCTGGGCGGATCGAGCGTCAGGTCGGTCAGGAACTGGGTGCGTGACGGGGAGGTGGCGGCGATGCGCTGCAGCTGCTCCAGATCGGCGGCACGCAAAACGGCATCGTCGTAGCGCTGCTCCAGAATGCGGCTGATACCACTGCCGCACCAGCTCGAAGTCTGCCGGCCATGCGATCGACTTGTCGCGCAGCGTTGCCATCAAGGCCACCAGCGCCTGCCACGCCGTGACGGCCTGTGTCGGCGGCCGGAAGGCGGCCAGGGCGTTGCCATCGGCATGGGCGGCAATGTGATCGAGCACCCGGCCAGCCGTGGCCGGGCCGATCCCGTCCAGCATCTGCAAGACGCGAAAGCCGGTGACCCGGTCGCTCGGATTCTCGGCCCAGCGCAGCACCGCCAGCATGTCCTTGACGTGGGCGGCCTCGACGAACTTCAGGCCGCCGAACTTGACGAATGGGATATTGCGGCGGGCGAGCTCGACCTCCAGCATGGCGCTGTGAGACGAGGTGCGGAACAGCACCGCCTGCTGCTTGAGGGCCATGCCGTCCTCGCGGTTGCGCAGGACGGTCTCGACCACGAAGCCGACTTGGCCCGCATCATCGGCGACCGTCACCAGCGACGGCCTGGTGTCGGATAGGCGGGAGGAGCGCAGGTTCTTGGTGAAGCGCTCGCGCGCCAGCCCGATGACGGCGTTGGAGGCGGCCAGGATGGGCTCGGTCGAGCGGTAGTTCTGCTCCAGGGTCACGACGGTGGCGGGCGGTGTGAACTGCGTCGGGAAGTCGAGGATGTTGCGCACGTTGGCGGCACGAAAGCCATAGATGGCCTGGGCATCGTCGCCGACCACGGTCAGGCCGCGGCCATCCGGCTTGAGACCGAGCAGGATGGCGGCCTGCAGCGCATTGGTGTCCTGGTACTCATCAACCAGCACATGGTCGAACTGCGCCCGCACCTCGGCCGCCAGCTCCGGCACCTGCATCAGCTCGCGCCAGTAGAGCAGCAGATCGTCGTAATCCAACACCTGCTGTTTCTGCTTGGCCGCGACATAGGCCTCGAACAACGCGCGCAGCTCCTCCTTCCACTCGGCGCACCAGGGATACTGCTTGAGCAGCACGGCCTCGAGCGGCTCGCTGGCATTGACGGCGCGCGAGTAGATGGCCAAGCACGTGCCTTTCTTGGGAAAGCGCCGCTTCTTGTCGGACAAGCCGAGCTCATGCCGCACCAGATTGAGCAAATCCTCGCTGTCGCCCCGGTCATGGATGCTGAAGGACGGGTCGAGACCGATGGCATGGGCGTGCTGGCGCAGCAGGCGGGCACCGATGGCATGGAAGGTGCCGGACCAGACGAGCCGCGCCGGCGCGCGCGTCGCGCCCAAGGCGGTGGCGATGATGCGCTCGGCGCGCCGCTCCATCTCGGCGGCGGCCCGGCGCGAGAAGGTCAGCAG
>CAWIYZ010000023.1:0-190672 GCA_963840425.1 uncultured Alphaproteobacteria bacterium | reverse complement strand
GCGCCAGGCGCCGCTCCTGAATCCGCGGCCCGCTCGCGCGGAGGGCGGCCGGGGGGTATAACCCGGAGGTCGAACGCCCCCCGTTGGATGACAGCCACTGCTGCCTGCCAAGGGACTCGTCCGGGGCCCGCTCTGCGCCGCGTCGCTGGCGCTCGCCCTGATCTCGATCGGCGCGCGCGCGCGCGCGCGCGGTCGACGCGCTCGACGGCCGCGCTCGAGCTGCACGGCCACGTCGAGAGCCAGGTGCGCGGGATCAGCGAGAAGTTCGAGCAGGAGATCGATCTCGCGCAGTGGTACAACGTGCTCGAACCTCGAGATCGACGCCCGACGTGCTCCCGAGGGCTGGGGGCCGATCAACCTGCATGACCGCGTTCGTGCGCGTCGAGGGGCGCTACGACGCGATCTACTCCGAGGGCTTCCGGCTCTTCCCGAGCGTGAACACCTACGGCAACCACGCGCGCCGGCTCCCGAAGCGACTGCGCGACGCGAAGGACCTCGACTACGCGGCCATGACGCCGGGCCCGGAGGGCACCGCGCGCGGATCCCGGACGAGAAGCCCGCGCCGCACGCGCCGATCGGCGAGCGCCGCGGCATCCCCGACTACGACATCTTCTTCCGCCAGCCCGGCGGCGACAACGTCCACGGCACCGCGGACGACCCGGCGCGCTATGCGAACGAGCGGATCCTCGACTACCGCTATGCGCTCGTCGAGACGTCGCGGGCCCGACAGCGCGGGGCCCGACGCGCGTGCTCGGCCCGTGGCTGCCCAAGAACATCATCATCGCCTCGGCGCTCGGCATCGACCGCGCCAACCCGCTGCGCGGCCGGATCCCCGCCACGGCGATCCCGTCGGGCTTCGACGGCACGCGCGGGCGGCGTGTACGACGATCCGACCGCGGTGCGCTTCTTCGCGGGCGACCCGCAGCTCGCCGGCTTCACCGAGGCGCAGCTCGCGGGCTTCTCGATCGACGCGCTCGCCCCGTTCAGCGCGATCGCGGCCGCGCTGTTCGCGCCCGACTCCGTGATCACGGAGCGCTCGCGCGGCAAGTGCGAGCGCGCCGGGCGTCGCCAACTGCGTGGTCGGCACGACGTTTCCCGATCCGGACGGCCCCGGGCACCTTCACGGTGCAGGCGCTCAACGAGTTCCCGCCGCACCCGCTCGCGGGCGCGGCCGACTTCGCGGTCGGCGTCAACGCGCTCGGCGCGATCGCGCCCGCGTTCGGCGGCGACTTCAGCGGCGTCGTGCCGTGCCTCGATCCCACCGACCCGGTGCTCGCGCGCGCACCAGCGCAGCGGCGTGTCGACGAGAACCCGAACTGCCTGCCCGGGCTCGTTCGAGACGCGCGACAGCGGCGGTGTCACGCAGTTCGGGCCGACCGCGTGACGAGCCCGCAGAACACGCGCCTGTTCGGCGGCCGCGGCGAGTCGCCGTTCCGGCCCGCGCCCGACCGCGCCGCCGCCGCGCTCGGCAACGACGCGCTGCTCGACGCGCAGGGCCTCTACATGCCGAGCGTCGGTCTGCGCCAGACGCTGCGCTCGGGCGATCTCGACCCGCTCATGTTCAACTTCAGCGAGACGCGAGCGCGCGTGGAACCGCGGCGCGAGCCAGCAGCGCACCAAGGAGCTGAAGGAGGCCTACGTCGACCTCGAGACGCTCGACCACCGGCTCTGGCTGCGGCTCGGGCTCCAGAACATCGTCTGGGGCAAGACCGAGGTGTTCCGCACCACCGACCAGTTCAACCCGCAGGACCTCGCGCTCTCGTCGCTGCCGAGCCTCGAGGAGTCGCGCATCGCGCTGTGGTCGGCGCGCGCGCGTGTACTCGCTCTACGACGTGGGTCCGCTCGAGGACGTGCGCCTCGAGGTCGCGGCCAACCTCGACCAGTTCGAGCCCGCCGACCTCGGCGCGTGCGGCGAGCCCTACGCCGCCGACTTCGTCTGCACGCTCACCAACGCGATCTGCCACGCACTCCTACTCGGCGTCGGGATCGCGGCGTCGACCGGCCCGAGAGCCCCTGGAAGGACATCTCGCGACCTCGAGATCGGCGGGCGCATCGAGTGGCGCTGGGACCGGTTCAGCTTCGCGCTCACCGACTTCTGGGGCACAGCGACCTCCCGTACGCCGACGCGATCTTCTTCTACGAGCGCGGCGTCGACACCGCGACCGGGCGGCCCGTGATCGCGCGGCTGCCGGGTCAGGCGCTCGGGACGTGCGCGCTCAGGCGGGCAGATCGCGCCCGATCCTGTGAACAAGCCCAGCGCGACGTCGCCCGGGCTCGCCTACAGCACCGCGTTCGCGTCGCATCCCTACTCGGTCACGACGCGCAGAAGCCCTACGCGCTCGCGGGCCCGGGCACCGACGCGCTGCCCGACGGCTCGCCGCTCGACGGCAGCACCGCGATCCGCGGCGGCATCGGCAGCGATCCCGGCTGCCTGCGCCCGGGCGGCGCGCCCGGCTTCGCGAATGCGTTGTCGACTCGACGCCGCATCGCGCTACGTCGCGGCGACCAACGCGCTCCAGTTCCAGTCGTCGAACCAGCAGCTGTTCGCGTGGATCTGCCTCGGCGACGATCGGGATCGCCGCGGCGCTCGACGCCCGGCGCGTGCGCGTGGACGTTCTTCGCGACGGCGACAATCTGCGCCGAGCGTGGCACGTCGCCGTTCGGCGAGGCGTTCACGTCGATGTTCGCGGGCGATCCCGACGGCCCGACCAGCGGTCCGCCAACAACACGGTCGTGCACGATTCCAGCAGAACGCGCAGTTCAATCGGGCCGACTGATCGCGTTCCCGTTCGCCTCGCTGAACCGGCTGCGAACGACCCGCAGGCGCCCCTCTCGACCGCAACGGCAACGGCGTGGCCGACAACGTCGCGGGCTGCGCCGACGACGATCCGGCGCACGCCGCTGCGACCTGGGCGGCTTCGACGGCTTCGACGGGCGCATCGCTGCGCGCGCAGCTTCCCGGGCGCCGCCGACGCTCGACAGCTCGCTCACCAACGAGCAGCGCGCGCTGCTCGGCTGCGGGCCGTTCTACGGCACGCGCTGCGACTCAGCGCGACGCGCGAGACCGACCGACGCTCGCGATCTCCGCACTCGGGTCCGCGCGGCGGCGCTCGACTTCCTGAACATGGAGGCGAGGTGCTGGTGCAGTCGTGGCCGGGCGTCGAGGGCACGCGGCCCGGGCAGACGTTCGCCGACTCTGCCCAGCCGGGCACGATCGGCCGCTCGGCGCCGCGCATGCGGCCGGCGCGGGCGCGGCGCTCGCGGGAACGTGCCGTTCCTCGGCGGGCCCGGCTGCACGCGCTTCGTCGCGAGTCGATCGGAACTCGTGAAGCTGCCCGGCTGCCGCGGGATCGAGTCGCTCTCGGTGGTCTACAACGATCCAACGGCATCCCCGGCGATGCCGACGACGTCCGACGCGCGTCAGGTTGCGTTCGAGCCCGGCTATCTGCCGTCGATCGACGGCTGCATCCTCGGCGACGTGATCCGCCAGCGCGGCGGTGCGCCGAGCGTGCCGGTGACCGCGGTCGGGCGCGTCGCCGCAGCTCGTCGCCGAGCTCGCGCTGTGCAGCGGCGCGACCGCGCGCCGCGCCGGTGCCCGAGTTCCTGATCAACGGGCTTCGACGCGAACCAGAACCCGATCCAGGCCGCGAACCCCGCCTGCCGCCGGGCCGCGCGCGCGGCGGCACGATCGCCGAGAACGGCGCGCTGCGCCGCGTGCTCGATCTGCCGCTCGCAGCAGGTCACGCTCGCCGACCTGCCGATGATCCATCCGACCGCGGGCTGCATCGACTCGCCGACGAATCCGCGCGGCGTGCCGAGCTGCCTTCGAGTGGGCCAACCGCGACCTGATCGAGGAGTTCTTCGAGGGCAACGCGCAGTTGTTCCAGAACGAGCTCGCGGCGTTCTCGTACAACTTCCTCACGTTCCTCGCGATCACGCTCGTGCGACCAGCGGTCGAAGGACCTCGACGGCCTCGACCACGACGCCCGACGCGCCGCCGCGCTCGCGCGCCGATCCCAGCTGCTTCGCCGCCGACCGCGCCGTACGAGCCCGGGCGCTGCTCGTTCGCGTCGCCGCAGCTGTGCGCGAACGTGAAGGGCTTCCTGGCCGCGGTCGGCGTGACGCGCAACATGGTGCGCGCCGGCGGGCAACGAGCGCCTACGGCCGGCGCACGTTCGTCTGGCACGGCGGCGGCGAGGTGGTGCTGCGCTACGACCAGCACAACGTGCTCGGCTTTGCGACCGACTTCGCCGAGGACCTGCACCCAGACGAGCTGGGGCGTCGAGTTCACCTGGATCGAGGACGTCCCGTACGCGCGACGCCGACGTGCCGACACGGCATCACCGACACCGACGAGCTCAACCTGCCGTCTCGGTGGACCGGCCGACGTTCATCGCTTCCTGAACGCCGATCGCACGTTCTTCTTCAACACGCAGTGGTTCTTGAACTACCTGCCGGACTACAGCGACGGCTTCACCGTGAACGGCCCCGTGAACGTGTTCTTCACGTTCGCGATGTCGACCGGCTACTACCAGGACCGCGTGATCCCCCAGCTCGCTCACGGTCTACGAGTTCGAGTCTCGACTCGGGCGGCGTGCTGCCCTCGCGTCGAGTACCGGTTCACCGAGTCGCTCTCGGTCACCGTCGGCATGCTCTACTTCTTCGGGCGCACCGAGATGCACCGACATGGCGGTGCAGGAGATCTCGCCCGTGATCAACCGCACCGGGCCCAACGCCTATCGCCAGCCGGTCGAGAACGGCTTCTCCGGCATCCGCAAGCGCGACGAGGTGTTCGTGAAGATGCGGTGGACGTTCTGAGTCGTCGATCCCACCGGCGAGTGCGGCGCCCGATGCGGGTGCGCAAAGATCCGGTTAGCGCGCGCGCGCGAGCGCCCGCTCGATCGCCGCGCGGATCAGCTGGTCGTTGTCCTTCGAGATGAAGCGGTGCACGTAGGCCTCGAGGAAGAAGCGCAGGATCGGGTTGAAGACGTGGTAGGTCTCGCGGAAGTGGACGCGCGTGCGGCCGCCGCCGAGGTCTTCGAGCCGCTGCCAACCCTCCGCGCGCGACCAGAGCGGCTTGCCGACCGCCTCGTAGTGCGAGGACACGTTCGGCACGACCTGGGTCACCCATTCCCAGGACTGGCCCACGCCGCCCGAGAGCAGGAGCTTCGGCACGCGGAAATAGCAGTGCCGGATCAGGCCGTCGCCGTGCTCGTCGCCCTCGTGGAGGACCTCGATCCGCACGTCGCCGTGCTCGATGATGCGGGGCTTGCCCGGCTGCGCGGGATTCCGGACCGGCGGGTGCAGCGCCTGCCAGACCTGCTCGGGCTTCGCATCGATCTCGAACGAGAAGCTGTGGTCCTGCATGCGGCGACTCTGGCCGCCTCGCGGTCGTCGTCGCGTAGCGTGGGCGCGCAATGGAGCGGTTCGCGTCGGCGCTGTATCTGGTCGTGGGCCTGGGCAATCTGCTGCCCGTGACGGGCGTGCTCTCCGCGGCGCGGTCGGTCGTTCTTCCACCGCGCGACCCGCACGCTCGTGCTGTGCGACCTCGCGTTCATCGTCGGGCCGCGCGCGGCGCGCGCCGGCCCGCCTGCTGCCGCAGCTGCGGCGGAGCTACGGCGCGCTTTGGTCCGTCGCGCTCGATCCGCGCTGATCCGCGATCGCGCCGCGGCGCGCGCGGCTCGTGCGCATCCTCGCCTGGTGCTCCGACCGCGTCGCTCGTCGCCCCGGCGACGTGCTCGCGCTACGGCCGCACGTTCACCTTGAGCTTCATGTCGGGGTGGATCGCGCAGTGCGCTTCGGCGCTCCCGGTGGCGCGAGCGGAACCGCGGCTTCACGTCGCACGCGGGCCTGAGGTTCGCGTGGCCGCGGCCGGCGCGTCGCCCGCGTCCTCGAAGCGGAAGCGGTCGATCTGCCGCGCGAGCAGCGCCGACCGCGCCGCGAGAATTTCTACGAGACCGTACAGCGTCGCGGCCTCCTCGGTCGCCTGTTCGGTGGTCGTGCGAAACACGCCGAGCGTCTCGATCGTCTCGTGGGCGGCCTTGCGCTGCACGCTGGTCGAGTCGCGAACCTCGCGCGTCAACGCCTCGATCTGGCTCGTCACCTCGGCGATCCGGCAGACCTCGAGTGTCTGTTCGTGGGTGGAGTTCTTCACGGCGATGCCGAGTTCCTGCGCCTGCTGCATCGACTGCGCGATCGCCGAGCTCGCGCGCCGGTGCTCGTCGACGGCGGCGTGGAGCCGTGAGACACTTGCACGCGCCTCGTGCGCGCCTTCGCGCACGCGCTCGAGCTCCGCCATCTGGCTGACGGCCGCTTCCGCGATCGCCGCGACCGTCGCGGACGACTCCTCCGAGCCGCGCGCGATGCGGCCCAGGATCCCGCCTGCCTCCGAGGAGAGCGCGACGCCGCGCTCGATCTTGTTGCTGGCAGCATTCACGGCCGCCACCGCGGCCCGCGTCGAGGCCTGCACGCGCTCGATCACCGCTGCGATCTCGCGCGTCGAATTCGAGGCGCCGCTCGCGAGGTCGCCCACCTTCTCCGCGACCACCGAGAACGCGCGGCCCTGCTCCCCCGCCTGCGCGGCGATGATCGCCGCGTTGAGCGCGAGCAGCCGCGTCGTGTTGGCCACGTCCTCGGAGAGCGAGAGGATCGAGCCGATCGCGGCCGAGCTCTCCTCCAGGCTCGTCGCGATCCGGCGCAGGTCGCCGAAGTCGGACTCGATCTCGCGCATCGCGCGAATCGTGCTTTCGACCGCGGCGCGGCCCTGGTTCGCTGCGTCGCACGCAGATCGCGAGAGATTCTGGCTCTGCTCCGCGCCGCCGCGCATCGACGCGAGGCTGGATCGCAGGGCTTCGAGCAGCGCGAGGTTCGACTGGCTCTGACCGTCGAGGCCCGCGAGACTGCCGGAGATCTGCGCGACCGCGGCGGCCGACTGCATGGCCGCGGCCGAAGTGCTCTCGATCGTCATGGCGAGGCGGTCCATGTGCTCCGACACCGTGGAGTTCGAGGCCTCCATCTCGGCCGTCGAGCTGGCGGCGCTCGATACTCCGTCGAACAGCTGGTCGACGCTGGGAGCGAGCGATCCGAGCGCCTGGAACGCGGCTTCGATCGCCTCGCCTGTCACCGCGAGCGTGTTCTCCTGCAGCGACGCCTGCTGCGCGGTCCGCTGGCTCGTCGCCTCGAGCGCATCGGTGGCGGCGATCACAGCGCGGATCCCCGCGTTCACCTCGCGCGCCAGATCGCGCAAGTGCAGCGTCATGTGCTCGAACGCGGTCCCGAGCACCGCGATCTCATCGTCGGTCCCGGTCGCGGCGAAGCGCAGCGTGAGGTCGCCACGCGCCACGCCCTCGGCGGTCTCCGCCATCGCCGCGAGCGGGGCCGCGATGCGTCGCCGCAGACGTTCGCTCGCGAGCAGGCCCGGGAGCGAGGCCATCAAGAACACGCCGGCCCCGAGCCCGAGGTGGTGGAGCGCGCTCGTGGCGAGCACGTCGGCCGAAGCGCGCAGGTAGACGCTCCCCGCGTACTCGCCGCCAGACTGGATCTCCGCCACCACCTCGAGCGTCGAGCCGCGGAAGGTCTGCCGCGCTGGACCCGGGTGGCGCGGGATCGGCGCGCTGCGGTCGTAGTCGCGCAGGAACTGGGCGAAGATCGCGCCCTCGCGGGTGTAGACCGCCGCGGCTTCGATCGTCGGGCTCTCGCCGAGCGCGAGCAGCGTCACTTCGGCGCCCTCGGCCTCGCCGCTCGCGAGTGGCAGGATGCTGTGGAGCGACACCACGCTCGCGAGGATCTTCACCTCCTCGCGCAGCGCCTTGCGCGCGACGTGACTCTGGTAGGTGAGAAACGCCCCGCACGCGAGCAACAGCGCTCCCGCGGTCGCACCGAGCACGGTGGAACGGAGCCGGGGCCCGAGCGAGCCGCGTCCGCGCGGCGCGCTCACGGGAGCCTCCAGCGCTCGCACGCAACGAGCCACACGCCCGAGAGCAGCATCACCCAGCGCACCGACCCCTCCCCACCGGTGTGGCGATACCCGTCAGGGTTCGACGGTTACCTCGAGCCGCATCATCGGGTGGATCGCGCAGCGCACCACCGCAGTGCCCGGGTGCTCGAAGCGGACGTCCTCGGATTGACCGGGTCGCTGGAGCTTCAGGTTGAACGTAGCGGCAGGCGATTTCGAGAACACGTTGTGGGTGACGGTGTCGTCGTTCACGAAGCGGATCGCTTCGCCGCGCCGCACCGAGAGCGCCGCGGTGGAGAACTGCCCGCCCTTCTGACCTACCACGTGCTTTGCTTCGTTGCTTGCGCCGAGACTGGTCACGCCCGAGAGCAGCGCCACCGCGAGGATCAGACCGCCGAGGAGAGCTCGCCTCATCGCGGCAGCTCCGGGATGGCGGTGAGCGCGTCGGCGCTCGTGAGCGTGTCGAGGAACGCGATCAGGTCGGACTTCTCGGCGGCGGTCACGCGTCCCCCCATGTCGTAGAGCTCGATCACGTCTGCGAGCATCTTCTCGGAGCCGTTGTGTGCGTAAGGAGCGCGGCGCGCGGTGTCGCGCAGGCCGGGCGTCCGGAACGCGTACTGGAGTACCTCGACATCCTCGACCAGCGCGCCGCGGCCGCGGTCGTCGCCGACCACTCCGATGTCGTAGAAGCTGTCGTCCGTGAAGCGCCAGCCGCTGTGGCAGGTGGCGCACTGCGCCTTGCCCTCGAACAGCCGGAAGCCGCGTTTGGCGGCCTCCGGGACGGCGCGTGGATCGCCCGCCGCCCAGCGGTCGAACGGCGCCTCGCCCGATACCACGCTCCGCTCGAACGTCGCGAGCACCTTGGAGATCGTGTCGGCCGTGATGCCCTCCCCGGGATAGGCGGCGGCGAACAGCGGCGGATAACCGGGGATCGCGCCCAGCTCGGCGACCAGCTCTGCAGCGCTCTGGTTCATCTCGCCGGGAGCCGTGATCGGCCCCATCGCCTGCGCCTCGAGGCTCTCGGCTCGCCCATCCCAGAAGTAGAGCCCGCCCCAGGCGAGATTCAGGATGCTAGGCGTACGTCGGCCGAGCTCGTTCATGCCGTAACCGATCGCCTTCGGAAGCGGATCGCTCCACGAGAATCCCGGGTTGTGGCAGCTGGCGCAGGCGATGAAGTTCGAGCCCGACAGACGCGGGTCGAAGAACAGGACGCGGCGAGCTCGGCGCGCGCCGGAGTGAGCTGATTCTGTTCGGGATAGGGGATGGCCGGGGGCCGGGCGTACTTCGCGAGCAGCTCCCGATCCTCCGGCCGCTCCGGCGCGGCTCGATCGGTTCCGAGCAGGCCGATCGCCGCGAGCAGCGCGAGTCCGGGAAGGAGCCGCCGCAGCGATCGGTCTGCGAGAGATCGGGTCATCCAACACCTCCGGCGCGTCCCGGGGCCGAGATCGTCAGAACGTGTAATCGTCGGCCGTAACGCGGTACTTGAGTGGAGGAAATCCGCTCCGATTCACGAGCCGTTGCCCATCGCAATATCCAGTTTTCTTGACATCTCCGCTTCGCCTGCGGGATCTGGCGGTGGATCGGCCGGATCGGGCTTCCCGACTAACGCGCGCGCTGCAGGAACGCGGACGTGGTGCGGTGGCGCAGCTCGTCGGCGGAAAGCGGCGTCGAGCGCGCGTCGTAGGACTCGCGGCGCCAGCCGCTCCCGTCGCTCTCGTCGAAGAACACAGCGGCGGCCGGATCGAAGACGGCGGCCGGCTCACCGTCGGGCCACGCGGGGTAGCCCGGCTGATCACCGCTCCAGCGGTGCAGCAGGATGCCCACCCCGATCCGGCGGCGGTCGCGGCGGCGCTCCGTGATCACGTAGAGCGGCTGCTGAGTCTGCGTGTCGATGTAGAGCGTGAGCCAGTCGTGCTCGCGGCCTCGCTCCCGCAGCGCGCCCTGGATCGCGATCGCCTGTCGCACGTCCCAGCGATCGTCCGCGAGCGAGAGCCCGCTCGGACCGAAGTCGCGCGCGGGATCGCCCGGGAAGCCGCCGCGCGCCGCGTTCAGCGGCGCGATCACCTGCTTGACGCCGAGCACGCGCCAGACGTAGGCGTTCGGGCGGACCGCCAATCCCGTGAAGCCGCGCGCCAGGTGCTCGGTCACCGCGCCTGCGGAAGCGACCGCACCGGCGGATCCGATCACGCCGCCGGGCACGCGATAGGCGGGCAGATAGAGCCCATCGACCCAGGCACTCGCCGCGCGCCGCACCTTTCCGAGGCTCGGCACGAACACGAACACGTCGTCGGGCAAGGTGGACTGCTGTGCCGCTGCGCGCTCGCGCGTCTGCTGCCACGCGATGCCGCGCGCATCGGCGGGCTCGGCGAAGCGGCCTCCCGCGACCCACGCCGCGGGCGGGGCCTCGGCGACACGGTATTCCGACGGCGCCAGATCGGCGCGGTACGCGAGCTGGAGCTGGAACCAGCTGCCGGCCGAGGTGTGGACGCCGCCGCGGCCGCCGGGCAGAGCGACGATCCGGAACCGTCCGCTGGGTCCCGCACCGCGATGGCGCAGCTCGCTGTTCCACGCCCAGCGTATCCCCGCATCGTTTGCCGCAGGATCGAGCGACTCGGCGGGAAAGGGCAGGCCCGCGGTGTAGCCCGTGAGGTTTCCGACGGCGTCGAGCTCCGCCTGGCCCGCGAAGCGCTCGGTGGCGAGCCGGTAGGCGCGGGGCGGCGGATAGCGGCGGTGACAGTCGCCGATCACCAGGCGCGTGCCGTCGGGGAAGAACACGTCGCGGTGACGCCACACCTCGGCCGGCAGGAGCTGCGACAGGCGCAGCAGATCAGAGCGCGAGACCACCATCCCCTCGCGCAGGCGCAGCGGCGCTTCGCCCGCTGTGGACGACGCGGCGACCGCGGGGCACTGGTGCTCGCGCGGCAGCTCGGTCGCGTTCGCGCCGGCGGCCGCCTGCGCGAACCCGACGAGCGATGCGAGCGCGAACGCGGGGAGTCGGACATACCACCGTCGCAGCCAGCGCGCGCCCACCGCCGCGATTCTACTACCCTTGCCACGAGGAGGCCCAGCTTCGTGCGTCGCTCCGTCGGGATCCCCCTCGCGCTCGGGATCGGACTCGCGATCCTCGTGCTGCTGCTCGCGGTGGGCTGGCAGATCCTCGTGCTCGACGATCCGCGGCCGCTCACGCAGGGCCTCTCGACGCGCGACTGGCTGATGCTGATCCTCGGCACGCTCTTCTTCGTGCTCGTGCTCGCGGGGCTCGTCGCGCTCTCGGCATGGCTCGTGCGCGAGATGCGTCTGAATCAGCGCCAGCGCGCGTTCCTCGACGCAGTCACCCACGAGATGCGCACGCCGCTCGCGTCGCTGCGGCTCTATCTCGACACGCTCGGCCGCCACGACCCCGAACCCGAGCAGCGCCGTGCGTTCCTCGGCCGCATGCAGCGCGACGTCGACCGCCTCGATCACACCGTCGAGCAGGTGCTGCACGCGGCGCGCTCGGAGGAGCACCGTCGCCGGCCACCGAGCGAGCAGGTCCTGCTGGTGCCGCTGCTCGACGAGTGCATCGAGGAGCTGCGCGCGCGCCACGAGCTGCCGGCCTCTGCGGTGCTGCTCGACGCGCGCGCGGAGGCGGCCGTGTGCGGCAATCGAGCCGAGCTCGCAGTGGTGTTCCGCAACCTGCTCGAGAACGCCGCGAAATACTCCGACGCCCCGGTCGAGATCCGCGTGCGCGTGTCGCCGAAGGGCGACGATCGCGTCGACGTCGCGATTTCGGACCGCGGGATCGGCATCCCCGCGCGCGAGCTGCGCAAGATCTTCCAGCGCTTCTACCGCGCCGGTCGCGATGTGCAGCGCACCGCGGTCGGGCTGGGCCTCGGCCTGTTCATCGTGCGCAACCTCGTGCGTCGTCAGGGCGGGCGCGTGGTGGCGCGCAGCGAGGGCTCCGGCGAGGGGAGCCGGTTCGTCGTCACGTTGAGATCAGCGCTTCCGGAGAGCCTATGACGCGGATCCTCGTGGTCGAGGACGAGGAGCACCTCGCCGAGGGACTGCGCTTCAACCTCGAGGCCGAGGGCTACGAGGTGGCGATCGCGCCCGACGGATCGCGCGCGGTCGAGATGCTCGCCGCGCGCGAGCGCGGCGTCGATCTGGTGATTCTCGACCTGATGCTGCCCGGGCTCTCGGGCTTCGAGGTGCTGCGGCGCGCGCGCGCGGCGGGCGATTTCGTGCCGGTCTTGATCCTCACCGCGAAGGACGCGATCGAGGACCGCGTGCGCGGCCTCGAGGAGGGCGCCGACGACTATCTGGTCAAGCCGTTCCGGCTCGACGAGCTGCTCGCGCGCACGCGCGGTCTCCTGCGCCGCCGGCGCTGGGACGGGGTCGCCGATGGCGCCCCGCCCGAGCCCGTTGCGATCGGTGCGGCGACGCTCCACTTCGATCGCTTCGAGCTCGAGACACCCGCGGGAGTGGTGAACCTCACGACGCGCGAGATGGGGCTCCTGCGCGCGCTCGTCGATCGCGGCGGTCGAGGCGGTCACGCGCGGAGAGCTGCTCGAGACGGTCTGGGGGCTGCGCCCCGACACGCGCACGCGCGTCGTCGACAGCTTCGTCGTGCGGCTGCGCCGCTATCTCGAGCCCGACCCGGCGCGCCCGCGCCACCTGCTCTCGGTGCGCGGGCGCGGTTATCGGTTGGTGCGCTGAACGCAAGCGGCCGAAGGCCGCGCGCAGCGAGCCGAAGGCGAGCAAAGATGGGACAGGTGGATCGATCCTCTTGGATCGTGCGTTCAATCGTGCCACCTTCACCGTCGGTGAGAAACGCACTGACGTTCTTCGTCGATCCCGTGCTCGAGAATGCGACGCTGGTCGCCGCGTTCGAGGGCTGGAACGACGCGGGCGAAGCCGCGACCGGCGCGGCGCGCTACGTCGAAGCGGCGATCCGCGCCGTTCCGCTCGCCGAGATCGACGGTGAGGAGTTCCTCGACTTCACCGTGTGCCGCCCGTGGGTGCGCGCGGCAGCGGCGCAAGTTTCGCGCAGCGAGCGCAAGTTTCGCGCAGCGAGCCGCAGGCGAGCGAAGACCATGAGTGGGCGAGCGAAGACCGCGGACGGGGCGCGCACGATCGAGTGGCCCGTCACGCGCGTGAGCTACGGAGCGACCGCCGGCTCGCGCGAGCTCGTGGTGGCGATCGGCGCGGAGCCGCATCTGCGCTGGCGCGCCTACTGCGATCTGTTCGCTTCGCTCGTGCGCCGTCTGCGCGTGAAGCGCGTGGTGCTGCTCGGTGCCTACGTCGCCGACGTCGTCTACTCGCGCCCGGTCGACGTCACGGGCTTCGCGAGCGATGCCGATCGCCTCGCCGCGATCGGCGTCGCGCCGTCGCGCTACGAGGGTCCGACCGGGATCGTCGGCGTGCTCGGCGAGCTTCTGCGCGCCGACGGCGTGCCGGTGCTCTCGCTGTGGGCGGGGCTGCCCCACTACATCAGCGCGTCGCCGAACCCGCGCGGCGCGCTCGCGCTCGTGCAGAAGCTCGCGTCCGATCTGCCGCTCGCGATCGACGAGGCGCCGCTGCGCGCCGACGCGGCCGCGTTCGAGGACAAGATCTCCGCGCTCGTGTCCGGCGACCCGGAGCTCTCGGAGTACGTGCGACTACTGAAGAAGCGCGAGTTCGCGCAGTAGGGTGGGCAAACGTCCGCGCTTGCCCACCATCGATCAGCCGAGCTCGATCGACTCGTCGATCAGCATCACCGGGATGCCGTCGTCGACCGGGTACGAGAATCGCGGCCGTCCTGGCGGATCAGGCCTTCGCCGATCCGGTTCTTCACCGTCTCGCCGCCGCGGTTGCGCAGGCGCCCCGCATCGATCTCGGCGTTGATGCGCGCGAGCACGTCGGGCCCCGCGAGCGAGATCGGCTGCTTGGTCTCGGGACACACCAGGATCTCGAGGAGCTCGGGGCTAACGGTCATCGCATCTCCCTCCGCGCGAAACCGCGATGATAGCGGCAGGCCGCGGGCCGAGCAGGCGCCCGCGCCGCGATTCGTCTTGACGCGACCGAGCTTACGGGATATCACACCGCGCGTTTCGGGGCGGCGCACGGGAGCGTCGTCGGCCGCCCCATGACTGCCACGGGCTCCCCCGTTCTCTCACCCGATCGTCCGGACCAGGAGTTCCGAACCCCCCGCAATGAGAGATCGCGCCCGTTCGTCGCTGCTCGCCGTGGTCTTTCTCGCCGCCGTCGCCGCCTGGGTCGCGGTGGGCTTCGGCGGCACCACTCCGGTGCAGCGCGAAAGATGCCGGCGTGCGCCGCGCGACGAGCGTGTGCGAGGCGCACGAGCTGCGCGAGCTGAACAAGCAGGATCCGAACCTCCAGATCGAGATCCCATCGGAGTTCGACACGCCTTGGCCGACCCGCGCCGCGTGCCTGTCACACGCGGCGGCGGAAGACCCCGATGCGCCGGGCCCGCTCCAGCCGATCCAGTTCAGCCACAAACACCACTCGGGCCTCTACCAGATCGACTGCCAATACTGTCACTCCGGCACCGATCGCTCGCCTTCCGCCGGCGTTCCCGCGCTGGAAGTGTGCATGGGCTGCCACGCGCAGTTCCCGGCGAGCTACGACGAGCTCGAGGGAATCAAGACGCTCAAGGATCACTGGGCGAAGAAGCAGCCGGTCGAGTGGGTGCAGATCCATCGCGTTCCCGAGTACGTGCAGTTCCAGCACCGCGCCCACGTCCAGGCGGGCTTCGCGTGCCAGGAGTGCCACGGCGCCGTCGAGACCTACGACAAGCTGCCGATGGTCGCAGACACGATCTGGTGGCCGTGGCTGCTGCCCGCGGCGAAGCTCGAGATGGGCTGGTGCATCGATTGTCACCGGCGGAACAACGCGACACAGGAATGTACCGCCTGTCACTATTAGGCGAACGGCCGGCGCCCGCGCCGGAACTGGGAACGGATGGCCGAACTCGATCGACGACAATTCCTGAAGCTGGTCGGCACCAGTGCCGGCGCCGCCGCCGCGGCCGGCTGCTCGGAGCTCCCCGAGAAGCTGATCCCGTACGTGGTGCAGCCCGAGGAGATCACGCCCGGCCTCGCGGTGATCTACGCGTCGACGTGTCAGGAGTGCAGCATCGGCTGCGGGCTGCACGTGCGCACGCGCGAGGGTCGGCCCGTGAAGCTCGAGGGCAACCCCGAGCACCCGATCAACCGCGGCAAGCTCTGTGCACGGGGTCAGGCGGGCCTGTCTCGCACCTACCACCCCGATCGCTACCAGAGCGCGCTCGAGCGCGACGCTTCGGGCGCAGCTCGCGACGGTCGCCTGGGACGCAGGCGATCGCGAAGCTCGCCGCCGCGGTCAGCGCGGCCGGGCGCCGCGTGGCGGTGCTCGCGTCGCCGGTCGGGCCGACGCTCGGCGGTGTGCTCGACACGTGGCTCGCCGCCACCGGCGGCGGAACGCGCGTCGAGTACGAGCCGTTCGCGCCCGAGGCGCTGCGCCACGCGACCGAGACGGTGTTCGGCGTCGCGTCGGTTCCGATCTTCGATCTCGAAGGCACCGACTTCGTGATCGACTTCGGCTCCGACAGCCTCTGCACCGGGCTCTCGCCGGTCGAGCACGCGCGGCAGATCGCCGCGGCGCGCGACGCCGCGCAGGAGTCGGGCCGCGCGGCGCGGCTCGTGTACGTGGGCCCGCGCCTCGACGAGACGGCGAGCCACGCCGACGAGTGGATCGCGGCGAAGCCGGGCACCGAGGGCATCCTCGCGCTCGCGATCGCGCGCGCGGCGGTCGATGCCGCGGGCGACTCCGAGCGGCGAGATCGGCGTCGCCGCGTCGGCGATCGCGCGCCAGCTCTCCGGCTTCGGTGCCGACGCGGTGGCCGCGAGCGCGGGAGTGTCCGCCGAGGCGATCCGCCGGATCGGCGCCGCGATCGCGCAGGCGGAGCGGCCGGTCGCGCTGCCGCCGGGCGTCGCGCTGACGAGCTCGCGCGGCCACCGCGACGGCTGCCGCCGTGCTGCTCCTGAACGCCGCGGTGGGTGCGATCGGCAAGACCGTGCACATCCCGCCCGCGCCCGCGCACGCGCCGAGCTTCGAGGCGGTGAGCCGGCTGATCGAGTCGATGAACGCGGGCGAGATCGACGTGCTGATCGTGCACGGCGTGAACCCCGTGCTACTCGCTGCCCGCGGCGAGCGGATTCGCGCGAGGCGCTCGACAAGGTGAAGCTCGTCGTCTCGACGGCCTCGATGCCCGACGAGACGTCGGTGCGCGCGCACCTCGTGCTGCCCGACCACACCGCCGCCGAGAGCTGGGGCGACGCCGCGCCGCGCCCGGGCGTGCGCAGCATCGTGCAGCCGACGCTGCGTCCGCTCTACGACACGCGCGCGTTCGGCGACACGCTGCTCGACAGCGCGCGCGCGATCGGCGGCGCGGCCGCGGCGCAACCTGCCGGCGGGCAGCTTCCGCAGCGCGGTCGAGGCGGCCTGGCAGGACACGGACTGGCGCGCCGCGCTCTCGCGCGGCGGCGTGTTCGAGGCGCCGCGGCTGCCCTCGGTCCCGGGATTCGCCGAAGGCCTCGCGCGGCATCCAGTTCAAGGAGCCCGAGCTCGCGGGCGACGGCGGCTTCGTGCTGCTCGCGGTCCCGTCGCCGATGCTCGGCGACGGCCGCGGCGCGAACCTGCCGCTGCTCCAGGAGACGCCGGACCCGATCACGAAGATCACCTGGCAGTCGTGGGCCGAGATCAGCACGCGGTGCCGCCGAGTCGCTCGGGCGTCGCGCCCGGGCGACCTGCTCGCGATCGAGACGCCGAGCGGCAAGATCGAGGTCCCGGCGTGGCCGCGCGGCGGAATCCGCGACGACGTGATCGCGCGTGGCGATCGGCCAGGGCCACACGGTGGGGAGCTATGCGGCGGCGACGCCCGACGATTACGCGATCGGGCTGCGCGCCGGCGAGCATCCGGCGACCGGTCCCGCGCGCGGCGTGAACGTGAACGCGGTGCTGCCCGTCGCAGACCGACGAGGGCGGCGGCCGCGCGTGGCTGGTCGCGAAGGCGAGCGTCAGCCAGACCGGCGGCCATCAGCGCCTGCCGTTCACGCAGGGCACCGACAACAAGCGCGGCCGCCTGCTCGGCGAGCGCATCACGGTCGCTGCGCTCGCCGCGGGCGGCGGTACGAGCCCGTGGGCGGCGAACGAGACGCCGGGCCACGTTCCGGGCGCGCTCGCGGTCGCGCACGGCGAAGCGAAGCACGGCGAAGCGGAGCACGCCGAGGCGAACGGCCACGGCGCCGCCGAGCATCACGGCCCCCACGAGATCCGGCGCCAGTACGACCCCGTGAACGACTCCACCGGCCGACGATCCCTACCGCTGGGGCATGACGATCGACGTCGACAAGTGCACGGGCTGCAGCGCCTGCGTCGTGGCGTGCTCGGTCGAGAACAACATCCCCACCGTCGGCGAGTCGCTGGTCCTGCGCAACCGCGCGATGTGCTGGCTGCGGATCGAACGCTACGTCGGCGACGGCGAGCCGGTGCTCGAGACCGGCCGCCCGGAGATCCAGAGTCGCGAGCGGCTCGGCAGCGTCGACGTGCGCAACTCGCCGATGCTGTGCCAGCAGTGCGGCGCGGCGCCGTGCGAGCCGGTGTGTCCGGTGTTCGCCACCTATCACTCGCCGTCGGGCCTGAACGGCATGATCTACAACCGCTGCATCGGCACGCGCTACTGCTCGAACAACTGCCCGTACAAGGTCCGGCGCTTCAACTGGTTCGACTACCAGATCGAGCGCTGGCCCGCGCCGATGGGCCTCGGGCTCAACCCCGACGTCACGGTGCGCGCCCAGGGCGTGATGGAGAAGTGCACGTTCTGCGTGCAGCGGATCCAGTCGGCGCGCCTCGACGCCAAGGGCGCAGGGCCGCGCGCGTGGCGGCCGGCGAGATCCAGACCGCCTGCCAGCAGACGTGTGCGACCGGTGCCATCGTGTTCGACAACCTGAAGCTCGGCCGGCAACACCGCGACCGCGGCCGCGTACGGCCAACGCGGGCCGCACCTACCACGCGCTCCACACGCTCAACACGCGCCCCGCGATCACCTACCTGGCGAAGGTCGCGCGCGAAGAGGGACACGAGGCGATGACGCCGCCGCCCGCCGAATCGGTCGCCGCGATGATCCGGCCCGCTGCCGGTCGCGCGCGGACTCGAAGGTCAACCGCGACCTGCTGCGCGTGATGGAGGGCGCATCGCTCGACTACTGGCTGCTCCTGCACCTGGCCGTGGGCTTCATGCTCGCGGCGGCGGCGTGTGGATCTACCAGGTCTACAAGGGGCTCGGCATCGCGGGCTACCGGCACCCGGTGTTCTGGGGCGCCTACATCGTCACGTTCGTGTTCTGGGTCGGCATCGCGCCACGCGGGCACGCTGATCTCGGCGATCCTCTATCTGTTCCGCGCGAAGTGGCGCAACGCGATCAACCGCAGCGCCGAGGCGATGACGGTGTTCGCGGTGCTCACCGCGCGCGCAGTTCCTGGGCATCCACGTCGGCCGGATCTGGAAGTCGTACTTCATCCTTCCCGTACCCGAACCAGCGCGCAGCTGTGGGTGAACTTCAAGAGCCCGCTGCATGTGGGACATGTTCGCGATCACGCACCTACGTCACCATCTCGATCCTGTTCCTCTACGTCGGCCTGATCCCCGACCTCGCGATCGCGCGCGACCGCTCGACGCGGCTGGCGCCGCGTGCTCTACGCCGTGCTCTCGCTCGGCTGGCAGGGCACGTCCACGGCCAGTGGAAGTCGCACAACCGCGCGCGTGCTGCACCTTCGGGCCTCGCGACGCCGCTCGTGCTCTCGGTGCACAGCGTCGTGTCCTGGGACTTCGCGATGGCGATCGTGCCGCGGCTGGCACGCGACGATCTTCGCGCCCTACTTCGTCGCCGGCGCGATCTTCTCGGGCTTCGCGATGGTGCTCACGATGATGATCCCGGTGCGCCGGATCTACGGCCTCGAGGAGTACATCACCGACTACCACTTCGAGAACATGTCGCGGTTCCTGCTGCTGACGTCGCTGATCGTCAGCTACGCCTACCTGCGCCGAGTACTTCATCGCCTGGTACAGCGGGGTCGAGGCCGAGCAGACGCTCGTTCTGGATGCGCGCGTTCGGGCCGTACTGGATGTCGACCTGGACGATGATCATCTGCAACGGCGTCGTGCCGCAGATCCTCTGGTTCAAGTGGGCGCGCACCCACGTGCCGACGCTGTTCATCGTGTCGGTGCTGATCAACATCGGGATGTGGTTCGAGCGCTACGTCATCATCATCTCGCGGCCTCTCGCGCGAGTACGACCCGGCCGTGTGGGGCGTCTACACGCCGAGCTGGCCCGAGCTGATCATCGTCGCGGGCAGCTTCGGCTTCTTCTGCCAGTTCTTCCTGATCTTCCTGAAGCTGTTCCCGGTGGTGGCGATCGCCGAGGTGAAGGAGATCGAGATCCACGCCAAGGCGCACGCCGAGGTGGGACACTGATGCCGACCCTGCTGGGCGTATTCGATCGACCGGACCAGATCGCCGCGGCGGCGCAGCCGCCTGCGCGACCGCGGCTACGGCGACCTCGAGACCTACTCGCCCGGCGCCGTTCGCCGAGGTGGACGACGCGGTGATCGAGAAGCCGAGCCGCGGTGCGCCTGTTCACGCTGATCGGCGGCCTGACCGGCGTCGTCACCGGCTATGCGCTCACGCTCTGGATGGCGAACAACTGGCCGATCATGCGTCGGCGGCAAGCCGTTCTCCTCGGTCACGCCGTACACGATCATCGCGTTCGAGCTCACGATCCTGTTCGGCGTGCTGATGACCGTGCTCGGCGTGTTCGTGTTCGGGAGGCTCCCGAGCTTCCAGCTCGACGCCGGCCTACAACGCGCGCTTCTCGGCCGAGGAGTTCGGGCTCGCGGTGCGCTGCAAGGACCGCGACGTCGCCGAGATCGACGGGCTCCTGCGCGCAGCACCACGCGACGGAGGTCTAGCCTTGTCGAAGCGTAGAGCGCTCCGTCTCTCGCGCAGCTTCTTCGCGGGCACCGCGCTGCTGCTGACCACCACGGTGGGCTGCTGGGAGCAGTGGTCGGACACGTGGTTCCCGCAGATGAAGCGGCAGAAGGCGGTGCAGGCGTTCGAGGAGGTCGGTCTACGCCGGGCGCGTCGAGAGCCTCTCGCCGCCCGAGGGCACCGTTCCCGGTCGGCAGCACGACGCCGCCCGCGATGGATCCCGAACGACGCCGCCGCGCAGGACGCGCTCGCAGAACCCGCGCCCCGATGTCGCTCGCCTCGCTCGAGAACGGCCGCACGCAGTACGACCGCTACTGCGCCACGTGCCACGGCGCAGGCGGCACTCGGCGACGGGCCGGTCAGCATGATGAGCAAGCTGCGCGGGCCGTTCGGCGGCGTGCTCGCGATCGCGCGGCCCGCGAGCATCGCGAAGATGCGCACCGACGGGCACCTCTACTCGACGATCCGCTACGGCCGGCGCCGCATGCCGGCCTACAGCCGGATCCCGTCGGACGACCGCTGGGACATCGTGAACTACGTGCGTTACCTCGGAACGGATCCAGACGACGCGTCGCCAGCGAGCCGCGCGCGAGCGAGCCGGGGGAGCCGCGCAGTGAGCTCCAACTACGCGGCGGTTCCGCGCGCCGCTCCCGACCGGCTCGCCGGCGCGTGCGTCGTGCTGATCGCGATCGGCGCGATCGCGTTCTTTGTCGGGATCGCGAACGTCCCGACGTCGCCTGGCGCGCGTTCCACGTGAACTATCTCTACTTCGGCATCATGGCGCAGGCCGCGCTCTGCCTCGCGTGCGCGTTCGTGATCATCGACGCGCGTTGGACCGGTCCGATCCGCCATGTCGCCGAGGCGCTCGCGTCCTGGGTGCCGATCTCGTTCGTGCTGTTCCTGGTCGGCAACTTCTTCGGCCGCGAGTACATCCACACCAACTGGCTGCACGGCGCACCTCCGGGCAAGGAGGGCTGGCTCTACGTTCGGCGCGTGTACCTGACCGACGCGTTCGTGCTCGCGGTGGGCACGACCTCACGCTCGTGTTCCTGCGCACGTCGTTCCGCCCCGCGCTCGCGGGCGCGGCCGAGCGCGCGACGCGCGCGAAGGGCATGTTCGCGAGCTGGACCGCGGACTGGCGCGGCGACGACGCAGGAGTGGCGACGCCTCGCGCGCGCGCCTGCGCGTGCTCGCGCCGATCATCTGCCTCTGGTACGCGTTCGCCCACACGCTGATCGCGTTCGACCAGGTGATGTCGCTGAACCCGACCTGGTTCTCGACCATCTTCGGCTGGTACTTCCTCTGGGGCGGCTTCCTGTCGCGGCGTCTCGGCGACCGCGCTCGCGTGCGTGCTGCTGCGCGCGACGACGCCGGGCTGGGACGTCGAGATCACGTCGAGCCGCATGCACGACCTCGGCAAGATGATCTTCGCGTTCTCGATCTTCTGGATGTACCTGTTCTTCGCGCAGTACATCGTGATCTGGTACGGCAACCTCCCCGAGGAGACGCAGTTCTTCCAGGCTCGCCTCGGCCCGCAGTTCCTGCAGGACAGCTGGAAGGTGATCGACTGGAAGCTGCTCGACCTCCCGTACGTGAAGCTCTCGCTCGTCGGCCTGGGTCGGCTGCTGGGTGACGCCGTTCTGGGTGCTGCTCGGCGCGCGCCCGAAGCGCACGCCCGTGATCCTGGGCGGTGTCGCGGCGGTGTCGCTGCTCGGCTTCTGGCTCGAGCGCAACGCGCTCGTGTGGCCCGTCGCTCGTGCCCGACGACGGCGGTGCCTGGGCGGGGCCGATCCAGATCGGGATCGCGCTCGGCTTCCTGGGCGCGTTCGTGCTCACGTTCCTGATCTTCAGCCGCGTGTTCCCGACGCTGCCGCTGCCCAAGCGGCTCGTAGCGAAGCTTTCCGCTAGGCTGGCCGCGGTGGAGAGCCTCGCCGGGTGGAGAGCGACCCGAGCGCGCCCGACGACGTTCTCGCTGCGCGGGCGTCCGCGCGCGATCACGCTCGAGGCCGAGGGCCTCCACCATCCGACGGGCACGCGCCGCGGCGGGCTCGTCTACAGCGCGTACCGCGACATCACGCACCTCGCCACGCTCGTCGCGCGCGCTCTGGATCGCGACGCGCCACTCCGTCTACATCATCGCGCGCAGCACGTTCGTCGATCCGCACGGCCCCGAGCACCTCGTGCGCGCGCTGCTCGCAGCGGATCGCGCGCCAGCCCGGCGGCAGCGCGCAGCTCGCGCGCATGGCCGAGATCGAGGAGGCCGCGCGCGCGCCGCGCCCGCTGCGCGCCACCTGGGGTCTCTTCGATCGTGTGCACCGCGCTGCTATGCGGCGCAGCTGATCGGCGGAGAGCAGATCCGATCGTGGGCTCGTTCATCCCGCGCGCTGGCGCCGACGGCGACTGGTGGCGCGTCGTGACGGCGCAATCTGCTGCACGCGAACGCGTCCATCTGATCCTGAACCTGGCTCGGGCTGCTCGACCGTCGGCCCGCTCGTCGAGCGCGCGCTCGGCACGGTCGCGCACGGTCTGCGTGATCGCGGCCGTCCGGACTCGGCGCGATGGCGGCGAGCGCGCTGGCAGCCCGACCCGGTGGTCGGTGTGTCGGGCGCGATCTTCGGCCTGCTCGCGGCGGTGTGCTGGCTCGAGCTGCGCTTCGCCGACGCGCTGCCCGCGTGGTGGCGCGTTCCGCGCCGCGCGCTGCTCGCGATGATCGGTTTGACCGCGCTGCTCTCGCTGCTGCCGTTCGTGGCCGCGGGCGCGCACGCGGGTGGCTTCGCAGCCGGGGGGATCGCCGCCGCAGCGCTCGCCTGGCGCGGGCTCCGGCCGGCCCGAGCGGCACCGATGGGTGCGCGCGGTCGCGGGCGCGAGCGTGGCCGTGTGCGGCGCTCGCGATCGGCGTCGCGGGCAGCGAGCTGCTCCGCGCGGGCGAGTTCGCAGCGCGCTACGCGACCCGGCTCGCTGCGCCTGCCCGGCATCAGCGCGGAAGAGCTCAACAACACCGCGTGGGATGATCGCGACCGACGAGCGTTCGTCGCCCGAGCTGCTCGAGACGGCGCTCGAGCTCGCCGAGCGCGCGGTCGACGACACCGATCACCCGCAGGCGCACATCCTCGACACGCTCGCCGAGGTGCACTTCCAGCTCGGCCACCGCGACGAGGCGGTCGCGGCGATCGACGAGGCGATCCTGCGCGAGCCCGGCGAGGACTACTACCGCGAGCAACGCCGCCGCTTCCTCGGCGAGCGCGATCCCGAGGATCGGCCGGAGTTCGTTCCGCCGGAGCCGCAGCCGGGTGCGCGCGCCCGAGGAGCCCGGGCTCAGCGTCTGACGTCCTACGGCGTGAACTCGTCCCCGTCGTGCGCGACCGCGATCGGGCCGTCGTACTCGTCGTCGACGCGGGTCGTGACCTGGAGGTCGAGCACGGCGGGCTGGCGCATGCGGATCAGCACGAGCTGCACCGACTCCGGCGCGCCGCGCGATCGCGCCGACCTCCGCGAAGTCGGTGTAGATCGCGGCCTCGCGCGCGAGGCGCTCGGGATCGACCGTCGAGGCTCGCGGCGGTCGCCTCCTCGGCCGTGGGCACGTGATTGGCGTCGTGGAGCAGCAGGTTCGCGCCGCGCGCGAGCGCCTCGAGCGCGTCGCCGTCCCAGCCGGTGCCGCCGATCACTGCGCTGTGCCCGGCCGCCTCGATCCGCCACGCGAGCGCGGGCAACGGGTCCGCCCGCGAGCGCGCCCGCGCGCAGGGTGAGCCCGCCTAGCGTCTGCTGCGCGCCGCCGGCGACTTCGACGCCTCGAGCGCGGGCGGAGCGGGGTCGTCGCCGAGCGCGCGCGCCCGCGCGATCGCGCCCGCCGCGACCTGGGCAACTACGTGCTCCGTCACTGCGGCCGTACCGGGCGGACCGATCACGCGCACCGGCGTGCGCCGGCCCGCGAGCCACGCTCGCGGCGAGCAGGTCGTCGAGGCCGACCATGTTCTCGGGCAAGAGGCTCGTGAGCAGCACGACGTCGGGCTGGCTCGGCGGGATCTTCGCCGCGCGCAGCGCCTCGGCCACGCCGCGGCCCGCATCCACGAGCGCGACCTCGCTCGCCGACCGCCGCCGCGATCGACGTGCCGCGCCGGTTGTTGATCCTCGCCTGCGGCCGCGGTGCCGAGCACCACCACCGTGAAGCGCTCGAACGAGCGCGGCTCGAGCGGCAGGAAGCCCGCCGTCACGCGGTCGAAGCGCCACGCCGCGCACGTGAGCACCCAGCTCGCGACGCCCACCGCGATCGCGAGCGCGAGGCCGACGAAGCGCAGGTTCACGAAAAGACGACCGTCTTGTTGCCGTAGACGAGCACGCGGTCGTCGAGGTGCCAGCGCACCGCGCGCGAGAGCACGTTGCGCTCGAGGTCGCGCGCCCTTGCGCACGAGATCGTCGACCGTGTCGCGGTGCGACGCGCGGATCACGTCCTGCTCGATGATCGGGCCCTCGTCGAGGTCCGTGGTGACGTAGTGCGCGGTGGCGCCGATCAGCTTCACGCCGCGCTCGTACGCCTGGTGGTACGGGCGCGCCGCCGATGAACGCGGGCAGGAACGAGTGGTGGATGTTGATGATGCGGTGCCGGATAGCGCTCGACGAACTCCGAGGACAGGATCTGCATGTAGCGCGCGAGCACGACCAGATCGATGCGCGTCGCTGCTCGAGCAGCGCGATCTGCGCTGCCTCCTGCGCGGCCTTGGTCTCGGCGCGTGACGGGGAGCACGTGGAAGGGCACGCCGAACTGCGCCGCGACGGGCGCGAGCTGCTCGTGGTTGCTGACGATCAGCGGGATGTCGCACGCGAGCTCGCCCGAGCGGTGGCGCAGCAGCAGGTCGTAGAGGCAGTGATCGGTGCGCGAGACGAAGATCGCGACGCGCTTGCGGCGCGCGGAGTCGCACAGCCGCCAGGTCATCGCGAAGCGCGCGGCGACCTCGCGCGATCGCGGCCTCGAGGCTGGCGCGGTCGGTGCGCAGCTCCGCCAGTGTCGAAGCGGATGCGCTGGAAGAACATGCCCGCGACCGCGTCGGTGTGCTGGTCGGCGTCGAGGATGTTGGCGCCGTGGCCGTAGAGCACCTGAGCGAGCGCGGCGACGATGCCGCGCTGGTCGGGGCACGAGACGAGCAGCGTGGCGGTCGACGGTTCCGCTCACGCGCGCGAAGGCCAAGGTATCGGAACTGGGGCAAAAAAAGGCCCCGAGAGCAGGCGCCGGTGGACCGGCTGCCTTCGGAGCGGCTACGGCATCCGCACTCTCGGGGCGGTGGCGCTGGGAACCTGCGTCCCCTTTGCCGAGACTTGAAAATTCGGCTCGTGGCGCTAGGACGCCGCCACCTCACTCGCCGTAGTACTGCTTTGGTTCACCGAATCACCTCCGTCTCGGCGTGGGGTACATCCAGCGGGGCCCAGACCCCGCCTCCTGACCGGTTCCCAAGGTGGTCGCCGTTACCGCCCCTTACACCTACGGCATCGGTCGCTCAATGGAGCAAGCCAAAGTGCAACAGGCCGCATTCAAAGGCTGCATGGCTGAGAAAGGTATCCGCATCGATTGGGTGCAAGACGCCGGCCCAACAGAAACAGCAGCGGAAACATGAACGCCGCAGCACAGGACGCACGGCGTCCATGAGAATGCGGCCGAGCGGATTACCGAGGCGCTCGCGCACTCCCAACGTGGTGCTAACGGACCGATGGATGGCCGACGAAGTCGGTGCGGCACGAACATGAGGTGAAGACTGGGCCGGCCATGTTCTTCACTTCGACTTACGCCCGTTGTGCCGCAGTAATGGCAGCGAGCGTTGCGTCTCAACACATTGCTGGAGCCATCTGCGCCCGATCGAATGATGAAAGGTGGGAAACCGTTAGAGGCTGAGCTGGCCCGCGTGATATCCTCAACTACGCATGCGCTGGTTCATTGCCCGCCGCGGCGGCTTGATCCTGCCCTTCGGAACCCATGCGCCGCGTCCCGAAGCAGGCGGCGCTTGCGGGCCAGGTACCAGCACCTGCCAGACTTCAGCCAATCGGCAGGCCAGTGTTGGAAGAAGTCCCATTGTTCTCACCGCATAGGCAAACGTCCGCGCCGGGTCGCGGAAGTGCTTCCCCCCTCGCAGCCTGTGGCCACCCACCTGATAGATGTATGAGCCCATCGATTGCAGCTGATGCACCGCGCGCGGGCATATGCCGAACATGTCGAGGTCCATGTTCCATGGCTGACGCATTTCCATGTCGATAGGTTTGTTACGCGGCCGCGGGACAAGCAGCTTTCTTGCCCCTGCATTGCTGATGAGATAGCCGCCAGTCATAGGTGGCTGACGGTAGAAGCGCACGAGATGGCGTGGCCCAACGCGCCCGAGGCTGTAGACGGCGCGGCTCGGATGGTTGTTCAGCTTGATAATATCCCACGCAGGGGGCAGCACATCCGGTACAGTATCAATGAACTGGCCGAAATCTTCCGGCACCTCGACATCGTCCTCCAGAACGACGGCAAGCGGCAAATCCCGTTCGACGATGTGCGAGCACACGAGAAGATGGCTTGCATAGCATCCCACTTCGCCGGCGTTGAGCGGAGATGCTATGCGACCGTCGGGCAGCAGGAACTGGTCGCGCCACCGCTCAGCGACCGCGGCGCCGGCGACGCCCGGGACGCGTTCGAGGTTGATACCGGCGCGGCGCGCTTGCTCCTGCATGAAGGCAAGACGCTCCTGCGCTATATCGAGGTTGATCAGAAATATGGTTGGCCGCATCGAGTAGCTCCAATGTTGCGAACTACGTCTGCACTAGGCATGCATCGCCGCGTATCGCCCGAGCCAGGTCTCCGGCGGTGGTTTGCGTCCGTTGGGGATGAACTTCCTGAGCCGATTGGCCCACAAATGAACCGCTACTGTGTCGGATGTTAAATACTGCGGAATATCAGCTGAGACGTTCACGAGATCCGCAGTCCGGTCATAGGGGACCGGATAAAACCATTCGGGTCCGAGGGCGTGATGGACTAAGCCGCGCTGCAGGGTGAAGTGTGTCAGTGCGCGTGGGCCGAACACGCCCCACTTGCACTTTTCCGGCGGAATGGGTCGGCCAATTGCGGCGAGTGCCCGATGCTTCAATTTACGTTTTAGAGGCCACCACTGCCCAATGACTGGCCTTTGTGCACAAAACTCGATGAGGTCACGAAGGAGCGGGCAGCCGGAAGGAAGACGGAGTATGGCGCCGTTGATCCAGGTGTGGTTTTGATCCTCGTAGGCGAGCAGGTAGTCCGCTTCAGGTAGCGGCTTCAGCAGTAGCACGTCGAGATCGACCCAAGTCCCTGCCTGCCTTTCCAGCAGATGGTACCGAAGCACGTTGGTGGTTAGAGAAGGCCGAACTGCCAACTGGCGGGCCACCTCTGTGGTGAGAGGTAGCGCCACACTTGCATCGAGGATCTGGACCCGCGGATCGATCGATCTCAAGCTCTGCGGGATTGTAGGTGTAGATGGCGAGCGTATGCCCTTGAGCCAACATCGAGTTGATGCACATTTGCTCCAACCACGAGATTGGCCCGGTCCAGAACGAGAATAGATGCATGGCCGTCCCCATTCGTCACCCAAGGCAAACCCAAAGGGTCATGTCCCTGTTGGCAGCGACAGGGCAATCTTTTCTATCTCGCTTCCTTCATTGAGGCGGGCGAGCACCTGCAAACGGCGGTGCGAGTCGAGGCCGAACACCGTGCCATGATTGATGCCATCGGGTTTGGTTCGGCATACGATGAGCCTGCCCCCGTCGCGTAGCCTCTCGCCGCAAGTTTGCCAGCATCGCTGCAAGCGAAGTTTCGTCGAAGTATATGAGATTGAGAATGTTGGCGGCGCGCACCACGTCGAAGCATTGCACATAGTTGCGATTTGCTAGGATATCGTCCTCCACCACCTCGAGAACGGGATAGTTGCAGATCGACGGACTCACCAACTGCAGAGGACGCCACCGCAATCCCCAGCGCGCGCCCTGTGCTGCACGAGCCGGTTTGGACAGTGTGCCCTTCAGCACCCAACCAGCCGTCCGCAGCACCAATGCCGGCAGGAAGAACTTTAACCTGCACCCCTTGCGCAGAGGCGAGCTGAGACCTGTTCCGGCCACGTCATATTGCAGCGGGCAGCCACTGCGATCGACCAGAACACGGAGCTTGCTGCCGATCGAAAGCAGATATGCGTGCACCTGCGCATCGCCTGCGGTCATGCGACACTGAATCCCGCTTTCGGCGAGAAACTCGATCCACTCCAATGTGCTCACGCCGGATGACACGGCTACATCCATGCAGTCGAGGGGCTGTCTTGGCGGCTATGTTTCGGCGGATTAGCAAGTGGTGGGCAGCAAGCCGCTGTGGATAATGGCGACTTTTTTTGAGTAAGGTGGGTCGGCGGGGTTACGTTGGCAGGTGCCTCACAACTGCTGAGAAGCCCGGCTATCAGGTGTCGTCGTTGAAACACGGAGTGCTCGCGATGCGAAAGAGCCGGCGGCGCAAGTAAAGCCGCTCCCCAAGGTCGCGATCGACAAGCGCATGCCGCCCGACCTCAACATCGTCGGCAGGTTAAAATTGCGGGAGTTGAGATGAGTCCCTTACGTTGGCAGCGATCAGGTCCAATACCCTGACGATACGGTCTTCCGCATAGGTATCGCGCTTGGCAGAATGGTAACAAAGTCTGTATTTTGTGGAGGAGATGGCGGTTAAGGTAGATATCGCCGTCACGTACTGAGTATGGTTCATCTTTGTCGTTGCGATAGGCGGCAGAGATGTTGTCGACCAGCAAACGCTTCTTGTTCATTCACGTGCCGAAGACTGGCGGCAATTCCATACAGGACGCACTACGCCAATACGCTGACGACGCCATTGTCTCGATGGCACCCCACCAAGACGGAGTAGAGCGGTTTGAGCTGCGCTCCGCGCTGTACGCCACACATAAGCACTCGACACTCCTCGAGTATCGCCAAGCCTATGGTGACGCCTTGTTTGCTTCGCTTTTCAAATTCGCCTGCGTGCGCAACCCATGGGATCGGGCGGTGTCGTTCTACTTTTCTCCGCATCGCGGCGTGACTGCGTGGAACCCAAAGTCATTCAAGAAGTTCGTGAAGACCGTACCGCCAGTATCACACTATATGACCGAGGCGGACGAGTGTCTGGCATTGGCGATCAACAACGTCGATTTCATAGTGCGCTTTGAGTTTATCGCGGACAATTTCTGCGAAGCATGCCGTCGTATTGGGATCCCTTACGCTGGGCTGCCGGTGCGCAATAAGTCAACACATGGATCATACCGTGACTATTACAACACCGAGACCAGGCGACTGGTCGCCGATCTGTTCGCAGAAGAGATTTCTGCGTTCGGGTATTCGTTCTAACCGTACGGCTGTCCCGGCGGAATGAAGTTGGCGGTCCAGCGCGCTACGCCAACCAATCGGGGGTATTCATCCAGCCAGCCGTTGAGCGGAGATGCCCCGCCTCCGCTCAATCCGATCCTCACCTCCCCGCTGCCAGCGAAAAAAGTCTCGGCATTGGTCGCGTCCGTTCCTATCTGCGAGCCATCGACAAGCGCCTGACGGTCGTTCCCGTGCGAATGACGGCTATGTGATACCCACTAGCAGTCGTCGGCGTCGTCACAAGTGAATGAGTTGGTCGTCGTGTCCGCGGTGCCCCCTGGGGGCTAAGACGAGCTCCCCTTACGCAATCAGCTCAATCTGTCCGGTAGATGCTGACGGCGGACATGATGCCATTTCACGCCCATGTTGACGGACTGGCGGTAGTGGTTGCGATCGCTGTCACGTATTGGGTATGGTTCATTGCTCTATGTAAGCGTTTCCATTTGCTTGGGGGAGCAAGATGCTTGGAACGCTACGACTGTTGCTGGCCGTAATGGTCGTCTTCTCGCACCTGTCCGGTGTCATTTCGCATCTAGGCGTCTACGCTGTATTTGGGTTCTACGTTTTGTCAGGCTATCTCATGACCGCCGTTCTGAACGGAACGTACAGGTTCAACGCGCGGTCGTTTTGGACTAACCGGGCTCTGCGATTGTTGCCTATCTACTATATGGTGGGCACGGCGACTATCGTGGTCCTCTTCCTATTTCCTAACGAGGCCGCAACGTTCAAGGACTCGTGGGCAGCGTCGCTGACAAGTTGGGATTACCTTGCCAACGCCTTGCTTGTTCCCCTGCCGTTCGTACCTTTCCATCCGATTAGTGCCACCTTCGTGGTCAGTCGCGGTCGAAATCATTAACTACGGCATCCTGTTTCTGATCGGTGCCCGCTCTGTTCGTTTGGCGATCATCTTGTTCGCATCCAGCTCTGCTTATCATGTGTTCGCCGTTGTTACGGGACTGGACTGGGCGTCCCGATACTATCCTTGGTATGCCGCGATCTTGCCATTCAGCGTCGGCGCCATGTGCTACTTCTTCCTGTCATCAGGGCATCGCATAAAAGCGCGCTATGCTATTCCACTGACTGGGACATGGGTCGGCGTCATCGTTGTATCTTGGGTCAACGCAAAGTGGCACCACTTCGGCGCATCCTTCTATGTGAGTATGTTTCTCGTCGCCGCCTTAGTAATCACGCTGGCCCCTATGCGGGGCCGACTATCTGTCGTGGACAAGCGGCTTGGTGATCTGGCCTATCCATTGTTCCTAGTGCACTGGCTGTGCGGTTTCTTGGTGTCCCTAGCCGTTCCTGTAGGGCCGCGTAGTTGGGTTCTGTTTATTACCGGCCTCGGCGTGTCGTTAGTTATATCCGCCGCCATAGCTTGGATCTCGGATCGCGCCATTGAGCCTATCCGAGATCGCGTAAGGGATGGCACAGCCTTAAGCGCGATCAGCCGTAAGGCTGTCCCGGCGGAATGAAGTTGGGGTCCAGCCGTTGAGCGGAGATGCCCCGCAGCCGGGACCTAGCATTGCACGAACAGTTTGATGCGTTCGTCTAGAAGTCACCGGCGGGAGCCAGGCAATGATCCGGTGTTCTTTGATCCGAACGCCGACACGCTCCAGCCCCTGGCACGAGAGTAAGCTTGCAGCCGAGGTGGCGCGATGCGCGAGCGGTCTGCCACCGCAGTCACTACGGGAGTCTGCTGCTTCGCGCGGGACGTGGCGCGCTGCCCACCTGAGCTGCGTCAGGGGTGGGAGGATGCGATCGACGAGTATTTTGCATGCAGGACTATGAAGCAGGCAATGACAAGCCGGAGTGAGCCACTGGCGCGACCATTTGCAGGCGGATCAGGCTTGCCCGGCTAACGCTCCAATTTGCTCGCTCGACTACCTTTAGGCTCATGGGGTCAACGCTTGTTCATCACAATGTTTCCCTTGTGAACGGAATCGTCTGAGGAGTTATCCGTGGATAGCGCTGCACCGGCGGTTTCGAATCACGGCCACGCGCTTATCTTCGCCGGTATTCGGAGATTGTGAGCGTTGTTAACTCGTCACTGAACTGTGAGCGCAGATCCGCACCAAATTCTAGCCGCGGCACCTGATCTCAGGATCGCAGGCTAAAAGAGCCGTGATGGAGAGAAGCGCGGGCACGGGCGCTTAACAGTCGACCTCGATTGCGGGAGGTAATTGTGGATTGGGTTTGGCTCGCTCTTCTGGCTCTGGGCGGCGTCGCCGTCGTATGGGCTCGCGGATGGTACAAGAGGTTCATATCGGCTGCCGAGGATCGAGGAATTATCTGATCGTAGCGCGTTGAAAGTGAGGCGAAGTGGGCACTGGCTGTGTCATTTTTATTTTGCAGATCTTGAGGGTTGCGAACCATGCCTGTCATGCCGCTTATTTCGGTAATTATGCCCAGCTACAATCAGGGGGCATTTATTGGAGAGGCGATTGAGTTCAATACTCTCCCAGAGCTATCCCAACAAAGAGCTGATTGTTATTGATGGTGGAAGCACTGATGAAACGGTTTCAATTCTTCGTAGGTGGGAGCACAGACTTGCATATTGGGTAAGTGAGCCGGATAGGGGCCAAGTGGATGCGCTGATAAAGGGCATCAGTCGTTCGCGCGGCGAGATTGTTAATTGGATCAATTCGGACGATATCTTGCTCGAGGGGTCACTCGCGCGAATTTCTGAAGGCTTTGACGGCGCTGATGCCCTAGCAGGGCCAGTGATTAACTTTGGGACGGATAGGCGCGAAGAAGTCCGTATAAACAGTGGGCTAACCGCTCGCGGCTTGATTGAGATGCAGCGCCGCACCCGCTATCACCAGCCCGGAATATGGTTTGAGGGGCGATCTACTGCGTGGCAACGTCAGGAATTGGTTACCCACACATCTGAAGTATGTTTTTGATTGGGCGCTCTACTGCCACTATTTCAATCGGCACCCAAGGATTGTTTATCTGGATAGTCCAATTGCGCGGTTCAGGTATCACGATCAGTCGAAAACTGTCAGAGAGAGATCCAAATTCGAGGAAGAGCGTCTGATGCTATTGGAACAAATGGCAAAGGACGCCGAGTTCTCCGCTCTTGCGCACTGTTTCGAAGACGGTATTAAGCGAATAAAGTTTAGAGTCAGATTGAGCGAGTTGGAAGGAGCCTTAGACGGTGGGCGTGTAAACGTGACAGCATCTGACTTGGCAAGACTTGTGTCACTTCATCCGGCGTCCGCACGACGAATGCGCAACGTGAAGCGCTTAGCAGTCATGGCCAAGAGCTTGTGGGGATAATCTCAGTTCAACTCGCCATCTGCTGAAAAATTAATCTGAGCCAGGTGGATGGGTCGCAGCGTCTAGGCAAGTCCACGCGCATGCGAGAATTCTGACTTCTCACTCTTTGAAGTGCTCGCAGAACCATCGATAGGTTTGGTCCAACCCACCTTTAAAATCAAGCCGCGGGGTCCAACCAAGGCTTCGAAGGAGTGAGATGTCCAAGACCTTGCGGGGAGTCCCGTCTGGCTTGGAAGGATCTGTAACGATCGAGCCCCTAAAGGCAACTACGTCCGCTACAAAGTCTGCTAACTCGAGAATGGAGATATCCGACCCCGAGCCCACATTGATGTGCTCCAGGCCCGAATAATTGTGCAGCAACAAGACGAGGGCGTTGGCTGCGTCATCGACATGGAGAAAGTCGCGGCGGGGTTGCCCTGTACCCCAAATTATCATTTCTGGATTGTTCTCCCGCTTTGCTAAGTGCGCTTTGCGGATCAATGCGGGGATTACGTGGCTCGTCTCCAGGTCAAAATTGTCACCTGGCCCATAAAGATTGGTCGGCATTGCTGAGATGAAGTCGCAGCCGTGCTGCTTCCGGTAAGCCTGGCACAGCTTGATCCCGGCAATCTTAGCAATGGCGTACCACTCGTTTGTCGGCTCCAATGGTCCGGTCAGCAATGCGGTCTCAACGATCGGCTGTGGCGCAAACTTGGGATAGATACAGGAGGAGCCCAAGAGGAGGAGCTTGTCTACGCTGGCTAGGTAGGCCCCATGTATGACATTGGTCTCGATCACCAAGTTCTCGTAGAGAAAGTCAGCGGGATAACGGTCATTCGCAAGAATGCCGCCAACCTTCGCAGCAGCCAGAATGATTGCGTGCGGCCTTACCCGCCTCAGGTACGCATGAACGGCTGACTGGTCGAGCAAATCCAATGCCGAGCGCTCGGCGGTTAGGATCTCACATGCTTCCGATTGAAGACGGCGGACAAGTGCTGAGCCCACCATCCCGCGGTGGCCAGCGACCCAAACTCTTTTGCCAGCCAATGAGAATTTCGCCGCAACCATGGTGGGGCCCTCAGGTGGCGATCAGGCTTGGAATACGCGCTTGCGCCATCGTCTCCTGCCCGAGGAGCTCCAGATCGCTTTCAACCATCTCCTGGACCATCACGGAGAACGGTGTAGTCGGTCTCCAGCCCAACATCCGGCGGGCCTTGCTGGCGTCGCCAAGCAAACAATCCACCTCTGTCGGCCTGAAGTATCGGGGATCGACCAGCACGCGCTCGACGCCCGAGCGAGCATCGAAGCCAACCTCATGGATACCTTCACCCGTCCATCGTATCTTTACGCCAACGTGCGAAAAGGCCAGTTCTACGAAGTCGCGGACGGAGTGACTCACTCCGGTCGCCAGCACATAATCATCCGGCTGATCTTGCTGGAGCATGCGCCACATGCCATCAACATAGTCGCGCGCATGGCCCCAGTCGCGCTCGGCATTTAGGTTGCCAAGATAAAGACGATCCTCCAGACCCTTGCGGATTGCGGCGGCAGCACGGGTAATCTTTCGAGTGACAAAAGTTTCACCTCGCAACGGTCCCTCATGGTTGAAAAGAATGCCGTTCGACGCGTGAATACCGTAGGCCTCCCGGTAGTTCACGGTGATCCAATATGCGTACAACTTGGCAGCAGCGTACGGGGATCTCGGGCAAAACGGCGTTGTCTCCCGCTGTGGCGTCTCTGTGACCTTCCCATACATTTCTGATGTAGAGGCCTGATAAAATCGCGTCTTTCGTTCAAGCCCCAAGATGCGGATTGCTTCTAGCAATCGCAACGTTCCGAGAGCATCAGCATTGGCGGTGTATTCTGCCGTTTCAAACGAAACTTGCACGTGGCTTTGGGCTGCAAGATTGTAGATCTCGTCGGGCTGTGTCTCCTGCACAATTCTAATGAGATTAGTTGCATCGGTTAGATCACCGTAATGCAAAAAGAAGCGGACATTGCTGCCGTGTGGATCGGCGTACAAATCATCAATTCTTGCAGTGTTGAAGGACGAGGCGCGACGCTTTACTCCGTGAACGACATAACCCTCCCTTAATAGGAGGCGCGCCAGATAGGCACCATCTTGGCCGGTCACGCCGGTAATCAATGCGACCTTGTTCGCCATCGTTGTGTCCTTGTGTGTGCGGAGACGCGATCCCACAGGGGCAGGTTTGGTGGGAAAATTGTTGAAGTCTCATGTTTCAAGGATAGCGGTCTCGCAGTGTAAGATTGCACGAGAGTTCCGTGAATTCCTGACTGACGCCCCAATCCTCAACGTTCTCCAAAACCTGCGGTCGACATTGGCCAATAAAACACAACCTCTTGCTCGCGTGGGGTGATTGGCAGGCCTTGTCCACAATGAAAACTAGTCGACCCGCTCTTCGTGCTCTCTGGAAAAGGCTATTGTCGTCAGCGTGCTTGGACACTCAAGGGTGCGCAATTCATGGCTAAGTCGGAGGGAGCGACGCTGAGACTGGTGCATCATCTTTCCAGCAGTGGTGGCACCATCATCTCCAAATGCTTGGCAGTCATGCCAAGGACAGTGCTGTTGAGCGAGATACATCCGACGACCGTACACCGTGTGGAATTCTTTCCCATAGACCCGCTGGGGCAGCTGATATGGAACTACCCTCGTCTTGCCCCACCCATCGATGTTTTGTACGAGCAGTTCAGGTCGCGGCTTAAACCCGTCGTCGACGTGTGTGCTTCGCTGGATAAGATCCTGATCTTGAGGGATCATTCACATTCCGATTATCTAACGAATCAGGAACCGGCGGGTCGGCTTGTTGCTGCTTTGCGCCCAGCCTTCGAACTAAGAAGAGCAGCGACCATCCGCGATCCGATCGACGCCTGGCTCAGTATGACCGCCAGCGGGTTTGATTATCATGTGAAGGGATTCGACGATTACTGTGGCCGGGTTGTGAAGTTCGTCATGGATCACCAAGACATTCGGTTCTGGCGATACGAGGATTTTATCGCTAGGCCCGCCACAGTAATGGCTGAGCTATGCCGCCATCTCGAAGTGCCGTTCGATGCACAATTCGTAAGTCGCTGCAACAACGTGACTTTGACTGGTGATAGCGGAAGAAAACCGGCGACGATCACGACGTTGCCAAGACGGCAGATGCCAGACGGTTTTCTAGCAACTGTTCGCTCATCACGAGGCTACGGAATAATTGCTGAGCGGTTCGGGTACGACACTTACGCGGGTGTGTAGGGCCGAACCTGAGCTGGCAGAGAGCTGGGAATAGCCCACGCGGCGTCATTCAAAAAGGAGTGGTCGGAGAACCTGTCTCTGCCAATCGAGTCTCTGGTGATTGATGCGGCTCACTTCGCGAAGCAGCTTGTTCCGATAATTCCCGTGACGACGGCGCCAGTAGGGTCTACCGCGCGCGCTCGCTCGCCCGATGCTATCCATGAGAGAGAGGGTGATCTCTGGGATACCGGGATAAAACAAGAGCCGATGGCTAATGCGAGCTATAGAATCTGCAAATGCTTTTGTTCCATCATCTTCTAGATGGAGGTAAGCGTCGTTGACTTTCGTCAGTGTGCGATGCGCGTCGCTTGCGACCTGACGGTAGAGATCGTCGTTCCACCGCTCATCATGGAGCTGGTGAACTATAAAAGGCTCCTTGACTCGCAAGACTGGCACCTCTTGCGCTGCCAGAATGGGAAATACATAGTCCCACCATGGAACGCCCAATTGAAAACGCCGTAACTCAACGTTGTCGATGGCGTCTGCTATTCGTGAGGGTGTGAAGGCAACAAAGTCATGACCGTACGGAAAAGTGACGCCACTCGCGGACCCTAGCCGCCGCACATCAGTGCGCCGTGCGACGAGCATGGCGTCGCCGCTTAACCTCGCAACTTCCTCGGCCAGATCGGCTCCATATCGCATGTAGATGTCGGCGTTTACAATGGCTACAGGTTCATCCCGGCCAACCGCGTCGAAAATGGAACCCAGGCTCACCCCGTACTTGCCTGCAATCAATGCGTTATCTTGGGGGCAGCCAAGAACCTCGATTAGGTGCATAGATTTGATTGCATCCACCTCTTCAGGGCGGTTCACCGAAATCGGTGTGAAGCCATTTCGCCGCCAAGATGCGATACAGCGTTCGAGATGGCGTCGCCCGTTCTCCCATCCAAATATTGGATGCCTGCGCGAAAAGCGCGAAGGAACAGACGTGAAAATCTTCATCGATCGGCTCTAGTGCGATTCTTAGAGATTCCCATCGCAAATTGCCTGATGGCTGGACGAAGTTGTGGACAAGCATTCGTCTGCGGTCCGCAATGAAACAGCTTCGCCGATAGGTTTCCCGATCCATTTGGCGGGGCCGGCTAGCTGATCGGCAAAAAGTGCAGTCTGGACCGGCAACTGGAAGCCCTGGCGTCGATGTTTGGGCCGACGGCAGGACAGAGAGCGATCTTCATGCCCAGCAGGTGCCAGCCGGCATGGTGCCAAGCGGCTAGCTGCGCGTCAGTCCTGCCGCTTTCAGTGCCGCTGCGATGATGCCACTGAGGTCGATCATCCGTGACTAGCCGTTGGCCGGTCTTTTCCCAGAGGAATTGAAATTCCTAATCTGGGGGTCGCAGGTTCGAATCCTGCCGGGGTCGCCAATAAATTCAAGCGCTTGTAAATTAGCCGCGTAGGGCGTAGGCGCTAAGCATTCACCGAGCATTCACGCGGGCAGGACCGTGATCAGAAAGAGCTAGTCGCTCGTTCGCGTCGAAACGGTTCGGCAACCACCTCCACCACGATGGCGTCCGTCATGCTGGCACCTATCCGGAGCTTTTCGCGGGCCCGCGGAACCTCCAGCCATCGGGGGGCCGTGGCCGAAGATATGGGCCTACCGACCGGCGCCATCATTGCCGGGCTTCCCTATGGTCCGCATCGTCCGTGCAGGAAGTCTTCGAGGCCATGTTCAATGAGCGCGCCAACCCGCTGTTCTGAGACAAAATGGCGAGCTATCGCTAGGAGACGGCTTGGATCGGTTCGGCGCCTACTGCTCGACCATGCGATCGATTGAGCTGACGCGCCTGGGCCTAACCAAAGGCAGATGCAGCCGTACGGGCCGGCGTGCCCGCAAGATCCGACGCGCGTCGGCAAGCGTCGCCCCTAGCTAGGCCGTGAACTCATAAATTGGCGGCTTTGATCAACCGCCTGTGGCTGGCGACACTCGGAAGCGGACATCACAGTGCCCCTGTCGGCGGTGCAAGCGACCGCGTAACACGTCACGTCACGAGGGTCAGCCATCCGACTTGGGCCTCGGTCCATTGATTAGGGCCAGCACGGACTTTGGATTGTCAAACGGCCTCGAACCGTTGACCGGGATCGGCGCCGAGGAGTTGACCACCCTCTGGGTTGTGAGGTCGCAGCGCCAAGGCTGGAGGCGCGCAGCGCAGCGTAGCGCCGGAAGGCTTGGCGCTGGCGGGCGTCATTGGTGGGTCCGGATTGGGCGCCGATCGACAGCTCATAGAAATGGACAGACCGGTGCGGCAGTAGCGGCCTCGATGGGCTTGGCCAAGCTGCACGGCCTGATCGTCGAGAAGACGAAGACGGACCTGACGTCCGACGGCAAGCCGCTTCGTCCCGTGCTCAATGTGACGATTGGACCAGCGCAAAGTCGGCCGTTGCTCGATGTGGCCCCTGGAGAAGACCTTGGACCCTGGAGATGATGGCAGGTCATCGCGGTCGGAGGTCACAACACTCGCTGCCGCCCCTCAAGTGGCGAGCTCGATTTTCAAGCACGTGCGTCGCTGCTGACGCATTTCAATCGGTCGCATATGTTCGCGTGAGGCCGCCGCAATCCAAATTTCAGGTTAGGGCGGGTGCTAGGGCGGAAAACCATAACAATGAAATAATCCAATGAATTCAAGGTAAGTCTGGCGGAAGGGGTGGGATTCGAACCCACGAGACGGTTGCCCGCCTACACGCGTTCCAGGCGTGCGCCTTCAACCACTCGGCCACCCTTCCACAATGGTGGCGGACTATACTGATCGGTCCCTTCTGCGCAAGGATGCAACCCAGCCTGTTGCGACGCAGGAGCTGCCGCAATTTTAGCCAAGGCGCAGGTCATGCTTGCCTGTGCGCGTGCTCTCTGCCAGATCGGGCCTCAAGTCCCAAACCGGCAAACCGCTGCCATGCCAGATAACCCGCTCGCCCTGATCGCCGCCAACTGGATGGTCGTTGTCGCTGTCCTGGCGGTGGCTGCCCTGTTCCTTTCCGCATCGGCGCGGCAGGGGGCGTTTGCCGTGCTGCGCCTCATCTCCCACCCGCTGTTGCTGCTGGCGGCCGTGGCGCTGGTCTACGACGGCACGCGCACGCTGGCCGGCGGCTCGGGCTTCGTCATGACCTCGCTCATCGAGCATTGGCAGAGCCTTGCGCCGGCGAGCCTGGAAAGCACCAAGGGGTTCGTCACGCGCCGCCTGGGCTTCGCACTGTGGGATCCGGTGCTCATAAGTGCCCTGCGGCTGCCGGCCTGGGTGGTGCTCGGGGGACTGGGGCTGATCTTCGGCTACATCGGCCGCAAGAAGCGCGCCGTGAACGTGTTCGCAAACTAGCGCTTTCGCAATCTCACCAAGACATGGCGTGGTGGAAACGGCGCCGCGCGCCTATATTATGCGGGCCGTACTGATCATGAGGGGAACATCATGCTGTTCTTCAAGAAGAAGGCCGAGATGCCGACCCGCGACAGCGCACTCAAGGGCCGCGCCACGCCGATACCGACGGCGAAGACTCACTTCGTCAACGGTCGCGACCTCAAGGAGCCCTATCCGGAGGGCTTGCAGAAAGCCATGTTCGGCCTGGGCTGCTTCTGGGGCGCGGAGCGCAAGTTCTGGGAGCTGGAGGACGGCATCTGGATCACTGCCGTCGGCTATGCGGCAGGCATCACGCCCAATCCGACCTACGAGGAGGTGTGCTCCGGCCTGACCGGCCACAACGAGGTCGTGCTCGTGGTGTTCGATCCGAAGGTGACGAGCTACGAGAAGCTGCTGAAGACGTTCTGGGAGAGCCACGACCCGACGCAGGGCATGCGCCAGGGCAACGACGCCGGCACGCAATACCGTTCCGGCATCTACACGTTCGATGCAGAGCAGCGTGCGGCGGCGGAAGCCAGCAAGGCGATGTATGCGGCAGCGTTGAAGGCGAAGGGTTTCAGCGCCATCACGACGGAGATCGTGGATGCGCTGGAGTTCTACTTCGCCGAGGATTATCACCAGCAGTATCTGGCCAAGGTGCCGCACGGCTACTGCGGGCTCGGCGGCACGGGCGTCGCCTGCCAGATCGGCACCGGCGTGAAGACCGGCGCTTAGCGGGCTTCTGGTTCACCTCGAATTCGTCTCTGCCTGTACTTCTTGCGTTCCCGGAAGCCGGGCCCTGTGGCACGGCTATCCGGGATTTTGCACGATGCCGTATTTCTTCTTGCTCGCCAGTGCATTCCATAGGTGTGAAAGGCTCCGGCTCGTGTGCGTTATACAATGCGACGGCCGGGGACGCAGAATTTCAAACTGGATTCGCTCGACACAAGTCGGAACGGCTCTAGGCCCGTTGTTGTCATTGCGCGTCGAGCTTTTTCCGCAGCCGGTTTTTGCGCTTTTGAATAGCCGACTCGTCTGAGAGGCGAAGGGTTTCAAGCCGGGGCGCGGGCGAAGGGCCAGACGGTGAGCCGACGTGAGGATCGGGCTGTGCGCTGGGCCAGGATGCGCGCAACGCTGGTCTTGGGATCGGGATGCAGGAACACGGCGCCCGCCTCCGTCAGCCGCCGCGGGACGATGTGACTGCCGTTGAGCAGGAACGGCATGAGCTCGCCCAGCGTGCGGCGCGCGAGGCGATGCGGCAGCTTCATGTGCGGCATGGCGCCGCTCGCCGCGGCCAGCAGCGCCATCAGGTCCTCGCCGCGCAGCGGCTTGGGTGCGATGCCGTGCACGAACCCCTGCAGATCGTTGCGATCCAGGAGGCCGCCGAACAGCGCGGCTGCATCCTCGATGTCGATGGCCGGGATGAGCGCTCTCCTCAAATCGAGGCCGAGCCGCCAGTCGGCGAGCCTGGCCGGGACCGATAGCGTCCCGTCCGGAGCCAGGAGCAGGCCGAGCCGGACGATGGCAACGCTGGCGCCTTGCGACGCCATCGCCTCGAGCGCTGTCTCGTAAGCCTGCGCCATGCTCTCCAGCGCCGTTTTCGGTTTGCCGCGCGGCTCCAACTCGTCGACCGGCTCGCGCCGCACTATCCGATCGAGGCACGGAAACGATGCCGCCACGATGCGCACGGGCTGTCCGGCGAAGGCCGCTGCCAGCCGTGCCATCGCGGTCAGCCGCGAGGTGCGGAGGCGCTCGATCTTGTCCGCGGTCGGCCGCCCGGCCAGCGGCTCGCCCATGAGATGGGCAACGGTCGTCACGCCCGCGATCGCCTGCGGTGGGATCTCCTCGGAGAACGGGTGCCATTCGTGTATCGGTAAGCTGTCGCCGAACAGTGCAATGGCGCGATAGAGCCGTCGCGTCAGGATGCGTACATCGCGGCCCTCGGCTTGCAGACGCGCCACCAGGGCCTGCCCGAGACGCCCTGTCGCTCCGGTGACGAGGACGCCCACGGCCGTCTGCCTCACTGTTTGGGATTGGTGCCCGCCGGGCCGTGCGCACGCTTGGCGTCGTCCTTAGCTTCCGACGCTCCTTTGGTGCGCGCCTCCGGCGCGACTTGTGTGCGCGCCTCCGGCGCGTTTGGTTTGCCCGCCTCCGGCAGGACTTTCGCGTCTGCTTCCAGCCCATCTTTTGCGCGCGCTTCCAGCACGACCTTACACTCGGCGGGAAGCTGCGCCAGGGTCAGCGGCGGTTTGGGCTTGGCTGGCTTGGCATCGGGCCGTGGCGGCACCTTGATACGCGCCATCCAGTCGTCCAGCTCCTTGCCGCATCCGTCGTCGGATGGCGGCGACGGCTGGCCTTCGCAGTTGTCGCTGCCCTTGGGGCAGGCGATGCGGATGTGCATGTGGTAGTGATGCCCCCAGTAGGGGCGGATTTTATGCAGCACGCTGCGGTCGCCGTCCTTCGCCTCGCACAGCGCCTTCTTGATTGCCGGGTGCACGAGCACGCGCTCGACTTCCGGGTAGGCTGCGGCGCGGCGGATGAGCTGTGCATGCGCCGAAGTCCAAATCGAGGCATCGACGCTGACGCCATCTGAGGCGAGCATGGAGGTGGCGGACAGCTCCTCGCGTTCTTTCTCGCTCAACCTGTGGTCGGGCATGGGAGTGAGCCAGATGTCGGCGTCGAGGCCGACCTGATGGCTGGCATGGCCCGTCAGCATGGGACCGCCGCGCGGTTGCGACATGTCGCCAACGAGGAGACCGCGCCAGCCGCCCTGTGCTTTGGCGTCGGTCGCCAGCCGTTCCACGAGCTTCACCAGTTGCGGATGGCCCCAGTTGCGGTTGCGCGACAGACGCATGGCCTGCCAGGCCGGTCCGTCGATGGCGAGCGGCTTGGCGCCGGAAAGGCAGCCGCGGGCATAGAAGCCTATGGCGCGGGCCGCAAGCGGAGCCGGCGTGGAGGCAGCGCCGAACAGCTGCCTGGCGGGAACAGCAGGCGGCTTCGGTTTCGCCAATGGCTTTTTGGGTTTGGCGGCAGACTTGGCGATGGCGGCATCCGGCGTGTTGCCCGGCGCCGCGAACGGCGTGAGCAGAAGTGCGATAAGCACGATCGCCGCAGCCATCCGGCGCATCCCAACCCCTCCGATCCCTGCCTCGGCTGGGACTGCACCTTAGCCCAATCTCGGGCAGCAATGCGACCGCAGATCCATCGCGCGACGAAGGATAGGGTCCCCAGAAAAGGGGACCTCAATCCAGGTCGTGGCCAGCACGGGGGCCGGTCTACATTGCTGAGTGCGGCGAGGAAATGCTCACGCACCGGCCGCCGGCTGCTTGATGCCGGTCTGCTTGGGCTGGCGCACGACGTAGGTCTTGTCGGCCGCGTTGTAGTATTTGCGGTCGGGCTTGTAGGTGCCGCCGACGATGGTCACCGAGATGGTGTCGTCGGTGAGCGCGGTGAAGCTGTGGATCTCCGACGGCGGGGCGACGATCGCCACGTCGTTCTTCTCCAGCACGCGGTCGTCGATGATCGCGAGGTCGGCGAAGCCTTCCTTCTTGCCGTCGTCCCGGCGGTCGTAGACGACATGCTTCAGGCGGCCGCTGTAGATCGCCATCATCTCCCACACGCCGTGATCGTGCGGCGGGATGAACTTGCCCTTCGGCAGATGGTCGAAGGTGATCGACATCTGGCCGTCGTAGTAGAGGTACTTGGAATTGTCGATGTGGTTGCCCTCGCGCTTCACGCCTTCGGCGGCCAGATCGCGCTGCATCACGCGCTGCACCGGCTCGCGCAGGGCTTCCAGCAGTTTCGGGCCGTCCTGGCCGTGGACCTTCACGAGCCGTTGCACTTCGAGGGCGAGATCGCGCACGGTGTAGTCAGAGCCGGCCATAGAGCGTTCCTCCGTGGATTGTTGTTCGAGCCCAGGCTACCATCCGCGCCGCAGCAGCGTCCAGCTGGGTCCGGCGGCGATACTTCAGAACGTGAACATGCGCCGTTCGGGCACGGCGCCGAGCAGCACCTGCCCAACGGCCTCGAAATTGGACTCGTGGCCCTGGATCTGTTGCGTGACGGTATGCACGTCGCGGAAGCGGCGCTCGAACGGATTGGCCGTGAATACGGCCGTGCCGCCGGCCGCCTGGTAGATGGTGGAGACGACAGCGGCCGCTTCGCGGATGGCCCAGGTGGTGGCCAACCGCAACGTCACTTGGGTGTCAATGTCCAGTCCGTCCTCGACTTTGGCGTGCGCCCAGGCCTTCTCGAACGAGCCGATGACGAACATGCGAGCCGAGCGCAAGCGTGCCTCGGCTTGACCGACCTGGAATTGGATGAGGTTGTTCTCGTTGAGCTTGCGCTTGGCGCCGCGCGGGGTCTTGTCGCGTGCGATCGCCATGAAGGCGTCGAGCGTGGTGCGCGCGATGCCGAGCGCGACGCCCGAGAAGGAGCCGGCATAGAGGCTGCTCGGGCCGAACGCGTAGAGCTTGCCGCCGCGAACCGGGCGCGTGTTGGCGTCGCGCCGCAACGCGAATTTCGCAGGCACGAAAAGATCGGTGACCGCGTAGCTGTCGCTGCCGGTGCCACGCAGGCCCATGACGTGCCAAGTGTCGATGACCTGTGCATCGGACTTGGGAAACAGCAGTGTGTGGGTGACGGGTGTGCCTTCCGAGCCCAGCCGTTTCGAGCCGTCCTTCTCGATGACGGGGACGTGCGCGCCGAGCCAATTGGCATGACGGCTGCCGCTGGCGAAGTTGAAGCGGCCGTTCAGCACATAGCCACCGTCGACGGCGCGCGCCTCGCCCGCGCTCGGCGGGCCCCAGGCCACCACGCCAGACGGCTGACCGAAGATCTGCTGCGCCTGCTCCAGCGGCAAGTAGGCGGCGAGCATGGCGCTGACCGCGTTCTGTCCCACGCACCAGGCCGTGCTGGCGTCGTGGTGGGCGATGGCCTCGGTGATCTCGACGAGGGTCACTGGTGTCACTTCACTGCCGCCGAGCTCGCGCGGCACCAGAAGGCGGAAGAGATTCAGCTCGGTGAGTGCGGTGACGACCGCAGACGGCAACTCGCGGCGCTGCTCGATTTCCTCGAAGTTGGCCGCGAGAAGGGAGCCGAGCGTGCGGATGGCGCTGAGATGATCGCTGGTGCTGGCAGCTTGCATGACTAAGGGGTCCGTCGCGAGTGACGCCGGGGAGGCGAGGGGCATGTGCCGGGATTGTGATGGGCTGAAGGGGCGAGATCAATTGCTGCTTTTTTGCGTGTTCCCGACGCCTGCCGCACATGGATGACGAAAGTCAAGTACGAGGATACAAGGTCAGACCGAGCCACGGTCGAGACAACCGAAATCCTGCTCTCAGCATGGAGCCGATACATGAGATTGCGGAGGATGGTGTGGGTGGTGCTGGCCTGCAGCCTGGCCGTTGCAGCAGGGCCAGGTGCGGCGCTGGCGCAAAGTGCCCCGGCGCCGGATCGGGAGCGGTTGGCAGCGGTGCGCGAGCTGATGGTGGTGGCGGGATCGGTCCAGAAGTTCGACGCGGTGATGCCTTTCATGACGGCTCGGATGACGAATGCCTTTATCGAGTTGGCACCGCACGCCGAAAAACAGATCCAGGATGTCATGGGCGAAATGCTGAAGCGTTTCTCGGCGCGCACGAGCGAGCTGATCGAGGAGATTGCAGAGCTATTTGCGGAAAAGCTGACGCTCGAGGAGATCCGCGAGCTGACCCGCTTCTATTCGACTGGCGTCGGGGCCAAGTTCATCGCCATGCAGCCAGAGCTCACACAACGCTCGCTGCTGCTGAGCCAGCGCTGGGGCGAGAAGATCGGGCGCGAGATCGAGGCCGAGGCGCGGCGCGAGCTCAAGAAGCTCGGCGTCGATATCTGAGCTCAAAGGAACGGTTTATGCCATCTTTCGACTACGACCTGTTCGTCATTGGCGGCGGCTCGGGCGGTGTGCGGGCGGCGCGTATCGCGGCTGGGCACGGGGCCAGGGTAGCGCTGGCCGAGGAATACCGCATGGGCGGCACCTGCGTGATCCGCGGCTGTGTCCCTAAGAAGCTGCTGGTGTACGCCAGCCGGTTCGCCGACGAGTTCGAGGATGCAGCCGGCTTCGGCTGGAGCGTAGAGGCGCCGCGCTTCGACTGGCCGACGCTGATCGCGAACAAGGACAAGGAGATCGCGCGGCTGGAAGGCGCCTACCGCGCGACGCTCGAGCGAGCCAAGGTCGAGATCTTCGACACGCGCGCGGTTTTGGAGGGGCCCAACACGGTGCGGCTGGCGAGCCCGGCACGCACGGTCAGCGCGCGCACCATCCTGGTTGCGACCGGGGGCAGGCCGGAAGGTGACTCCAAGCTGCCGGGCATGGAGCATGCGATCTCCTCCAACGAGGCGTTCCATCTGAAGCAGATGCCCAAGCGCGTCGTCATTGCCGGCGGCGGCTACATCGCCGTGGAGTTCGCCGGTATCTTCGCAGGGCTCGGCGCGGAGACGACGCTGATCTATCGCCGCGACAAAATTTTGCGCGGGTTCGACGAGGACGTGCGTGACGGGCTCATGCAGGAGTACGCGCGGCGCGGCATTCGTATCATCACCGGCAGCATCTTCACGAAGATCGAGAAAGACCAGCGCGGGTTGGTCGGGCATTTGTCGAATGGGGACGTGGTGACGGCCGACCAGATCATGTTTGCGATCGGCCGCTCGCCCAACACCGCCGGCATCGGGTTGGAGGCGGCCGGTGTGCAGCTCGGCAAGAAGGGTGAGATCAAGGTGGATGCCGGGTCGCGGACCAGCGTGCCGAGCATCTATGCGGTTGGCGACGTGACCGACCGCGTGAACCTGACGCCGGTGGCGATCCGCGAGGGGCACGCCTTCGCCGACAGCGTTTTTGGCAAGCGAGAATGGATGGTGGACCACGATCTCATTCCAACGGGGGTGTTCTCGACGCCGGAGATCGGCACGGTCGGATTGGCCGAGCATGCTGCGGCCGAACGCTACGGCAAGCTCGACATCTATAAGGCCCGCTTCAGGCCGTTGAAGGCGACGCTGTCGGGGCGGGAAGAGCGGATGCTGATGAAACTCGTGGTTGATGCCAAGACGCAGAAGATCGTCGGCTGTCATATTCTCGGGCCGGATGCGGCCGAGATGGTGCAGATCGCGGCTATCGCCATGCGCATGGGTGCGACCAAGGCGGACTTCGACGCCACCATGGCGTTGCATCCGACGGCGGCTGAGGAGCTGGTCACCCTGCGCGAGAAGTGGGTGGCGCCGACGGTTGCGGCGGCGGAATAAAGCCGGCCCGCAATCTGTTGCCGCGCTACACCGGCGTGTGCGGTTTGGTGTTGCGCCAGCCGTCCCGCTGGCGCCAGCTCAACCAACCATGCTAGCTGGAATTACATTTGCGTCGTGATTCGCTCGCGGCGCTTTCAAAGAGAGGTCGCGCCATGGCTAGCATGCTCGCGCGCGCCTCGGTTGCTCTCCTGTTTCTCGTGGCTGCCGCCGGCGCCCATCCCGCCAGTGCCCAGAACTATGACGGCGATGCCGTCGTCCGTGTCGGTCTGTTCGCGCAGGGGACATGGCTCGACATCGATCAGACGCTACCGGGCGGCACGGGGGAGCTCACCGGCTTCGCCGGCGGCATCTCGGCCGGCTACGATTTCTGGCGCTCCTCGCGCTTCGTGCTCGGCTTCGAAGGCGACCTGTCCGTAGGCGACATGCAGGACACCTCGGGCACGACCAGCTACGGCCACGACTACCTCGTGACGCTGCGCGGGCGGGCCGGCGTCTATATGCACCCCACCTGGCTCCTCTACGCAACCGGTGGCGTGGCCTGGCTCGGGGTCGAGACACAGAGCACTTTGACCGGGGACAAGGAAGCCAGCACGCTGACGGGCTGGACCGTCGGCGGCGGCACGGAGGTCGACTGGCGTCACATGATTCTGTTCGCCGAGTACCTCTATACCGACTTCGGATCGCACAGCTATACACTCGATAGCGTCGAGGAGCGCGCCGGTTACGGTGGGCATCTCTGGCGCCTCGGCGTCAAGTTCAAGGTCGGGCACGATTACTTCCACCGCTACGACGACTATCGCCCGGCGAAGTAGCGCGCCGGCGGCGGATGCAACTCGATGCGGCGCTCGTGGCTTGCGGGCGCCGTTTGTCATTCGGGTGAAGCGGTCTTGATCCGCTGCTGGCGAACGCCTAAAGGCCTTCTCAAGATCGGGATGGCCTGAACATGCAATGTCTTGAAGGTCGCATCGCGCTGGTGACCGGCGCCGGCAACGGCATCGGCCTGGGCATCGCGCGCCGGTTCGCGGGCGAGGGTGCGCACGTCTATGTGGCGGACGTGGACGGCGAGGCAGCCGAGGCGGCGGTCGCAGCCATCCGGGCGCAGGCCGGGGCAGCGACCGCTGTCGTGGCCGACGTCTCGCGCGGGCAGGACGTGACGGCGATGTTCCGTGCCGTCGAGACGGCACATGGGCGGCTGGATGTGCTGGTCAACAATGCCGGGCTCAACGTGCGCGCGGACTTCCGGCACCTGTCGGATGCCGACTGGGTGAAGATCCGCGAGGTGAACCTAGATGGCGTCGTGCGCGTGGCACGCGACGGGTTTGCGCTGCTGCGCGCTTCGGGCCGTGGCTCGCTCATCAATGTGGCCTCGATCATGAGCCATCGCGGGCTGCGCCAGCTCACCGCCTATTCGGCAACCAAGGGCGCGGTGTCGGCGCTGACGCGCGGGCTGGCGGTGGAGTACGCGCCATTCAACATCCGCGTGAATGCGCTGGCGCCAGGCTTCGTCGAAACGGCCTTGACCGAGCGGGCGCTGCGCAACCCGATGGTGAGCAAGGCACTGCTGGATCAGACGCCACTGCGGCGCTTCGGCACGCCGGAGGACATGGCGGCGGCAGCGCTGTTCTTCGCGTCCGACGAGTCCGCGTTCGTGACAGGTGCAGAGCTTGCCGTCGACGGCGGCATGTCGGCGAGCCTGTAGTCTGGCTGCCGCTCGTGACCCTGGGTCCTGGATAACCGCACGGAACACGCGTGCTGCCGGGTCGCCACGCCGTGGCCGTGCGGCTTCCGGGATGACAGTATTCGGTGTTGCCCGACCTGACCTCAAAGGACAGTTGTCATCCCGGGCAAGCGCGGGGCCGAGGCGGACCATGCGTGACGCCGCGTCAATTCCCGCGCGCGACCCGGGACCCAGGGTCCTGTGCGGAAGCCAGCCGCCTCACCGGCTTGTGAAGCGCCAGGACTGGCGTTGCCGCATTCCGTCCGTATGGTGCCGGCCAACGAGGGCGAGATGCATGCGGGACAGCATTCGAGAGTTCGGCAAACTGGTGACGGCGGCGGTGATGGCCGCGTGGATCGGCGCGGCACACGTTCCTGCGGCGATGGCCGATACCTACGTTTTCGATCCGGGCCACACCAACATCACCTTCAGCTGGAACAACCTCGGGCTCTCTCGCCAGTCCGGGCGAGTCCTGGAATACGAGGGCATGCTGGTGTTCGATCCCATGCAGCCCGAGGATGCCAAGGTGGATGTCACGCTGAAGGTGGCGAGCATCTCCACCGGCGCCAAGCAGCTCGATCGGGACCTGCGCTCATCGGATTTCTTCGATGCCGCGCGTTTTCCCGAGATCACGTTCCGCAGCACGCTGGTGAGCAAGACCGGCGAGCGGACAGGTGATGTGGCCGGCGACCTCACCATCATGGGCGAGACGCGACCCGTGGTGCTCCAAGTGCGCTGGAACTATACGGGCGAGCATCCCTGGAGCACGCTCAATCCAGCCTACAGGGGCAAGTTCGTGTCCGGCTTTTCGGCCGTAGCCACGATCCTGCGCAGCGAGTGGGGCCTCAAGCGCGGCACTCCGCTGGTCTCCGACGAGATCGAAATTGCCATCGAGACGGAGCTGACGCGGCGGTAGGAGGAGGCTTGCGCTGCCCGGGTTTCCGAGTGTCATCCGCGGGCTCGTCCCGAGGACCCATCGTGCCGCGGGAGGGGCCGTGGTGGTGCGGATGACATTGCACAAATCACCTTGTTCAGAATTCCCGGCGAAATGGATCCTCGGACCAAGTCCGAGGATGACATCTGTGGGTGTGGCTCCTGAAAACCAAGACACTACGCGCCGGGGCAGCTACTCGAGCCCCTCGCATGTTTCCGCGATGAGGTGATCGACGACGGCGGTCAGCGCCTCCTCGCGAGCGGCACCGGCTGCGAGCGCGGTCTTGAAGCAGGCGAGCTGGCGGTCGGCGCTCGTCCCCTCGGCGGCGATGCGGCGGGCGCGCGCGACATCGGCCTCGCAGCCGAGCGCCGCGGCGTCCTCGCGGATGAGCTCGAGGATCTCCTCGATGAGACCGGCGATGGGGGCAAGCTCGCCCTTGCCAAAGTCGAACAGCGTGCTGTCGACGCCGTAGCGCTGGGCGCGCCAACGGTTCTCCTCGAGCAAGAACACGGGATAGGTGCGCCAGCTCTGATTGTTGCGGCGCAGACGGAACAGCATGCGGCACAGGCATTGAAACAGGGCGGCGACAGTCAGCGCATCGTCGAGCCGGGTGCACACGTCGGTGACGCGCATCTCCAGCGTGGGAAAGCGCGCGGACGGGCGCAGGTCCCACCAGATTTTGGAGGCGTCCTCGATCACCTTGGCCTTGGTCAGAACGTCGACGGTGCTGCGGTATTCGTCGAAGCTGCCGAAGCGGCCGGGCAGGCCCGTGCGCGGCAGCTCGCGGAAGATGGCAAGGCGCCAGCTCTTAAGCCCCGTGTCCTCGCCCTCCCAGAACGGAGAGGAGGTGGCGAGCACCAGGAGATGCGGAAGGAAGTAGCGTGCCTGATTCATCAGGTCGACGCGCAGCTCGTCGTCCTCGATGCCGATGTGCACGTGCATGCCGCACACGACAAGGCGGCGGCCGACGCCGGCGAGATCGTTGGCGAGCGCGTGATAGCGGTCCTTGTCCGTGTGACGCTGGCGGGCGGCGTTGGCGAACGGGTGCGTGGAGGCGGCGATGGGGGCGAGGCCGTGTGCGGCGGCTTCGCGCGCGATGGTGGAGCGCAGGTGCAGGAGGTCGACGCGCGCCTCGGGAATGGTGGCGCACGGGCGGGTGCCGACTTCGATCTGGGAGCGCAGGAACTCGGGGCTGACCTGGCCGCCGAGCTTTGCCTCGCATTGCGCCATCATGGCGGGCGGCGCCTCGGCGACGAGGTCGCGCGTGGCGCGATCGACGAGGTGGTATTCCTCCTCGATGCCGACGGTGAATTTTGGCTCGGTGAGCGACATGGCGCCATGCTTGGCACGCGTGGGCGGGAGAGGCAATGGCGGGCGGATCGCGATGCCCAGCGTTTTTCTCGGCGTGTGCGACGCGCTACATCATGATGCCCGCCAGCTTGCCGCCATCAACGGTTATGGCTGCGCCCGTTACGAACGTGGATTGGTCGGAGCACAGCCAGACGATGGCATCGGCGATCTCGGACGGCGGCGCGATCCTCTTCATGGGAGTCCTGGCGATGACTGTCTCCAGGTTCCCTGCGTAGAGCCGCTCGCTCATGGGCGTGTGGAACGAGCCGGGGCAGAGCAGGTTCACCCGGATGCCTTTGTCGGCATACTCCAGTGCCGCGCACTTCGTCAGGCCGACCAGGGCGTGCTTGGCCGAGACATAGGCGGACATTCGGGGCACGGCGCGCAGGGAGGCCGTCGATCCGACATTGACGATCGCGCCGCCGCCCAATCGCACCATCGCCTCGAGCTGGTATTTCAGGCAGGCGAAAACCCCATTCAGGTTTATGTCGATGACACGCCGCCACTCGTCGACCGGGTACTCTGCCGTAACGTGGCGTTCGCCCTCGATGCCGGCGCAATTGACCGCACGGTCGAGGCCGCCCAGCTGGCTGACGACGCTGTCGATGGTGGCGCTGACATCGGTCTCTCGCGTCACATCGAGCGGAAAGAATGCCGCTTCGCCGCCAGAGCCGATGATCTCTTCGACGACCCGTCTGCCGGCCGCTTCGTCGCGATCTGCGACGGCAATACGATACTGCTGCCGGGCCAGCGCGATTGCCGTCGCGCGGCCGAGCCCAGAGGCCCCTCCGGACACAAAGCAAACCCTGGACTTTGCTGGTGCAGACATTGGGTCCATCCGTGGTGCAAGGAGTTGGGTGCCGCCGCCTACGATGAGGCGGTGCCCCCGATTACACAAGGCACTCTTCGCGTTATGGAAATGCCGGCGCGGCATGCCCCGCTGCGACTGCCAAGGGAAGCGCGGGCGGCGGTCAGCGGGGCAATGGCCGGCGGAGATTGCCCGGGTCTCCGAGTGTCATCCTCGGACTTGGTCCGAGGATCCAACTGTCCGCAATCTCAAGTATCTCGAGAGTGGGGTGCCGTCGCCGAATCAGGGCGTTTGCTCGCGACTTGCGGCACGATGGGTCCTCGGGACAAGCCCACGGTTGTCCGGTTCAGTTTTGAAGTGCCAACAGCACGACATTGAATCTGCTGCACGTCGCGGGCTTGAAGTCGCCGCGGGACACGGGCCGGAGGTTGGAACCGAAAGCATCAACTCCATCGTCCCCTCCCCCTTGGTGGGGGAGGGACAGGGTGGGGGGGATTGCAGAGCGCTGAATGCAGCAACGTCTTTCCTGAGCTCAACAATCGATGCTGGGATTCCCCCCACCCCTAGCCCCTCCCCACCAGGGGGAGGGGAAGCGCCTTCGGCGCAAAAATAGCGAACCGGACAGCAGTGGGACAAGCCCGAGGATGGTAGCCGTGAGCGGGGCACCGGCCGCGCCTTTCGCACAGGGGCTTGTGTTTCGAGCCGTTCGCTTTCATGTAAGGCGCGCAGCGAGGCTGGGGTTAAGTCCCGGCCGCGGCGGGATTGAGACCGATGCAAGAGAAGACCGATACGACGCTGGTGCCGCGGGTGGCGGCAAACGGAGCCGACACGCCGCTGGCGCGTGAGATCGGGCGGCGGCGCACGTTCGCCATCATCGCCCACCCGGACGCCGGCAAGACGACGCTGACGGAGAAGCTGCTGCTCTTGGGCGGCGCCATCCAGCTTGCCGGCGACGTGCGCGCCAAGGGCGACCGGCGGCGCACGCGCTCGGACTGGATGAACATCGAGCGCCAGCGCGGCATCTCGGTGGTGACCTCGGTGATGACGTTCGAGTATGGCGATCACATCGTCAATCTGCTGGATACGCCGGGCCACGAGGACTTCTCGGAGGACACCTATCGCACGCTGACGGCGGTCGACTCGGCGGTGATGGTGCTGGACGCGGCCAAGGGCATCGAGTCGCGTACGCGCAAGCTGTTCGAGATCTGCCGCATGCGCGACATCCCGATCATCACCTTCATCAACAAGATGGATCGCGAGAGCCTGGAGCCGCTGGAGCTGCTCGACGCCATCGAACGCGACCTGGCGCTGGATACGACGCCGATCGTGTGGCCGGTGGGCATGGGGCGCGACTTCAAGGGCACGTTCGACCTTGCCACCAGCCGGCTGCGGCGCATCGGCGTGGATGACGACGAGTTGATGCTGACCGGCCCGGACGATCCACGGCTCGACGAGATCGTGGACAGCGATCTGCTCGCCAAGTGGCGCGAGGAGATCGACTTGGTGCGCGGCGCGGCACGCCCGTTCGATCTGGACGCGTTCCGCGAGGGGCACCTGTCGCCCGTGTTCTTCGGCTCGGCGCTGCGCAACTTCGGCGTGCGCGATCTGCTGGATGCGCTGGTGGCGCATGCCCCGAGCCCACGTGCGCAGCAGGCCGACCGGCGCCTGGTGCAGGCGACAGAGCCGGGCATGACCGGGGTGGTGTTCAAGATCCAGGCGAACATGGACCCGAACCACCGCGACCGCATCGCGTTCCTGCGGCTCTGCTCAGGCAAGCTTACCAAGGGCATGAAGGCCAAGCTCGTGCGCACGGGCAAGCCGATCGCGCTCAACGCACCGCAGTTCTTTTTCGCCCAGGACCGCTCGATCGCGACCGAGGCGGTGGCGGGCGACGTGGTGGGCATTCCCAACCACGGCACCTTGCGCATCGGCGATACGCTGACGGGCGGCGAGGAGCTGAGCTTTACGGGCGTCCCCAATTTCGCGCCGGAAATCCTGCGCCGCGTGCGGGTCGCCGACGCCATGAAGGGCAAGCAGCTCAAGACCGCGCTCAGCCAGATGGCGGAGGAAGGCGTGGTGCAGATCTTCTCGCCGCTCGATGGCACAGGGTTGATCGTGGGTGTGGTCGGCGCCCTACAACTCGATGTGCTGGTGGCGCGCATGGCGGCTGAGTACGGGCTCGAGACGGCGCTCGATCCGGCCGGCGTCGAATTGGCGCGCTGGGTGCAGGCGGACAGCCCGGCCGACCTCAATTCCTTTCTCGAGAAATATCGAACCTCGATCGCCGAGGACGTCGATGGCGATCCGGTGTATCTGGCGCGCTCGCAGTTCGATCTGGAATGGGTGCGCGAGCGCAACGACAAAGTGCGCTTCGTTGACATCAAGGAGACGCAGCGCAAGGCCGCGTGATCGGGCCGTTGACTATGCGGCAAGCGCGATCTAGCGTGATTGCTGGCCGATGCGGCCAGCCGCTTGCGCCCCTTCGGGGGACGGTGAACGCATCTCCCGAAATGTCATGATCCTTGTGCGCTCTGATGCGAACGGGTCGGCAACGCAAGCACTGATCTTCTCGTTCGCACCAACGCAAGGGATCGGACATGCGAACATTCCGTGATGCAAAGGCAATGGCCAAGTCTCTGCGCGAGACGCTGGGCCAGCGAAAGGTCGACATTTCACACAGCGAGAGCCTCGAAATCGTCGCGGCGCAGTTCGCGCTGAAGGATTGGAACACGCTCTCGGCCAAAATCGACGAGAACGGCGCCCAGGCCGGGCAAGGCCAAGCAACGCCGGGTGGCCCACAGTTCAAGGATGCAATCCCCATTCTGCGCATCTTCTCGGTCGAGAAAGCGAAGGAGTTCTACGTCGACTTCCTGGGCTTCACGATCGATTGGGAGCACCGGTTTCACGACAACGCTCCGCTGTATGCGCAGGTGTCCCGCGCGGGCCTGAAGCTGCACTTGAGCGAGCATCACGGCGATGCGAGCCCCGGATCGACCGTATTCATCTGGATGCGGGGAATTGCCGATTACCACCGCGAGCTCATCGATAAGAACTACCGTTACTACCGGCCCGGCCTCGAGGACGCGCCGTGGGATGCGCGCGTCCATGGAGGTCGGCGATCCCTTCGGCAACAAGCTGCGCTTCAGCGAGCCGAACAAGGCGGACGATCCGCGCGCCTGATACGAGCGCGTCATCGGGTGGACGAGAAAGCGCCGATCATCTCCGGCGCTTTCTGCGCGCAGTTCCTCCGGCCTCGACAACTTCTTTCAACGTGTCGAAGAGCCAGGCCAGGCCCGCATCCATCATCGCCACTCCGGGCGTGATGGCACGAATGCGAAAGCTGGGTAGTGGCAGCGGCGCTTTCGTGCTGACCACGCCAAAGCGCTTTGCGTGCATCGCTACGAACCGCCTTGGCAAGGCGGCGATCAGATCCGTGTCCGCGATGACGGCGAGCGCTATCATGAAATTCGGAACGGTGAGGGCCACGCGGCGCGAGAGCCCTTGTTTGGCGAGGACCGCATCGACAAAGCCGTGGCCATCGCCAGTGAGCGAGACTACGAGGTGCCGCATGGCGCAGAAGCGATCCAGCGTGGCGCGGCGTGCGAACGGGTGTCCGGCGCGCATCGCGATTACGAACTCTTCCTCGTAAAGGGTTCGCGCGAGGAACCGCACTGGAATTTCATCCAGCGGTAGGATGGCGATATCCATCGCGCGTGCTTCCAGGTCCGCCAGTGCAGGCTCCCAGGCGCGCTCGGTCTGCCCTCCCTGCGGAGGCAGGATCTGCCGCACGCCGATGTCGATATCGGGCGCCGCGCGACGCACATGGTCGAGCAACCGAAGCAGGAACACCGCCGAAGTTCCGTCGGGCGCGCCGATGATGAAGCGGCGCGTCGACGTGGCGGGGTCGAATGGCGCGGCGGTCGAGACGATGTGTCTGATCCGCGCGAGAATGTCGGCAACCGGTTCAGCCAGATCGGTGGCGCGCGCGGTCGGCACCACGCCTTTGGGTGTTCGCAGGAACAACGGATCGTTGAGAAGCCGGCGCAATCGGCCGAGGCCGTGGCTGACCGCCGACGCGGATAGATTGAGACGCTCCGCCGCCCGGCCGACGTGGCCCTCCTCCAGCACGGCTGCGAACAGGACCAGGAGGTTGAGGTCGGCGCGGGATAGATCGATATGGTTCAGCATATTACTGAAATCATATCATTGGATTCATGGTCTTGCATCGGCGATCTGTGAGGGGACAGCGCGCGGCCAAGGCGCCCGACGCGCAGCAGAGAGCGTCCCGCACGGGAGATGATGCAATGATGCAATCCTATGGATGGCTCCTCGCCATGGCGGCGATGTCGGGCATGATGCACCCGCCGCTGGCGGGGGCTGCCGAGCCGCAGCCGAGCGAACTGCGACCCGCCGCGCGCATTGCGAATGCGGAGGCTGGTGCCGTGGTCGATTTCTGGCGTGCGGCGGGTCCGGGGCTATGGTTCGCCAAGGATGCCGGGTTCGATCGCCGCTTCCGCGAGCGCTTTCTGCCTCTGTACGAGGTGGCGGCGCGCGGCGAGCTTGGTCACTGGCTGGAGGCGCCGGAGGGCGCGCTGGCGCTGCTCGTGCTGCTCGACCAGTTTCCGCGCAACGCCTTCCGCGGGAGCCCGCGCATGTACACCACCGACACTCTGGCGCGTGAGATGGCAGAGGCCGCGATCCAGACCGGGCATGATCAGGCGGTGGAGGCGGATCTGCGGCTATTCTTCTATCTGCCGTTCGCCCATTCGGAGAATCTGGCCGACCAGGAACGCTCGGTCGCGCTGAACCGGCATCTCGGTGAGCCCAATGCGTCCCATGCGCAGCGGCACCGCGACATCATCGCGCGCTTCGGCCGCTTCCCCCACCGCAACCCGATCCTCGGGCGCACGATGCGGCCGGAGGAGCAGCGGTATCTCGATGAGGGCGGATATGCGGGGTGAGGTGACGTGCACCATAAGCAATCGGGCTCCGTTGCCGGAGCCCGACGCCGTCACGACGCTTGGTGTCAGCGCCCTCAGTCCTTGCACTCTTGGTAGCGCTTCCACCAGTACCGGCTGTCGGTGTGCTTGGCACGACGCTTGAGCCAGCGGCAATCGTCGCCTGAATCGCGCCGATAGCTCGAGTAATGGCGATAGGCCGGCTCCCGATAGTAATACCGGTGGACATGCCGTTTGAACAAATAGTGCCGCGGGATCGGACCGAAGTCGTCCTCATCGGGCAGGTAGGATTTGTAGACGACGAGTGGTGGAGCGCGGTACGCGTAGTCGTCGTCGTCATCGTAGTCGTAGCGGTGATGTCCATATGAGCCCGCGCTGACCGGGACGATTGGAGTTGCGATCAAGGCGAACAGGACCGCCGCCGTCGCCAGGAAAAGATTGCGCATGGCTGCACCTCGTCGAATTCATGAAGTTGCGTTCGCAAGCGAACGTGCAATGTGAAAGACGGTATCTCAAGATCCGAAGGGCTCTTCCCCACCGCTTTATATGGGGCCTTCAGTCCAGCGTCCTACGGAACCGCGTGACGGCGATCGTCATGGCGATCAAGGTGAGGCCGATAAGCCACAGCGCTTCATTGCTCAGGTCATAGAGGTTGGCGCCCTTGAGCATGACGCCGCGCACGATGCGCAGGTAGTGCGTCAGCGGCAGGATCTCGCCGAGCCACTGCGCCCAGCCCGGCATGCCCGCAAACGGGAACATAAAGCCCGACAGCAGGATGTTGGGCAGGAACCACATCATCGACATCTGCATGGCCTGGAGTTGCGTGCGCGCCAAGGTCGAGAAGGTGTAGCCGACGGCCAGGTTGGCCGTGATGAAGAGCGTGGTGAGCATGGCCAGCAGCGTGAGGCTGCCGACGATCGGCACGTGGAAGAAGTAGGTGCCGGCGCCGAGGATGATGAGGGCCTGGAGAAAGCCGATGAAGATGTAGGGCGCGATCTTGCCGAGCATGATCTCGAGTGGCTGCAGGGGCATGGACAGCAGGCTCTCCATGGTGCCGCGCTCCACCTCGCGCGTGACGGAGAGGGCGGTGAAGATCAGCATGGTCATGGTTAGGATGGTGCCGAGCAGGCCCGGCACGATGTTGAGCTGGGTGATGCCTTCGGGATTGTAGCGGCGGTGCTGGCGGATCTCGAACAGGGGCTGGGCGACGGTCTCCTCCGGCAGGCCGCGGTCGCGGGCGAGCGCGGTGGAGAGGATGCCTTCGAGCGCGCCCAACGCGCTGCCGGCCGCTTGCGGATCGGTGGCGTCGGCGGCGACCAATAGCGCCGGCCTGTCGCCGCGGCGCACGGCGCGCGCGAAGCCGGCAGGCACCTCGACGATGAACAGCACCTGGCCCGACTTCATCCAGTGGTCGACCTCGGCCTCGCTGCGCGAGACGAGCTTGATGTCGAAGTAAGCGGTGTTGGCCAGGGCCGAGAGGATGGAGCGGCCGAGATCGCTGTCCTCCTGCAGCAAGAGCGCCGTGGGCAGATGGCGCGGGTTGTTGTTGATCGCCAGCCCGAACAGGAAGAGCTGCATGAGCGGAATCATGATCATGGTGGCGAAGGTGATGCGGTCGCGCTTGAGCTGGATGAACTCCTTCACGAACATGGCCCGGAAGCGTGACAGCGTGCTGGTCTGCGAGGCGGCGCGAGGGGCGCGTTGGGTGGTCATGGGAAGTTGTCCCGGCTGCGGCTCATCAGGTCGATGAACACGTCCTCCAGCGAGGGCTCATCGCGCTTCCAGGTGAGCTGCGGGTCCGACTTGAACGGGGCGAGTGCGCGCTCGAGTGCAGGGGCATCGCGCGCCGAGACGTGCAGGCTGGCGCCGAACGGCGCCACCATGTCGATGCCGGTCATGCCGGTGAGCTTCTCGGCGAGCCCGTGCAGGTCGGTGCCCGAGACGGTCCAGGTGGTGAGGCCCGATTGGGCGACAACCTCGTCCACGGTGCCGTGCGTCAAGAGCTCGCCGTAAGCGATATACGCGATCTCGTGGCAGCGCTCGGCTTCGTCCATGTAATGGGTGGAGACGAGCACGGTCAGCCCTTCGGCGGCGAGATTGTGGATCTCGTTCCAGAACTCGCGCCGCGCCTTGGGGTCGACGCCTGCGGTCGGCTCATCGAGCAGCAGCAGATCGGGCTCGGGCAGGATGCAGGCGCCGAGCGCCAGACGCTGCTTCCAGCCGCCGGACAGCTCGCCCGCGAGCTGTGCCTCGCGGCCGGTGAGGCCAAGGCGCGTAATGGCCTCGCGCGCCCGTGCAGGCGGATCGGGTAGGCCGAACACGCGCGCCACGAACTCCAGGTTCTCGCGGATCGACAGGTCCTGATAGAGCGAGAAGCGCTGCGTCATGTAGCCGACGTGCTGCTTGATCAGGTGACTCTGGGTGAGAATGTCGTAGCCGAGGCAGGTGCCGCGGCCGGAGTCGGGCGTCAGCAGGCCGCACAGCATGCGGATGGTGGTGGTCTTGCCCGAGCCGTTGGGGCCGAGGAAGCCGTAGATCTGGCCGCGGTTGACGCGCATGGTGAGGTTGCGCACGACGGTCTTGTCGCCGAAGGACTTGGTGAGGCCTTCGACGTCGATGACGGCATCGGACACGTGTGCGTCACTTGCGGCCATCGGTGGCCTCGCGCGTGGTCTTGGCAGTCATGGCGATCGAAACCGGCTGGCCGACACGCAGCAGCTCGGGCCGGCGCGGGATGGCCTCGACGCGGAACACCAGCTTGGCGCGCTCCTCGCTGGAGAAGATCACCGGCGGGGTGAACTCGGCCTGGCGCGCCAGGAAGGTTACCTCGGCGCGGATGCCATCGGCGCAACCGTCGCAATGAACCGTCAGGGTATCGCCGAGCGCGATGCGCGGCAGCTCGGACTGGGGAACGAAGAAGCGCAGCTTGAGATTGCCCGGCGGCAGCATCGAGAGCACGGGCCGGCCGGTCGGGACGATCTCGCCGATGCGGAAATAGATCTCCTGGATGGCGCCGTCGGCGGGCGCGACCACGCTGCGCTGGGCGCGCCGCGTCCCGGTGGAGGCGACCTTGGCTTCGGCCTGCCGCATGACGCCGCGCGCGGCCTCGATGTCCTCGGTGCGCGCGTTCATGCGCGCCACCTCGATCTGGCGGCGAACCTCCATGAGCTGCGCCTGGTCGCGCTCGAAGGCAGCCTTGGCCTGATCGAGCCGTGCCTGTGCCGCGATGTTGCGCTCGACCAGCTTGCGCGTGCGCTCCAGCTCGGGCTCCGACTGCTCCAGTGCGGCTTTGGCACGTGCTTCCTGCGCTTGCAGCACGGCGATCTCCTCGGGCCGCTGCTGCGCGGACTCGGCTTTGAGCAGACGCGCCTTGGCCTCCTCCAGAGCCGCGCGCGCCTGATGCCAGTCCGCGTCCTGGATGTCGCGCTGGAGCTGAAACAAGAATGCGCCCGCCTTCACCGCTTCGCCTTCCCTGACGGCCAGCGTCGTCAGGCGTCCCGGCTCGTCGGCGCCGATAAAGAGCAGATCGGCCTCGACCCAGCCGTGAAACGCAGGAGCGGCTGTGGTTCTATGGAAGAAGAAATAGCCGCCAACGACAGCGATGAGTGCCGCGGCGGCAATGGCGATGACCTTGTGGCTCATGACCGCGCCTTTCCGGCGCTCGTGCGATGATCGAGAAATTCGCCTGTCCTTGCGGCATCTCTCTGAGCGAATTTCTCGATCTGAATCGCACGAGCTCTATTCATGCTTCTGGTGTCCCTTTGATTCCGAAGCTCGCTCCGATCCCGGCATCGAGGCTTTGGCGAGCTTCGGAATCGGGACACCAGCCAGGATGCGGGCGTGCGCTGCGAGCATGCCTTCGACATCGAGCGGATCGATGCGGCCGAACAGGCGGTCCCAGACGATGCTGACGATCAGCGGCGCGACGATGAGCTGCGGAAAGCGTTCCAGCGTCTCGACGGGCAGCTCGCTTCCGGGCGCGGTGCGGCGCAGCGCGCCTCTGATGAGCTCGAGACCGCGCGAGACCACCTCGCGGTAGTAGAACTCGGCGATGGCCGGAAAGTGCGGGCCCTCGGAGATCAGGAGCTGCAGGACGAGCTGGCGCTCGGTGCCGAGCACCTCCGTGCGGAACAGCTCGAAGAAGCGGGCGATGAGGACGTCCGGCGGCACGGTGCCGGCGATGTGCTCGATGTTGTCGAGAACCGGCGTGACACGGCTGCGGATCAGCTCCTCGAACAGCGCTTCCTTGCTCTTGAAGTAGAGGTACAGCGTGCCCTTGGCGATGCCGGCCTTGGCGGCAACGTCATCGAGGCGTGCGGTGGCAAAGCCGCGGCGGGAGAAGACATCGAGCGCGGCGGCGAGAATGGCTTCGCGGCGGGCATCGGCGGACGCTGCGTCGGCGCGGCGGCGGGCTGGCGCGTGCGCGGCACTTGTGCGGGCGCGCGGCACGGGTTTGCGCATGCGCTTGGCGGACGGCGCAGGGCCCGGTTTGCGACCTGGTTTGCTTGGCATAGGTGCCTCGGCCTTCCGGCTTTCGATGAATGACTGACCAGTCAGTCATTTAAGAAGGCGACGTGGGCATGTCAAGGCGGGCGGCGCGTGTCAAGCTTGTCCACGGTTAACGGAGGTTGGCGCACGCAAGGGCATCGCCCGACGCCGGCGGCAGGCCGGCTAAGGTAGGTCAACGCAGGGCAATGCTACCGCAATGATAGCGCAAAGCCGGGACAAACATGCTTCAGGCTCGAGCACGCAAGTCGCTGACTTGTCAGTCAGGCGCGCTCACGCGGCGCGTCTCAGGGACTGCCGAAGCGCTTCTGCCACCAGCCCTTGCGGGCAGGCTGCGCCGGCTCGTCGCTCTCCACCGGTGGCGGAGTGCGGACGGGCTCGCTCTGCGCGAAGCGATCGGCATCGGCGGCGTGCGCCGGCTCGGGCGTGCGCTGCATATCGCCGGCCCGCTGCTCCTCGACCTCGCGGTGCGATTGCGCCTCTGTACCGGCGGTCGGGACATACGGCTCATCACGGTGCGTATCGCGGGGCGCCTCGATTGCGGGCTCGTACGGCGATGCTTCGCGAGATGCGCCGCCGCCCTGACCGTTCCAGTCACCTGAATGGTGCGCTTCCGGCGGCGGTTGCCGCTCACCGCCGTGCTCGCGCTCGCCACCCGCATGCGCAGTGCGCTCGTGGCCCTCACGTCCCTCGCGATTGCGTCCCCCACGCCGGCCGCGCCGGCGGCGGCGTCCGCGTTTCTCTTCTGCGTCGCCGCGCTCGGCATCGGCGTGACGCGGCTCGTGGCCACCACCGACCTCCTCGACACCCTCGCTCTCGCGCGGTGCCTCGCGCACCTCCCGATCGTCGTCATCACGGGTGGGGCTCACAGCATGCCTGTCGTCATCGCGCCCGCGGTCGCCACGCCTGGCCGCGCGCTCTCCCTCGCGTCCATGCTCCGCGCGATCACCACGATCACCACGATCACCACGGTCGCCACGGCCGCCGCGGCGGCGGCGCTTGCGGGGCGAACGCCTGTCGCCACTCTCCTCCGCGCTATCCTCCTCGCGCGGTTCGCGAGGCTCGCGCGCCTCACCGGCCTCGCTGCGCTCGTCGCCTTCAAAGCCCCAATCCATGTTGACGACATTGCGCTCCGGCCGCTTCTGCGGCTCGACCTCGCTCTGAGCGGCGCGCTCGATGGCGAAGTTGGCGCCCTGCATGCGCTCGCTGGCGTGCACGCTGATGGTGATGCCGTAGCGCCGCTCGATGTCGGTGACGAAGGCGCGTTTGTGGTTGAGGATGTAGAGCGCGACGCCGGCCGTGGTGAGCGCGGTCAGGGACGACGGACGCCCCTTCATCAACTCGTCCTCGATGCCGCGCAGCACGGCCAGCGCCACCGATTCCGTGGAGCGAATGATGCCGGTGCCTTGGCAATGCGGACACTGCGTGGTGGAGCCTTCCAGGACGCCGGTGCGCAAGCGCTGGCGCGACATCTCGAGCAAGCCGAAATGCGAGATGCGGCCGACCTGGATGCGGGCGCGGTCGTGGCGCAGGGCATCCTTGAGCCGGCGTTCGACCGAGCGGTTGTTGCGCTTCTCCTCCATGTCGATGAAGTCGATGACGATGAGGCCGGCAAGATCGCGCAGCTTGAGCTGGCGCGCGATCTCGTCCGAGGCCTCGATGTTGGTGTTGAGCGCCGTCTCCTCGATGGAGAATTCGCGCGTCGACTTGCCCGAGTTGACGTCGATGGAGACCAGCGCCTCGGTCTGATTGATGACGAGATAGCCGCCAGAGCGCAGCGTCACGTAAGGGCTGAACATGGCGTTGAGCTGCCGCTCGATCTGGAAGCGGGTGAAAAGCGGCTCGGGATCGTGATAGTGGGTGACGCTCTTGGTGCCGCCGGGCTGCAGCATGCCCATGAAGTCGTGCGCCTCGCGATGCGCGGCATCGCCAGCGACCACGATCTCGTCGATATCCTTGGAGTACAGGTCGCGAATGGACCGCTTGATGAGGTTGCCTTCCTCGTAAACGAGACACGGCGCGGTCGACTGCAAGGTCATGTCGCGCACGCTTTCCCACAGGCGCAGCAGGTACTCGTAGTCGCGCTTGATCTCCTGCTTGGTGCGCGCCGCGCCCGCCGTGCGGATGATGAGGCCCATGCCCTCGGGCACCTCGAGCTCGTTGGCGATTGACTTCAGGCGTCTGCGGTCCTGGGCGTTGGTGATCTTGCGCGAGATGCCGCCGCCGCGCCCTGTGTTCGGCATCAGCACCGTGTAGCGGCCGGCCAGCGACAGATACGTGGTGAGGGCGGCGCCCTTGTTGCCGCGCTCCTCCTTGACGACCTGTACGAGGATGATCTGGCGGCGCTTGATGACCTCCTGGATCTTGTAGGAGCGCGCGCGCCGGCGCGGGCGCTCGGGCACCTCCTCCATCGCATCCTCGGTGCCGACCTGCTCCACCTGCTCGGGCTCGGCGCCGTTGGGACCGCTCACCTCGGTGACGCCGCCGCCTTCGGAGGCATCGGCCTCGGGTGCAGCTTCGGTCGTATCACCGTGCGCATCGGTGACTGGCGGTTCATGCCCTGCGTACGTTTCGCCGGACGGCGCTCGATCCTCGTAGTCGGGCAGCGGCTCGGCGTGGCGCTCTTCCCCCTGCTCGCCGGGGGCGGAAGTCAGATACGGCTCATCGCTGACGGCGGCGGGCTCGGCAGCCGTATCGCTCAGCCTGTCATCGATGAAGGGCTGCGGTTCGAAGCCCGGCACCGACTCGCTGTCGTCGCTGCTGCGGCGCCGGTCGGCACGCCGCTGGGCTGCCGCATCGGCTTCCTCCTCGGCCTGTGCCTCGGCCTCGGCCTCTTCCTGCAACAGCGCCTGCCGGTCCGCGACCGGGATCTGATAGTAGTCGGGATGAATTTCGTTGAAGGCGAGGAAGCCGTGGCGGTTGCCTCCGTAGTCGACGAAGGCGGCCTGCAGGGAGGGCTCTACACGCGTGACCTTTGCCAGGTAGATGTTGCCGCGGAGCAGTTTGCGCGATGCCGAACTCGTAATCGAACTCCTCTACGCGGCCTTGCCGAAGGACCACGACCCGGGTTTCCTCCGGGTGCGTGGCGTCGATGAGCATCTTGTTGTTCTTGTCCATAGTCTTGTTTCCTGCGCGCGCCGCGGGGCGTAATCCGGCCGTCCGGACAGGAGGCCGACCAGCGGGAAGCACCCGTTTCGGGCGCGCGTCTTGGTTGATGTTGTTGGGTTTGCAACAGGCACAGCGCAGACCGCTCGGCGGTTTGGCCGAAGCTGTGGTCGATGGCTTGTGCCGGTGTATCTCATGGTCCTCTAAGGGACGTTCAGTCCTGTTTCTGTGGACGGGTCAGACATCCTGGGGTCTGGTCCGCCACGAAATTGCTGGCCACACCGGAAAGTTGCGGCCAATCGCTTTACAGCACCGCCCGGGCTCGGCTGCTCGGTGCCAGGGAATCCTTGCGGCAAGGGCCGCTCGGCCCGGCACTGTCCAGCAAAAGCGTCGGTCGCTCTGTTTTCGCTCGGCCCGCAATCAGGAACTTCAAGCGGGGCGCGGCCCTGCCTTCGGCGGACGCGCGCAGCGAAACGCGATAGGGTACTATTACGAGTTCGCCCGAAGCGAGGCAAGCACGTTGAACGCCGTCTCGATACCAGATTGACGGGCGTAGCACCCTGGCCGCGATGATCCATTAGCCATCGATTCGGCAAACATTTGGTAAAATGCTGCTGCCGGCGCAGCGACCGCCGGCGCATCGCTACGCTGGAGCAGGATCGCTTCGGATCGAATCGCTTGCCTGATCGAGCTGTCTCGGCCGAAGCGTGAATCCTGCTCTGTTCCATAAGTTTAGAGCGCGATTCACGCTCCGCTGGGAAGCCGATAGAGCTTCCATGCGAAACGATCGCGCTCTAGGTTGCCGGACTGGGGACGGGAAGGCGCAGGGGATGGGCGCGGTCACAACCAATTCAGTGCGCTGCGTTGTGGCTGCGGCTCTGGTGCTCACTGTGTCAGGGGGCATGGTGTTGGCGCAGCAACGAGCCGCCGGCGCGCAACCGGCCGAACAGTCGGCGGCGGAAGTCAGCTGGGCGACTGTCGTGAACCCGAAGGCGGCAGGCGCTGTGGCTGACGGCGCCGAGCTGACAGGCGATACCGCGAGGACCCGCTTCACCCTGGCGCTGACGCGTTCGGTCCAGTTCAGCGCTTTCCGTCTCGGTAATCCGAACCGGGTCGTGCTGGACATTGCCGGCGTCGAGTTTCATCTGCCCGCCGAAAGCGGTCGCCAGGGCCGCGGGCTGGTTATCGCATTCCGCCACGGCCTGATTGCGCCGGGCAAATCGCGCATCGTTCTCGATACGACACAGGCGGTACATGTCGAGTTGCGGCTGGTGCCTGGCGCGCCGGGCGACCGTTTGCGGCTCGAGCTCGATTTGAAACCGATGTCCGCTACCGAGCTTGCCGCAGCCGAGCTGGCTACAGCCGCAGCCTCCGCGCCGATTGCGATGGGTGATGCGACTGCCGAGAAGCCGACGTCCCCGCGCGTCAAGCCGGTGATCGTCGTCGATCCCGGCCACGGCGGCATCGATCCGGGCGCACCAGGAGTGCTCGGTGCGGAAAAGGATGTGGTGCTGGCCGTCGCCAAGGAAGTGCAGCGCGCTCTGCTCGCAACCAAGCGCTACGAGGTCGTCCTGACACGCTCGAGCGATGTCTTCGTCTCGCTCGATGAGCGCCTCCAGCTCTCGCGCAAGCACGCCGCCGACCTGTTCATCTCACTTCATGCCGATGCCCTGGAGGCACGCGAGATCGCGCAGAGCGTGCGGGGCGCGACCATCTACACGTTGTCCGAGCGCGCCTCCGACGAGCGCGCGCGGCGCCTCGCGGAGAAGGAGAACGCGTCCGATCTGCTGGCCGGCCTCGATGTCGCGGGCGATGAGGGCCAGGATCAGGTCAAGCAGATCCTGTTCGACCTGATGCGCCGCGAGACAACAAATTTTTCGACAGATTTCCGCAGCATACTGCTGCGGCAGATGAAGCCGAGGATGGCGCTCGCTCGCGAGCCGCAGCGCTCGGCGGCGTTCAAGGTCCTGCGTCAACCGGGCTCACCCTCGGTCCTGATCGAGCTGGGTTACATGAGCAACGCCGAGGACGAGAAGCTGCTGGCCTCGCGGGAGTGGCAGCGCCGCATCGCCGAGGCCATGGCTGCGGCGGTCAACGAGTTTTTCGCGCGTCGACCGGCCCGGCGCTGAAATGGAGCTGATAGGGGAAAGCCCTATATCGTTTGGATGCATTGATCATTTCCGCCGTTTTGCCCATCTTTCAGGCTGTTGGGGCGCTGTGCCGCCATATTCCGTGCTAATGTGCAGCCGGGCGTGCTGGATCTGCAGCCCGCGCACAGGGTGAAGAAGAATATTCGTTCCAAAGGGACGCTGCTGGGCCGCATGAGACCGCCGCCGATCATTCCTCCGCCGCCCGCGAGACGGCCAAAGAAGCGGCGGCGCAGCTGGATCCTGAGCCTGCTCGGCGTTCTGTTCGCATCAGGCGTCGTGCTGTTCCTGGCGGGCTCCGCGGTCGGCGGCTACCTGTTCTGGAAAGCCTCGAAGGATCTGCCGAGCTACGAGAGCCTGGCCCGCTACGAGCCGCCCGTCATGACGCGTATTCATGCGCACGACGGATCGCTCATTGCCGAATACGCGCGCGAGCGTCGCATCTTCGTGCCGATCAACACGATCCCCAAGCTGGTGATCAACGCCTACCTGTCGGCGGAGGACAAACGCTTCTTCGAGCACGGCGGTCTCGACTTCGTGGGCATCGCGCGTGCCGTCATGAAGATCGCCGAGGACCGCATGAAGGGGCGCGAGCGCCGTGCGGAAGGTGCTTCGACCATCACCCAGCAGGTGGCCAAAAACTTCCTGCTGTCGAGCGACCGCACGCTCGAGCGCAAGCTGAAGGAGGCGATCCTTGCCATCCGCATCGAGCGCGCCTACCCGAAAGAGCGCATTCTCGAGCTCTATCTCAACGAAATCTATCTCGGCATCGGCTCTTATGGCGTCGCCGCCGCCGCTCTCAACTACTACAACAAAGAGCTCAAGGACCTGACGATCGAGGAAGCCGCGTATCTCGCCGCGCTGCCGAAGGCGCCCAACAATTACCATCCCTTCCGCCGGACCAAGGAAGCCACGGTGCGGCGTGATTGGATCATCGATCAGATGGCCGAGAACGGCTTCGTCACGGCGCAGGAGGCGAAGCTCTCCAAGGCCAAGCCGCTGACGGTCAACTTCCGGCCGTTCGGCACGCAAATCTATGCGGCCGATTACTTCGCTGAGGATGTGCGGCGGACGCTGGCCGGACAGTTCGGCGAGGATGGCCTTTACGGGCGCTCCGACCGCTCGAGCGTTGGCGACGGCCGGGTCAACGGCGGCCTGTCCGTTCGCACCACCTTCGATCCGGCCCTGCAGCGCCTGGCGCGCAAGGCGCTGACGGACGGCCTTGTTGCTTTCGATCGCGCCAAAGGCTGGCGCGGCGCCCTGCAGCGCATCGAGGTCGCGGGCGACTGGGGTGCGGCGCTGACCGGCATCGAGATTCCGACCGACATTCAGCCGTGGCGCCTCGGTGTCGTGCTCGAAGCCCAGAAGGTGAAGGCCGTGGTCGGGTTGAGGCCCGCACGACAGCCTGACGGCAGCCTCGTGGCCGAGCGCGAGGCAGTGGAGATTCCATTCGACGAGATCAAATGGGCGAAGACCAATCGCGGCGCGCCGAAGGCCGTGACGGACATTTTGTCACCCGGAGACGTGATCTGGGTGGCGCCAAAGAACCCGGATCAGCCGACCGGTGTGTGGTCGCTGATGCAGGTTCCCGAGGTAGGTGGCGGCCTGGTCGCCATGGACCCGCATACAGGACGTGTGCACGCAGTCGCCGGCGGGTTCTCGTTCGCGAGCAGCCAGTTCGACCGCGCGCTACAGGCCAAGCGGCAACCCGGCTCGTCGTACAAGCCTCTCGTTTATGCGGCGGCGCTCGACAACGGTTACAAGCCGACCAGCATCGTGTTGGATGCGCCGATCGAGATCGATCAGGGTCCAGGCAAGGATATCTGGTCGCCGAAGAACTATGACGGCGGCAGCTCCTTCGGCCCCTCGACGCTGCGGCTCGGCATCGAGAAGTCACGCAATCAGATGACCGTGCGGCTGGCCCAGGATCTGGGCATGCCGATCATCGTGGAATACTCCAAGCGCTTCGGCGTCTACGACGACCTGCTGCCGGTGCTGGCCATGTCGCTTGGCGCGGGCGAGACGACGCTGCTCAGAATGGCGGCTGCCTATTCCAGCCTCGCCAACGGCGGCAAGCAGGTGCAGCCGACGCTCATCGATCGCATCCAGGATCGCTGGGGGCACACCATCTGGCGTCACGACAAGCGCGAGTGCACGGGATGCAAGGCGGAGAAATGGCAGGGCCAGAACGAGCCCGCCCTCCCCGATGATCGCAAGCAGATCATCGATCCACACACCGCCTACCAGATGACCTCCATGATGGAAGGCGTCGTGCAGCGTGGCACGGCGACCGTAATCAAGCAGTTCATCCCGGGCGTGCCGGTCGCAGGCAAGACCGGCACCACCAACGAAGAGAAGGATGCCTGGTTCATCGGCTATACGCCGGACTTGGTTGTCGGCGTCTTCATCGGCTACGACACGCCGCGCCCGATGGGCAAGGGTCAAACCGGCGGTCAGGTGGCGGCGCCGATTTTCGGCGCTTTCATGAAAGCGGCGCTGGCGGACAAGAAGGCCGTGCCGTTCCGTCAGCCGCCGGGCATCAAGATCGTTCGCGTCAATTTGCGCACGGGGCTCAGAGCGCAGGGCGAACCCGACGCCATGCCCGAGGCGTTCAAGCCGAGCGAGGAGCCGGACGACGCGTATTCCATCATCGGCTTCACGACGGACGGCGGCACGTTCGTGCAGCAGCGCGAGGACGAGCGCGCCATCACCACACGCCGCGGGATGTGGTAGGCGGCGATACGCGGCCGACAGCGTTTACACTGCTGTGGGCCGAGCTTATATAGCCGCCCACTATCCGGCTTCACCGATACGAACAGAGGCTCCGCGATGCGCGCTGAATATCAAAAGCTCGTCGACGACATTCAACAGTCGCTGGTGCTGCTGCGGAGGTCTCTTTGACTGGGACACTGCCGAGAGGCGTTTAGGCGAGCTGAACCGCCAGAGCGAGGATCCCAAGCTGTGGGGTGATCCGCAGCGGGCGCAGAAGGTGATGCGCCAGCGCCAGCAGCTCGAGCGATCCATAAAAATGTACCGCCGGATCGAGCGTGAGCTGGAGGATGGTCTGACGCTGATGGAGCTCGGCGAGGCCGAAGGCGACGAGGCCACCATCGTGGAGGCAGGCAGCGCGCTCGAGCGGCTGGCGGAAGAGGCGCAGCGGCACGAGATCGAGGCTCTGCTCTCGGGCGAGGCCGACAGCAATGACGCTTATCTCGAGGTCAACGCTGGTGCGGGTGGCACCGAGAGCCAGGACTGGGCGGCAATGCTCCTGCGCATGTACATGCGCTGGGCCGAAGCGCGGGGCTACAAGGTGAGCCTCATCGACGAAAGCTCAGGGGAGCAGGCCGGCATCAAGTCGGCAACGCTCGAAATCAAGGGCGAGAATGCCTACGGCTGGCTCAAGACCGAGTCGGGTGTGCACCGCTTGGTGCGCATCTCTCCATTCAACTCTAATGCACGGCGCCACACCAGTTTTGCCAGCGTCTGGGTCTATCCGGTCGTCGACGATTCCATCGAGATCGAAATCAATCCGGCAGACCTGGAAATTACCACCATGCGCTCGGGCGGTGCCGGCGGCCAGCATGTCAATAAGACCGAATCGGCGGTGCGCATCGTGCACAAGCCCACCAACATCATGCTCGTCTCCCAAGACCAGCGCTCGCAGCACCAGAACCGTGAGTCGGGCCTGAAGCGCCTCAAGGCGCGTCTCTACGAGCTGGAGCTGAAAAAGCGCGAGGAGCTGGCTGCCGCCGAGGCGGCGTCGAAATCCGACATCGGCTGGGGTCACCAGATCCGCTCGTATGTGTTGCAGCCGTATCAGATGGTGAAGGACCTGCGTACCGGCACCCAGACGAGCGACGCGGCAAGCGTGCTCGACGGCAATATCACGTCCTTCATCGAGGCAGCGCTGGCCCAACGCATCAAGGGCGGCGGGCCAGCCGAGGTGGCCGATCTCGACTAAGTGGCGATGCGCCGCCTCAGCCCTCGGCTATGGGCGGAAGATGGTCCCAGATCAGTTCGCGTGCCCGTTGCTTGCCGGATAGGCGATCTCGGGGCGCTGTATACCGGCCGTCGGATCCTCCATGCGGCGGGACTTGCCTTCGAAATAGGCCCCCTGCTCGATGGCCAATTGCTGATGGAAGACGTCGCCTTCGAGCTTGCTGCTGGATTGCAGCAGCACGCGCTTGCCGCGCACCGACCCCACCACGGAGCCGCGTACGACGATCTCCTCGGCGACGACATTGCCGGTGATGCGTGCATTTTCGCCGACGATGATGCTGGCGGCGTGCAAGTCGCCCTGGATCTCGCCGTCGATCTGCACCTCGCCCCTGGACACGAGGTTGCCGATGATCGTCAGGTCGGCACTGATCTGTGAAACGCTGCTCGGGCTGCCGTCTTGCTGGTGTGGGCTTTCCTGCTGACGGGCAGCCAGGGGGGCCGGCGAGGGCTGGGCAGTGCTGATGCTGCGCGGCGCCTCGTACGTGACAGGACCCTTGTCGGATTTCTTCGTAAACATGGATGCTCAACTCCCTCGACGTGCACGGCCCCTGCGTGCCCCGCAATTCGGACTGCATGATGGCCGACTCTCCGGCCAACCGCTGAAAGCACCCCGCATCCTCTGGCTTTCCGCTGGCGTTGCTTAGCACCTTTGGCGCGTGCGGTCACCGCAAACCGGTCGGGTCACAAAAATCAGATGCGTCCGGTCGCAACCAGCGGTTTGTAGAAACCGGGAGCGAGCCCGGCCTCGGCGCGCGCCTTGTCATTGAACGGCGGCTTGATGGGGCCGCGAAAATGTGTGCGCACGAGGGTGTGGAAGGTGGGCTCCGGCATCAGTCCCTCGCGGTCGCACAGGAATCGAAACCACTTGGCCCCGAACGCGACGTGCCGCTTCTCGTCGCGGTAGATTGTCTCGATGATCCGTGCCGAGGGCCCGTCGCCTGCGGCATCCAGACTGTCGATCAGAGCCGGGCTGACGTCGAGGCCGCGGGCCTCGAGCACCAGCGGCACGACCGCGATGCGCGCGAGCAGGCTGCCGCCCGTGGCCTGGGCGGCCTGCCAGAGGCCGTCATGAGCCGGCAGATCGCCATAGGCGGCGCCGAGCTCGCCAAGACGCTGCGAGAGGAGCCCGAAGTGTGTCGCCTCCTCGAGCCCGACCTGCACCCAGTTGTCGAAATACGACTGAGGCATCGGCACATGAATGAACCGGCCGATCAGGTCCCAGGTCATGTCGATGGCGTTGAGCTCGATATGGGCAAGGGAGTGCAGCAGGGCGATCCGTCCCTTCAAGCCCTGTGTCGACCGTTTCGGCATCGAGCGCGGCGGCAACAGCACGGGCTGCGGCGGGCGGCCGGGGCGGTCGGGCATGGCCGAGGCCGTCCGAATTGGCCCGAGCGACAGCCGGCGTGCGAACCAGGCTTCGGCCGTCAATTGGGCCAAGCGCACCTTTTCGAGGGGATTGGAGTTGCCGACGATCGCGCAAGCGGCTGCGGCAAGGCCGGAGGGCTGGGCTTGTTCACTTGCAGCCATTGGCCCGTTCAGCGTCCAAGGTCCTGCGCGGCAGCGAGCACCTCGGCCGCATGCCCTGGCACCTTGACCTTGCGCCAGCTCTTGGCGATGCGGCCGGCCTTGTCGATCAGAAATGTGGAGCGCTCCACACCCATGTACTTGCGCCCGTACATCGATTTTTCCACCCACACGCCATACGCATTAGCGACTGCCTTGTCCCCGTCCGCGCCGAGCTGCACGTCGAGGTTATGCTTTTTGCGGAACTTCGCATGGCTTTCGACGCTGTCCGGCGAAACGCCGATGATGTGGGTTTTGGCCGTGCGAAAGTCGGCGGCCAGGCTGGAAAAATCCTTGGCCTCGACTGTACAACCCGAGGTGTCGTCTTTGGGGTAGAAATAGAGCACCACCTGCTTACCTCTGAGCTGGGACAGCTTGATCTTTTCACCACTGTCTGTGGGCAGTGCGAAATCTGGGGCTATATCTCCCTCGCGTACCATACAGCGCCTTTCTTTCGTCGTTTTTGTCCAACTTCATCCAACCTAGTGTGACGACCGAGAAATGCTGGCGAGCTTCGCGATCGGTACACTAGCACGCTGACATAAAAGCGTTCCGCAACAGTCACGTCCCGGTCGGGGGTATTGGTCCGGGAACGTCGTCATCGAGCGTACTCGACGGCAGCGCCGGTCGCGGGGATTTCTGGTCTCCGGCGGCGATGGTATCGAGTGGGGCACATCGCGAGCAGGGGGACACGACGCTAATGGAGAGCCGTGGGCGGCCCGCCCATCGCACCCAGCCGCCACCGTTGCCTCGCAACGGCAGCGGTCGGCTAGCGTCGAACATGACTGTGCCCGGCTCCGCCCGTGGCCAGGGTGCTCAACCGCGTGACGGTTATAGCAGTGTCCTGCGCCGATGTGTGCCCTGGATCTCGCGTCCTGCGGTCCTGCTGCTGAAAGTGCTGGCTATCTTGCTGCCTGTGACAGGGCTCGGGCTCGGACTGACCTATCTGCGCCTGCTGCAAGGCCCAATCTCACTGCACTTCCTCCTGACGCCAATCGAGCAGGCGTTGAGGACGGAATTGCCGGGCGTCGTTGTCGATGTCGAGGACGCGATCGTACGTCTGTCGGAGCGCGGCAGGATCGAATTCCGACTGAAGAACATACAGGTCCACGAGAACGACGGTGACATTCTGGCGCTTGCTCCGCTTGCGGCCGTGCGTTTGAGCACGCGCGCGTTGATGTCAGGCCACATCGCGCCGTCCCGCATCGAGCTCATCGAGCCGCGCTTTCTGATCGCGCGCGACGCGGATGGCCAGCTCTCGGTGAGTTTTGCGCGCGCAGCCAAGGCCGAGGATGCATCGGCCGTCCCTCAATCCCGGACCGACGGCGCTTCGGGAGTGCGTGCGGAGAATGTTGCGAGCAGTCCGGCAACGCCGTTTCGGCGCCTCGATCTTGCCCGTACGGTCAGCGAGGCGTCGGCACGCGCACGCCGCAGAGTGGATGCCGCCTCGTTCCTGGGGTCGGTGGGCTTCAAGGATGCCGTGCTGATCTATGACGCAGACGGGCGACGTAGCAGCTGGCGCGTGCCGGAATTCGACATTCGCCTCAAGCATGAGCAGAGCCGCAGCATCATATCCGGCTCAGGCGCCGTGGCCGCCGGGGAAGGCGAGTGGACGTTCAGCTTCCGCACCGAGGACTCGCCCAAAGCCAAGACGCTCCGGGTCGATGCCTCCATACAGGATCTGGTGCCGCGTGCCCTGGTGCACAACTCTCCGCACTTCGCCATGCTCAATGGCATCGACCTGCCCATCTCCGGGACCGGCAGCATCGAGCTATCGGCAGAGGGTGAGGTCTTGGGTGGGCATTTCGGCCTCGACCTGGAGCCCGGCCGGCTCTACCTGCCATGGCTGGATCATGTGCCACATACCATCGGCTCCGGCCGCCTCGATGTGCGCTATGCGGGCGACCAGCAGCGCTTCGACTTTGGTCCCTCCACGCTGTCGTGGGGCAGGAGCCATGCCGTCGTCGGCGGCGCCATGACCCACGCCTGGGCCGCCAACGGGCAGTCCGCGGGCTGGCAGTTCGACCTGCGCACGCTCAGCGGCGTGATCGCGGCTGAGGATTTCGACGTGCCGCCGCTCAACATCGATCGTTGGACTGCCAAGGGGCGCGTGGGACCCGAGCCTGGACGCCTGCAGCTCGATGAGTTGAAGTTGCAGGCTGGCGGTGCGCAGATTGCCATGACCGGACATGTGGCCAGCATGACCGACCGCATCGATGGCCGTCTCGAAGGCCAGATTGGCCCCATGCCGATGGCGACCGTGAAGGCACTATGGCCGGGCCCGCTGGCGCGCCGCACGCGCACCTGGATCGGACCCAATCTCATCGGCGGTACACTCAAGGGCGGATCGTTCGTGATGGCCACGAGCCGCGAGGTCGGCACGGACGTGCGCCAGGATGCCGACCCTTCCGGGCGCCGCCTCCTATTGACGCTGGAAGCCGCCGACGTCGAGATCAGCACGATGGAAGGTCTGCCGCCGGTGCTGGCGCCGCGTGCCTTGCTCAGGGTCGAGGGCAACGACGCTGAGGTGACGATACCCGAGGCCTCCATCGCAAATTCCCGTGGCGAGCGCATCGCGCTGCGATCAGGCAGGCTCTTTGCTGCCAACATCGACAGCGAGCGGCCGATGGCCGAGCTCTCGGTCAGGGCGCAGGCGCCGCTTGCTGCGACCCTGGATTTTCTCAGCCGCGAGCCGATCTCGCTCGGGCGCGAGACCGGCGTGAACCTGCAAGGTCTCGAGGGCAAGGCCGAGGGACAGGTTCGCGTGACCTTGCCGCTGGGCAGCACCCTCACGACCGCCGACATGAAGCTCGAGGGCAAGCTGCGCATTACGGACGGGCGCGCCAAGGACGTGTTCGGGGGGCATGACGTTCATGGTGCGACGGTCGTCGTCGATGCCACGGAAAAATCGGTCGATGTAAGGGGCGACATGCTCCTCGCAGGCGTCAACATGAAGCTCGGCTGGCAGCGCCTGATCGGGGTGCCGGACGCGCAGCAGCCTCCGATCAAAATCAGCGCCAGGCTCGACGACAGCGACCGCACGCAGCTGGGCCTCGATCTCAATCACATGGTGCACGGCGAGGTGCCGGTCGAGGTCAGCGTGCAGCGGGCGGGGCGTGTGGAGCCCGAGATTCATCTCGTGGCCGACCTGACCGGCGCCGAGCTGACGCTCAATGACATCTCCTGGCGCAAGCCGACCGGCCGGCCCGCGACGCTGCAGTTCGATGCGGTCAAGGGGCAACAGCACAAGACCGAGCTGCGGAACTTCCGGCTGTTGGGCGAGAACATTGCGATCGATGGCTGGGTCGGCCTCGGACCCGACAACCACGCCAAAGAATATCACTTTCCCGGCTTCTCGCTGAACGTGGTCACCAACCTCGACGTGCGAGGCGTCTTGCGCCCCGGGCGGGTATGGGATGTCAAGGCGCAAGGGAAAGTCTACGACGGCAACGAGCTATTCCGGACGCTGATCACCTTCGGGCAGCTCACCGACAGTCAAGTGCAGGCGAAGGACCGGCCGGGTCTCGATCTGACGGCGGAGATCGGCGCCGTGCTCGGCGCTTCCGACATCGCACTACGTAGCGTCAAGCTCAGGATGCAGAAGCGGGCCGAGCAGCTCACGATGCTCGACCTCCGCGGCACCCTCGACGGCGGCAAACCGTTGAGCGCGAGGTTGCGGCAGGAGCCCGGCAAGCCCCGCCTCTTTGTCGCCGACACATCCGATGCCGGGCAGGCCCTCAAGCTGATCGGCTTCTATCCCAACATGATTGATGGCGTCGCCGAGCTGGAGCTCAACCTGGATGGCAAGGGTGTGGCTGAGAAGACCGGAGTATTGACCATCCGCAACTTCCGGGTGCTCGGCGATCCGATCGTCAGCGAGGTGCTGCAGACACCCGATGGAGGCCGTCCTGCCATCGATGGCGGCGGGCGCGCGCAAGCCAAGCGTGTGGTGCGCGAGCAGTTCGAGTTCGAGCGTCTGCGCGCGCCCTTCTCCATGGGCAACGGCCAGCTCGTGCTCGACAATGCGCATGTCACCGGGCCGCTGGTCGGCGCCACCGTGCGCGGCAAGATCGACTACAAGAGCCAGCGCGTTCAGCTCGGCGGCACGTATGTGCCACTCTCCGAGCTCAACCGCAGCTTCGCGCCGATTCCGCTGCTCGGGCCGCTGCTGACGGGACCGCGCGGAGAGGGCGTGCTCGGCATCACGTTCGCTATCGAAGGGCCGATGGCGGAGCCGCAAGTCATTGTCAATCCGCTGTCCTTCGTCATGCCGGGCATCTTTCGCGAAATCTTCCAGATGGCGCCCGAGAACCCACGCATCACCCCGCGCGAAGAGCGGCCCCAGACGAAAGGGAGCAAAGCATCGGGACCCCAGGTCCGTGCGAGCCCGCCGACGGACGGCGGGGCATCACAAGACGGTCCGCGCGTCGACGGCGAGGCGCTCGGCGGCTGGTCATCGGAGACCACGGCTCCCTCTCGCCGCGTGAAGTAGCGGCATCCTCGTTAAATCGGCTTGAGCAGCACGTGGCGCTTGCGGCCGAGCGAGAGTTTGATGACGCCCTCCTGTGTTACATCACTGCCCGAGATGCGAGCCCTGACGTCGGACACGGGCGCATCGTTCACGCGCAGTCCGCCGCCTTCGATATGCCGGCGCGCCTCGCCGTTGGACGCAGCCAAGCCTGCGCTCACGAAAGCGGCGAGCACGCCGATGCCGGCCTCAAGATCGCCGCGCTTGATCTCGACCGTCGGCAGGCCGGCTCCCAGGCCGCCCTGCTCGAAGGTGGTCGCCGCTGTCGCGGCTGCAGCCTCGGCGCTGGCACGACCGCGGATGAGTGCGGTCGCCTCGGTTGCCAGCACCTTCTTGGCCTCGTTGATCTCAGCACCCTGGAGCGCGGCGAGTTCGCTCGATCTCGCCCATCGGCAGTGTCGTGAACAGCTTGAGGAAGCGTCCGACGTCGGCATCCTCGGTGTTGCGCCAGAACTGCCAGTAGTCATAGGCGGACATCTGGTCCTCGTTGAGCCAAACTGCGCCGGCTGCGGTCTTGCCCATCTTGGCGCCGGAAGAGGTGGTCAGCAGCGGCGTCGTCAGAGCATAGAGCTGGTGCGTGCCCATGCGCCGCCCGAGATCGACACCGGTGACGATGTTGCCCCATTGATCCGAGCCGCCCATCTGCAGATTGCAGCCCGTTCGCCGCGCCAGCTCGACGAAATCGTAGGCCTGCAGGATCTGGTAGTTGAACTCGATGAACGACATCTCCTGCTCGCGCTCGAGTCGCATCTTGACGGACTCCAATGTCAACATGCGGTTGACCGAGAAGTGCCGGCCGATGTCGCGCAGCATCTCGATGTAGTTGAGCTGCGTCAGCCACTCGTCATTGTCGAGCATAACCGCGTCGGCTTTGCCGGCGCCGAATATCAGCACCTTGGCAAAGACCTGCTTGATGCTCTCCTTGTTGCGCTCGATCTCCTCGATCGGGCGGATGGCGCGCGTCTCGTCCTTGCCCGAGGGATCGCCGACGCGCGTGGTGCCGCCGCCCATCAGCGTGATGGGCTTGTTGCCGGACACCTGCAACCAGTACAGCATCATGATCGAGATGAGATTGCCGATGTGCAGCGACGGCGCCGTGCAGTCGTAGCCGACGTAGGCTATGACGCCGCGCTTGGCCGCCAGCGCGTCGAGGCCAGCGAAATCGGAGCACTGGTGGATGAAGCCGCGCTCGTCGAGAACGTTCAGAAAATCCGATTTGAATTTGGCCATGACTATCAGGTTCGGGTTTGCGCCGCCCAGGGGCGCTGTCTAGTGTGACCGGGCTCGAGTTCCACGAGACGACGCCGCGAGTCTTGCCCGATGAGGCCGTGGCAAATTGCACGGGACAGGCACCATGAGCAAGGTGATGCGCGCAATAGGCCTCATGAGCGGCACGTCCATGGACGGCATCGATGTGGCGCTGCTGGAGACCGATGGTGAGGAAATCATCAAGCGCGGGCTCTCTGCGTCGACCGTTTACGCGCCCGAGTTTCGCACCAAGCTCGCGCGGGCTGTCGCCGATGCTTCCGGGCTGGCCGATCGCCGCGCCAGGCCCGGATGTCTCGCCGAGGTGGAGCGCGAGCTGACCGAGCAGCATGCCGAGGCCGTCCTGCGCTTCATGGGCGATCACATGCTGCAGCCGCTGGCGGTCGACGCCATCGGCTTTCACGGCCAGACGGTGCTGCATGTGCCGGGCGCAGGGCTGACTGTTCAGCTCGGAGATGGGCCGATGCTGGCAAACAAAGTCGGCATCGACGTGGTCTATGATCTGCGCGCTGCCGATATGGAGGCGGGCGGAGAGGGGGCACCGCTGGCTCCGGTCTATCATCGTGCGCTGGCCGCCAAGCTGCCGCAGCGGCCAGCCGCCTTCCTCAATCTCGGCGGCGTCGGCAATGTGACCTGGGTCGGCCGCGACGGCGAGCTGTTGGCCTTCGACACCGGCCCAGGCAATGCCATGATCGACGACTGGGTGCTGCGAAAGTGCGGTCAGCCGCGCGATGAGGGCGGCCGCCTTGCCGCCGAAGGCCGCGTGCATGACGACTACGTCACCCAGTATCTTCGCCACTCCTACTTCGGAGAGCCGCCGCCCAAGTCCCTCGACCGCAACGCGTTCCAGCTCGATCTCGTGGATCGTCTTTCGGTTCCGGACGGGGCCGCGACCTTGACGGCATTCACGGCTGCGGCCGTCGCGGCGGCGCGGGCGCATTTTCCCGAGCAGCCGGCGCTCTGGGTGGTGTGCGGCGGCGGACGCAAGAACAAGACTCTGATGAGCATGATCGCGGCCTGCGTCGAGAACGCGGTCGTCCCGTCGGAAGCGATCGGCGTGAACGGGGACGGCGTCGAGGCGGAGGCGTGGGCCTACCTGGCCGTGCGCTCGCTCAAGGGGTTGCCGATCACGTATCCCGGCACCACCGGCGCGCCGAGACCGATGACCGGAGGTCTGCTCGCACGGTCGGGCTAAGTGTCCTTTTGATCGCGAAGTTCGCCAGAGTTTGCCGCGTGCTCTCAACGAACTTCGCGATCAAAAGGACACTAGCAAAACTATGATTTTAGTGTGATTCAGATCGAGAAATTCGCACCAGGTGGATGCTGAGAGCGCAGGCGAATTTCTCGATCATCATACTAGAGGCTCACTCGGCTTCCTTGCGTGCGGCCTCGATCTCCACCATGCGCCTGTCGACGTAAGCGCCCACGAGCTGTTTCAAGTCGTCGTGCTTGCCTTCGAAGAAGTGGTTGGCGGTTGGGATGATGGTGTGCTCGATCTTGATGCCCTTCTGCGCCTTGGTCTTGACCGCAAGCTCGGCGACCGACTGTGACGGCACGACCCGATCTCTCTCGCCGCTGATGAGCAGGCCGGAGGAGGGGCAGGGCGCGAGGAACGAATAGTCGTAAAGGTTTGCCGGCGGCGCGATGCAAATGAAGCCGTCGATCTCGGGGCGTCGCATGAGGAGCTGCATGGCGATCCAGGTGCCGAACGAGACGCCGGCGATCCAGCACGAGCGCGCGTCCGGATTGTGCATCTGCAGCCAGTCGAGCGCCGAGGCCGCGTCCGCCAGCTCGCCCGGACCGTTGTCGAAATAGCCTTGGCTGCGGCCGACGCCCCGGAAGTTGAAGCGCAACGTCGAGAAGCCGCGCTCGGTAAACGTGTAATAGAGGTGGTAGACGATCTGATTGTTCATGGTACCCCCGAATTGCGGATGGGGGTGCAGGATCAGCGCGACGGGGCTGTCGTTCTTGCCTTCATGGTGATAGCGGGCCTCGATGCGGCCCGCGGGGCCGTTGATGATGAGCTCGGGCATTTGGATTGGGGCGCCTTCATCGGTTGACCGACCGGGCTCGGCCGTTGCCGAGAGAGTTTGAGCGGCGAAAATACTTGACTCGCTCGCTCGGAATTTCCATATACAGGCGGAAACTTAGAACGGTTCGAAACGGAGCTGGCCACCCAGCCGTTTCGCCGGGGTTCATAGCACGTCCAAGGGTGGCCAATGCAAGAAGTATTGCAGGCGTGCCGCAGTCTTTCGCGGCTGCAGCGTACGGAGCAGGGCGTTGGAGCTGAACACCAGAGGTCGTTATGCAGTCATGGCCATGGCAGATCTTGCCAAGCATGGCGCTGATGGCTCGGTACCGCTATCGGCCATAGCCGACCGCCAGCATATTTCTCTCGCCTATCTGGAACAGCTCTTTCTGCGCCTGCGGCGCGCCGAGCTGGTGATCAGCGAGCGCGGCCGTACCGGCGGCTACCGTTTGGCTCGGCCGCCGGCCGAGATCAGCGTCGCCGAGGTCATGGCGGCGGTCGAGGAAGGCACGCGCATGACCCGCTGTGCCGGGGAGAGCGGGGCGCCCTGCATTCCCGGCCATCGTTGCCTGACGCACGGGCTGTGGGACGCGCTGGGCGAGCATATCGGCGAATTTCTATCGCAGGTCACCCTGAGGGATGTGCTCCAAGGTGTGTCAGAGCGCAATCGGCGGTCTCCGGCGGTGGAGCTGACTGCGGAATGAAGGCGGTGCGCACATACCTGGATTGGAACGCGTCGGCGCCGCTTCGGCGCGAGGCGCGGGCGGCCATGGTCGCTGCGCTCGATCTGACGGGAAACCCGTCATCGGTGCATGCGGAAGGCCGGCGAGTGCGTGCTCTCGTCGAGGAGGCGCGTGAGCGCGTAGCGGCACTGGTCGGCGCCAGGCCAGCCGAGGTGATCTTCACCAGCGGCGCCACCGAGGCCAACAACTGGGCGCTGGCTGCGGGCTGGGACATCATCTTCGTATCGGACATCGAGCACGACAGCGTGCTGGCGCCGGCGCGCGCATCAGGTGCGCGGATTGTGCGCATCCCAGTTTCCCACCAGGGCATTACGCAGACGGAAGTCGTAGCCAGTGGCATGCCGGGACATTCGGGCGCAAGCGGTCGCACGCTCGTGAGCCTGCAGATGGCGAACAACGAGACTGGCATCATCCAACCGGTCGCCGCGACGGCGGCGCTGGCGCGTGAGCACGGTGTGTCGGTGCATACTGACGCTGCGCAGGCCGCAGGCCGCGTGCCGGTGGATTTCGCCGCGCTCGACGTCGACCTGCTGTCCTTGTCCTCTCACAAGCTCGGCGGGCCGAAGGGCGTCGGCGCGTTGGTGGTGCGTGAAGGCACGGAGATACCGGCATTCGTGACCGGCGGCGGCCAGGAGCGCCGCCGCCGCGCCGGCACGGAGAACGTCGCAGCCATCGCCGGATTCGGCGCTGCCGCGAGTGCAGCTCTCTCGGATGTGAAGGAGGCGCAGCGCGTTGCCGCGCAGCGCGATCACCTCGAGCGCAGCCTCCGGCGCCTGACACCGGAGGCGGTGATAATCGGACAGTCGGTGGAGCGTCTGCCGAATACGACGTGCGTAGCCTGGCCGGGCAAGGCGGCTGAGACGCTGGTCATCAAGCTCGATCTGGCTGGCATCGCCGTGAGCGCCGGGTCGGCGTGCTCGTCCGGCAAGGTCGGACCTAGCCATGTGCTGGCCGCAATGAACCTGCCGGCCGACATTGCGCGCAGCGCAGTCAGGATAAGTATCGGTCCCACGACCAATGTGCGTGACATCCGGCGGTTGTTACGGGCATGGGGCGAAATTGGCGCAGCTCGCGCGTTTGAAAAGCGCGCTCGCAGCAGCGAATTGCCGGAGGGCGTCCGGCGCGTCGGCGACAGAATGCTGGAAGAGGTTTGAGAATGGCGGCTGTCCAACAGACGATCGATCAGGTCAAGCAGATCGACGTCGACAAGTACAAGTACGGCTTCGAGACGGCCATCGAGAGCGTCAAGGCTCCGAGGGGCCTGAATGAGGATATCGTCCGCTTCATCTCGGGAAAGAAGGGCGAGCCGGAGTGGATGCTCGAGTGGCGGCTGGAGGCTTACCGGCGCTGGAAGGCGATGCCTGAGCCGACCTGGGCGCGAGTCTCCTATCCGAAGATCGATTTTCAGAATCTCTATTACTACTCGGCGCCGAAATCGACCGAGGGGCCCAAGAGTCTCGACGAGGTCGATCCCGAGTTGCTGAAGACCTATGCGAAGCTCGGCATTCCGCTGAAGGAGCAGGCGTTGCTGGCTGGGGTCAAGGACGCGCGGGTGGCGGTCGATGCCGTCTTCGACAGCGTGTCCGTGGTCACGACCTTCAAGGATGAGCTGGCCAAGGCCGGCGTGATCTTCTGCTCGATCTCCGAGGCGCTGCGCAATCATCCCGAGCTGGTGCGCAAGTATCTGGGCTCGGTCGTGCCGCAGTCCGACAATTTCTACGCTTCGCTCAACTCCGCGGTGTTCTCCGACGGCTCGTTCGTCTACGTGCCGGAAGGTGTGCGTTGTCCGATGGAGCTGTCGACCTACTTCCGCATCAACGAGAAGGAGACCGGCCAGTTCGAGCGCACGCTGATCATTGCCGACAAGGGCGCCTATGTGTCCTATCTCGAGGGCTGCACGGCGCCGATGCGCGACGAGAACCAGCTGCATGCGGCCGTGGTCGAGCTCATCGCGCTGGACGATGCCGAGATCAAGTACTCGACCGTGCAGAACTGGTATCCTGGCGACAAGAACGGCAAGGGCGGCATCTACAACTTCGTGACCAAGCGTGGGGACTGCCGCGGCCGCAACTCCAAGATCTCATGGACCCAGGTCGAGACCGGCTCGGCCATCACCTGGAAGTATCCGAGCTGCATCCTGCGCGGCGACAATTCGCGCGGCGAGTTCTACTCGATTGCCGTTTCCAACGGCTATCAGCAGGTCGACAGCGGCACCAAGATGCTGCACCTCGGCCGCAATACATCGAGCCGAATCATCTCCAAGGGAATCGCGGCTGGACACTCGCAAAACACCTATCGCGGGCTGGTCTCGGCCCATCGCAGGGCGGCAGGGGCGCGCAATTTCACCAATTGCGACAGCCTTCTAATCGGCGACAAGTGCGGCGCCCACACCGTGCCATATATCGAGGCCAAGAACGCGAGTGCGCATTTCGAGCATGAGGCCACGACGTCCAAGATCTCCGACGACAAACTGTTCTACTGCCTGCAGCGCGGGCTGTCGGCAGAGGAGGCGGTGGCACTGATTGTAAACGGCTTCGTGCGCGATGTTCTGCAGCAGTTGCCAATGGAATTCATGGCTGAGACGCAGAAGCTGATCGGCATCAGCCTGGAAGGCTCAGTTGGCTGATGCAGTGCAGCATGTGCACCGCAAAAGTTCCGATGCATGCTGCACTTATGGGCATGCCATGGGAATTGATCGCGTGTAGGATCGGGCGCCCGGCGGGGGCCGGGTCACATAAGGCGCAGGAGCGGTGGGGCTTGGCGCCGACGTGCAGGAGACCAAACCTGCACCGCGATGGGAGAGAGACAAGGGCCCGCATCTTTCGAAGCGGGTTCTAGGTGGAGGAGAAGCAGCATGAGCGATGCGGCGGGTTTTGGCGAGGCGATGATGACAGCGAAACTTCTGCGCGAGATCGACGAGGGCGAATGTCTCAGGCGCAATGCGCTCTCCAACAAACGCAAGGGCATCGCGCTGCGCCAGGGTTCGGTAGTCACCGTGCTGGAGACGCTCGACGAAGGCAAAGCCTTCCTGGTCGAATTCGGCCAGCGTGCGCCTGACAAGTGCGATTGGCTTGGCGTGCTCTACCCGTCCGAGATCGAGTTCATGGGCTCTCCCACCTGAGAGACCTCTGATCGGTCGCGGCGCGAGCTGCCGCACCAGCACTGAAGGGATGGTTGCGCCGGGGTGTCGAGCTTCGGCGAAGCGGGAAGTTGTTTGCGAGTTGAGGACTGAAACTGGAATGCTCGAGATCAAGAACCTGCACGTGAAAGTGGTTGAGGACGGCACTGAGATCCTCAAAGGCATCAGCCTTGCCGTACCCAAAGGCGAAGTGCACGCCATCATGGGTCCCAACGGCTCCGGCAAGTCGACGCTCGCCTACGTGCTGGCGGGTCGCGACGACTACCAGGTCACCGAAGGCGAGATTCTGTGGAACGGAGAGTCGCTGCTGGGGCTCGCGCCCGACGAGCGCGCGGCGAGAGGCGTATTTCTCGCCTTCCAGTATCCGCTGGAAATTCCCGGCGTGGCGACCATGACGTTCCTGCGCTCCTCGCTCAATGCGGTGCGCAGGAAGCGCGGCGAGACAGAGCTCACGACGCCGCAGTTCCTGAAGCTCATTCGCGCCAAGGCGGCCGAGCTTCAGATCGCCGACGACATGCTGAAGCGTCCGCTGAATGTGGGCTTCTCCGGCGGCGAGAAGAAGCGCATGGAGATCCTGCAGATGGCGATGCTCGAGCCGACGCTGTGCGTGCTCGACGAAACAGATTCAGGTCTCGACATCGATGCCATCCGCATCGTCTCGGAGGGCGCCAACAAGCTGCGATCGAAGGATCGCGCCATGCTGGTGATCACGCACTATCAGCGGCTGCTCGACCACATCGTGCCCGACAAAGTCCACGTGCTGGCCGACGGCCGCATCCAGCGGTCGGGCGGCAAGGACCTGGCGCTGGAGTTGGAGAAGGCCGGCTATGCGGGATTCAGGGCGAAGGGTTCCGAGGCCAGGCCGAGAGTTTGAGGCAATCGACGCGGCGAGCCAACGCCGCAAGGTGACAAGATGAACGTGGCGATCATGAAGACGAAAGCCGAGGCAGCGCTCGGCGAACAGTTCGAGGCTGTGGCAGCACGCCTGCCGGGCGCCGGCTGGGTGAAGGAGCTGCGCAAGAAGGCCATCGGTGCGTTCGAGACGCTGGGCCTGCCGCATCGGCGCATCGAGGAGTGGAAATACACTGATCTGCGCGAACGGCTGCGCGAGGCGTTTCCGCCGGCTGTGGTCGCCACGGGCGCAGTGTCCGCGGGCGAGCTCGAAGCAGCGCTAGGCCATCTGGCCGTGCTCCATGCGGACCGACTGGTGTTCGTCGATGGGACGTTCCGTGCGGACCTTTCGTGCACAGACGGGCTGCATAACGGTGTCGAGTTCAAGACGATGGCCGAGACGCTTGCGACGGCACCCGCGTGGCTGCAGGGCAAGTTCGACGCCAAGGCGCTGACCAGCGAGGATTCGGTGCGCGCGCTGAATGTCGCATTCATGACCGATGGCGTGCTGCTGAAAGTGGAGCCGGGCGAGGCTCCGGTGCGTCCAGCCATGCTGGTCTTCGCCCGCACAGGAGCCGCGTCCAACGCGGTCACTACGCGCAATATCATCAGCGTGGAAGCCGGTGCGCAGCTGACGCTGATCGAAGCGCACGTGGCTTTGCCGGGAGCTGCCGCGAGACGCCAGGACAACGCCGTGACGGACCTCAGCATCGGCGAGGGGGCTGCGGTTACGCATATCAAGTGCGTCGCCGACACGGGCGAGTTCGACACATCTGTCGACCTGGATCGCGAAGGTCGGCAAGGACGCCACCTACAATGTTTTCCAACTCACCGCCGGTGCCAGCCTCGCGCGCAACCAGCTGTTTGCGACCTTTACCGGTGAGGATGCCAAGCTGGATGCGTCCGGCGTTTTCCTCGGCCGCGGCTCCGATCATATCGACACGACCCTGGTGATCGATCATGCGGTGCCCGGCTGCGAGAGCCGGGAGCTGTTCAAGGGCGTGCTGGATGGCCGCGCACGCGGTGTATTCCAGGGCAAGGTTGTCGTGCGGCCACACGCGCAAAAGACCGACGGCAAACAGATGGCGCAAGTTCTGATGCTGTCCGAAGATGCCGAGTTCGATTCCAAGCCCGAGCTGGAAATCCACGCCGACGATGTCGTTTGCGGCCACGGCAGCACCTGCGCGGAGATCGATCCGGACCTGCTGTTCTATCTGCAGTCGCGCGGCATTCCGAAGGACGAGGCGCGCGCCATACTGATCGAGAGCTTCGTGGCCGAGGCGATCGACAAGGTCGAGAATGAGGACGTGCGCGGCGCGCTGATGGGCATCGCCCGACAGTGGCTCGCTGCTGCCTGACGATCAGGGTTATCAGTGTCATGTCGATGATGGAAACTGCAAACTCACGGTCGGCCGTATCGGGTGCGTTCGATGTCGAGCGCATCCGCACGGACTTCCCGATCCTCTTCCGCGAGGTTTACGGAAAGCCGCTCGTATACCTCGACAACGGCGCATCCGCGCAGAAGCCGCGCTCGGTGCTCGATGCCATGGAGCACGTCTACAAGTTCGAATATGCCAACGTGCATCGCGGCCTGCATTTCCTGTCCAATGCGGCGACCGCGAAATACGAGGAGGCCCGCGCCATCGCCCGCCGCTTCCTCAATTCACGGCACGAGGAAGAGATCATCTTCACGCGCAATCTGACCGACGGCGTCAACCTCGTCGCCAGCTCGTTCGGCGCCACGCTCCAGACGGGCGACGAGATCGTGCTCTCCATCATGGAGCATCACTCCAACATCGTGCCGTGGCACTTCCTGCGCGAGCGCAAGGGCTGCGTGCTGAAGTGGGCGCCGATCTCGGACGACGGCGAGTTCCTGCTCGACGAGTTCGAGCGCCTGCTGACGCCGAGAACCAAGATCGTGGCGTTGACCCATATGTCGAACGTGCTGGGCACGGTGGTGCCGATCAAGGAGGTTGTGCGCATCGCGCATGCACGTGGCATTCCGGTGCTGGTCGATGGCGCGCAGGCAGCCGTGCACATGCCGGTCGACGTGCAGGACCTCGATTGCGACTTCTACGCTTTCACCGGACACAAGGTGTACGGGCCGACCGGGATCGGCATCCTCTATGCCAAGAAGCAGCATCTCGAGGCTATGCAGCCTTACCAGGGCGGCGGCGACATGATCGAGAGCGTGCACACCGACCGCATCACCTACGGCAAGCCGCCGCATAAGTTCGAGGCCGGCACGCCGCCGATCGTGCAGGCCATCGGCCTCGGTGCTGCGCTGAACTACATGATGCAGGTCGGGCGTGACAGGATCGCGGCGCACGAGGCGGAGCTGAAGGAGTACGCCCACAGACGTCTCGGTGAGCTCAACTGGCTGAAAATCTATGGGCACGCCAAAGGCAAAGGGGCGATCGTATCGTTCACCATCGATGGCCTGCACCCGCACGACATCTCGACTATCATCGACCGGTCCGGTGTGGCCGTGCGGGCAGGCCACCACTGCGCGCAGCCCCTGATGGAGCGGCTCGGCGTGACGGCGACGTGCCGGGCGTCGTTTGCCATGTATAATACCAAGGCAGATGTGGATGCGCTGGCTGAGGCGCTGGTCAAGGCGCATGAGTTCTTCGCGTGATGTGAATGACGATGGACGGCAAACCGGGAGAACGGGATGTGATGACGCCTAGCGCGACCGAGAACGCGCGCGACGTGCCGTTGTCGGTGCGCGAGGGCGGCACGCCGGTCGACGGGTCGAGCTTGTCCAAGGAACAGCTCGAGCAGATGACCGCGGATATCGTGGCGGCGCTGAAGACCGTCTATGACCCGGAAATCCCCGCCGACATCTACGAGCTAGGGCTGATCTACAAGATCGACATTTCCGACGAGCGCGATGTGACCGTCGACATGACCCTGACGGCGCCGGGCTGCCCGGTGGCCGGGGAAATGCCGACGTGGGTGGAAAACGCGGTCGCGTCGGTGGCCGGCGTCGGTCAGGTGACGGTCAATCTCACTTTCGATCCGCCCTGGGACCAGAGCCGCATGAGCGACGAGGCCCGGCTCGCTCTCAACATGTTCTAATTCCAAAAGATAGTTGGAAGCTGCGGCTTTTGCCGTCTCGAAATTCCGGCAAATCGCGCTATATTGAGGGCATCCAACGACCTTGAACGGCTGGATGTGAGAAGCATGAGCAACCCGAGACCGCGCCCGCAAGTTCTGACGCTGACGGATGCTGCCGTTGCGCGGGTCAAAGCCATCATGGCCTCGAAGGGAGCAGGCGATGCCGGTCTCAAGATCGGCGTCAAGAAGGGCGGCTGCGCCGGCATGGAGTACACGCTGGACTGGGCCGAGTCCGCCGGCAAGTTCGACGAGGTGGTCGAGCGGGACGGCGCGCGCGTGATCATCGATCCGCAGGCTGTGCTGTATCTGCTCGGCACCGAGATGGATTACAAGGTCGACAAGCTCGCCGCCCAGTTCGTTTTCAACAATCCCAACCAGCAGAGCTCTTGCGGCTGCGGCGAGAGCGTCAACCTCATGCCGGCGTCCAAGGACAAGCTCGAGGCGCTGAAGGTCTGAGGCTCTGCCGTGGCGGCCCGCGGACGCATGGGATGGAGCGAGACGGTTCTCGACCTCTGGTTCCGTGAGATCGATCCCAAAGCTTGGTTCACAAAGTCGGACGCGACCGACGCGCTGATCCGCGAGCGCGGGCTTGTTATTCACGAGCAACTGGCACGTGAGCTGCCGCCCGAGACGCGCGAGGATGCAAGCGCGGCGCTCGCCGCCGTCATCGTCCTCGATCAGTTTCCGCGCAACATCTTTCGCGGCACGCCGCATGCGTTCGCCACCGATCCTATCGCGCTCGGCCTGGCGAAACACGCGGTTGCGCAGGGCTTTGACAGGTCCATGAGCAAGAACGAGCGGCTGTTTCTCTACTTGCCGTTCGAGCACTGCGAGGATGCCGCCGCGCAGCAGCAATGCGTTTCGCTCTTTGCTCAACTCGACGACCCGGAGCTCACCCGCTACGCCGAGGCGCACAAAGTCATCATCGACCGTTTCGGCCGCTTTCCGCATCGCAATGACATCCTCGGGCGAACCTCGACACCCGAGGAGCTGGAGTTTCTGAGCCAGCCGGGCAGCTCGTTCTAGGGCGTGAGGGACACAGGCTCGAACCGCAGAGTTCTGCCGTTTCCGTTGCCGCTATCGGCATGCCTTCAGTTGAGGTGGCGATCGAGAAACTGGTGCAGGCGGTGAGCTGCATTGTCTGCCGCCTCGCCGTTGAATTCCAGCCAGTGACCAAACATGGTCCTGCCGGGCTGGAGGTGCGGGTAATAGAATCCATGATACGCGCCAGGATGGACAACGAGCTCGACTGGCGGCCCGTCGTTGCCCCAGTTGGCGATTTTATTGGAGCAGTCTGCCGCCGGCGTCCAAGCGTCGAGGGCCCCAATGAAGATGAGCGTGGGTATCCCCGGACGCGCCACTGCCTGCTTACATGGAGGATAGAACGCAGCCGCCGCCCGGAACCTCAAGTTGCTTGGAGGGACGAACGGTTCGAACGCATTGGGCTCGGCCGCCGAGAGGGTAACCCAAGCGCCAGCCGAGAAGCCGATCGCAGCCACACGCTGTGGATCGACGAATGTTTGGCGAGCCAAGAAGACGAGGGCCCCGTAGGCATCCGGCCTGCGCCTGAGGAAGGTGGCAAACGCGGCTGATGTGCAGGCGTGATCGATGCCACGCGTAGCATAGCTGTCGACGAGCAGCACGACATAGCCGCGGGCGACAAGTCCATCGGTCAACTTTTGCTTTGTCGCCTCGTGCATCCCGGCACAGCCGTGCAATCCGATGACGGCGGGAAACGGGCCTGCGCCATCGGGCTTGGCCAGATAGCCCTGTATGCGGTCGCCCGCAATGAGCTCGCCCGAGACGAGGCGTTGAGAGGCGCTTTCAAACTCCACGTGCTCCAGAGGTGCGGCCCATGCATCAGCCGTCAGGGCACGTACGACGCACCAGAGCGTCAGCATTGTCGCGGCTCGGAAAGCGACTGTTCCAGGCAATGCCGTCTCCCTTGAATGTTCGCGCGAAGTCGTCGTGCGGGTGCGAAGCCTTCCAATCTCCACGTCCGCGTCGCTTCAGCCATGATGTTGCTCAAGTCTCCATTCCAATACGACATGCTCGTGGTTCAGCCTGAGCAACATAGACGATGTCAGATACCAATTGCTCCGTAAGGTCCGCTTTCGGGGGACAAAGGGACACAGGCTCGAACGCCGAGCTCTGCCGAGTTTGACCCTGACCTGCCCTGAGCACTTGCAGCATCCGTGGCCCACCGTCGAACGCCCCGCGGAGAGAGCTGCCGTTGCAGGCTGAGCCCCATTGGTGCCACGACGATCGATACGACGCCTCCCCTTGCCCTCCGACAGCGGACACCCGTGCGCCTGCCCAATCGTCGAGGTTGCCAGAGACCAATCATCGACGCCCCGACTTCAAGGGCGCGACATGAAGTGCCCACCGACGTTGACGGCGGCCTCCCACCTCTTCCATGCTGCGTCCAGACAACAATGAAACGGGAGGATGAAGCAGCATGCGACGGCGCACATTTCTGAAACTCGTCGGCGGTGCCGGCGCCAGTCTTTCGACGTTCCCGGCTGTTGTTGGAGCGCAGACCCCCTGGCCCAGCAAGCCTGTGAAGATGATCGTTCCGTTTGCTGCCGGCGGCGGAACCGACAACCTCGCCCGCTACTGGGCCGAGAAGCTCGGCCAGGCCTTCGGCCAGCAATTCGTGGTCGAGAACCGGGGCGGCGCCTCCGGCACGATCGGCACGGAAGCCATGGCCAAATCCGCGCCCGACGGCTACACGCTGCTGCTCTCCTCGAACTCGTCGACTGTCAACCTGCCGCTCCTGCGTAAGGTGCCCTATGATCCGAAATCGCTCCATCCCGTCGTGCGTGTCGGTGATGGCGTAACCGGCTTTTGCGTGCATCCGAGCACCGGCCTGAAGTCGATGAAGGAGCTCGTCGACTATGCCAGGGCCAATCCCGGCAAGCTGTCGTTCGGCACACCCGGGGCGGGCACCAGTGGCCATATGCGCATGGAGACGCTGGCGCATCGGGCCGGCATCAATTTTCTGCACGTGCCCTATCGCGGCGGCGCTGAGGTCTTGAATGACCTTCTCGCTGGAACCCTTCAGGTTGCGAACGATCCGACCAACAATCCATCCGCCAAGGCCGGCAAAGTCCACATGCTCTGCGTCAATCATGGCACCCGCAGCCCTGATTTCCCCGATGCGCCGACGCTCACCGAGGCCGGCTATCCCAATTCCGACGTGCCGCTGTGGTTCTGCATCTGGGCTCCCGCGGGACTGCCACAGCCCATCGTCGATGCCCTTCACGCCAAGGTGACCGAGATCGCGAAACTTCCCGAGACGTCGACCCGTTTGCTGCCCGTCGGCATGCTGCCGGTCACCTCGACGCACGCAGAGCTGCTGGCCTTCCGGGAAGCCGAAATGAAGGCCACGAGCGAGCTCATCAAGGTGGCCAACATCAAGCTCGAGTAGATGCCGGCCTCGCCACCGACCTCCGTCGACCGGAGAGCTTGCGTTCCGTTCGAAGGGCGACGCGAAGGAGGAGCTCATGACATTGCCGAGCCATGTTCTGGTCGTGCGCGCGGAGGTTTCCGAGGACAGTCGTCCGCGACGGCAGTCCCATCTTCGTTCGGCGCCCGATTGGCGTCGACTTCTGTGTGCGGTGCACCAGCGGAGCGAAGCCGACCGACCGCTTCTGGCACTTCTGCGACGTTGCTATCGGTCGCGCTGACATCCAATCATGGGGCCAGAGCGGACCAAACATATGACGCACCAAGTTGCTAGCGTCTTTCTGTTCTTGGCTGAATCATCTCGCGGGATAGAGTCCAATCCTGCGTCCCCGGCCATCGCGTCGAAGACGCGCCTTCGGCACGATGCGCCGTCCGCGCGGAGCGCGACTGCGCCGCGACGGCGCGCATGAGCCGGGGCCTTTCACGCTGATGTCTCGAACGGCGAGTTGGAAAAATGCGGCATCGCGAAAGATCCCGGATAAGCCGCGCGCCCTGCGTGCCTTCGGCACGACGCGCGGCTTTCCGGGAACGCAGGAGAGGGTGCAACGGCGCTGCAACCCTAACCGGAAAGCCTCTATTCCATATGTTTAGAGTGCGATTCACGTTTCGCATGGAAGCGATAGTGCTTCCATGCGAAACGATCGCGTTCTAGTACAGGCGGTCTTGCCATGACGGCCAGCACGGGCTTCGTCGAATTTCTGCAGGACCAGCTGCGCAGCGTGGGGCCCGTTGCCATCCGGCGTATGTTCGGCGGTGCCGGAGTCTTCGTCGACGGCATCATGTTCGCGCTCGATTGCCGACGACACACTCTACTTCAAGGCCGACGAGGCGACGCGCGCCGAATTCGAGGCGGAAGACATGCCAGCCTTCAGCTACGAGACCAAGGATGGGCGCAAATCCCTCGTGAGCTATTGGCGTGCGCCCGAGCGGCTGTTCGATGATCCCGAGGAGATGCAGGCCTGGGCCATGAAAGCGCTCGGCGCGGCGCGGCGCGCTGCCGGCGCGAAGTCCAGGAAGACGAAAACGGGGAAGAAGAGAGCAGGCTGAAATCAGGCCGGCCGATCCGGCCACCGCGGAGGATGCGTCCCGAGCGGCACGGACGGCCGGTCCCAGGTCACGGGCGTGGCGGACATCCGCGCTGAATGCTTCACCGCAGTCATAGGACCAAAGCCGCTCTCGGTCGTTTCCAGCAGATCCTGCACATCATCGAAGCCCGGGTCGGCGCAGGCGAAGCCGTTCTCGATGCGGCCGAGACCCGCGATCCAGGCGCCGGTCTGCGCCAGCGATACGCGCACGAGCCAGGAGCCGCCCTCTTTGCGCTGACGCTCGAGCGCCATCATGGCGCCGGCCGCGAGCAGATAGCCCGAGCCATGATCGAGCGCCTGGCACGGCAGCTCTTTCGGTCCCTCTAGTCCGGCGGCTGCACCCTCGGCATGGTTGAGGCCGTTCGTGTTCTGCACGAGGCTGTCGAACCCGCGCCGCCCGGACCATGGGCCCTCGTGGCCATAGGCCGACAGCGACACGCAGACGATGCCGGGTGCCATCTGTGCAACCTGCTCCGGCGAGAAGCCTTTGCTGGCGATGGCGCCGGGTCGATAGCCCTGCACGAAAACATCCGCGCCTTTGATGAGCCCTTCGAGCGTTTGGCGGCCGGAAGCTTCGGTCAGATCGATATGGGTCGAGAGCTTGCCGCGTCCCGTGTCCATGACCAGGCCCTGGAACGACGGAAGCTTGGGACTCGCCACCAGCAGCACGTCGCCGCCGTGCGCCGCCAGCGTGCGTCCGCAGACCGGACCGGCAATGACGCGCGTCAAATCCAGCACGCGGATGCCCGATAGCGGCCGGGCTCCGCTCTTTGGCCAAGCGCGGGGCGGTGCGTCGCCGATGCGGATGATCTCGAACAGCGGCAAGCGCGACAGCGCCTGGCCCTGGCCGTGCGCGGCCCATTCCTCCGGCGATCGCGTCATGGTGGCAACGAGACCGGCTTCGGCGGCGGCGGTCTCGAACTCCTCGCCCTTCCAGCCCTTCAGCTTCTCTTGCACGGCTTCGCGCGTGTAGTCGGCGCCGAGCAGCTTCAGCATGCCGTCGCGATGATGTGGGAAGTTGGTGTGCAGCCGCACGCGGCGGCTGTCGCCCGTGCGATAGAGGCCGGCGATAGTGTCCCACGTGCGCTCGGAAAAGCCCGGCACGCGCATGTAGCGTTCGCTGCGGAATTCAACCACCGCGTGCCGCATGTCGACCGCGACGGACTGTGCCTGACCCGTGCGCGAGCGCCAGACTTCGGCGGCTGCCAATGCGCTTGCGGCGATGCTGCTTTGGGCGACCGCCCCCATGCGGAAGGAGGACGGCAACGCCGGCTCGTTCCCCGTCAACGTCACGCGCTCGAGCGCCGACCGGTCACCGCCGCCTGTCGACCAAATCTCGGCAAGGGCGGCGCGTGCGGTCATCGGCTCTGTTCCTACGCGGTGAGCTTAGTGGCCAGCCACCCTGACCGGGCGCCGCAGAAAGGCGGGAACGTGCTCGCCGAGCCCGACAGGTTGGCGCTCGCCTTGCCGCTGCCCTCCGTCTCCGCGCTCACGCCGCGGCTGGTTCTGATTGGCGGGGCGTGGCTCGCGCGGCTCGCGGGCTTCGCGCGGCGGCCGGTCGTCCTGGCGGCGTGGCGGTTTATGCTCGCGGGCCTCGGGCCTCGGCGCCGGTGCGACCCGTTCGGCCGGACGCTCGGGCTCACGCTCGCGCCGGGCGACATGCGATCCGTTCGCGGCCTCCTGCGGGCGGGGGGCACGCACCGCGTCGCCGCGGTCCTTATGGCGCCTTGGCCCCTGACTGTGTGTGCGGCCCGGTCTGCTGCTCTCATGGCGCTCGGGTCCGCGGCGCCGGCCGCGTCCGCGCCGCGTTTTGCTGAGCGCGATCGTCTCGTCATCCGGCGGATCGCCGATCCAGATCGTTTCCAGGTCGATCAGCTTGGCGATTGCGGAGACAGATTTCAGGTCATCGGCCGTAACGATCGTAACCGAGTTGCCTTCCTTGCCGGCGCGTCCGGTGCGGCCGATACGGTGCACGTAGTCGTCGGCCTGCCAGGGCACATCGAAGTTGAAGATGTGCGAAACGTCGGGGATGTCGAGGCCGCGGGCGGCGACGTCGCTGGCCGCCAGCAGCGTGATGCGCCCCTCGCGAAAGGAGTCCAGAGTTGCCGTGCGGCTCATCTGGTCCATGTCGCCGTGCAGGGCGCCGGCATTGAAGCCGTGCTTCTGCAGGGACTTGAGCAATATCGCTACGTCGCGCTTACGATTACAGAAGATGATGGCGTTCTTGACGTCGAGCTCGCGAATGAGCTCGCGCAGCATCTCGCGCTTGGCCCAATCCTCGCCCGAGGCGCAGAAGCGGAAGCGCTGTGTGATGGTCTTGGCCGTCGTGGCCGGTTTCGCCACCTCGATGCGTAGCGGATCTTTCAGGAACTGGTCGACGAGGCGCGTGATCTCTGGTGGCATGGTCGCCGAGAAGAACAATGTCTGGCGACGCGGCGGCAGCAGCTTGCAGATTTTCTCGATGTCCGGAATGAAGCCCATGTCCAGCATGCGGTCGGCTTCATCGATGACGAGGATCTCGACCCCCATCAGCATCAGCTTGCCGCGCTGGAAATGGTCGAGCAGCCGGCCCGGTGTGGCGATCAGCACATCGACGCCGCGATCGAGCTTGCGATACTGATCGTCGAAGGAGACGCCGCCGATGAGCAGAGCCAGCGTCAACTTGTGATTGACGCCATATTTCTCGAAGCTTTGCGCCACCTGTGCGGCCAACTCGCGGGTCGGAGCCAGGATCAGCGAGCGCGGCATGCGCGCGCGGGCTCGTCCCGTCTCCAGGCGCGTGATCATGGGCAGCACGAACGAGGCTGTCTTGCCCGTGCCCGTCTGGGCGATGCCCAGAACGTCTCGGCCGGTCACGGCGACTGGAATGGCCTGGGCCTGAATGGGTGTTGGGGTGGAATAACCCGCCGCCTCGATGGCGGTGAGCACTTTGGCGCTGAGCCCTAGCCCAGCGAAGTTATCGGTCTGCAAAAGGAAATTTCTCCGTCTGTCCTGCACATGCCAACGTTTCTCACAACGTCCGCTGACGTTGCGTTGGCCACCAGAGCGCAGGGGAGAGCCACAAAGGGCCTAACGGGAAAAGCCGTGAGCTTAGGGGGAAATGGATCAAATGAAAGCGATCCCCTGCGCCCGCTAGTGCCGGGTACATGGCATTGTTCGATATGAAAAGCAAGGTGCGGCAGGCCTCTGGACCAAGCTCGATGCCGCATAGGGTCAATAAGGTCACGCCCGAGCTGGGGTTGGTGGTGGGCGACGGCAAGAGGCGTCAGTCCGACTCCTGCAACTGGCTGATGCCGCGACCTATTCGTCCTGCAAATAGCGCCCGATGACCCCGCCGATTACGGCGCCGAGTATGGGGGCGACCCAGAACAGCCAAAGCTGGCTCAGTGCACCCACACCGCCGAACACCGCGGTGGCGAGGCTGCGTGCCGGGTTGAGAGAGGCGTTGGACACGGGGATCGTTACAAGGTGGAACAGCGTCAGCGCCAATCCGATCGCGATCGGCGCAAAGCCGTTTGGCGCCCGTCGCGAAGTTGCGCCGACGAACACGATCAGGAACAGGGCTGTAATGACAATCTCGATCAGGAGTACGGCGCCGAGGCCGAACTGGCCCGTGCCGCCATACGTATTGGAGATGGCGGTGAAGTTGTTCCACCTGCCGCCGCCCATGGCGCCGCCGAGGATCATGTAGAAGATGATGGCCGCGGCGATGCCGCCGACACATTGGGCGATGATGTAGGGAACGGCTCTGCCCGAGTCGAAACGTCCGGCCGCGATCAGTCCCAAGGTGACCGCAGGATTGAAATGGGCTCCTGAAATGTGCCCGACGGCGTAGGTCATCGCCAGCACCGCGATGCCTACTGCGAAGGCCACAGCCACTAGACCTGCCGACGGCGCCGAGAACAACGCCGCGCCGCAGACGGCGGACACCCACGCAAACGTGCCCACGGCTTCGGCCACGAGCGCACGCGAGTTCAAGTTCATGTTTCCCTCCGTTTCCCCAGTCTTATTCGTTCGATCGGAATAGCTTTGCGTTGCAAATTGCGCTCACGCGTCTCTGTCGAGCAGCACGTCCTTGGCCTCGTTGATTTTGGCGGCGAGATAGGTGGAGCCACCGCGGTCCGGGTGCAGCTTGAGCATCAGCTCGCGATGCGCGCGGCGTATGTCCTCTTCGCTGGCGCCAGCCGTGAGACCGAGGATTTCGAGCGCTTGCTCGGGCGTCATCTTGCCGTCCGGTCCTTGCGACTGCTCTGCCTCGCCGCGCGCCAGATCATCGCGCCAGGACGGATGGATGCGGTCGAGATAAGCCTCCACGAGCTGCGCCGATTGCGGGTCGTTGAAACGGCAATCCTGCCAGAGATGCGCGAGCTCGACGGGCTTCAAGTCCTCGAGCTCACGCCCGGCGAAGAAGCCCTTCAGGATACGGCCATGCATGGCGCCGCTGTCGTGATCGAGCTCCATCTCCAGGTGATCAGTGGTCACGCGCGAGGTTTGCCCGCCGGCACGGCTACCCTTGCCGGGCCATGTCCAAGGCGCAGCGCCCTGGCCCCAGAGCAGCCAGCTTCCCAAAATCGCGAGGGGAAAGGCATAGGCCGCAGCCCCTCGCACCAGGGCGATGCCGGCGGCCGCCAGCGCCGCGACGCCGGCGACGGAGCGCAGCCGCTGCGCCAGCGTTGCCGGGTTGGCCTTGACGAAAGCCTGCGCGATGACGAGCGCGAAAGCGAGGGCTGCCAGTCCGAGAAGGAAGTATTGCATGAACGGCCTTAGCGTCCCGACCGCGAAGCTCGTCGGATTCTGTGGCGAGCGTTGAACGAACTTCGCGATCGACAGGACACTAGCAAGAGATGATCCTAGTGTGGTTCAGGTCGCGAAATTTGCTCGGAAACATGCCGCGAACACTGGCGGATTCTCGATCATCACACTAGGTCCGTTTCATCTCGGTGAGCAGACGCCGTGCGCCGCGCTCGCCGCCGCGGTGCTGCAGCTGCTCGAGAGCCCGCTGTCCTCCGGCGGCATATACGGCCACGGCTGCCAGCAGGTCGCGCAATTGCTCGGCCGAGCCTTGGTCGAACCTGCACCATGCTCCCTTCGTCAGGCGCGCAATCTCGCGAAAAGTGCGTTCTGCGCGCGCATCGTGGCCCTCCTGGAACAAGAACATGGGAACGCCATGCAGGGCCAGCTCGCCGGCGCGGCCGCACAGATCATCCGCGTCCTCCTCCATGCAATCGCCGACGTAGACCAGCGCGTTGACCTTCTTCTTCTCCGCCTCAAGGCGCGCGTGCGAGAGCACCTTGCGGATCTGGGTATAGCCGCCGTGACATTCCACCGTGGTCATGAGACTGGCGAGCGCGTCGGGGTTGCCGACCCATTTGGAGGCCCTGCATTCGCCGGTGCCGCGGAAGTAGACGAGCTGCACATCGAGGCCGCCAATCTCCTTGACCGCGTGGAACATGTCGGCTTGCAAAGCCAGCGCCATGTCCCAGGTCGGCTGACGGCTCATGGTCGCGTCCATGGCGAAGATCAGCCGGCCACGGCCGGCCGCCGCTTGCGGCGCCAGCGTCTTCACGCGCAGCAGAAAGTCGGCGACCTCTCCGGAGGAGGATGCCCGTGCCGCGGGAGTTTTCCCGGGCTCTCGTGGCGCAACCGGATGGGGCTCGCCAGAGCTGGCCGGCTTGATCTCGTTTTCGGCCTGCTTCTTGTCCTTGCTCATGGCCCGCTCCGCGTTGGGCCCCCGACGGTAAAGATGGGTCGACAGTAATTCTACGGCAATCACTCGTCGACCGGCTGGAGGCCGAGAAGCTGTACGTTGCCACCCGTGGCGGTGATGTCGGTCGAGCGCACGCGCTCGGTTGCGAACCGCGCCAGGTAGTGAGGTCCGCCGGCCTTGGGGCCCGACCCCGACAGCCCCTCGCCGCCGAACGGCTGGACGCCGACCACGGCGCCGATCTGGTTGCGATTGACATAGAGGTTACCGACGCGGGCGTGCTCGGCTACGAAATCGGCCACGGCGCTGATGCGGCTGTGCAACCCCAGCGTCAGGCCATAGCCCGTAGCGTTGACAGCTTCGATTACCTTGCCGAGATGTCCGCGCGAGAAGCGCACCACATGCAGAATCGGGCCGAACACCTCCCGCTCCAGGACGCCCAGCGAGGCGATCTCGTAAGCCGCCGGTGTCACGTAGGTGCCGACCCGGCACTCATCAGGCAGGCGTACGTCGACGAGCTGTTGGGCTTGGCGCTGCATGCGCAGCTTGTGTGCCTCCAGGGCATCCTGCGCGTCCTGGTCGATCACGGGGCCCACGTCCGTCGCATAGTCGAGCGGGTCGCCGACATCGAGCGCGGCGATGGCGCCAGTCAGCATCTCGATCATGCGTGGGGCGATGTCCTCCTGTATGAAAAGGACGCGCGCCGCCGAGCAGCGTTGGCCGGCGGAGTCGAACGCCGAGCGCACCGCATCGCGCACGACCTGCTCCGGAAGCGCGCTCGAATCCGCGACCATGACGTTAATGCCGCCGGTCTCGGCAATGAACGGCACGACCTCGCCGCGGCGCTCCGCCAGCGCTTTCTGGATCGCCCAGCCGGTCTCGTTGGAGCCGGTGAAGGCGACGCCACGCACGCGGCGATCACGGGTCAGCGCCGCTCCGATTTTGCCGTCGCCGGTCAGTAGGTGCAGTGCATCGGGCGGGACACCTGCGGCGTGCAGGATCTCAACGGCGAGAAAAGCCGTTACCGGAGTTTGCTCGGCAGGCTTGGCCAGAACCGTGTTGCCGGCTGCCAGTGCACCGGCCACTTGCCCGGTGAAGATCGCCAGCGGGAAATTCCATGGGCTGATGCACGCGAATGGTCCTCGTCCGCGCAGCTCCAGTGTATTGCGCTCGCCGGTTGGCCCCGGCAGCGTCACGGGGCCTGAGAACAGCCGTCGCGCTTCGCCAGCATAGTAGCGCAGAAAGTCGACGGCCTCGCGCACGTCGCCCTGAGCATTTTCTAGGGTCTTGCCGGCTTCGCGCACCATCACAGCCATGAGTTTGGTGCGGCTGCGCTCCATCAGGTCCGCGGCCTTCTCGAGGATGACGGCACGCGCCGGTCCGCCGAAGCGATCCCAGCTGTGTGCAGCGGCGGTCGCGGCTTTTATCGCGCCTTCCACCAGCTCCGGCGTCGCGTCGCGCACCGTGCCGATGCGCTCGCGACGGTCGTGCGGACACAAGATCAGGCGCGCGGTGTCCCCGCCGGTCAGGGCGCGCCCGCCGACGATTGGGCCAACGGCGAAGGATGGCGCCAGCTCTTTGGCAATGTCTGCCAGCAAGGGCGTGCGCACATGCGGTTCGCTCAACGCCAGGCCGAGGCTATTGCGGCGGCCGGGGCCGTATAGGTCCGGCGGTCGCAGCAGGTGCAACGTGGCTGCCGTCCGCCCGGCCTGCCACTCACGCTCGGCCGTCTCGACCGGATCACGCACGATGTCGGCAACCGGGGCTTCCTCGTCGGCCATGCGGTTGACGAAAGAGGTGTTGGCACCGTTCTCGAGCAGCCGGCGTACCAGGTAGGCAAGCAGGTCCTCGTGTCCGCCCACCGGGGCATAGATGCGGCACGACCGGCCGAGCCCTTCCTCCTCGCTCATCGCCTCATAGAGGGCTTCGCCCATGCCGTGCAGCCGCTGGAACTCGAAGGCCGCATTACCGGCGGCGATATGAGCCGAGGCAACGGTGTGGGCGTTGTGGGTGGCGAGCTGCGGAAAGAACGCATGCGGCTCCGACAGCAGGAAGCGTAGCGCTGCAAGGTAGGCAACGTCCGTGTGCAATTTGCGCGTGAAGACCGGATAGTCGGCGAGGCCGCGTTCCTGCGCCCATTTGACCTCGCTATCCCAGTAAGCGCCTTTGACGAGACGGACGGGGATGCGCTTGCGCCCCTGATCGGAGAGCCGCTTCAGCCAGCGCAGCGTGGGAATCGCGCGCTTGCCGTAGGCCTGCACTGCCAGCCCGAGACCCGCCCAGCCATTCAGCGCCGGATCGAGAAAGACCTGCCCGAAGAGGGCAAGCGTCAGGTCCAGCCGATCCTGCTCCTCCGCATCGACGGTCAGCGTGAGGCCCGCCGCGCGCGCGCGGCGGGCGAGATCGAGGAGACGGGGCGCAAGCTCCTGCGAGAGGCGTTCCTCCTTGCTGGGCTCGAAACGCGGGTGAATGGCGGAGAGCTTCACCGAGATGCCGGGTCGCCGCATCAGGGCATCGCCATGCTGGGACGGCATCGGACCGGCGACCGCGCCCACCGCTTCCATGGCCGCCACGTATCTGCCGAAATAGCGGTCGGCATCATCGTGCGTCTCGGCTGCCTCGCCGAGCATGTCGTAGGAGAAGCGATACCCGCGTTTCTCGAGCGGGGCGGCGCGCTCAATGGCTTCCTCGATGGTGCGGCCGAGCACGAACTGATCGCCCATGATGCGCATGGCCTGGCGCAGCGCTTGCCGGATAACCGGCTCGCCGGAGCGCGCAACAAGGCGCTTCACGACGCTCGCAAGGTTAGAGCCCTTGGCATCCCCGAGCCGGACGATGCGGCCGGTCAGCATCAATCCCCAGGTGGAGGCATTGACGAACACGCTGTCGGAATGGCCGAGGTGCTTGGCCCACTGTCCGCCGCCAATTTTCTCGGCAATGAGGGCGTCCGCCGTATCTGCATCGGGGATGCGGAGCAGGGCCTCGGCCAGACACATCAGGATCACGCCTTCCTCGGACGTGAGGCCGTACTCGTGCAGGAAGGCGTCGATGCCGCCGTATCGGCCCTTGCCGGCCCGTACTGCATGGACAAGGCGGCGGGCGGTTTCGGTTATGCGGCGGCGCTCGTCGGCCGTGTAGACGGCGCGCTCGACCAAGGCGCCAACGAGGCGGACTTCGTCCATCAGGTGGTAGGGTGCCAACTCGTCCCTGAGCGGCAGAGCCGCCGCGATGGGCTCGGGCGCGTGACGAGGGTTGCGTGGCTGGCTGGTTTGGGCCATGTCCGTCTCCGGCGCGCACGCCGAGACGTACGAACTCGGAGTGCCTTGAGGCATAGTAGCAGACACTACAGAGTCTGCGGCGGGTCCATCCTCGGATTTGCCTGGACCAAAGGGCCGCAACAGATGACTACAGTCGAGACCGTTCGCACCCTCCAAGACCTCAAGCACCGAGTGGCTTCATGGCGTGCGGCCGGCGAGAGCGTGGGCCTGATCCCGACCATGGGCGCGCTGCACGAGGGCCATATGCAGCTCGTCAGGCTCTCGCACCGGCGCGCCAAGCGCTGCGTCGTTTCCATCTTCGTCAATCCAACGCAGTTCGCGCCGCACGAGGATTTTGACCGCTATCCGCGCGACGAGGCCGGCGATCTCGGGAAGCTGGGGCTGGTCGGCTGCGACCTGGTGTGGGCGCCGGACAAGGATGTGATGTATCCGGAAGGATTCGCCACGCGCATCGTGCCGGCTGGTGCAGCGGAGGGACTTGAAAGCGACTTTCGGCAGGGTTTCTTCGGCGGCGTGGCAACCGTGTGCTGCAAACTGTTCACGCAAGTCGCGCCCGACATTGCCGTGTTCGGCGAGAAGGATTACCAGCAGCTCCGCGTCGTGCGACAGATGGTGAGCGATCTCAATCTGCCGCTGGAGATTGTCGCCGCTGCGACCGTGCGCGAATCGGACGGTCTCGCCATGTCGAGCCGTAATCGGTATCTCAGCGCCGAGGACCGTGCGGCCGCACCGACCATTCACCGCGTCATCGTGAGCGTTGCCAAGGCTGCGGCAGAAGACAAGGAAGCAGCGGCCATCGTGGACGGGAAGCAGGCGCTGGGCGCGGCAGGTTTCAAGGTGGATTATCTCGAGGTGCGCGATGCGGAGACGCTCAAGCCCGTCGAGGCGGGTGCGAGTCGCCCCAAGCGCGTGCTGGCGGCGGCCTGGCTCGGCAAGACGCGGCTGATCGACAATGTTGCCGTGCCTGCGGCGTAGGGCAGCTCATCTTGTGGGAGCATGGTTGCCGAGCGCGTCGCGGAGCCAGGCGACCGAGCCTAATGCACTGTGCAATGAGTCATCCTGCGAAGCATGGCTGGCATATGAGTAGTAGCCGACCGGGGTCCATGTGCCGGCATCCTCCGGGTCGCGGCGAAATTCCTCGAAGCCGTAGCTGCCGTCAGGCCGCCTGAAGATATCGACGCAGCGGTCGCGCTCGAAATTCTCGATGCTGTCGACGACGACCCAACTCTTGTCGATGCGTTTGGACACAAGTGCCTCTTCTTCCTGCATGCGCCCGACGTGGCGCGTCTCCAACACTGTCACGAAGTCGCCGTCCGCGGCCACCGGTGCGACTTGCAAACCGAGCCTGCTCATGCGACTTGGTGCAGCCCCTGCTCGGGCCGGGATTCGGCCTGCTCAGGTAAGCGTGTTCCGCGTCGGTGCATCCAGCTAACCTCTTGAGAGGGCAGTCGGATTACGATGGCATCCTCACGCGACCTGTTCGCCAAGCTCGAGGCCGAATTGAACGAGAAGCCCCTCCGTGGCCGCCGATCGGCCGACGCCGCCGACAATTACACGGCCGCCGACATCGAAGTGCTGGAAGGCCTCGAGCCCGTACGCCGCAGGCCCGGCATGTACATCGGCGGCACCGACGAGAAGGCCATGCATCATCTCTTCGCCGAGGTGATCGACAACTCCATGGACGAGGCCGTGGCTGGGCATGCGTCATGGATCGAGGTGCGGCTGGAGGCGGACGGATTCCTCTCCGTGACTGACAACGGGCGCGGCATTCCCATCGATCCGCATCCCAAGTTCAAGACGAAGTCCGCCCTCGAAGTGATCATGACCATGCTGCACTCGGGCGGAAAGTTCGACGGCAAGGCCTACAACACCAGCGGCGGACTGCACGGAGTCGGCGTGTCGGTGGTCAATGCGCTATCGGAGACGCTGGAGGTCGAGGTCGCACGCGGCCAGCAGCTCTACCGCATGCTGTTCTCGCGCGGCGCGCCGGACAGCAAGCTGCAGAAGCTCGGTTCCGTCATGAACCGGCGCGGCACCAAGGTGCGCTTCCGACCGGATGAGAAGATCTTCGGCAAGGGCGCAGCCTTCAGGCCCGCCCTGCTTCTCAAGATGGCGCGCTCCAAGGCCTATTTGTTCGGCGGCGTCGAGATCCGCTGGTGGTGCGATCCTTCCCTCATCAAGGACGAGACACCGGCCGAGGCGGTATTCCATTTTCCGGGAGGCCTGAAGGAGTATCTGCTGTCCACCATCGAGGGGCAGACGCTGGTGACCAAGGACGTGTTCGCCGGACGTCTCGAGAAGCCGGGCGGACACGGCTCGGTCGAGTGGGCGATCGCCTGGGTATCGGATGAGGACGGTTTCTCCAATTCCTATTGCAATACAATTCCGACACCGGAGGGAGGCACGCACGAAGCTGGTCTGCGTCAGGCGCTCTACAAGGGCTTGCGGGCCTATGGCGAGCTCACCGGCAACCGGCGTGCGGTCCAGATCACTTCCGAGGACGTGATGGGCACGGCCGCCTCCATGCTGTCCGTTTTCATCCGCGAGCCGGAGTTCCAGGGCCAGACCAAGGACAGGCTCGCCACCCAGGAGGCGACGCGCATCGTTGAGATCGCCCTGCGCGATGCCTTCGACCACTGGCTCGCCAACTCGCCGCAGCAGGCGACGCGTCTCCTGGATTGGACAGTCGACCAGTCCGAGGAGCGGCTGCGGCGCAGGCGCGAGAAGGAGGTCGGGCGCCAGAGCGCGACTCGCAAGCTGCGTCTACCCGGCAAGCTCGCTGACTGCTCGATCAGCTCGAATGTCGGAACCGAAATCTTCATCGTCGAAGGCGACAGCGCCGGCGGTTCCGCCAAGCAGGCGCGCGATCGCGAGCGCCAGGCCATCCTGCCGCTGCGCGGCAAGATTCTGAACGTCGCCAATGCGTCGTCCCAGAAGCTATCGCAGAATCAGTTGCTGTCGGACCTGATCCAGGCGCTCGGGGTCGGCACCGGCACGAAATACCGCGACGAGGACCTGCGCTACGAGCGCGTCATCATCATGACGGACGCCGACGTGGACGGCGCCCACATCGCCTCGCTGCTGATCACGTTCTTTTTCCAGGAGATGCCGGAGCTGATCGACAACGGCCATCTCTATCTGGCGGTGCCGCCGCTCTACAAGCTGACGCATGGTCCGAAATCATTCTATGCGCGCGACGACCGGCACAAGGACGAGCTGCTCAAGCGAGAGTTCGCCGCCAACGCCAAGGTAGAAGTGTCGCGCTTCAAGGGGCTCGGCGAGATGAATGCGCCCCAACTCAAGGAAACGACCATGGACCCGGCCAAGCGCACGCTGCTGCGCGTCGAGATCGCCGACGGAGACAAGGTGGTCGTGTCGGATGCCGTGAGCGCACTGATGGGCTCGAAGCCGGAAGCGCGCTACCGCTTCATCCAGGAGCGTGCCGCGTTCGCGACAGACCTCGACATTTGATCTGGCGTGTTAGACCCGCGCGGCGCCGGTCTTTGACCTCGAGCCGAAAAACAGGACCTGGCTGAGGATCGCCTTCACGGCATCGACCCGGAACGGCTTGGTGATCAGGAACACGGGCTCGGGCCGCGTGCCGGTGAGCAGGCGCTCAGGAAACGCCGTGATGAAGATCACGGGCAGCGCCTTCGACTGCAGAATTTCATTCACCGCCTGGAGGCCGGAGCTGCCGTCGGCAAGCTGAATGTCGGCCAGAACCAGCCCCGGGCGGTGTTTCTCGACGGCTGCGACCGCTTCGGCATGCGTGCGTGCCATGCCGGTGACGCGGTGCCCCAGGCTCGTCACGATGCTTTCCAGGTCCATGGCGACAAGCGGCTCGTCCTCGATGATCAGAACGTCCGTTGCGATCTGTGCGGCGATCTGGTGGCTCGCGTCGTCCAGCAGGCGCAAAATGTCCGGCAGATCGGTGTCGAGGATGTAGGCCGCATCCTCCAGCGAGAAGCCCTCCACGGAGGTCAGCAGAAAGGTCTGCCGGGGCCTCGGCGAGACGGCTTCCAGAGTGTGGGCGGCGCCTGCCGTCAGGTCGGCGGGATCAGCGATGCCGGGCCCGGAGGCATTCTCGTGGGTCTTCCACAGGCGAAGCAGGGTGCGGTAGAGGGACGCGCGGAGATTGCCCGAGTGCTGCAAGTTGTCGGGGTTCGCGATGAGAGCTTCAAGGGTCAGCGCTACGACGCCGTCGCCACGCTCCTGACTGCCCGCGAGCGCGCGCGCAAAGCGGCGCAGGAATGGCAGGTCGGGCTCGATCTTATCGGAGAGGGAGAGCATGCACGATACCCCGATTTGCTGGCGAGACGTACTAGAGCAACCCGTTTGAACCGGACGCAACCGGCATTAACGGGTGGGAAAGAAAAAAGTTCCCGCGACCCGGAACCACAATGCTCCTGCGGCGTTGAGTGCGCGTACGGGCAGCTTGCACTTGTGTTCTGGCGGCGGAGGGTGGCGAGTGGGTCGTATGCGCGAGGATTTGTCAGTATGGCTATAGTATCAGGGATGGGCCCATGCGTTTGCATGGCAGGGTGGGGCAGGAGCCGATGAACGACGGTGAAGGGGAGGAGCGCAAGGCCACAGCTCAGGTCGATGCCAAGATCAGGATGCATCTCGGCAGAAAGCTGAAGTCAGCCTACCAGAACTTGGTTGACGAGCCCGTGCCCGACAAGTTCGTCAAGCTGCTCGATGAGCTGCGGCGCAAGGAAGGCAAGAGCTGATGGGCGAAGCTCTCCCCTCAATGCGCGAGGCGCTGGTCGACGCCATTCCCCGGCTCCGGGCCTTCGCCGTAGCGCTGTGTCATGATTCGCATCAGGCGGACGATCTCGTGCAAGAGACGTTGGTGAAAGCCTGGAATGCGCGTGAGAATTTCAATCAGGGCACCAACCTCAAGGCGTGGCTGTTCACGATCCTGCGCAATACCTTCTTCTCCGAGCACCGCAAGCGGCGCTACCAGCTCGGCTACCGGGACAGCCTCGATGCTTCGAGCCAGTGGCGGCATCCGGAGCAGGACGGCCATCTCGACATGCAGGATTTCCTCGCCGCCCTGGCCAAGCTGCCGCCGGATCAGCGTGAGGCGCTCCTGCTGGTGGGCGCGGAAGGCTTTTCCTACGAGGAGGCGGGGGCCATCAGCGGATGTGCGGTGGGCACCATAAAGAGCCGGGTGAACCGCGCCCGCCGCCGCCTGTGCGAGCTGCTGCAAATCACCGAGGACGACACCTTCGGGCCGGACGCGACGTTCGATGCGGTGGTGGCCAGGGCAACCGCGCAGAGCCGGCGTTAGGTCGGGCTTTGGTCACGGCTCGAAGCCCTCGAAGGTGATGGCATCCGCCCATTGTGCGGCGACCGTACGCTCCTGCGGCGTCCGTACCGTCCAGGTGAACAGAGGAATGTGCAGGACCTCGCGCGCGAAGCGCGTCACCGGTGTCGGTAGGGCTTTCACATCATAGGAAAAGAATTGCGGCTCGGCCGGACCGCTTTCCAGCAGATGGGACAGGCGGAAGGCACGCTCCTTGCCCAGCTTGTCTAGCCACCAGCCGGGACCCTCGTAAAGCCCCGCAACGATGCCCCGTGGGATGGTCGGGGCGAGCGTCTTCAGGGCAGCCATGACTGCAGGATCGAACGACATCAGCGCCAGCGGGCCGCGATAGGCAGTCGCCTGGCTCGCAATAGTCTGAAGGAACGCGGGATCGGGCGGCGTCCACTCGCTCTTGATCTCGACCAGGAGCGGCACGCGGCCGGCGACCAGGTCCAGGAAATCGGCGAAGCTGATGATGCGCTCGCTGCTGGCACCGCGGTAGGTCAAACGGGAGAGTGCCGCGGCTGAATGGTCAGTGACTTGGCCTGGGGCGTCGACGAGCCTCGCAAGGACCAGATCGTGGAACACCATCGGCGTGCCGTCGGCGGCCGGACGAAGGTCGCATTCAATGCCATATCCGTTGCCAATCGCGGCATCAAATGCCGAGGCCGTGTTTTCGATGATCCCGCGTGCCCTATCGTGCAAGCCGCGATGGGCCATAGGCCGAAGGAACGCGGCGCGATCGAGCATGCTCGTGTCCTGACTGCGAAGTTCGACTTAGCCTCAAGCCGCGCTGATCTCGATGATGGCCTCGACCTCCACTGCCGCATCGAGCGGCAGGCTGCCCATGCCGACGGCGGAGCGCGTGTGGCGGCCTTTGTCGCCCAAGATCTCAACCAGGCAGTCAGACGTGCCGTTCACGACTTGCGGATGCTCGGTGAATGTCGGCACGGCATTGACGAAGCCCGTCAGTTTGACAACGCGGGCAATGCGATCGAGGTCGCCCAGGGCAGCCTTGGCGACCGCAAGGATGTTCAGAGCGCAGAGCTTTGCCGCCTCGCGGCCCTGGGCCACGTCGACACCGCCACCGAGCTTGCCGGATACCACCCGCCCGTCACCAGAGCGCGAGATCTGGCCCGAGATGAACAACAGATTACCTACCACGTGAAAGGGCACGTAGTTTGCGACCGGCGCAGGGGCGAGGGGCAGGGACAGCCCAAGCGCTTGCAGCCGTGATTCCACGATACCTGTCATGTCGACCTCTGTTCCGCCATGTCGCGCCGCTATCCACGTGGGGCCTATTCTTGCGGCGTCAGGGTGACTTTGCAACGGTGGGCGGTGGGTTTAGGGTCATGTGGTTGCGTAGAGTCCGTCTCCACGTAACCCGTTTGGAGCTTTGCATGCGCCGTGCTTCACAAGCTGTTTCCACGTGCGTGATCACAGCCCTTGCGCTGCCTTTGGCGGCTGCTGCGGGCAACGCCAAAGTCCTGGCGCCACATCGGGCCGTCTACGAGATCACGCTCGATCGCTCGCGCGGCGGCTCGGGCGTGAGCGACATGTCGGGGCGGATGGTCTACGAATTGAAGGGCAGCGAATGCGAGGGCTATACGCAGACCATGCGCTTCGTGACGCGTATGACCAACCAGGAGGGATCGACCGTCGTGACCGATATGCGGTCATCCAGCACCGAGGATGCGTCTGCCCGGAATTTCCGCTTCAGCTCGAGCCAGTACAAGGATTCCAAGCTGTCGGAGTCGACCGACGGTGGCGCGGCCCGCAGCGGACCATCGGGTGAGGTCAAGGTCGAGCTGACGCGCCCCGAGCGTAAGGAGGTGGAGCTCAAGCCCAACGTCTTCTTCCCCATTCAGCACTCGATCGCGCTCATCGCCGCGGCGGAAAAGGGGGACACCGTCTTCCAGGCCGATTTGTACGATGGCTCCGAGAAAGGCCAGAAAGTCTACGCCACGACGGCCTACATCGGCCGCATGCGCGCGGCTGGTTACAACAAGCGCCTGTCTGCCGCCAAGAGCGGCGAGCGCCTGGATGGGCTCAAGGCGTGGCCGGTGTCGATCAGCTATTTCGAGCCGGGCTCAGACAAGCAGGATGCGGCCCCGTCCTACGAATTGGCGTTCCTCTACTTCGAGAACGGTGTGTCGCGCCGGCTGTACATCGATTACGGCGAGTTCGCGATCCGCGGCAGTCTCAAGGAAATTGTATTCCTGGAGCCCGGAAAGTGTGCCCCCCGTTAAAAACAGCGCCTATTCAACTTTGGCGACGTGGCACTCGATCTGCCGGCGCTTGAGCTCCTGGCAGGCCGAGGCGGCAGTGTGCTGGTCGAAGCCGGAGAAGCGGGCGCGGTAGAGCTGCTTGCCTGCATGCCGAATGGGCTGCGTGGTGGGCTGCCGGCCATCGAGCACTCCACCGGAGCGATCGAAAGCACTCTGAAGCTGGCGCTGCGCCTCGGTCTCGGAGCCGAACGCGCCGATCTGCACGGCAAACGCGCTCACCACGCCGCTCGTCGCATGGGCCGCAGGCGAACGGCGGCTATCGTCATGAGCGTGGACCTGTGGTGCTGCCAAAGCGGCGGTGTTGACAGGCGGCTCGCCGCGCGAGATGCGGTTTGCCTGAGCTTCCAAACTAGAGGGAGCCGCACCACGGGCCGGCAGTGCGGGGCCGGCATCGGCGGCTATACGTGGCTCGGCGAACGCGGTGGTGCGGGAGCTCGTACCGGTGGACGCAAGCGTAACGGGCTCCACCAGCGTGGGCTCAACCGTGCGTGCGCGGGGCGCAACGAGCACCGGGCGTACGCGCGCAATGTCGATCCTGGGGCTCTGGGACATCCGTTGCTCGCCGGCTTCGTCGCCATCGGCCAAAGCTGAGCGCAAAGGCTGTTGCGCGCTGGACGTGCGGGCCGCGACGCGGTCGTGGACCGCAGCGGCTTGCGCGGCTTCGGTGAGTTGCGGCGGGGATCGCCTTGCCCGCTCCGGTGCGGGCGCTGCCTTGGCGACGAGCAGAGGCTTGCGTGTCTTGTGTGTCGAGGCTTGCGCCAACGCGCGCGTCAGCAGCGTGCGCATGGTGGCGTTGCGGGTTCCGGCCGTCGCCCCGCCGAACACGGCGCCGACGACGTGCTTTCCGTCCCTGCGTACCGACGAGACGAGATTGAAACCGGAAGCTGCCGTATAGCCGGTCTTGATGCCGTCGGTCCCTTCGAACCGGCCGAGCAGAGTGTTGTGGTTGCGGTAGGTCTCGCCGTCGTAGCTGAAGGTGCGCGTGGCGAACAGGCCGTAGTAGCGCGGGAAATCGTCATTGAGCCGGAGCGCCAGGGTGATCATGTCGCGTGCGGTCGAGATCTGCTCGGGATGCGGCAATCCGTGCGCGTTCTTGAAGACGGTCGCGTTCATGCCGAGCGACCGTGCCTTCTGCGTCATGAGGCGGGCGAACTTTTCCTCCGTGCCGGCAATGTGCTCCGCGACGGCAACGGCCACATCGTTGGCCGATTTCGTGATGATGGCCTTGATGGCATCGATGAGGGCAATCTCGGCGCCCTCGTCGAGCCCGAGCTTGGAGGGCGCCGTGCCGGCCGCAACCCCTGAAATTTTCAGGCGTGTCGAGGGCTCGAGCCGACCCTGCTGCATGAGCTCGAAGACGATGTACAACGTCATCATTTTCGTGAGGGAGGCCGGGAAGCGAGGCTCATCGGCGGCCTGCGCATAGAGCACGCGTCCGCTGTTGGCATCCACGACGAGCGCAGCGTGCTTGCCCGCCGCCTGTGCCGCACCCGGCAACCCGAATGCAGCCCAAAGGGTCGCAAGAACCGCGAAAACCCTGACGATTGTCCCCCGCGCGCAAGCCCCGCGCGCTTCGCTCCTACGCAGCATTCCTCGAACCCGACGCCAGCCTGTCCCATTGTCCGGTCTGTTCGACCGGCCGGCGGACGATCCTCGCTGATCCTCACGCCCCGTAAGCCCCAGCAAGCCATTGATTTTGGGCAGACATGGGGCGGAAGGGCAGACGATTACGGTCGTCCTGCACTCGCGCAGGCTAGCGCAGCCACCTTTGAGTCTGGTAAACCTAGGTGGTTAACCGAAATTATGCTGCAATGCAGCTAAAGCGGTTGACGTAATTGTGCAGTGCATATAAGAGGGTCGATGCCGCGCCCCCGGCATCGGGCAGACGAGCGCCCAAACCTCCCATGACCTGACCCAGAAGGACGACCCCCATGATGAAACCCTTCGAAATGAAGCAGTTCGAGGACTTCCAGAAGCTCGGCCAGAGCAACGTCGATGCAGCCATGAAGATGTTCGGCGAGTGGAACAAGGGCTGGCAGGCCATCGCGGCGGAAATGACGGACTACACGAAGCGCTCCTTCGAGGAGGGCACAGCAACGTTCGAGAAGCTGGTCTCGGCCAAATCGGTCGAGCAGGCAGTCGAGATCCAGACCAACTACGCCAAGCGCGCCTACGACGAGTACATGCACCAGCTGACGAAGATCGGCGGCATGTACGCCGAGCTCGCCAAGGAGGCCTATCGGCCGGTCGAGCGCGCGCTGCAAAACGGGCGTTGACGCCGTCCTTTAACACACAATTCCTGCACAGTAGGCCTGGCCGAACAGCCGGGCCTTTATTTTATCCCAAAGCGCGCCCACATGGTGCGGGGGCTGTGCAGCCGGCGGCGGCAATGAGTCGGCTTCATTTCGGTGTCAACTCCGAGCCACGTTTGCGATGGGAAGGCTGCTGCCGTTAAACTGGCTCTCGAGCGGTCTGCGTAGTCAGCGTGGGCGGCAAGGCACATCGAACCCTGGGGCATATGGAGCCCATGAGTGACGACGAACCAATGAAAATGGCGGGCAAAAACGGCTCGCGCGGAGACGAGGAGGGCAAAACCGGGCTCGTCACCAAGACGCGGCCAAAAACGAAGCGGCCGAGCCTCTACAAGGTGCTGCTGCTCAATGATGACTACACGCCCATGGAATTCGTGGTGCATGTGCTCGAACGCTTCTTCAACAAAGGGCGCGAGGAGGCGACACGCATCATGCTGCATGTGCATCACAAGGGTGTGGGGATCTGCGGCGTCTATACGTACGAGATCGCCGAGACAAAGGTGGCGCAGGTGATGGACTTTTCACGCCAGCATCAGCATCCTTTGCAGTGCACTTTGGAAAAGGAGTAGGTCGCGCACGTGCCTTCTTTCTCAAAAAGCCTGGAATTGGCGCTGCATCGGGCGCTCGAATATGCCAACGAACGCAATCATGAGTACGCAACGCTCGAGCATCTGCTGCTCGCGCTCCTGGACGATCGCGATGCGGCGGCCGTCATGCGCGCCTGCAACGTCGAGGTGGATACGCTGCGCCGCCGCGTGACGGATTACCTCGACCAGGAGCTGCAGGGGCTGGTCGTCAAAGGGCATACCGAGGCAGCCCCTACCACCGGCTTTCAGCGCGTGGTGCATCGCGCCGTCGTGCATGTGCAGTCGTCCGGCCGCGAGGAGGTGACGGGTGCCAACATCCTGATCGCCATCTTCGCCGAGCGCGAGAGCCATGCCGCGTTCTTCCTGCAGGAGCAGGACATGACGCGCTTCGATGCCGTGCAGTACGTGAGCCATGGCATTGCCAAGCGCGCTGGCATGACCGAGCCGCGACCGGTGCGTGGCGTCGACGAGGAAAGCAGCAACGAAGGCGGCGGGTCCGAGAAGAAGCAGAATGCGGATGCGCTGAACACGTACTGCGTGAACCTCAACAAGAAAGCACGCGACGGCCGCATCGACCCGCTGATCGGGCGCGAACCCGAGGTGCTGCGTACCATTCAGGTGCTGTGCCGGCGCCAGAAGAACAATCCGCTGTTCGTCGGTGATCCAGGCGTCGGCAAGACGGCGATCGCAGAAGGCCTGGCCCGCAAGATCATTCGCGGCGAAGTGCCGGAGGTGTTGAAGGACGCGACCATCTTTGCGCTCGACATGGGCGCGCTGCTCGCCGGGACCCGCTATCGCGGCGACTTCGAGGAGCGGCTCAAGGCCGTGATGAAGGAGGTCGAGAACTATCCCGGCGCCATTCTGTTCATCGACGAGATCCACACCGTCATCGGTGCGGGTGCGACCTCAGGCGGCGCCATGGATGCGTCCAACCTCCTGAAGCCGGCGCTGCAGTCGGGCACGGTGCGCTGCATCGGCTCTACCACCTACAAGGAGTACCGCCAGCACTTCGAGAAGGATCGCGCGCTGGTCCGGCGCTTCCAGAAGATCGACGTGAAGGAGCCCTCGATCGAGGACTCGATCGAGATCATGAAGGGCCTCAAGCCCTACTTCGAGGAGTTCCACAAGCTCAAGTACACGAACGAGGCCGTCAAGGCCGCCGTGGAGCTGTCGGCCAAGTACATCCACGACCGCAAGCTGCCCGACAAGGCGATCGACGTCGTGGACGAGACGGGCGCCTCGCAGATGCTGGTGCCGGAAGGCAAGCGCAAGAAGAAAATCACGGTCAAGGAGATCGAGGCCACGGTCGCGACCATGGCGCGCATTCCACCCAAGACGGTGTCCAAGTCCGACGCCGAGGTCATGGCCAACCTCGAGAAGGACTTGAAGCGCCTCGTGTTCGGCCAGGATCAGGCAATCTCCGCTCTGGCATCGGCGATCAAGCTCGCCCGCGCCGGTCTGCGCGAGCCTGAAAAGCCGATCGGGTCGTACCTCTTCTCCGGGCCAACCGGGGTCGGCAAGACCGAGGTGGCAAAGCAACTCGCCGCGCTGATGGGTATCGAGCTGCTGCGCTTCGATATGTCGGAGTACATGGAGAAGCATACGGTCAGCCGTCTCATCGGTGCGCCGCCAGGGTATGTCGGGTTCGATCAGGGGGGATTGCTTACGGACGGCATCGACCAGCACCCGCATTCCGTGCTGCTGCTGGATGAGATCGAGAAGGCGCATCCTGATCTGTTCAACATCCTGTTGCAGGTGATGGACCACGGCAAGCTGACCGACCACAACGGCAAGCAGGTGGATTTCCGCAACGTCATCCTGATCATGACGACGAATGCGGGTGCGTCGGACCTCGCCAAGCCTGCCATCGGGTTCAACCGGTCCAAGCGCGAGGGCGACGATCAGGAAGCGATCAACCGGATGTTCACGCCCGAGTTCCGCAATCGTCTCGATGCGGTGATCACCTTCGCCGGCTTGCCGCCCGAGGTCATCAGCAAGGTGGTGGAGAAGTTCATCTTCCAGCTCGAGGCGCAGCTTGCCGATCGCGGCGTCACGATTGAGCTCAGCGAAGCGGCCGCGAAGTGGATCGCCGACAAGGGCTACGACGAGAAGTTCGGCGCCCGTCCATTGGCGCGCGTGATTCAGGAGTACATCAAGAAGCCGCTGGCCGAGGAGCTGCTGTTCGGCAAGCTCGAGCACGGCGGCGTGGCGCGCGTATTGACTGAAGGCGAAGGTGAGGAGATGAAGCTCACCTTCGAGTATCTGCCCGCCGATCCCGCCAAATCGCCCAAGGCCCGAGAGGAAGCCGAGGACGAGGATGACGACGAGCAGGAGAGCTCCGCGGAAGCACTCGTCGGCGCCAGCCCCAAGCGGGCGCTGCCTGGACCGCGCGGTGAAAAGAAGGACAAGGCGAAGCCCAGTGGGGCGGTGCCGAGCGTGCCGCGGCGCAAGGACGAGTAGTCGCCTAACCTCAGACTAAATATGTGCCGGTCCGGGTCGTGATCCACGATCCGGGCCGTTTGCATTCCGACGTACCACTCACATAGGCGCTGCGTCTAACCCGCCAGCGCACGCCGGATCGCTTCGGCGTTCGATGCCAGCACGTCGGGTTTCTCCATTTGGCCGGTATGCGGCTGCAGCTTGATGCCGTCCCAGCGCGGCAACACGTGGAAGTGCAGATGAAAGACCACCTGCCCGCCGGCGGGCTCGTTGAACTGCTGGATGGTGACGCCCTGTGCGCCGAAGGCCTTCATGACGGCGCGCGAGATCGTCTGAGCCGTGCGCATGCAGGCCGTCATCTGCTCGGGCGAGGCGTCGAGGATGTTGCGCGCGGGGCTTTTGGGGATCACGAGCGTGTGCCCCTGGCAGCGGGGCATGATGTCCATGAAGGCAAGCGTATCGACGTCCTCGAAGACTTTGTGCGCGGGAAGCTCTCCTCGCAGGATTTTGGCGAAGATGTTGCTGCTGTCGTAAGCCATGCGTGGAACCCTTGCGTTCAGCTAGTGTGATGATCGAGAAATTCGCCGGCGTTCGCGACAGGTCGTGAGCGAATTTCTCGATCTGAATCACACTAGAAATCATAAGCTTGCTAGTGTCCTGATCGCGAAGTTCGTTCAGAAGTTGTGGCGAGATCCGACGAACTTCGCGATCAGGACACTAGAGCCTGTCAAGCGCAGGCGGCCCTCCCCGTCAAGCGGTCGCGTCGAAAGCGCAATCTGGATGGCACGATGCTGCTCGCGTGCTAAGAGTCTGGCCGCACGCAGTTGTAAATCACGGGAGAGCGTCATGACACTCAAACGGCACGAGCCTGCCAAGATCCTGTCCAAGGCCGTCGAAGCCAACGGTTTTGTGTTCACCGCCGGTCTTACCGCGGAGGACCGCAATCTCGACGTGGTGGGGCAGACCAAGCAGGTCCTGGCCGAGATCGACCGTGTGCTCAAGCTTGCCGGCACCGACAAGAGCAAGGTGCTGCAGGCAACCATCTGGGTGCCCGACATTCGCCTGCGTGACGGCATGAACGAGGCCTGGAATGTGTGGACCGGCGGCCAGAACCTGCCGGCGCGCGCCTGCATCGAGGCCAAGCTTGCCGATCCCAAGCTGCTGGTCGAGATTTCCGTGGTCGCGGTGAAGTAGCGCCAGAGCTAGTGTGATGATCGAGAAATTCGCCATTTCTTGCGGCACACTCCCGAGCGAATTTCTCGATCTGAATCACACTAGGATCATAAGCTTGCTAGTGTCCTTTCGATCGCGAAGTTCGTTCAGCATGTGCTGCGAGAGCCGACGAACTTCGCGATCGGGACACTAGCCACATGGCTATTGCGCGCCACGAGCTCGAGCCGATCCTTGCCAACGTGGTCGAGGCGAGCGGGCTCATCTACATCGCCGGGGCCCTTGCCGACGACACCAGCCTCGATATCGTGGGGCAGGCCCGGCAGGCCTTCGCCGATGTCGACCGCTACCTGGCATTGTGCGGCAGCGATAAATCGAAAATCCTGTCGGCGATCATCTGGGTCGCCGACATCCGGCTGCGCGATGCGTTCAACGAGGCCTGGCTCGCCTGGGTCGATCCACGCAACCTGCCCGCCAGGGCGTGCATCGAAGCAAAGATGGCAGACCCGCGTTGCCTGGTGGAGATCCAATTCGTGGCAGCGAAGTAGCCGTGGCGGATGATCCTCGAGCGCAGATCACAAAGATCGAAATGCCATGAGCAATGACAAGGCCCCCGTCGGCACACGCGCCGACTATCCGCATTTCCTCGCCATCCCGACCCGCTGGATGGATAATGACATCTACGGCCACGTCAACAACGTGGTCTACTACTCGTACTTCGATACGGTCGTGAACCGCTACCTGATCGACCCGGGCGGCCTCGACATCCATCGCGGCTCGGTGGTCGGCATCGTCGCCGAGACGCAATGCCGGTACTTCAAATCCTTCACATACCCCGAGACGGTGGACGCCGGATTGCGGGTTGGACGGCTCGGCAACTCGTCCGTGCGCTACGAGATCGGGCTGTTCGGGGAGGAGGATGCGGCCCGTGCAGAGGGGCATTTCGTGCACGTGTTCGTCGAGCGCGCCAGCAACAGGCCGACACCTATTCCTGCTCCGATCCGCAGCGCACTCGAGCGTATTCTGCGTCGTTAGAGACGCCTTCGGCGTGCCGCCGGGCAGGTGTCACCGATCTGCAATTCTCCCCAGAAATCAAACGGCTGTGACACCCTGTACACGGGCGCCGCGACTCGGTGGCTGGCATGCTCACCCGCACGGGATTCGTGAAGAGGGCGGGGAATAAGATGGCTTCAAACCACGTCATGCTGGCGGCTGCCTGTGCTGTGTGCTGCACTTTGGCCTGGCCGGCCCAGGCTCAAGAGACGGGACTTGATTCCCTGCACGCCCAGGTGCGATTGGGTGGCCGGATCTGCATGCTGGATCACTTCCACAACGGGTCCAGCAACGGGCAGGCGTCGCGTAAGCAGGCAGAAGCCGCAGCTATCGCGTCGTGGGTTGATTTCACAGTCTGGGAATACGGTCGACCTTGGGGGAGTTGGCGGTTGGCCGAGACCAAGCGCGTGAACTGCGGGCAAACGGGGGGATCCTGGGCCTGCACTCTGGAGGCACGCCCATGCAAGCCGGCAGGCCGCAGGGGGCGTTGAGGCAGCGGACGATCAGAACGGGTTCCAGGTCGGCTGCGGCGTGAAGCGGATGTAGCCGATGTTGGCGCCGAGCCTAAGTCCCAGCCCCGAGCGAATAGGCGCCATCAGGACCTTGCCGTCGGTTAGGAAGGTGAGCCCGACGCCGCCGACCACGTAAGCTGAGCCGTCGACGCCGGTGAACCCCTTGAACAGGTTTTCCGGATCTCTGAGGCGGTAGATCAGGAACATCGTCTTGCCGCCCTCGGCGCCAAGGTCGTAGCCGATCGACGGGCCGTGCCAGTAGACTTCGCGCGTTCCCCCGCTTCTCAAGTAGAGTGTACCCTTGCCGTAGCGCACGCCGGCAATCAGCGCGCCACCACCTTCGTTGCCCAGCACGTAGGCGCTCGGCCTCCCCGATTGAGCGAACGCATACTCGATGACGCTGGCGAGGCTCGTGGAGATAGTGCCGAAGAATCCACGCGTTGCGGCCCTGACCTCGTCGATCGAATATTCGTCTTCCGCGGGCGCCCCGGCCGGGGGCTGTTGCGATCCGTCGGGTCGCGTGTAGGGCTGACCGGGCAGGGCGTGTTCAGCCACCGTCGGATTGTGTTGCGTGCTGGCGCTCCAGCTTGAATCGGCCGTCTTGGCTGGCGTTTTCTCGGCGGTCTTTGAGGACGGCTCGCGCGGCGCGGACTTTGCCGCCGGAGGGCTGCCGGGCAGCGGCTTCGGCTGAGGCTTGGCCGGCGTCGCGTCGCCGATCGATGCCTCGGCTCGCGTCATCAGATACTCGGTCTTGGTCTTGACCGTCGCTTGCAGCTCGAGCGCGGTGGCTTCGAGCTCGGCCAGCCGCGAGCAGGTATCAGGCGCGTTCGGGGCGTCCTCGGCCAGCCGGTCCAACCGGGCCAGCAGCTCGGCGGCCTTCTGGTCCAGCTGTTCGCTGCGAGCATCTGCGACAAGCGCGTTGGCTTTGTCGATGTAGTCCTCCTCGCGCCAGCCGTTCTTGTCCTTGAGGCGCCGGAAGGCTGCCTGCATCTTCGGCTGGGTGTCCGCGCTGAGCCGCCGCAATGCGGCGCCGGAGTCGTTGACGACCTTGGCGAAAGCATCGCGCGTGCATGGCTCAGCCTGCACCTGGCCCGTGCAGGCAATAGCGATGGCCACGGCTGCAAGGCGCGCGAACGGTCTTGTCGATATGCGGCGCATTTTTCCGGCGCGTCGTTCCGACATACAGGGTCAGGTAGTGCCAAAGCCCGATTTCGTCAAATCCCGCAGCAGGTTCATTCCAGCAGTGAGACTTCTTGATGTCCGCGCCGAGGCGTCTTCCCGTGGACTCCCGATTTTCGGCCCACGGGCCCGTGTGTAACAGTGCCAATAGGATGGAACCCGTGTGGAGGAGACGCCGTGGGCCAATTCAGCAAGGTCGAGATCGAGGGTCGGCTGATGATCGCCACGATCAACCGTCCGGAGGTGCTCAATGCCTGCCATCCGATGGCGAGCCAGGAGCTGTCGGATGCCTTCGACGAGTTTGCCGCCAATCCTGAGCTGTGGGTCGCCATCATCACCGGCGCCGGCGACAAGGCGTTTTCGGCCGGCAACGATCTCAAATACCATGCGGAGCTGCGGGCCAAGACCGGCAAGCGGCCCGTGTCGCCGCCCAAGGGCTTCGGCGGTCTGACGTTTCGTCACGACCTCGACAAGCCGGTGATCGCCGCCGTGAACGGCTTGGCCATGGGCGGCGGTTTCGAGATTGCGCTGTCGTGCGATCTGATCATCGCCTCGGATCGTGCCAAGTTCGCTCTGCCCGAGCCGCGCGTCGGCCTTGCCGCGGGCGGCGGCGGGCTGCAGCGCCTGCCGCGCACGATCCCGCTCAAGAAAGCGATGGGCATGCTGCTGACCGGCCGGCATGTGCCGGCGCAGGAAGGCTACGAGATGGGGTTTGTCACCGCCGTCGTGCCGCACGCCGATCTGATGCAGGAGGCGCGGCGTTGGGCCAACATGATCCTCGAATGCTCGCCCATGAGCGTGCGCGCGACCAAGCAGACTGTGCGGCGCTCGCTCGATGTGCCTTCGCTCGAGATCGCCATGCAGAATACGAACTACCCGGCCTATGTGGCGCTGACGACCAGCGAGGACACGATCGAAGGCCCGAAGGCCTTCGCCGAGAAGCGCAAGCCCAACTGGAAGGGGCGGTAGGTCCGCGGCACGGGGCTACTTGAGGATGCTCGTGATCGTGTCCCATAGGCTGCGCAGGCCGCCTGTGCTGGCTTGCGCGGCGCCTGTGGCCGCCGGGGCGCCCGCAGCGGCAGCGGCTGGAATGGACGAGGCCGGCACCTGAGACATCTTCACAGTCTCCGGCGTCACCTCCTTGAACAGCTTCATCTGCGCCAGGGTAGCAGGACCGGCGATGCCATCGGCCTTGAGGCTATTCTTCGCCTGGTAGTCGCGCACCGCCTTTTCTGTGCCTGGACCGAATTGCCCATCAGCCGTGATGCCGAGTTTTTCCTGCAAGGATTTGACGGTCGAGCCCTTGGTGCCTTGCTTCAGCAGGATCACCTCATAGAGGCCCATGGCCATGAAGGTGTCGGGACCGGCGATGCCATCCGCAGCCAGACCGTTCTTCGTCTGCCAATCCTTCAGGGCTTTTTCGGTGCCGGGTCCGAACTCACCATCGGCGGTAACGCCGAGCTTGGCCTGCAATCGCCGTACCGGCTCGCCTGCGAGGCCTTTCTTCAGAATTGCCATGGAGATCTCCTTTGATCGATCTCCCCCGCACGCAGGATACGGTACGCCGCACGAGCACGAAAGCGGATAACGTCCTTAATGAAGGTCAGGCACGTTTGCTCGCACAGATGAGAGACCGCCGGTTCCCGCGTCAGACGTTGTCGATTTTTGCCGCCAGGGCATCGAGGACGCCGCGTTGTCCTTTGAGAATTTTGCGCGCGGCCTCGTCCGGCTTGAACCACGCCGCCCGGTCCACCTCGGGGAATTCCTGCAGGCGCCCGGTGCGTGGCGGCCACTGCATGGAGAAGGTGTTGCTGCGCAGCTGGCTCGGATCGAAATTGCCTTCGACGGCCCAGGCGGAAATCGTCTTCGCGCTCGATTGACGGAAGCTCCCGAGCTCCAAGAACGGGCCGGCCGGTTCGAACCCGGTCTCCTCCTCGAACTCACGCCGGGCTGCTGCGAGCGGGTCCTCACCCTCGGCACATTCGCCCTTGGGAATGCCCCAGGCGCCGTCGTCCTTGTTGACCCAGAAGGGTCCGCCGGGATGGACGAGCAGCACCTCCAGCCCGGCGCCGCTCCGCCGGTACATGACAAGTCCCGCGCTGCGCTTGGGCATGAGTGCGATCCTAGTGTGATGATCGAGAAATTCTCCGGACTTCGCGATCGGGACACTAGCCGTGGCCCCGCTGTCTTGCCCGATTCTGGCGCTCGGCCCCGAAGTTGGCTCAATTTCGCCGGATGCTGGGCCTTGGATGGGCGTTCGTGGAACGGGCGAGGTGGGTGGTGAGTAAGAGCAGGGGCGTACTGGTCGTCAGGGAAGACACCATTATACAGGGCGAAATTCGCAGGTGCCATCAGATCGAGGTGTACGGCTACGTCGAGGGTCAGCTGGCCGCCGACAAGCTGCTCGTGCACCAGGGCGGCCAATGCTACGGCATCGTGCAGACCGACACGGCCGAGATCCATGGCACCGTCCAGGGCGATGTCTTCGTCAAGCATCTCATCAATATCCGCAGCTCCGGCTCAGTGAGCGGCAATGTGCAGTACGGGCAGCTCGCCATGGAGCCCGGCGGCAATCTGAGTGCCGATGTTCACAACGTGCCGCCAACGCTGTCGGGCGACCTGGACTTGTCGGTGGACAGGGGCCAATCAGTCCGCATCACGCTGGAGGACCTCAACGCGGTCGATCCGGATGATACGGCGCAGGATCTGACGTTCAGCGTGTCGAAGCCCATGAACGGTTTCGTGACGCTGGCGAGCTCGCCCAAGCGGCCGGTGACCAGGTTCACGCAGGCCGATCTGCAGAACGGTGGCGTCCTGTTTATGCACGATGGCACCAACTCACAGGCGGCGAGCTTCGACATCGTTGTTGCCGACCGCAGCGGTGCCACCACAGGGGCCAGCCAGACCGTCAGGGTGGCGGTCAGGGGGTAGGCACAGGCCGACATTTGTCCGTTGGGCAGGAGCGCTGAGATGCTGCGCCTTGCCATCGCGCCGCAACAATCGGCCTTTGTCGGCGTTTGTTTCAGGACGCTCGCAAAGGAGGTCGCAATGGCCGCGCTGACGTTCTACCACGCTATCCCCTCGCGCTCTTCCGTCGTGCACTGGATGCTCGAGGAGGTCGGGCAGCCCTATGACATCAAGCTTCTGAGCCTCAAGGACGGCGACAACTACAAGCCGGACTATCTAGCCGTGAACCCGATGGCCAAGGTGCCGGCGCTCAAACACGGCGACACGGTCATCACCGAAGTCTCGGCGATCTGCACATACCTCGCCGACGAATTTCCACAGGCCAAGCTGAATATTCCGATCGGCGAGCCGCGACGTGGCGTCTATCTCAAGTGGATGTTCTTCGGGCCGAGCTGCGTGGAGCCAGCCATCCTGGAGCGGGCTTTTCCGCGCAAGGAGCCGGCGCCGCGTGGTGCTGCGGGTTTCGGCGACTACGACAGCGTGATGGATGTGCTGGCCGCAGGCACCGGTGCGGCCAAGCCCTATCTCATGGGCGAGCAGTTCACGGCCGCCGACGTCGTGATCGGGTCAGGCCTGCGCTGGGGTATGATGTTCAAGCTGATCCCGGAGCGCCCGGAGTTCACGGCCTACGTCGCGCGCCTCAACGACCGCCCGGCGTACAAGCGCGCGACCGATCAGGACATGACGCATCAAACTTAGCGGACGCGCGGAATGCGACCGGCCGGAGCCGGCCGCATCGATGCTATTGTCTCTGACCCTGCAGTACGGCACGGACCTGCTCAGCCCCCATGCGCAACTGCATGGCGTCGCCGCGCCACTCGAGCTCGTCGGGCGTGATGATGACTGAGCTCGTGCCGAGGCCGAGCAGGCTGCCCATTTCGGCCTGGATGAGCTGGATCTTGCCGTCGAGACCCATCCGCACGCCCGTAATCTCGCCGAGCTTCATGCCGTCGGCACTGAAGATCGCAACGCCCGCAAGATTTGGCTGCGGCTTTGCTGCTTGCTGTTGTTGGCTCGCCGCCGGCTGCACGGCCGCCAGGACGGTCTTGCACGGCTGCGAGAATGATGCCTGTTTTTCATTGATGCACTGGCCAATGGATCCGCCGCCCGCGCAATTGGCCTGAATATCGCTCCAGCACGCATCGGCGATGCGCTCGACGCGATGCGCGGCCTGCTGGATGTTGCGCGAGGCATCGAACAACGCGAACCCGCAGGCATTGCCGAGCTTGTCCTCGTGTGCCTGCATGCACAACAGCAGGCGTCCCTCGCCGGGCGTGACCGCGCTGCAGTAGTTTCTCATTTCCTCGCGACATGCGCTCTGCACACGCTCGATGGCCGCTGCGACGCGGCCGCGCATTTGCGACTGATGCGCCTCGCGCATCTGCTGCAGGTCAGGGGAGGGAGATTGCCGGGTGTCCCTCATCTGGAATTGCGGCAGCGACGGTGCTTCCTTGGTCGGCGGTTGCTGCGTCGGGGGTTGCTGGGTCTGCGCCGACCCCACCGAGGCCGAGACAAGGCCTGCAACGAGCATCGTGTGCAATAGAAGTGTTCGCGAGCTGATCGACATGGTGCACCTCTTTCCATCCGGACCGGACGTAGATGTCACGGTGCGAGAGGCGTGCACCCGGCAGCACCGGCGCGAAATCGGGACAAACCCGAAGATGATGCGCGCGCGGCTCTGAAATGCTCGCGGAATATCCATGGGAAGCGAACACGGAGGCAACGCGTCAACGCTGCAACCGCAGTTGCCCCACAGCGCGGGACCTACCGCTTGCCCGCCTGACGCGCCTTGCGGGCGGCGTAACGCCGGTCGCGCTCGGCCTTGCGCTCGGTGGCTTCCGCGGCTTCGCGGATCACACGCTCGATGGCCTCGCGCTTCTCGCGCTCGGCGCGCGCAACCTTCTCGGCGGCTTCGCGCTCGGCGCGCTCGGCCGCCTCGGCTTCCTTGATTTTGCGCTTCTCGGCTTCACGCGCCTCGCGGGCGGCGGCAATGGTCGCACGCTCCTGCTTGCGCTTGATCACCTCGGGATCGTCGTCTGCTGGACGGGCCTTGAATTTTTCCAGAATGGCTTTCCTGGCTTCGGCGGCCCGCTTCAGTCGCTCGTCCAGGTTCTGGTCCTTGAGATTCTTCATAGTTTCCTTTCTCGACTTGCCGGCACACACGCTCACCTGGTCGGTGGCCGGCGCGCGCACCAGCGGCGTATCTAACGTGTCCTCACAAGGCAGGCTGGGGACAGGACGGCGCGGCTTGAGACCCCTGCGCACCGTCCGCCCATCACATACTAAGCGGATGACAATTTTGCAATGCGCTCGGGTGCGGCGCAGGTTCGCGGGAACAGCGCGGCAGCTCCCCCTTGTGATCCTCGGGATTGTCCCTGTCTCCGCATACTGCGTGCGTTGTATGCGACACTAGGACGGCATCAGCGCCCCACCCGCGCAGCCCCGACGCGCAACGGCCCCTCAATTAGCGCCCTATGCCGGCCGGCGATCGCATACCGCTTTGCCGCACCACCGGCGCCAGGTCGATCTGGGACAGATCCACGAGTGTTCGGTGGAAGCGCCGTTTGCGATCGCTGTCCGATGCGAAGTAGCTCTCGCCGCACTCCTCGATCAGGCTGGCGCGTGTTGCTGATATCCGATCGAGCGGAAGGCCGGCGATCTGCAGAGCAACGGTGCCGAGAAACGCGATATCCAAAGCGGTGCCATTGCGAGAGGCGGGCGGATCAATCGCGAAATTCAGACCTTCGATGGCATAGAATGTTTGGAAGCAGCGCCCGCCATCCTCGGGTAGCCGCAGTTGCCGCTCGATGCGCCGTGTCATGACTGGCTGGTGATCGCCATAGTGCACGATCAGCATGGGGCGGTTCGGGAACAAGGTGGCCAGACGTGATTTCATCAGCCGCCAGGTCGCGGCCGTCTCCGCCAGCCGCGTGTAGTACTCGACATATTGCGGATCGGGGAAGTTGGCGGCGGCAAATGCCCGCTCCGCCTCGAAGCGGCCGGGCGGCACCAGGCGACGATCGTGGGGGCCGTGATTGAAATTGGTCAGCGCATAGATGAATTGCGGCGCGCGATCGCCGGCAATGCGCTCGGAGAAGGCGCCAAGAGCGGCCTCCAGAAACACCGCGTCGGAGCTCGTTGCCTCGAAGCGGTCGACATCGAAGGGTGGTGGGAAGTCATCGGAGAAAAGACGCTCCTCGACGCCCACGGATCGGTAGAAGGAGTCGTAGTGGAGAAAGCTGCGACGACAGCTGGAGGTCAGCATCGTCCTGTACCCGAGGTCCGTGAGCGATCGGGGAAGGGTGTGACGGAAGCGGCCGACGCCCTTCTGAAAAATGAAGTAGGCGTCAGGCCCGAAGATCGAGCTGGAAAGGCCGGTCAGCAGGCTGAACTCGGATTGCCACGAGCCGCCACCGTAGATGTCTACGTTCAACCTGCCGCAACGGCCGTTTGCCGGTGACAGGAATGCCTCGATGTTCGGATCGACCGCGAGACCGAACAGGCGCGGGTCGAAGATCGATTCGTGCTGGATGAGAATGATGTCGGGCGTGGCGGCGTTGCGCGCAGGTATGGCCGTCAGGAGTGGCAGGGGCTCTTTCGCAACGTCGCTCAGGCCCAATCCGCGGGATGGCCACCAGGAACGCACGTCGATCATGGAGGCCACGAAGGTCGAGAAGAAACAACTGCGCTCTGTCACCGTCCGTCGAAACGACTCGGAACTCCCGCTCGCCCGATAGGCCCACGCGCAGGCGCCCAGAGCCACGGTGAAAAGCAAAGCCCGCAGCTCGAGAGGCAGCGGCGGACCGCCGGCCTGAACGAGCGTGGCGAGCGCGGCGACGACTAGGGCAAGCCCGCCCGCGAGCACAGCCATCGCAGCATGCCGATACTGCGCCACGAGAAACCGAATTGTTCCGGCGAACGCCAGCGCGAGGTCTGCCACGGTCAGCTTGATGCCGCTGTGATGGAATTTGACTTTCGACGCACCGACGATGGCGGCGGCCAGGATTGCGGCCAGCAGCAGGGCCCGCTCGAGATCGGCGACGATCAACAACAGCACGCCCGCAAGGACGCAGAGGGCTGCGGCCGCGAAGAAAAACCGATCGAGGCTGCGCTCTGAAGCCGCAAGCGCAGCCAACACCGCAGAGGAAAGCGCAATCATCGCCATTGGACGGGAGCTTCCGTTGTCGATCGAGCGTGGTCAATCCCAGTCTAGCAGCGGTGCCGCAAGCACAGAGCCCGACTGTTATCGCCCGCGCCCCCGCTCGTCGGCCTTGATCTCCGCGAACTTGGCCCGCGCGCGCTCGAACTTCTCGTTGAACAGCCACATCGCGTCCAGGATCTCGCGATAGGTCGCCGACGTGCGTGCCCGGTCCGCCCGGCCGAACGTGAAGATCGAGTTGTTGCGCAGGTAGCCCATGATGCGCGGGTCCGAGATGCGGTAGGCGGCAAAGTTGCCCGACGCGAGAGCGGCCCGGGTCGGTGTGGGGATGATCTGGATGAGCTGGAACAGCTTCATCTGGTCGATCTCATCGGGCAGCATCTGCATGATCGCCGGGATGCGCGGGAACAGATCGGCGTGCGCGTTCATCAGGCCGTTGCGCACGGCGGTCCAGTGATTGAAACGCTGGTCGCCACTGCCGTTGCGCGCGGTTTCCGCAGCATCGCGCGCGGCCAGCGCGGGATCGAGCGCCGCGATCCTCGGGCGAAGCGCCGCCCAGCGAGCGCGCCCCTTGCGATCCTCCGTAACGCCCGTCTGCAGGCTGCCCTTGTAGGTGTTGGAGCGCGCGTTGCCGATGTTCTGGTTGCCGTTGGTCTCGGCGAAGAAGATGCCGAGACTGATGCGCCCGGCCGCGTCGATCGCTCCGGCATCGAGGCCCTTGGCGCGCGCGATCGCCCGGCCCAGATCGGCGACATCCTTGAACGGTGTCGCGGAGGCCTGCGCGTTGGCTGGCGGCGCCTGCATGATGTTGAAGAGTGCACCGTACTCGTCGATCAGCGGCTCGATTGCCGCGTCGAAGTAGGCCGGCGGCACGCCGAACTTGTTGGGCCGGCCGATGCGCGCCGGCACCGCGTCGGTCAGGTCCTTGTAGGTGCTCATCACCTGGAGGCGGGCGAGGTAGACGGCCTGACCCGGCAGGCTCGGCAGGGGCTGCTTGCGATCGATCTGCGAGCGCCGCTCGGCGAGGATCGATTTGAAATTGCCCAGGGCGATTTCGTAGGCGGCGAGTGCCACGGCCTGCTCTTTGGTGAGGGTCGAGGATTGGGCGAAGGCGTGGGTGGTGGAACTGACAGTGCCAATGCCGGCTGCAATCAGGGCCAGGGCAAAGACGGCGATGATCGAGAACGGTGAGGATGGGGGCATGGTAGGAGAGTAGCACTACCGCTGTTGCCGCTTCTCGCGCTCTCTAGTGCATTTTCCGATCGAACCGAAGCGCGGCCAGACTCCCTCTCCCATCATGGCGTAGCCATGCTGCGCATGGACGGGAGAGGGCCGGGGTGAGGGGTTATGGCCTAACAATTTGCGCTCTAACCCCTCACCCGGAACGCTGACGCGTTCCGACCTCTCCCGTCGCGTCGAAGACGCGCCTTCGGCACGACGGGAGAGGTTGAGCTGCGTCTGTGTGATCGGAAAATGCGCTGGGTGCGGTCATCGGCCTCGCCGAGCGCTGCTGGATCACCATCACTTTTGGGCGGTGGGGATTAGTTTTCGCGCTTCACAATGTATGCAGGCGGAGGCTGACGCGGCGCGCGCGATGTGTTTCCCTGATCGCGCCTCGGAGACGAGATGAGCGGCGATCCGGAAGCCGCCGCTCGACACAGGAGCCGAGGGCCGCAGTCCGGACCACTCGCCTGGCATGGTGGATAGGACCGTCCAAGCGTCAGGCCGGGACCCGGAGGCGGCGAAGTTGCATCTGGACCGCCTCCCCGGCATGGTGCGCGGCCTACGTAAGCGTCGGAGCGAGACCCGGATGCGGCCGAGCAGGGCGTCGCAGCACCCCTCTCCGGAGTAAAACAGGTCACAGGTCATTGGGTGCAGACCCGACGCCCTGCTCCTCCGAATGTAAAATCCCGAGGCGGTGCGCCTGCGGGGCGGCAAGTGCTGCGCTCCACGCATGCCCATTTATCCCCGCGCCCGCTGGCCTGTTTAAGCTCGTGCCCATGACACCCGACACTCGCGACGCGCCCGAGCCCCCGGAAAGCCTGCTCCCCACCCGCGAGGGCATGCAAATCATGCGTCTCCTGGACAAGCACGGCAACTCCATGCGCCTGAAGCCGCTGCTGCGTGCCCTCGATATGGACACGGGCGCGTTCGTCGCGGCCGCCAACGATCTCAAGGAGCGCTACTGGATCACCCTCGTCTGGCGCAAGGCGCCGCCAGGGATGGGGGAGGTGGAAAGCCGCCCCCACACCGAGATCGACCGGCTGGTCGTCACCTGGTTCGGCCGCCTCAAGTATCGCAAGACGTGGTGGATGGTGTGAGGTGAGGGACGCCGTGCTGACATGTGTGCCCCTCGCCGCTCGTCCCCAGCGGAGGGCTGGGCCCTCGGGACAAGCCCGAGGGTGACATCTGAGGGTGGGGTAAGGGCAGGGGCAGTCTCACATACGTTGGGTGGTGGTCTGTCATCTCTCGCACAGTCGCGCTCGAGGCAGGGGGCACATGAAGGACGCAGCGGAAGGCACATTCCGCAAATCGTGGTGTGAGTTGAAACTCCTCGCGCCCCTCCCCTTGTCATCCTCGGGCTTGTCCCGAGGATCTATCGTGCCTCAGCTTGTGTGACCGATGATGTGCGGCACAACCACAAGCGCTCGTCCCAGCCGAGAGCTGGGTCCTCGCGACAAGCGCGAGGATGACAGTTGAGGGTGAGGTGAGGGCAGGGGCAGCCTGACCTCAGTTGTCTTGCGCTCGGTCGTTACCTGCAACTGGAGCAGGAGCCGCGAAGGGAAGACAGTTGAAGCCCCACCCCTCTACTTGTCATCCTCGGGCTTGTCCCGAGGATCTATCGAACCGCATGCTCTCGCAGAGCACGCCATACAACAACCACCGCGTTCTCAGCCGAATAGGTTCCTTATCGCGGCGGTCAATCCTTCGACGATTGTGGAGATGGCCGCCAATCCCTGTGCACGATCCTCGATGGATTTTAGTAACGCCATAATCACCGATTGCTTGCGTTCCCTGACAATCTGATCGGACAGCGATTGCACCAGTTCAAGCAGAGAATCCTTCCGCGATGACTTAAGCCCTTTCACGTCGAGAATTGCTTGTGTCAGTTGCCGCAGTTGATGTGCGATTTGGTCTGCGTCTGTGCCTTGGGCGATGGTGATCGCTGCGTCAATCTTTCGAACGTTGCCTGTATTGAGGAGGCCGACATTCGAGTTCGTAACGTGGATGTTGTTCAAGGTGCCGTTCCCCATCATTACTCGTGCAATAGCGTCAACCGGAACGCGACCAGAACTTGGGCAAATGCCACCAACAGCGGCATCCATCTCATCCAGCGAGAGATTGAGCATGGCAGCGTTCTGGAGCCACTGCCGGTCTACGATGGATTGCCTTCTATCCTCGATAGATTGCGCCACGTCGGCGCAGGCGACGCACAATGGCGGAGCATTCTCCGTCAACCTGTAGAACGCAGGCCGCTCACACTGGTGACAGCGCATGGCTAGAGTTCCGGGCCCGCGAATCAGATTGACCAGAAGATATTAAGCGCGTACGCGGCCGCAACCTCCGCTTCCGGTCCACGTGCGAGGCGCCGAGGTTATCCACAGCACTATGAAACAAAGACCCGCCACACACCATGAATGTCGGCTTTAAAGCCGCCGTCATCCCCGCATCGGCGACGCTCACTCCGCCGCCTCCCGCTTGCGTGCCACAGCACGACGCCCCAGCAGGTCCTTCAGATACTGCCCGGTGTAGCTGCCCTTGGTGCGGGCGACGTCCTCGGGCGTGCCGGCGGCGACGATCTCGCCGCCGCCGTCGCCGCCCTCGGGCCCGAGGTCGATGATCCAGTCGGCGGTCTTGATGACGTCCAGGTTGTGCTCGATGACGACCACCGTATTGCCGGCGTCCGCCAGCTCGTGCAGCACCTCGAGCAGCTTCGCTACATCGTGGAAGTGCAGGCCCGTCGTCGGCTCGTCGAGAATGTAGAGCGTGCGCCCTGTAGCGCGGCGTGACAGCTCCTTGGCGAGCTTGATGCGCTGCGCCTCGCCGCCCGACAAGGTGGTGGCCTGCTGGCCGATGTGGATGTAGCCGAGGCCGACGTCGCGCCAAGGTCTCCATCTTGTCGCGGATCGAGGGCACGGCTTTGAAGAAATCCGCGCCTTCCTCCACCGTCATGTCGAGCACGTCGGCGATGGACTTGTCCTTGAACTTCACGTCCAAGGTCTCGCGATTGTAGCGCTTGCCCTTGCACTGCTCGCAGGTGACGTACACGTCCGGCAGGAAGTGCATCTCGATCTTGATGACGCCGTCGCCCTGGCAGGCCTCGCAGCGCCCGCCCTTGACGTTGAAGGAGAAGCGGCCGGGCTGATAGCCGCGCGTCTTGGCCTCGGGCAGGCCGGCGAACCATTCGCGGATCGGCGTGAAGGCGCCCGTGTAGGTGGCCGGGTTGGAGCGCGGCGTGCGGCCGATGGGCGACTGGTCGATGTCGATGACCTTGTCCAGATGCTGCAGGCCCTCGATGCGGTCGTGCTCGCCCGGTGCCTCGCGCGCGCCGTTGAGCTTGCGCGCCACGGCCTTGTAGACGGTGTCGATCAGCAAGCGTGGACTTGCCGCCGCCGGACACGCCCGTGACGCAGGTGAAGAGCCCGAGCGGGATTTCCGTGCGTGACGTTCTTGAGGTTGTTGGAGCGTGCGCCGATGACCTTCGAGCGCCTTGCCGTTGGGCTTGCGGCGCGCCTTGGGCAGCGGGATCTGGCGGATGCCGGTCAGGTATTCGCCGGTCAGGCTCGCCGGGTTGGCCATGATCTCGTCGGGCGTGCCCTGGGCGACGATCTCGCCGCCATGGATGCCGGCGCCCGGGCCGATGTCGACCACGCAGTCGGCGGTCAGGATGGCGTCCTCGTCGTGCTCGACCACCAGCACGGTGTTGCCGATGTCGCGCAGGTGTTTCAGCGTCTCCAGCAGGCGCGCGTTGTCGCGCTGATGCAGGCCGATGGAGGGCTCGTCCAGCACGTACAGCACGCCCGTCAGGCCCGAGCCGATCTGCGAGGCCAGGCGGATGCGCTGGCTCTCGCCGCCCGACAGCGTGCCGGCCGCGCGCGACAGCGTCAGGTAATCGAGGCCGACATCGACCAGGAACTGCAGCCGCTCGCGGATCTCCTTGAGGATGCGCGTGGCGATCTCGGTCTGCTGCTTGTTGAAGGTCTTGGGGACCTCCGCGAACCAGGTGTTGGCCGCACGGATCGACAGGTCGCCGACCTCGCCGATGTGCTTAGCCCCGATCTTCACTGCCAGCGCCTGCGGCTTCAGGCGATAGCCGCCGCAGGCATCGCACGGATGCGCGCCCTGGTAGCGCGACAGCTCCTCGCGTACCCACTCGCTGTCGGTCTCGCGCCAGCGCCGCTCGATGTTGCCGATCACGCCCTCGAACGGCTTGGAGGTCTTGTACTGGCGCAGGCCGTCCTCGTAGGTGAACTCGATCTCCTCGCCGCCCGAGCCCAACAGCAGTGCGTCCTGCACCTTGCGCGGCAGCTTCTCCCACGGCGTCCGCATCGACACCTTGTAGTGCTTGGCCAGCGCGCTGAGCGTCTGCTCGTAGTAGGGCGAGGTGGCGCCGGTCTTCGCCCACGGCCAGATGGCGCCATCCTCCAGCGACAGCGAGCGGTCCGGCACGACGAGATCGGGCTCGAATTTCAGCTCGCGTGCCGAGCCCGTCGCACTTCGGGCAGGCGCCAGCCGGCGCGTTGAACGAGAACAGCCTGGGCTCGATCTCCTCGATGGTGAAGCCGGAGATGGGGCACGCGAAGCGCTCGGAGAAAATGATGCGCTCGTGCGTCTCGTTTTTGTTGCGCAATACACCCCCATCCTTCTCTCCCTCCCCCCTCGAGGGGGAGGGGCGGGGAGGGGGGGCTTCCAGGTCGGCTGGATCGTTTTGGCTCCCCCCCACCCTAGCCCTCCCCCTCAAGGGGGGAGGGGGACGAAGACGACAGAGGCTTGTCGGCGAGTTCGGCGATAGCCAGCCCATCCGCCAGCTTCAGCGCCGTCTCGAGTGAGTCGGCGAGCCGGCTGGCGATGTCCTTGCGCACGACGAGGCGGTCCACCACGACATCGATGTCGTGCTTGTACTTTTTGTCGAGCTTGGGCGCCTCGGCGATCTCCGTCACTACGCCGTTGATCTTGACGCGCTGGAAGCCCTTCTTCTGCCAGTCGGCGAGCTCGCTGCGGAACTCGCCCTTGCGTCCGCGCACGACGGGCGCGAGCAGCAGCAGCCGCGTGCCCTCCGGCAGCACCAGGATGCGATCGACCATCTGCGTGATGGTCTGGCTCTCGATCGGCAGGCCGGTGGCCGGCGAGTACGGCACGCCGACACGTGCGAACAGCAGGCGCAGGTAGTCGTAGATCTCGGTGACCGTGCCTACGGTGGAGCGTGGATTCTTCGATGTGGTCTTCTGCTCGATGGAGATGGCCGGCGACAGTCCGTCGATGTGATCGACGTCCGGCTTCTGCATCATCTCCAGGAACTGGCGCGCGTAGGCCGACAGGCTCTCGACGTAGCGGCGCTGGCCTTCGGCATAAATCGTGTCGAATGCCAGGCTCGACTTGCCCGATCCCGACAACCCCGTGAACACGATCAGCGCATCGCGCGGGATTTCCAGATCGACGTTCTTCAGGTTGTGCTCGCGCGCGCCGCGAACGTGAATGGTCTTGTGGGTCTCGGCCGCTGGACCGGTCTTCGCCGAGGGCGCGGACGCCTTGGTTTTCGGCTCTCTGCTCATGGGCTCACACGTCTAGAGTGCGATCGGCTCACAGGAAAGCAATTCCGCTTCCAAGCGAGGCGTGAATCGCACTCTAAATTGAAGTGTAGAACAGGATTCACGCTCAAGACGGATCATGGACGCGACCCCATCCCAAACGATCCTGCTCTAGCGGAAAGGGTGCAGTGCGGCAATCGAGGGCGATGCCGCGTGCACAGGCGCCGGTCTGCAGATTTGATCGTGGGTACGCTTGACATGATGGCGGGCCGGGCCAAGATTGAAATAGACGACTGTCGCTGCTGGAGAGAGGCAGGCGTCGCACCGCGGTCGATGGTAGCCGCGCCGGCAGCACCCTGAGGTTGTGAGGACGGTTGTCCATGCGTACCAACAGCAGCGGAGAGGAGATGACGCCACCTGACAGTCAACTCGCCCTCGCCGCCGAGCGAGGGCACGGCTAGGTCGTCACGCTCGAGCAAAGTGATCACGACTGGTCTGGTCGATATCTCAAAATCTGAATCTGCAACGAGGGTTACTCCTCGTAAATGAGCCGGGCGCATAGGCGCTGGGCATGAATCGGAAGTGATGAAGAGCCCCGTACACTCGCGAGTGACGGGGCTCGATCTTTTCCGCCTTCATGATCAAGTTCATCCGAGAGTGGCGACCAGGATTTCACGTGTGATTGGTCGTCGCGATCCACTTCGGATCTTCCTGCGCGCGCCGCTCGAACGCCAGGAAGTCGTAGTAGCCGCAGCGACCGCCAGGATAGCTGCGGCAGATGGAAGGTCGGGCCTTATAGATCGTGCAGCGGCGTTCCTTGGTGTCGAAGAAGCGACAGATCTTGCCGAAGATCGTATCGGCCTTCTGCCGCATCACGTACTTGCGACCCCAGACTGCCTTGGTGAACTTGCGGCGCGCCGCACTGAAAGACAGGCCATGATGCTTGGCCAGCCGCTGCACGTCCCGTTTGTCGAGCGCAATGAGGGGGTAGGAGCAGCAATATCCGGGGCACTTGCGGCAATTGTACACGAGGTGCGGATTCCCTTGAGTCGATGCCGCTTATGAGACAGGTAGGCATTCAGCACAAGCGCACAAGTGCCACTATCCGCAGGCTGCGTGAGCTTGTTGGATCATTGCAGTGCTTGATTGCCGAGCTTCGCCAGCCTTACGGTAGGCGGGGCACATGCCAAAGCTGGAGGAATGCACGCGATGTCTCTTTTCGATCTCAAGGGCAAAGTTGCCCTTGTCACTGGCGGTAACGGGGGCATCGGGCTCGGCATGGCGCGCGGGATGGCCGGGGCCGGCGCCAACATCATGATCGCCGGGCGCAATACCGAGAAGTCGAAGGCAGCCGCCGCGGAACTCGCCAAGCTCGGGGTGAAGACGGCCGTGGTGGCGCTCGAGGCCGCCGATGAGAATTCGTGCAAGGCGGTGGTGGACAAGACCGTGAAGGAGTTCGGCCGCCTCGACATCCTCATCAACAACGCCGGCATGAACATCCGCAAGCAGCCCGAGCAGTATTCGATGGCTGAGTGGCGCCAGATCCTGTCCGTCAATCTGGACAGCGCCTTCTACGTCTCGCATGCCGCCTATCCGGCCATGAAGAAGGCGGCGGCGGTAAGATCATCAACATCGGCTCGATGATGTCGATCTTCGGCGCACCCTTCTCGGCCCCCTACGCAGCCTCCAAAGGAGGCATCGTGCAGATGACGAAGGCACTGGCCACTGCCTGGGCCAAGGACAACATCCAGGTCAACGCCATCCTGCCCGGATGGATCGATACCGAGCTCACGCAGCAGGCGCGGCGCGATGTGGATGGTCTGCACGACCGCGTTCTGGCGCGCACGCCGGCCGGCCGCTGGGGCAGGCCTGACGATTTCTCGGGCATCGCCGTCTTCCTCGCCAGCAAGGGCTCCGATTTCGTCACCGGCAGCGCCATCCCCGTGTGCGGCGGCTACTCGGTGCTCGGCTGAGGTGCCTCCGAGGCAGACAATCACGCTGTGAGCGATGACCTCCTACCGCGTCGAGCGGCCATTCTGTTTGCAGTCGTGGTGTTTGCGTGGGGCCTGAACTGGCCGGTCACCAAGGTCATTGTGCAGAGCGTCCCACCGCTGTGGACCACCGCCATCAGAAGCTGGATAGCCGTCGCCGCGCTCCTGCCCATCTTGTGGCTTGGAGGCAATCTTATCGTTCCACAGCGCGGCGACGTTCCGGTCGTTCTCAGCATAGCTCTTCTTCATATGGTCGCGTTCTCGGCGCTGATCGCGGCAGGTCTGCAATATGTGCCTGCCAGTCAAGGAATTCTGCTCGGCTATACGACGCCGCTCTGGGTGGCCGTCGGTGCCCGTGCGGTCCTTGGCGAGCGGATCACGCCGCAGCGCTTCGCCGGGATCGTGTTGGGATTGGGCGGACTGGCGGTCATTTTCAACCCGCACTCCTTGAACTGGGCCGATGAGCAAACGCTGCTTGGATGCGGGCTGGTGATGCTGGCTGCCGTCTGTTGGGCCGCCAGCATCGTCTATGTTCGCTCGCACAAATGGATTGCCACGCCCCTCGAGCTTCTCATCTGGCAGGTGCTCGTTGCCGCAGTTGTGATGTCGGTGGCAGCCGCACTCGTGGAGGGCGTGCCGAGCGTCGCCTGGCATCCCGAGCTGCTGCTGCTGCTGCTCTACGGCGGCGTGATCGGCACGGCGCTGGCGTATTGGGCGATGTCCGTGATCAATCGCAGCCTGCCTGCTCTGACCACATCGCTCGGCATCCTGGCCACGCCTCTGGTCGGGATCGCGAGCGCCGCACTGTGGCTCGGCGAGCGCATCGACCTCTCGCTCATGCTTTCGGCAGGTCTGATAATCGGGGGGATCGCGATCGGGACACTTTCCGATGCGGGGAGGGGTGGGCCGCGCAGCCCTCGGTGACGGCTCAGTGGCGGCTGTGATCGCCTCCCTGTTCATAATGGTTGAAATTGCTGATTGATCGAGTATCGAGCGTCGATTGTACTAGGCCTGATGCAAATCCGCGCCATTGACACACTTTGTCCGCGATCCTCTGGCCTGTGTGCAATCAGGGCACTGGGGAGCGGCGCTCGATGAACGAGAACCTGCGCACGGCTGCCATCGAAGGTGAGGCGCCGGTCAACCCGTACAGTCTGCTGGAGGCGATCAACGCATCGAGCCGCACGGCCCACACCGGGTGGCTCATCTTCATCGGCGTCATGACCTACCTGCTGATTGCAGTAGCAGGGGTGACCCACAAGGACCTCCTGCTGTCGCGCGACGTTACGCTGCCGCTGTTGCAGGTCGATATCGGGCTGACGCGCTTTTTCCTGTTCGCGCCGATTCTGCTCGTGCTGTTCCATCTTGGCGTTGTCGTGCAGCTTGCCCTGCTGGCGCGCAAGACGCTCGAGTTCGACACCGCCATGCGGATGCTGGAGGCGACTGACCGGCGCACCCATCCCCTGCGACTCGAGCTGCACAACTTCTTCTTCGTCCAGACGCTCGCCGGGCCGCAACGCAGCCGCATCATGAGCGTATTTCTGCATACGATGTCGTGGCTGACGCTGGTCATTCTGCCGGTGCTTCTGCTGCTCACCGTGCAGGTAGCGTTCCTGCCCTACCACGACGCGACCATATCCTGGGTGCATCGGGTCATCCTGATGGCCGACATGGTGATGCTGATCCTGCTCGGCGTGTTCCTGTTGCGACCGGAGACTTCATTTCCGCGAGCCATCGGCACGACGATGCGGCGGCATCCGGTTGGCCTCCTGATCACGTCGGCGGTGCTCGGCCTGGTGACAGCCTTCTCGTTCCTGGTCGCAACAGTGCCGGGGGAGCCGCTCGACCGCGCGGCGCAGGCGCTGACAAGCCGCGGGCTCGACGAGGGCAGCCGGCGCAGCGAGCGCGAGGCCGGCTTCGTCATACCGTTTTTCGGACGGAGCGCGGACGGCTCTCTGTTCGGCCTGTTCGAGCGCAATCTCAACGTCACCGATCTGGACCTGGTGGACAAGGATGTGACGTCGGGCGAGCGCAGCTTGGTTCTACGCGGCCGCGATTTGCGCTTCGCCCGGCTCGATCGCACCGATCTGCACCAAGCGGACCTGACGGGCGCGGACCTGGAAGGCGCAAGCCTGGTGGGCGCGGATTTGCGCGGCGCGCTGCTCCTATGTGCCGATGGCATTGCACTTGCGGCGACGCAGGACCGGCGCATTGCCGGATGCGTGAACGCGCGCCGAGCCAATCTGGCGCGCGCCAGGTTGAAGGACGCCCGCATGGCCGGCATCGATCTCACAGGCGCGCGGCTCGATGAGGCCGATCTGGAGGCTGCGGATCTGAAGCAGGCTGTGCTGGCCGGCGGCAGCTTGCACAATGCGCTGCTGCAGCGCGCCGAGCTGACCGGCGTCTCGGCGCAGGGTGCCAAATTTACTGGTGCCCTGCTACAAGGCGCCGATTTCACCGCGGCGCTCCTCGCGGGCGCCGATTTCACCGGCTCCGGTCTGCAAGGCGCAACCCTGGCGCAAGCGAACCTGGTTGGGGCGACATTGCGCGATACCGATCTGGAAGCGGCGGATCTCGGTCGGGCTCGGTTGCATGGTGTGAATTTACGCGGGGCGAAGATCCGTGCCGCCGATCTGCGCGGCGCCTCGATCTGGAAGACCGCGGCGCCCGATCGCGAGGCCGCTCAACTCGTGGATCTAGGCCAACTCACTCTGGTGCCGCTCGCGGATAGCGAAGTGGTAAAGCTCAATCAGGCGTTGAGCGGCATCGGTCCCCAGGGCAGGGAGGCGCTGGCGCCCCTCCTCACCACGGATTCGACCAGGCCCTGGATGAGCGCCGCAGATCAGCAGACCTGGCAGGCACTCGGGACCGCGAGCGCTGCGGGTACGGCGGACAACTACAAGGCTCGGCTCACCGACGATCTGGTGCGTCTCATCTGCAGGCTGCGCTGGGGCAACGGGTCGGTGGCGACGGGCGTGGCGAAGCGCGCCCTGGCTCCCGATTTCAAGGGCGACATGCCGGCCATTTACGATCGGCTGAAGGCGGACGACTGTCCTGCCGGCAAAGCCGTATCGCGCGATCTGATGCGCAGCTTGGCAATGGCCGCCGACGCAGCGCGTGGCAACTGACCGCCAGTAGTGCATCAGTTGAAAAAATCAGCGCTGAACTGAGCAATTCTTCCGTCATCCTCGCGCGAGTGCGCCGCTGGCGCATCGAGGCGCGGGGATCCAGCGACTGTCGAAGACACCAAAGATATGTCGAGCCTTCGGCACTTCTTATGCTGGATCCCCGAGACGGCTCGCGTGTCGCTCGCCGCTCGAGGATGACGGCCTTGGGATGTGGGCGCCGCAATCAAATCGAGCGCTACTGCGCGCGGAAACTGATCGCTGGCCGCGGTGGCCTGCGCCTTGCCAATCTGGCGCGGTCACTATGTTGGAACGTAGAGGGAACATGCGCCTGCAACTCCGGTCCGGTCGCAGACGCAACGAAAGCGGTGGACAAGCGTCGTGCCCCGGCGGTGGGCGCGACGGCGTGGTTTAGGGTGCAGCGTCGGAATCAGATGTAGATGCTTTCGGCTGGGCCTGCCACGCGCCAGCTCGAGAGTGAGGAAGGAGCGGTGGTCATGGCCGGTTCGGTGAACAAGGTGATCCTCGTTGGCAATCTGGGTGCTGATCCGGAAATCCGGCGCACCCAAGATGGGCGGCCGATCGCCAACCTGCGCGTCGCCACGACGGACTCCTGGCGCGACAAGTCGTCGGGCGAGCGGCGTGAGAAGACGGAGTGGCATCGCGTGGTCATTTTCAACGAGGGGCTGTGCAAGGTCGCCGAGCAGTACCTCAAGAAGGGCGCCAAGGTTTACATCGAAGGGCAGCTGCAGACGCGCAAATGGCAGGACCAACAGGGCCAGGAGCGCTACTCGACCGAGGTCGTGCTGCAGGGCTTCAACAGCCAGCTCACCATGCTCGACGGGCGCGGCGGCGCCGCCGGTATGCAGGAGGGCGGCCAGACCGACTACGGCGATGGTGGTGGAAGCTTCGGCAGTGAGACTTCCCGGCGCCCGGCCGGCAAGAATGGCGGCAAGGGCGGCTTCGACAAGCAACTCGACGACGAGATTCCGTTCTGAGCGGGACTACTGCTGGATGCCACGATCGAATATGGCCATCAATGTGCCGGTCATGGTCGCGATCAGTTTTTCCGCGCCCTGGTGATACGCAAGGGCCTGCGCCTCGCAGACAGTGAGCGTGCGCCCGGGTTTCACCACGCGCCCGCGAAACAGGAATCGTTCGCCCTCGGCCGGCGCCAGCAGGTTGGTCTTGAACTCGACGGTCAGCACGGCAGCATCTGCCGGCATGAGTGAGAACGCGGCATAACCGCAGGCACTGTCCAGTGCAGTTGAGATGATGCCTGCGTGCATGAAGCCGTGCTGCTGCGTGTACGCCTCGGCGTAGGGCATGGTGAGCTCGATTTCCCCGGGTTCCAGGCGTGTGATCTGAATTCCGAGTGTCTGCATCACACGCTGCCGCGCAAAGCTGGCTTCGACGCGCTGCTGGAAATCCGGGTCTTTGGGTTGATGCGCCATTCAGGCCTCGATCAGCTTTTCGGCTGCCGCGCGAATTTGTGGTGAGAACGCACAAGCCTTGCGCGCCTGCCGGTCCAAATGCACGGCGGTGATCTCGCTCGTGGCGCAGATCTCGCCGTTCTCCGTGTTCCGCATCTCATGTGCGAAACGAATGGTTCGCTCGCGGACTTCGAGAACGCGGCTTGTGACCTCGACGAGATCTCCTGCCAGAAGCTCGCGCTTGTAGGTGATGTTCTGCTGCACCGCCGCCATGCCACGGGCTTCAGTGCGCAGGAAGGTCGGCGTGACGCCGATTTCAGCGAACAAGCCCCAGGTCGCCTCGTCGAACTTGCCCGAGTACCACATGACGTTCATATGGCCGACGTGGTCGCAATGCCAGGGATAGACCGCGCCTCGATAGGTGACCAACCCCGCCATCGTCCGTGCCTCCGTCCGGCGCGACATCGCGCAGGGCTCCTTTTGCTTTGCCGCGCGTCCCTGTGCAAGATGGAGCAACAAGCAAGAACCTTCGGGAGAGGATGTCATGCGACTGAACGGCAAAGTTGCGATTGTCACCGGCGGTGCCGCGGGAATGGGCGCGGCGACGGCACGCCTGTTCGCGCGGGAGGGCGCCAAGGTCGTGATCAGCGATATTCTCGAGGCCGAAGGCAAGGACGTCGCCGGTACGATTTCCGCGAGTGGCGGCGAAGCGCGCTTCCAGCGTCACGACGTATCGAGTGAGGCAGAATGGGACGCCGCGGTGTCCATGACGCTTTCGGTCTATGGCCGGCTCGACATCCTGATCAACAATGCCGGCGTCAGCGGCAGCGATCCCGACCTGTTCAGCCTGAAGGTCTGGGACACGCAGATGAGCATCAATGCCAAGGGCGTGTTTCTCGGCATGCGGGCGGTCTACCCGGTCATGCAGAAGGCCGGCCGGGGCTCGATCGTCAACATCTCGTCGATCTCCGGCGTCGTCGGGCAGAAGGTCGTGCACATGGGTTACAACGCTGCCAAGGGCGCCGTTCGCACGATGACGAAGTCGGCGGCCGTGCAGTTCGCCAAGGACGGCATCCGCGTCAACTCGGTGCATCCGGGCCTGCTGCCGCCGATGCGCACCTCGAAGCTGACCGCCGACCCGGAGGTCCGCAACTCGATGCTGAAAGCCGTGCCAATGGCGCGCGAGGGCCGCATCGAGGAAGTTGCCTACGCCAACCTGTTTCTCGCCTCGGACGAGGCGTCCTACATCACCGGCGTCGAGCTGGCCGTCGACGGCGGCTTCCTGGCAATGTGAGAGCTGCCGAGCCGCAGCATGAGAAAGCCCTCTGCCGCATGGGGCAGAGGGCTTGATGAGATGCAAACTTCAATCGTGATCTATTGCTTCGTGGCCGGTGCGTCGCCAGCCTTCTCCGTTGCCTTGTTGTAGGCCTCGCGCGCGGCGGCCATGGCCTTGTCGTAGGCTTCCTTGGCGGACTTCCTAGCCTCGTCATAAGCCGGGCCGGCCTGCTCCCTGGCCTTCTCGTAGGCTTGCTTGGCCTGCTCCTTGGCCTGCTGATACGCAGGACCTGCCTGCTCCTTGGCGGACTGGTAGGCCTGCCGCGCTTTCTCCTTCGCCTGCTCATAAGCGGGACCGGCGCTGTCCTTGGTCTTGTCGGTCAGCTCCTGCGCCTTGTCCTTGGCGCGGTCCATCAGCGTGCGCTTGGGCTCCGCGCGTTTGAACGACTCGAGCACCGTCAACACCTCCTTGCTGGCGGCTGGCAGCGAGATAACGGTCTTGCCATCCTTTTGCGCGATCTGCAGCGCCCCAAGGCGGACGCCGACCTTCTTCTCGCCGGCGCCGAAGAAGCCGCCGGTGCCCATGACGATCCCCTCGACGACGTTGTCGGGGCCGATGATCAGGTCCTCGATGTCGCCGACGATCTGGCCGCTCGCATTGTGTACGGGCAGGCCGATCAGGCGATCTCTGGCGAGATACTGACCCGGAGTCTGCCCTTTGACGAAGACCCCTCTGGGGATCGGCACCTGGGGCGGTTGCTGCGCCAGCGCCGGCATCACGGCGGCAAGCGCAACTGCTGCCGCGACACTGAGGGCAAGTCTATGCATCTGCGATGGTCTCCTGATGGGCCCGGGAGTGATCCGAATTTCTGCTTTTCCGCAACGGCGGTACGCGCAATCCGCGCAACATGTGGGACGGGACCTAACCGGCTGCAATGGCGGGCGCAAGACAGCGGTTCGCGGCTCCGCTGCGACGTTTTAGAATGCCCGGCAAGTGCCTGTTTTGATGTATAAAATTGTGCACAGCCGGATTTGCTTCTGGCATCCTGTAGCGTGCTCCCGGGGTTTGCGCTAAGACAAAACTGCGCCACAGGCGGATGGCTTTGGACGCCGTCCATGTCGAGCGGGCCGGAAGCGTTGCTCCGGGGTGCGGGCGCCGTGGCGCTCCACATGTGTGCACATAACGTCAACTATCGAATGGCGGTTCCAACTTGGCCGACAACGACAAGACTGCGGGCGGCGGTACGCCACAGGATCGCGGCCCGAGCGACATCAGGCCGATCACTGTCACCGAGGAGATGAAGCGCAGCTATCTCGATTACGCCATGAGCGTGATCGTCTCGCGCGCGCTGCCCGATGTGCGCGACGGGCTGAAGCCCGTGCACCGCCGCATCCTGTTCGGGATGAACGAGCTCGGGCTCGACTGGAACAAGAAGTACGTCAAGTCGGCCCGTGTCGTCGGCGAGGTGATGGGTAAATATCATCCACACGGCAACGCGCCTATCTACGATGCGCTCGTGCGCATGGCCCAGGATTTCTCCATGAGCCTGCCGCTGGTCGACGGCCAGGGCAACTTCGGCTCGGTCGACGGCGACCCGCCGGCAGCGGAGCGCTACACGGAATGCCGGTTGACCAAGGTGGCCGGCACGCTGCTCGACGATCTCGACAAGGACACGGTGGATTTCCGCGAGAACTACGACGGCACGCTGCAGGAGCCGGTGGTGTTGCCAGCGAAGTTCCCGAACCTGCTCGTCAATGGTTCGGGTGGCATCGCCGTCGGCATGGCCACCAATGTGCCGCCTCACAACCTGGGGGAGGTGATCGACGCCTGCATCGCGCATCTGGATAATCCCGAGATCGCGATCGACGATCTGTGCCAGATCGTGCAAGGTCCCGATTTCCCGACCGGCGGTCTGATCCTCGGCCGCGCCGGCACGCTCGCCGCCTATCACAAGGGCCGCGGCTCCATCATCATGCGTGCCAAAGTGCACGTAGAGGAGATCCGCAAGGATCGCGAGGCGCTGATCGTCACGGCCATCCCCTATCAGGTGAACAAGCGCGTGCTGATCGAGAAGATCGCCGAGCAGGTGCGCGATAAGAGGATCGAAGGCATCTCGGATCTGTGGGACGAGAGCAACCGGGAAGGCATGCGTATTGTCATCGAGCTGAAGCGCGATGCGATGTCAGATGTGGTGCTGAACCAGCTCTGGCGCTTTTCCGATCTGCAAAGCACGTTCGGCGCCAACATTATCGCGCTCAACGGTGGCCGGCCCGAGCAGCTCAACCTGCGCGACCTGATCCAGGCCTTCACCGCCTTCCGCGAGGAGGTGGTCAGCCGGCGCACGAAGCATCTGCTCGCCAAGGCACGAGATCGCGCCCATGTCCTGGTCGGTCTCGCCATCGCGGTCGCCAACATCGACGAGATGATCAGTCTGATCCGGCGCGCGCCCAGCCCTGCCGTCGCCAAGGAGCAACTGATGGAACGGGCGTGGCCGGCAAAGGACGTAGGTCCGCTGGTCGAGCTCATCGCTGATCCGCGCCACAGCATCGCCCCTGACGGTACCTGCCGGCTTTCCGAGGAGCAGGCGAGCGCCATCCTCGAATTGCGCCTGTCGCGCCTGACAGCGCTCGGCCGTGACGAGATCGGCAACGACCTGCAGAAGATCGCCGACGAGATCAAGGAATACCTGGCGATCCTGTCCTCGCGCGGCCGCATCGTCGACATCATCAAGTCGGAGCTGACTGCCATCAAGACCGAGTTCGCCGTGCCGCGCCGCACCGAGATCGTCGAGATGGAGGGCGAGGTCGAGGACGAGGACCTGATCCAGCGCGAGGACGTGGTCGTCACGGTGAGCCACAAGGGCTACATCAAGCGCGTGCCGCTCTCCACCTATCGCGCGCAGCGGCGCGGCGGCAAGGGCCGCTCCGGCATGGCGACACGGGACGAGGATTTCGTCACGCAGATCTTCGTCGCCTCCACACATACCCCCCTGCTGTTCTTCTCCTCGCGCGGCATGTGCTATCGCATGAAGGTGTGGCGATTGCCGGCGGCGACGCCGCAGTCGGTCGGCAAGGCGCTCATCAATCTGCTGCCGCTGCAGCAGGACGAGGTGATCACCTCGATTCTGCAGCTGCCCGAGGACCCGGCAGCTTGGGCTGATCTGCAACTGATGTTCGCCACGCGGTCCGGCAACGTACGGCGCAATGCGCTTACCGATTTCGAGAACATCAATCGCAATGGCAAGATCGCCATGAAGCTGGACGAGGGCGACCGTATCGTGCGCGTCGCTATCTGCCGTCCCTCGGAGGACGTTCTGCTGACGACCGCACACGGCCAGAGCATCCGCTTCCCCGTCGAGGATGTGCGGCTGTTCAAGGGCCGCGACTCCGACGGCGTGCGCGGTATCCGGCTCGGTGAAGCCGATGGTCAAGCCGATCACGTCATCTCGCTGGCGATCCTGCTGCATGTCGAGGCAACGCCGGCGGAACGGGCGGCATACCTGAAGCAGGCATCCGCCATGCGCCGTGAGCAGGGTGCGGAGGACGGTGAGCTGGCGGCTGAGCCGGAGGCCGATGCAGAGACGATCGATGGGCCGGAGGAACTCTCCAGCGAGCGCTATGCCGAGCTTTCGGCCAAGGAGCAGTTCGTGCTGACGCTGTCCGAGCGCGGCTTCGGCAAGCGCACGTCATCCTATGAGTACCGGATCTCGGGGCGCGGCGGCAAAGGCATCGCCGCCATGGTCGTCAACGAGCGCAACGGCTCACTGGTCGCCTCCTTTCCGATCGAAGCGCACGATCAGGTGATGTTGGTGACCAATGCAGGGCAGCTCATCCGCTGTCCGGTCGATGACATCCGCATCGCCGGCCGCAATACTCAGGGCGTGCGCATCTTCCGCACCGATGAGGACGAGAAGGTCGTGTCGGTCGAGCGTATTCCGGAGGATGGCAACGGTGCGGCAGAGAATGGTGCGGAGAACGGCGATGCACCCGAAACCTCGGGCTAGGAGCGCAGAGCCCGAGGTGGCATCGCGCGTGAGTTCCACCTCAGGCGCATTGCACTGAACGTGCCTCTTGCCGGTTGCGCTGTTCAGCTTCCGTTCATCGCAAAGCTACAGCCGTCGAGCGACTTGCGTTTCGTTCGTTGGAACTCGGAGTGGGTTCGGAACGCGATCCGTGTGTTCGCGTTGACTCGGCATTGGTCGAATGAACCAGGAGTCGAGCAATGAAAACTACACTCGCTGTTCTGATTACGCTGGCCGGCATGGGTTCCGCGCTGGCCCAGACCACGCCGGCGCCGCAGCCGCCACAAGGGCCGACCGAAATCCAGTGCCGCGACGGCTACAAGGCCGGCATGCCTTGGACGCAGACGGAATTCACCAAGGCTTGCGCCGATCTCGCGCAGCGCAAGAAGCCCTAAGACAAGCCTGCTTTAGGCGAGCACCGGACAGCAAATCAGCAATCTGTGCTCATGCCGACGTTGAGGCCCGCCGGCTTGCCGCGCGGGCCTCTTCTTGTTGGTCTCGAGTGGCTCGAACAAGGCCGGCGGATTGAAATTTCCGCATCCTGAGTGTAGACCCCGCCAGCACGAACTCTTCACACAGGATCCGGAATATGAGCTACCAGTTTCTTCTCGGTTTCGTTGCCGCCTGCGTTCTGCTGGCGCTCACACCCGGACCCAACATGGCGCTCATCGTCGCCAATACGGCCACCCACGGCTTGCGTGCGGGTTTGGTGACGCTAGCCGGGACCTCGACCGGCTTGATCCTGCTCGTCGCCGTGGCGGCGCTCGGCATGACGTCGGTCGTCGTCTTCATGTCGGAGTGGTTCGATGTGCTGCGTTGGATCGGCGCCTGCTACCTGGCGTGGCTCGGTGTGCAGCAGTTGCGATCATGGTGGCGCAACCGCAAGGTCGCCATCCTGCCGCCGGCGCCACCGGGCTCCGCGCGCACATGGTATCTGCAGGGTGTCGGCGTCAGCCTGTCGAACCCCAAGGTGCTGTTCTTTCTGGGTGCCTTCCTGCCCCAGTTCATCGATCCCGCCGCAAGCGCGGTGTGGCAACTCTCCGTGCTGGCCGTGTTGTTCGTGACCGTCCTGGTAGCAGTCGATGTCGGCTATACCTTTGCGGTAGCCGGGGCGCGTGCCAAGTTCGATGCCGCGCGTCTCAGCGTGCTCGATGGCGTGGCTGGTGCGCTGTTGCTCGCCGGTGGAGCAGCGCTGGCGATGGCGCGCCGTCCATGATAGGCGTCGATCCTCTCAGCCTGCGTGCACGCGAGTTGTCATGAAGCGCATCGGTTTCTATTCGGGTTCTTTTGATCCGGTTACCAACGGCCACACCGACGTGATCACGCGTGCCGCGCGCATGGTGGACACGCTTGTCATCGGTATCGGCGTGCATCCCGGCAAGACGCCGATGTTCACGACCGAAGAGAAGATCGCCATGCTGGAAGCCGAGACGGCGGCCATAGCCAAGAAGACTGGCTGCCGCTTGGAGATCGTCACCTTCTCTGGGCTCACGGTCGACGCGGCGCGCGAGGCCAAGGCGAGTGTGATCTTCCGTGGTCTGCGCGACGGCACCGACCTCGACTACGAGATGCAGATGGCGGGCATGAACGGCGCCATGGCGCCCAAGGTCGACACCGTTTTCCTGCCGGCCAGCCCCGGCGTGCGCCATATCACCGGCACGCTGGTGCGCCAGATCGCCAGCATGGGTGGCGACGTCTCGGACTTCGTGTCGCGGGAGGTCGCGCGCCGGCTCAAGGCCAAAGCGGCCAAGAAGAAATAGCCGTGCCGGCATACCAGGTTGTGCACCTGTCCAAGAAACGCCATAAGCAGCTCTTTCCGTGGCTGACCTTGCCTTTCGGTTTTCAAATTCGAGGAGATCCAACTTGAAAACGCTGCTCGCCAGCCTCGCCCTTCTCGCACTCACGATTGCCGGTCCTGCGTACGCTCAGGCTCCCAAGGCCGACCCCGAGAATACGCTCGTCATCGAGCTGAAAACTGGCCGCGTGCTGGTGCAGCTGCGGCCCGACCTGGCGCCCAAGCACGTCGCACGCGTGAAGCAGCTCGCGAAAGAGGGCTTTTACAACAACATCAAGTTCCATCGCGTGATTGCCGGATTCATGGCGCAGACCGGTGATCCAACGGGTACCGGCTCCGGCGGCTCCAAGCACGGCAATCTGCCGGCCGAGTTCACACAGACGCCCTTCGAGCGGGGGACCATTGGCGCCGCGCGCACCAACGATCCCAACAGCGCCAACAGCCAGTTCTTCATCTGCTTTACACACGTGCCGCATCTGAACGGCCAGTACACGGTGTGGGGCCGGGTGACCGAGGGCATGCAGTTCGTGGATCAGATCGCCAAAGGCGAGCCGCCGGCGAACCCCGATGTGATGCAGAAAGTTTACCTGCTGGCGGATGCAAAGAAGTAGGCGCTTCTGCCCTACTTCCCCCTCCCCCCAAATCAAGGAGACTCAAATGGCCCCCATCAAAGACCCCGAGAACACGCTCGTCATGGAAACCACGCAAGGCAACGTTGTCATCGCGCTGAGGCCGGACCTCGCGCCCAAGCACGTGGAGCGCATCAAGACGCTGGCGCGCGAAGGCTTCTACGACGGCATCGTATTCCACCGCGTCATCGATGGCTTCATGGCCCAGACCGGCTGCCCGCACGGCACCGGCACTGGCGGATCGAAGCTCGGCAACCTGGATGCCGAGTTCAATGCCGAGCCGCATGTGCGTGGCGTATGCTCCATGGCGCGCGCGCAGAACCCGAACAGCGCCAACAGCCAGTTCTTCATCTGCTTCGACGATGCCCGCTTCCTGGACAAGCAGTACACGGTCTGGGGCAAAGTCATCGAGGGCATGGACAACGTCGACAAGATCAAGCGCGGCGAACCCGTCCAGAACCCCGACAAGATCAAGTCGCTGAAGGTGGCGGCGGACGTAAGCTAAGCTACCACGCAGCACATACGGTACGCAGGCATAAGCCGGGTATCGCCGCTGGGACTGAAGAAGGAAATAAAGAATGCTCGACGTCCGATCGCCGCGAACGCTGCTCGATCTCGCGTGGCCCGACGGTGCCCAGGCGCGCCGCCTCACGACTGCTGCCGCGGTCCTCTTCGGCGTCTGCCTGCTGACGCTGTCGGCCAAGGTGCAGGTGCCGTTCTGGCCAGTGCCCATGACCATGCAGAGCCTGGTCGTCATCATGCTGGGCATGGCCTACGGGTCGCGGCTGGCGGTGGCGACGGTGTGTGCCTATCTGCTGGCCGGTGCGGCTGGGCTGCCGGTGTTCGCGGGAACGCCGGCGCGCGGGATCGGTCTCGCTTACATGATGGGTCCGACGGCAGGCTTTCTCGTCGGTTTCGTTCTGGCGGCTTGGCTGGTCGGGTTTCTGGCCGAGCGCGGCTGGGATCGCACGTTCCTGAAGTGCGCCGCCGTCATGGTTCTCGGGCATCTGGCGATCTCTCTCAGTGGCGTGGTCTGGCTCGCCATCCTGATGGGAACGACCAAGGCCATCGATGTCGGGCTCACGCCGTTCTTGGCCTCGAGCGCACTCAAGACCGCGCTCGGTGCCGCGTGCATGCCGGTCATCTGGCGCATTCTCGCGCGCAAGAGTGCGACGCAGGAGTGGCGGTGATCCGTCTGGAGCAGGTCTAGTGTGATGATCGAGAAATTCGCCGGTATTCGCGGCAGGTCCGTGAGCGAATTTCTCGATCTGAATCACACTAGAACGAATGGACTTTCTGTGTCCTTTCGATCGCGAAGTTCGTTGGTTGCTGCGAGATTCGAACGAACTTCGCGATCAGGGCACTAGCTACACCCGGTCCGGTTTCGGCGGAACGATCGGGCGTGGCGGCTCCCCGTTGCCGGGTAATGGAAGCGGTGGCAAATCCGGCGGCCTTGGTACGGGATCGCGTCCGCCGCTCGGGTGCGGCGGTCGCGGTCGTGGCCGCCCTACGGGGTCGGGCTTTCGCATGATCGCCTCCGGTGCATGAATGGCTACCATGCGGACAACGACCGCTGGCTTTGACGGTTCCCGCGTTTAGGTTGTTCTTCGGAACGCCACATGAACCGGCGGACAGATGCGCACCGACCTTTTTGATTTCGAGCTGCCGGATGACCGGATCGCGCTGCGGCCAGCGGTTCCGCGCGACGCGGCGCGGCTGCTCGTCGTGCGGCCGGGTGAAGCGCTGCTCGAGGATCGTACGATTGCCGACTTGCCCGATCTGCTGCGTCCGGGCGATGTGCTCGTGCTGAACGACACCCGGGTCATCCCGGCAGCGCTCGCGGGCGTCCGCATTCGCGACGAGGCGCGCGCGCAGGTGTCGTTCAACCTGATCCGGCGCGTCGATGAAAGCCGCTGGCGCGCGTTCGCGCGTCCCGCCAAGCGGCTCGAGGCCGGCGATCGCGTGCAATTCGGGCATGAGGGCCGCGTGTGCCTGCTGGGCGAGCTCAACGCCACCGTCACGGCCAAAGGAGACGCAGGCGAGGTGGAACTCTCGTTCAGCCTGCACGGCGCCTATCTCGATGAGGCGATCGCGGCGCTGGGCGACATGCCGCTACCGCCCTACATCGCCTTGCGGCGGGCGCCGGATGCGGCGGACCACGCCGACTACCAGACGGCCTATGCAAAACGTGAGGGCGCGGTCGCTGCGCCGACGGCCGGCCTGCATTTCACGCCGGAGCTATTGGTGGCGCTGGAGCGGAGGGATATCGCCCACCACTTCCTGACGTTGCACGTCGGCGCCGGCACGTTTCTGCCGGTCAAGGCCGAGGACACCGACGCGCACACGATGCATGCCGAGTGGGGTGAGATTTCCGAGGCCACGGCCGCGGCGCTCAACAAGGCGCGCGCGAAAGGTGGCCGTATCGTTGCCGCGGGGACAACGGCGCTGCGACTGCTGGAAAGCGCTGCAACGAAGGATGGGAAGATCGCGCCGTTCAAGGGCGAGACTTCCATCTTCATCACGCCCGGCTACCGTTTCCGTGCAGTGGATGTGCTGCTGACCAATTTCCACTTGCCGCGCTCGACCTTGTTCATGCTGGTGTCGGCCTTCTCGGGCTTCGAAACCATGCGGGAGGCCTATGCGCATGCGTTGCGCTCGGGTTATCGCTTCTATTCCTACGGAGACGCTTGCCTGCTATTTCCCGCCGGATGACCTGCTCGTTCACCTACACCCTGAAGGTGCAAGATGGCGACGCCCGCCTGGGCGAGATCGCGACGCCGCGCGGGACCATTCGCACGCCCGCGTTCATGCCGGTCGGCACGGTGGCGACGGTCAAGGCGCTCTATCCCGAGCAGGTCAAGGCCGCCGGTGCGGATGTCATACTGGCCAACACCTATCACCTGATGCTCCGGCCGGGCGCCGAGCGCATCGCGCGGCTCGGTGGACTGCACGAGTTCATGCGCTGGGATGGGCCGATCCTCACCGACTCCGGCGGTTTTCAGGTGATGAGCCTGTCGAAGATCCGCGAGGTGACGGAGGAAGGGGCGCACTTCCAGTCGCATCTGGACGGCTCGCGGCACATGCTCTCTCCAGAGCGGTCGATCGAAATCCAATGCCTGCTCGGCGCCGACATCCAGATGCAGCTCGACGAGTGCATCGAGTACCCGGCCGAGCACGCCGAGGCCGAGCGAGCCATGGATCTGTCGCTCAGATGGGCGGAGCGGTCGCAACGCGCGTTCGAGCGGCTGGGGGGCAAGGGGCAGGCCCTGTTCGGTATCGTGCAGGGCGGGGTGTTTCCCGATCTGCGCCGGCGCTCCGCCGATGGCCTGTCGGCAATGAACTTTCCCGGATACGCGATCGGTGGGTTGGCGGTCGGTGAAGGCCATGAGGCGATGCTGCGCGCGCTGGAGGATACGGTGCCCCTGCTGCCCGTCGGCAAGCCCCGTTACCTGATGGGCGTCGGCACGCCGCTCGATCTGATCGAAGCGGTGGCGCGGGGTGTCGACATGTTCGACTGCGTCATGCCCACGCGCAATGGCCGCCATGGCCTGGCCTTCACCTGGGACGGCAAGGTCAATCTGCGCAACGCGAAGCATGCCGAGGACATGCGCCCGCTGGACCCGTCAAGCCCTTGCCCAGCCGCGCGCGATTATTCGCGTGCCTATCTGCATCACCTCGTGAAATCGGGCGAGTACCTGGGCTCCATGTTGCTGTCGTGGGCCAATACGGCGTTCTATCAGGAGCTGATGGCGGCCATGCGCAGCGTCATTGCGGAGGGCCGTTTCGCGCCATGGGCCGCCGAGACTCGCGCACGCCTTGCTGCCGGCGAGCGGAATAGCGACGGCGCCAGCTAAGACCGGGCCTTCACGCGCTGCATCGCGACGACGCGTTCGCGGTGCACCAGGTATATCCCCGAGGCAATGACGATCGCCGCACCCGCCAGCGTCCACGTATCGGGAAGCTGTCCGAAAACCACAAACCCGGCCACCGTATGTGTGATGAGGCCGAAATAGATGAAGGGGGCGAGTGTCGAGGCAGGGGCCTGCCGATAAGCGAGAATGACGAGATAGTGCCCGATGCCTCCCCAGAAGCCCATAGAGAACAACAGAAGCCAAGTGAGTGCATCCGGCGGCCACACCCAGTCGGCGATGGCAAATGGCGTCAGCAGGAGTGCGCCTGCCAGCATCGAGTAGAAAAGGGTGACTTGCGGCGCGTCGTACTCGGCCAGGTAGCGTGTCAGCAGCAGGAACACGACGTAGCAGAGCATCGAGCCGAAGGCCAAGGCCATGGCCGGGTGGAAGGGCACGTGGCCCGGCCGCACGACGACGAGGATGCCGATGAAACCGACCAGGATGGCCAGCATGCGGCGCCAACCGACCCATTCGCCGAGGTAGGGGCCTGCCAGCAGTGCGACCACCAGGGGCGTCAGGAAGTAGATGGTCTGGGTCTGATCGAGCCGCAGATGTCTGAGCGCCAAAAAGTTGAGCACGGTCGAGCCCAGCATCAGAAGCGACCTGATCGACTGATGCACCAGCTTGCGCGTCCGCAGCAGGTTCGGCAGAGCCACCAAGCCCACGGCTGCCACGATCAGCAGGAACTGGCTGACGAAGCGCAGCCATGTCACTTGCGCGACGGGAAGCTGCAGCACGCTCGCCATGTATTTGGCCGTCGCGTCGAGACAGGAGAACAGGGCGATGGCGATGCACATGAGGCCGATGCCTCTGAGGACATTGCCGGTCTGCATGGATGTCCCGCCGTGTGCCGCGCGCTGCATGGGTGCCCCCTATGGCCCCCTATACCGCGATTCCTCCCATGGCGCGGACACGGTGCGATGGCGGCCCGTCATCTCCTCGCGCATGACCGCGGCGAGGCCTGGTGGGCGGTGAGAGGATCGAATTCCCGTAAGCGCGCCGTACCTTGTTGGTTTTTCTTGAGTATTTGGAATGTCCAGGTGCCGCAACGTAGCAGTCCAACGGTGCAACAGCAATGGACCAAGGGCGCGGACCGCACAGCGCGTCGCCAATACCCAGAAGATGCCATTGAGCTGCACGGCTCGCCGGAAATTCCGTTCGCGACGACCTAAGCCCATTGCCACGACGGGAGAAGATGACGCCAAGCAGACATGCGCCCTCCATCCGCACCCCGATCAACATTGACGCAGAGCACAAAGTAACACGTTAATTTGCACGCAATACTTGGATTGCGGGTGCCGCAATAGGAGACGCCGCCAATGCTGAGGGATCAGGTTGCTTTGGTAACTGGGGCAGGCAAGGGTATCGGCGAGGCTGCGGCTTTAGCGCTTTCTGCAGCAGGCGCGACTGTCATCGTCACTGACATAGACCGCGAACTGGCCGAAAAGGTGGCCCAATCCCTGGCGGTACTCCAGCGCCGCTCATTGGCTATTGCAGCTGATGCCGGTGATGTCGGGGACATCCAACGTATGGTCGACCGTACCATCGAAGCTTTCGGAAAGATCGATATCCTGGTGAACAACGCTGGGGTGACACGGCGCGCAGACATCATGGACATCACCGAAGCTGACTGGGATCGGATCCATCGTGTCAACGCGAAGGGAGTCTTCTTTTGCCTTCAGGCTGTGGCGCGCACGATGATTCCGCGGCGCAGTGGACGCATCATCAATATCGCTTCCATCGCCGGCAAAGGGTACACAGGCGCATCGAACGCGGCTTATGCCGCCAGCAAGGGGGCGGTCATCAGCCTGACCAAGACGGCGGCGCAGCAGCTCGGCAAGCACAACATCAACGTCAATGCCATTTGCCCCGGCGTGACGCGTACGGCACTTTCGGACGCCAACCTGGCCGTTCGGGCGCAACAGGAAGGCTTGTCGCTCGACGCCATGGAAAAGCGGCGGGCCGAAGTCATACCGCTGCAGCGCGTCAACGATCCCAGCGATATTGCCGCCATGGCTGTGTTCCTCGCATCGCCGGGCGCACGCAACATCACCGGGCAGGCCTACAACGTGGACGGTGGAACGAATACCTCCTGAACGGCGCGGGCGTGCATGTGTCGGGTGCTAGTCACTTTGGCCTTTGGCCTTCTTTTTTGCGCTGCGCTCTCGGAGCTCCCAACCTTACAGGCCGTGATCTAAATCGGCCAAAATCAGGAAGCAATTCATGACAGATATTGTTCTCATACACGGAGCCTATCAAGGCGGCTGGATCTGGAAGCTCGTCTCGGAACGGCTGCGAGCGTTGGGTCATAACGTACTTGCCCCATCGCTTGATGGCTGCGGCGAGCGCGCGGCTCAGGTCCGCGCAGGTATAACCACCGAAACGCACGGCGAGGAGATTGCCAAGCTGTTGTACTTCCATGACCTCCACAATGTGGTCCTGGTTGGCACGTCGAGCGGCGGTATGGTCATGGCAAGCGCAGCCGAGAAGGCGCGCGAGCGTATCTCGCGCGTTGTGTTTGCCGACGCTCTCGCTCTCTTCAACGGGGAGAAGATCCGCGACATCGTCAAACGACCCGCGGTCGTAAATCTACCTTTGGCAATTGGCCCCTCCCGCGAGGACGCTGTGGGACGCTTGTTCGCGGATCTCGATCCCACTTTGCGGGAATGGGCCGCAGATCGAGTGACACTACATCCGGAGCCGGTGTTCACGCAGCCAGTTAGGCTTGAGACGTTTTGGCAGCAACCATGGAACGCTTCTGTCCTCTATTGCAGTCGCGCACCCAACCCCGGCGAAGCTCACATTCGGCGCGCAGCAGATGCACTCAAGGCCCGGTGGCATGTGATCGACACCGGTCACTACCCTATGCTCAGCACACCGGACGAGTTGGTACGTGTCATCGTCAGCAATTGGCGTCACGACGCGGCGCCTGAGCGGGAATGAGCGTGCGCCTTAGCAATTGCCATAACTTCCATGACTTTCGCGAACTTGCGAGGCGGCGGTTGCCTGGTCCGATCTTCAACTACATCGACGGTGCCGCCGACGACGAGATGACGCATCGCCAGAATACGGCGAGCTTCGAGCGCTGCGACCTGGTGCCCAATGTCCTGCGTGGCGTTGAGAGCGTCGATATGTCGGTCACCGTGATGGGCCAGAAGCTCGCAACGCCGTTCTATTGCTCACCCACCGCACTGCAGCGACTGTTCCATCATGACGGAGAGCGGGCTGTCGCTGCCGCGGCTTCCAAATTCGGCACCATGTTCGGTGTGTCGTCACTGGGCACGGTTAGCGTCGAGGAGCTGCGCAAGGCCTACGACACGCCGCAGGTCTACCAGTTCTATTTTCATAAAGATCGCGGCTTGAACCGCACCATGCTGGCGCGTGCAAAAACTGCGGGCGTGAACGTGATGATGCTGACCGTCGACAGCATCACGGGCGGCAACAGGGAGCGCGATCTGCGCACCGGGTTCTCCATTCCCTTCAGGCTGACGCTGGGTGGCATGCTTGAATTCGCCCGCCGGCCAGCGTGGGGCATCAACTACATGACACACGAGCGCTTTCGGCTGCCGCAACTGGATGAGCACGTGGACATGAGCGGCGGCGCGATGTCGATCGGGCGCTACTTCACCGAAATGCTGGATCCTTCCATGAACTGGCAGGACGTGGCGGAGATGGTCCGGCTTTGGGATGGCCAGTTCTGCCTCAAGGGGGTGATGTCGGTAGAAGATGCAAGACGCGCGGCCGAGATCGGCTGCACCGGCATCGTGCTGTCCAATCACGGCGGCCGGCAGCTAGATGGCTCACGCGCAGCATTCGATCAATTGGCCGAGGTTGTCGACAGCGTCGGCGATCGTATCGATGTCATGATGGATGGCGGCGTTCAGCGGGGAACGCATGTCCTGAAGGCACTGTCGCTGGGTGCCAAGGCTGTCGGCGTTGGCCGCTATTACCTCTATCCTCTGGCTGCGGCTGGCGAGGCCGGCGTCGAACGAGCGCTGGGTTTGCTGTGCGCGGAGATCGAGCGCGGCATGAAACTGATGGGGTGCGCGTCGGTCGGAGAGCTCTCGCGCAAGAATTTGCGGTTCAGGTAATCATACCTCGACGCTCAACTCAGACGGCGATCATGGGCTCTCCCTGCGAGGTCGCCCTCCTTCGCTAAATGCGCGGAGCCATTTCCAGTGATGGGATGGCTCAGCGACGACGTGCAAAATGGGACCGGCTTTTTGCGGCAATCACCTGTTACAGTCTCTTGCCCAATATCCGATAATTTTGGAGGCTGATCTGTCCGTGCGTGCAAGCTCCTTAAGGGTCGATCCTCCGTCGGTCGGACCACAAGCAATTTTGGAGGGCACGCGTTGTGCTGCAGTGCGCGTGGCAGTCATTGCCGCGTATCAAGGGAGGAAACAACAATGCGACGATTTCTGAAGGGGCTGTTGGCGCTATCCCTTTGTGCTGCAGCGGGAGCGGTCGCGCCGGCGGAGGCGCAAGTGCCGGCCTGGCCAACGAAACCTGTGCGAATTATCGTCGTGGCGGCCCCGGGCGGATCGCTGGACAATGCCACGCGGCCGCTGGTTGAGCACCTGACCAAGGCATTCGGGCAGCAATTCGTGGTCGAGAACCGCGGCGGGGCTTCCGGCGCGATCGGGGCGGAAGTAGCCGTGAAGTCAGCGCCGGATGGCTATACTTTTGTGGTCATGTCTTCCTCCACCGCGGCGATCCTGCCCAATCTGCGCACACTGTCCGTCGACATGTTCAAGGATCTGGCGCCGGTCAGCTACTTCATCGACGGGACGCAGTTGCTAACGGTGCATCCTTCCGTGCCAGTGAACACGCTGGCGGAGCTGGTGGCGTATGCGAAGGAGCACCCGCGGAAGCTGAATTTCGGCAATCCGGGTCAGGGGACGGCGGCGCACCTGTTTTCCGAGCTGTTTGCGCGGGCGGCGGGGATCGAGCTGACGCAGGTTGCCTACAGGGGCGCGGGCGAGGCGCTGCCGGACTTTCTAGCCGGGGTGACCCAGGTTTACCTGGACCCGAACGCGCTGCCGCATGTGAAGGCGGGCAAGGTGACGCTGTTGGCAGTGTTCGACGGCGAACGGCACCCGGACTTCCCGAATATCCCGACCTTGCGGGAGACGTATCCAGAGCTGGACGATGTCTGGTGGTTCGGGTTGTTCGCACCGGCGGGGACGCCCGAGCCGATCATTCGTCGCCTCAGCCAGGAGATGAACAAGATCGCGCGCGGGGAGGAGTACACGGCGCAGGTGGCGCGCGTTTCCCTACGGCCGAAGGCGGGCACGCCGGAGGATCTTGCAGCGATTTTGCGCAAGGACCATCAGCGCTTCGGCAAGCTGGCGCGGGATTTGAACTTGCGGATGGACTAGGGCCCGAGGAAGTCCCGACCCATTTCGGGGGTGATGCAAGCGATATGTTGGAGTTCGGCGGCCTCGGAGCCCGGTACTCATTGCGCGAGCGCGTGAAGCCGGCAATTGAGTGCGCCCGCTTCACAGGTGTCGAGTCGAATGACGGGCGGCTTGGCCTTGATGGCGATTAACAGTCCGCGAAAGTGTCAGCGCAGCATCTCAATCGATTGAGAAACCTATAATCAGTTTGGCGCCCGCGGAACTCCGCATTACGATCAATCATCGGCAGGCACGAGACCTGTTCGGCAATTTGTGCGGCGAAATCCGCAACCGAGGGAAGAAACGCCATGACAGCGCACGGGCTGATTACGACGCGTCGCAGCTTCATCAAAGCGTCTGGAGGTCTCGCGGGAATCTTAGCGCTCGGACGCGCACCCGCGATCGCGCAAGGCGGCGGACCGAAGAAGATGATCCTCGCCCACAACGCGGCACCGCCGGAGCGGGCCGCCGTCGTGTTCGACTGGCTCGCCAAGGAGCTGACCCAACGGTCGAACGGTGCATGGCAGGTCGAATATGCAGGTAACACGATCCTCACCAAAGAGATCGACATCATCAACGCCGTGAAGACCGGCAACATCGCGATGGGAACGCCGGTTGGCGCGGCCGCGACGATTTTCCCAGAGATGGGCGTCTTTCTGGTCCCGTATCTGATCTCGAGCTACGACCAGGCCTACAAGACGTTCAACGGAGACGTGGGCGATCAGCTCGACAAGACCTTCCAGGAGAAGTACGGCGTGAAGGTCTTGTATTTCTTTGATTTCGGCTTCCGTCATTTCTGGAACCGAGTGCGCCCGATCACGACGCCGCGCGACCTGCGCGGCCTGAAGATTCGCGTGCAGCCGTCCAAGGTCTTCGCCGACACAATCAACGGGCTGGGCGGCGTTGCGGTGCCGGTGCCGGGCGCCGAGATCTACACGGCCGCGCAGCAGGGCGTGGTCGACGGCGGCGATATGCCGGTCGCAAACATGGTGCCGCTCAAGCTCTACGAGGTCTCCAAATATTATTCGCTGACCAACCACAATTACGGCGCCTCGCTGCTCGCCATCAATCTCGGCGTTTGGAAGACGTTGTCGTCCGACGAACAGAATCTTCTCCTGTCCACCGGCAAGGAAGCACAGGCGAGGCACCGGCAGTCCATCGAGAGCTACGATTTGCTCGGAGGCGCCAAGGGCCAGGTCGAGCCGCACGGCATGATCGTCAATGCGGGTGACCTCAACGCGTTCAAGGAAGTCGCCAAAGCCAAGGTGTGGCCGATCTACCAGGATCAGTACAAGGAGATCTGGCAGAAGCTCGCGGCCCCAACGTGACGATGGAACCACAGAAATCGGCGCAGCCGGGCGTCGTTCGCTCGATTGAGAAGATGGTGATTGGCGGCCTGCTGCTGGCTTGCATCGGGGTGATGATCACGGGCGTCCTCCTTCGCTACGTGATGGTGCCGATCACCGATGCGCTCGACATGGACGCCATCAGCTTCTTCTGGGTCGAGGAGACCGGTGAGATGCTGCAAACCTGGCTGGCGCTCATCGGCGGCGCGGTGGCGATTGCCGAAGGCGCGCATTTCACCGTCAATTTCCTGATGCACCGCTTCTCGCAGCGCGCGCAGCAGATTGTAAACGTCTTCAACTGTGCGGTCATCGCGGCGTTCGGCGGCCTGCTCGCCTGGCAGGGCTGGCTGCTCACCGGATTGAACTGGTCGCTCGGCACGCCGGCGCTCGGCATCAGCCTGGGCTGGTTCTATGCGGCGACGATCGTCGGGGGACTCCTGCTCATCGTCTATGCGTTGCGCGCCATGGTTCATCCTCCGGATCATTCGCGCGGCATCAGGGTCGACTAGACATGACCCTCGGCGTGAGCGCGCGTGCAGCAAGGCCGGTCCGCACTGGCGCAGAGGCGCTGGACTGCCCGTCGCCCAAAGGCGAGATCCAGCGATGACACTGACCGTCACGGGGCTCGTCTTTTTCGGCCTCCTGCTGCTGTCGATGCCGATCATCTTTGCGCTCGCGGCCGCGGCGGCGGTCGGGCTAATCGTCGGCGGCTATCCGCTGCAGGTGATGGCGGGGAGCGTCGTCAGCGGCTCACAAAGCTGGGTGCTATTGGCGATCCCGTCATTCATTTTCGCCGGCCTCCTGATGGAGCGGTGTGGCATGTCGCATGCGCTGGTCGACCTCGCGCGCGCGATGGTCGGGTGGCTGCCCGGCGGGCTCGGCATGTCGGTGATCTCTGTCGCCTATCTGTTCTCCGACCTGTGCGGCTCCATCATCGCGGAGGTGTCCGCGCTCAGCTCGGTGCTGCAGAAGCCCATGCTGCGCGCCGGCTATAAGGCCGAAGACGCAGCCTCCCTGATAGCGGCCGGCGCCGCCATGGGAATGCTGGTCCCGCCCGCGATCTTCATGATCGTGATCGCGGTGGTCACCAACGTCTCGCCGGTCGCGCTGTTCCTGGCCGGCTTCATTCCAGCCGCGACGATGGCGGTGTGCCTGTGTGTCCTGGTGCTGATCAAGGCGCGCAAGGAAGGTTGGCCGCGCGACACCAATCCGAGCTTCCCGAAGTTCCTGACGGCGCTGCGGGCCGCGTTCGTGCCGCTGCTGGTGCCGGTGCTGATCTTCGGCGGTCTCTACACCGGCGCGTTCACGACCACCGAAGCCGGGGCCGTGGTGGCGCTGTTCGCGATCATCGTCGCACGCTTCTACTACCGCAACGTCTCCTGGCGCGAGATATTCGACGTCGCCTATGAGAGCGGCATCCTGACCGGCGCCGTCATATTGCTCACCGCCGTGGCAACGATCTACCAGTACCTCCTCGGCGTCACCGGCGTGCCGAAGGTGTTAGGCGAGATCCTGCAACCGCTCGAGGCCGCGCCCTGGCTGTTCCTGATCGGTGTGGCCGCCATCACGATGGTGATCGGCATGATGCTGGAGGGGCTGCCGGCGGCGGTCTTGTTCGTGCCAGTCGTCTATCCGATCGCCGCCAAGCTCGGCATCCATCCGATCCACTTCTGCATTGTGCAGACCGCCGCAGTCGGCATCGGGCTGTTCATGCCGCCGCTCGGGATCGGGCTACTGGTCGCGTTGCGATTTGCCAAGCTCAACGTCTTCCAGCACGCGCCGCATTACTGGCCTTATGCGGTGACGCTCGTGATCGGCCTTTTGATCATCATCGTCTTCCCGGAAATCTCCCTTATCCTGCCACGCAGCGCTGGATTCATAAGATAGGCGACGGGGACCGCTTTCCGCACCCTCGCCGTTCTCGAGAGAGAATGAGGCTTGCAGGGAAGTTTGCTCGGCGGCACCGTCGGCAAATTGTTAGAGCGCGAACTCATAAACGACCGTGGCCATTCTTGTCGCGCAAGATCCAGTGCGCAGCGTCAAAAACGGAGGTACATTTTGACGGTTGGGTCAGTGAAGTAACTTCAGGTAGGGCGAAAATGGCGATATCGAAACGAGATCTGCATCCAGGTTTTGCTGTCGAGATTACGGGCGTGGACATGCGCGCCCCGCCATCCGTTGCACAGGTCGCCGAGATCGAAAGCCTGATCCATCAATATCCCGTCGTGGTTCTGCCGGCTCAAGATATCACCGATGAGCAGCAGCGGGAATTCTGCCGGCCGTTCGGTGAGCTGCAAAAGTCCGTGGCCTCCCGCACCAACGTCGAGGCGCGGCTCAACGAGGAGATGACGGACGCCTCCAATCTTGGCAAGAACAACAAACCACTCGAGGCTGGCGACAAGCGCCGCATGAACAATCTCGGCAGCCGGCGCTGGCACACCGACGGTTCGTTCAATCGCACGCCCGTCAAATATTCGTTCCTGTCGGGGCGGATCGTTGCGACGTCGGGTGGCGAAACCCAATTCGCTGACATGCGGGCTGGCTATGATGCGGTGCCCGCCGAGATGCAGGACATGATCGAAGGTCTCGTCGTCGAGCACAATCTGCTCCACTCCAGGGCTATGGCCGGCTTTCCAGCGGCAACCGAAGACGAAAAAAACACGCTGGTTCCGATGCATCAGCGCCTCGTGCGCAAGAATCTCAGAACCGGGCGCAAGTCGCTCTATCTCTCGGCGCACGCCTCACACATTGTCGGCTGGCCGAAGCCCGAAGGCATGATGCTGCTCTACGAGCTGACCGATATCGCGACGCGGCCCGAGTGCATCTATACCCACACGTGGCGCACCAATGACGTGGTGCTTTGGGACAATCGCGTCACCATGCATCGAGCCCGACGTCACTACCCCGAAACCGCTCCGCGCGACATGCGGCGGGTCTCGATCATCGATGTCGACGCGCAGAAAGAGCTCGCCGCCTGAGGGATGTACCGCCTGTTCGGCTAGACCGTTCCAAGCTGCTCAGAGCCCACCTGGGAAATGGCAAGCCGCCCACTGGCCGGGCCTTTGCTCGACGAACGGCGGCACGTCCTTGGCGCAGATATCCCGCGCAATCGGGCAGCGCGTGCGGAAGCGGCAGCCGCTAGGAGGATTGAGCGCGCTCGGCGGATCACCGTGCAGCAAGATACGCTGGCGCTGGCGCTCGACGGCGACATCCGGAATCGGCACTGCCGAGATCAGTGAGCGCGTATAGGGATGCAGCGGCGCTGCGAACAGATCCGCTGAACGTAGCGATCTCCATCACGCTGCCGAGGTAGAGCACGACGATGCGGTCGGAGATGTGCTTGACCACCGCGAGATCATGCGCGATGAACAGGTAGGTGAGGTTCGAGGCGCTCCTGCAGGTCGATCAGCAGGTTGATGATCTGCGCCTGGATGTTGACGTCGAGCGAAGAGATGGGCTCGTCGGCGACGATGAATTCGGGCGAGACGGCGAGCGCGCGCGCGATCGAAATGCGCTGGCGCTGGCCGCCGGAGAACTCGTGCGGATACTTAGCGAGCGAGCGCCGGAGAGAGCCCCACCAGCGACAGCAACTCGTCAACTCGCGGCGAGCGTCGCCGGCCCGTCGGGCGCGTAATCCGATGGAAGCGGAGCGGCTCGGTCAGGATCTCCGCCACCGTCATGCGCGGATTGAGCGACGCGTACGGGTCCTGGAAGATCATCTGCATGCGCCGGCGCAGCGGCCGCATCTGCGGCGGCTCGCAAACGTGATGTCATGACCGGCGAAGCTGATCGAGCCCGCATCCGGGCGGTGGATGCGCGCGATCAGACGCGCCAGCGTCGACTTGCCGCACCCCGATTCGCCGACGAGACCGACGGTCTCGCCCTTGGCGATACGCGAGATCGACACCGTCCACCGCGTGCACGGCCTGCTGCTGCGAGAAGAAGCCGTCCCTTGGGGATCGGGAAATGCTTGACGAGGCCTTTGGACCTCGAGAATTGGCTCTATGGCTGTTGCTGCGACGGCTCCTGTGGGGTCACCTGCGGCCGTTGCCATTGCCGGCATGCGGCGCGAGCGTCATCGGAGTGCGCCGCGGCCTCGGCCGACCGCAGCAGACGTTTCGGCAAGCCCTGTCCGGCCTGCGTCACCCAGCAACGGGCTTGGCGGCCGTCTCGCCACGGGCAGCAGACTCCGGATGTTCGTCGCACTTCTCGATCCGGAACGGACAGCGCGCGGCGAATCGGCAACCCGTTGGGCCAGTTCAAGGGATCGGGCGGCGTACCTTCGATCGTGATGAGCCGTTTGTCGCCTGCCGTGTTCTGGTCGAGACGCGGCGCCGCATTGAGCAGCGCCCACGTGTACGGATGCGCGGATCGGCAAGTAGCGCTTCGGTCGATCCCTCCTCTACCACTTCGCCCGCATACATGACGACCACGCGCTGCAGACGTTGGCGATCACGCCGAGATCGTGGCTGATCAGGACGATGGCCGCGCCGAAATCGGCATTGAGCTCGCGCAGGAGATCCAAGATCTGCGCCTGGATTGTCACATCGAGCGCGGTAGTCGGTTCGTCGGCGAGCAGCAGCGCCGGCTCGTTGGAGAAGCCCATCGCCAGCATCACGCGCTGGCGCATGCCGCCCGAGAACTGATGCGGGAACCCGGTGATGGCGCGCTCCGGTGCCGTGATGTCCCATGCGTCCGAGCAGCTCGACCGCGTGCGCGCAGCGCCGACGACTTGTCGTGCCGGCCGTGGATCACCATCGTCTCGACCAGCTGCTCGGAGATGCGCCGCACCGGATTGAGCGAGGTCATCGGGTCCTGGAAGACCATCGCGATCTTGTCGCCGCGCAAGGCCCGCACCTCGTCCTGGCTCATCGCCACGATGTCGCGGTCGCGAAAGTCGATGCTGCCGCTGGCGATCCGGCTTTGGTCCGCAGCAGGCGCTTGATGATCGACAGCGCCGTCACGCTCTTGCCGGAGCCGGATTCGCCGACGATCCCGAGCGTCTCGCCGGGCATCACGTGGAAGCTGACGCCATCGACGGCGCGGATCAAGCCGGCGTCGGTATCGAAATACGTACGCAGGTCGCGAACGTCGAGAATTGCAGCCACAGCTGCGCCTGCATTTGCATGCGAGGCGCCGGGCTGGGCGAGTGCCGCACTAGCGGCGTCGGGCGCGTGGGTCGAGCCAGTCACGGATGCCATCGCCAAGAAAGTTGAAGCCCATCACTACGGTGAAAATCGCGAGGCCGGGGAACGTCGCCACCCACCACTGCTCGACCAGCTCGCGCCCTTCGGACACCATGGCGCCCCATTCCGGCGTCGGCGGCGCCACGCCGAGCCCGAGGAACGACAGTCCGGCGAAGACGATAATCGCATGCCCGACATCGAGCGTAACCAGCACGATCAGGGGACCGAGCGCATTCGGCATGATGTGCTTGCCGAGAATGCGCGCCGGACCGTAGCCGATGACATGCGCAGCCTCGACATACTCCTGGCCGCGCTGCACCAGCACCTGGCCGCGGGCAAGGCGAGCGAATTTCGGCCACCAGACGACGAGCATCGCGATCATCGTGTTGAGCGTGCCGATGCCGATCGCGGCGGCGATAGCCATGGCGAGGATGATCGGCGGAAAGCACAGCACGAGATCGGTAAAGCGCATCAGCGCCTGCTTCGACCCAGCCCGCCCGTATAGGCGGCAATGCCGCCGATCAGGATCCCGATCAGGGCCCCGACCAGCACGACAGTGATGCCGCGAACAGCGAGACCGCGCGCCGTAGAAGCAGCCGCGAAAGCACATCGCGGCCGAGCGTGTCGGTGCCGAGCCAATGTGCGGCGGACGGCGGGAGCAGGCGCACGCGTCACATCGACGTGTTCGGGGCGATACGGCGCGAGTCAGCGGCGCCAGGAGCGCAAGCACCATCCACACCACGACGATGGCCGCGCCGATGGCGGCAAGTCCGTAGCGGCGGCGCCAGCGCTGGCCTTGCGTCCGGAGGCGCGGCGCGAGCTCGACCGTCGGAGTCTGGGCGATCGTCGGCCTGAGCCGCGGTGTTCGGTCATCGCTTCAGCACCCGCGGATCGACCAGGGCGTACGAGAGATCGACGATCAGGTTGACGATCAGGTACACGATGGCGCACAGATCAGCGTCATGCCCATGATCGCCGGGAGATCGAGGCCGACAGCGCGCTGCGGAACGTGTAGCGGCCGAGGCCCGGCCAGGAGAAGATCGTCTCGGTCATCACAGTGCCGGTCAGCAGGTTGGCGTAGGCGAGGCCCGCGAGCGTGATCACCGGGATCAGTGCATTGGGCAACGCGTGTCCGCACGATGACCGCGCGCTCGCGTCAGGCCCTTTGCGTGCGCAACGCGCACATAATCCTGGCCGAGCGTATCCAGCATGCTGGCGCGCGTCGTTCGCGTGATGAGGCCGAGCGTGGCGGCGCACAGGACGAGCGACGGCAGCACGAGATGCGCGAGCCGCCGTCTTGAACGTCTCCCAGTCGCCGGCGAGCGCCGCATCGATCAGGAAAGATGCCGGTCACCGTCGGTCGGCGGGAAGTCGATCGGGTCGAGCCGGCCCGGGTCCGGGCGCGATCTGCAGCCAGCCGTAGAAAACGGTCAGCGCGATGAAGGCGAGCCAGAAGACCGGCGACGACACGCCGATCAGCGAGATGAAGCGCGCGCGTGATCAATCCAGCTGTCGCGCCACACGGCGGCGACGATGCCGAACGGCACGCCGATCGCGATCGACAGCACGAAAGCGATCGTGCCGAGCTCGATCGTCGCCGGCGCGTATTGCGCGATGTCGGCGAGCACCGGCCGATTCGTGCTGATCGAGATGCCGAGGTCGCCATGGAAGAGCCGCTTCAGGAAGATCCAGTACTGCTCCCACAGCGGCAGATCGAGGCCCCACTTGCGCGCGGTACTCGGCGACGATCTCCGGCTTGGAGGCGGCGAGATCACCGAGCATAGCGAGGATCGGATCGCCCGGCACCAGGCTTGCGATCAGGAACACCACCAGCGTCGCAAAGATCGAGAGCACGATCGAGGTGTGCGATCCGATTGAGCATGTAACGAAGCATCAACTCATCGCTCGTCTCGGATTGGTTTAGAAATGCCTCAAATCCCCTCTCCTCGTGCAAGTGCAGGGCAGGGAGAGGGATTACAGTGACCCGTCATGCCGGTTTCACACCGCGCAAGTCGGCCTGCCATCCCGCTGCGGTCAGCGGGAGATTCCTTGATGGTCTTGCGCACACCGACCGGTAGATCGGCTGGAACAGCACGATCAGATTGGCCTCGTCGACCATCGCGACCTGATACTGGAGCCAGAGCGCCTCCTGCTTCTTCGATCCGTGTTCGGCGGCCGCCTCGTCCACCAGCTTGACCAGCTCCTCCGACGGCTTCCAGTGCAGACGCTTGGCAACACGCTGCACCGTCGCCCAGCCCCACAGCGCATTCTCCACTGCCGGCGGGTTCCAGTAGGTGATGACCGACGTGCATCTTGCGCGCCGTTGTACAGCGTGCGCACGTTGACCTGCGGCATCGGGTTGAGCTTCATCTTGATGCCGACGCGGGCAAGATCGGACTGCAGCTTCTGCGCCATCACGTGATAAGACGTTCCGGCGATGATGCTGTTGCCGTAGATCACCTCGAACTCGAAGCCGTCCGAGTAGCCGGCCTGCGCCAGCGCCTTCTTCGACCGTTCGAGATCCTGCCGGAAGCCGATCTCCTTGACGACCTCCTCGGTCGAGCCGAGCGAGTCCGACCGGAATGAAGTTCGCCGGTCGGGTCGCCGAACCGCCGAGCAGCGCATCGTTGATGCCGTCATAGTCGATCGCATAGGCGATGGCCTGGCGCGCTTTCTTGTTGGCCAGCGCCTTGTTGAACTCGGGATTGTGAGTGAGCGCCATATACACGTAGTCGAGACTGATCAGGCCGTGCGATCCAGACCTCCTTCTCGTCCTTCAGGGTGGCGACCTGCTCGGGCAGCAAATTGAACGCGACATCGATGTCACCGCGCCGAAGCGCCAGCAGTTGCGCGGCGCCGTCCTCGAAATGTCGGATCACGATGCGCTGGAACGCGGGTTTGCCGCGCCAGTAGTTCGGATTGGCAACGAGCTGGATATGCGAATTGTGAGTCCAATCGTCGAGCTTGTAGGCGCCCGTGCCGGCCGAGTTCTGGTTGAGCCACTCCGTCGCCTTGTCTTTTTCCTTGGAGTCGGGCGTCGAGACCCCACCCTGGGCCTCGATCACCTTGCGGTCAGTGATCGACGAAGCTTGGTGCAGCGAGCGTATTGCAGCATCGGCTCATTCGGCTTCTTCAGTATGACGTCGACGGTCTTGGCGTCGACCACGTTCACGGCCGTCGACGTTGGTGAGGTACTGCGACGACTGGTAGCTGGATGTGGCGTACCCGATCGAGCGAAAACTTGACGTCGTCCGCGGTCATCGGATTGCCGCTGACGAACTTGACGTTGTCGCGAAGCGTGAAGCGCCAACCCTTGCCATCGGGCGTGCGTGCCCATCGCGTGGCGAGCGCGGGCTTCAGGTTGATGTAGTCGCCCGGCGTCATCGTCAGCAGGTCTCGTAGCAGGCCGAGATGGTCATCGGCGGCGTGTAGTGTAGGTCGCGCACCGGATCGAGCTCGGTGCTGTCGCTGATGTCGATACCGATGACCAGCGTGTCCTTGCGCGATTGTGCGAGCGCTTGCAGCGTCGGCATCACGGCGATGGCCGCGATGCCGCCCGATGCCGAACAGCCGCAGCAGGTCGCGGCGACGCAGTCGGAATCCCTACGATGACGTTCATGCTTGCTTCCTCCCGAGATCGGACCTGCAGATCGCCACGGGCGCCGTGGCCATTCGCGGATCTTGGCCAATTAGTGCCTTGGTCACGTAGTACCGGCACTGTCGGTTCGCCCTCAATCACGGTGCGATACAGCACGCGCAGCTCCTTCGCCGTGTCGTAATCGGTTGCCGCGTGGAAGATGCAGCGGTTGTCCCACTGACGAGATCGTGTCGGCGCCACTTGTGCCCGTAGACGAAGCGGTCCTGGACCGCGAAGCCGATCAGATAGTCGATCAGCTGACGGCCCTCGGCCTCGGCCAAGCCCTCGACCTTCCAGGCATGGCAACCGCAGTAAATCGCCTTCTTGCCGGTCGCCGGATGCGGGCGCGCGAGCGGATGGCGCATCGGTGGGGCCTTTTCGCTTCTCCTCACTCGGTGGCCTCGGCGCCACGCCGCCGTCGCGTCGCGAATGCACGACCCAATGGATCGCATTGAGCTTGTCGATGCGGTTGCGCGTCTCCTCCGGCAACGCCTCGTAAGCCATCGTCGCGTTGGCGAACAACGTATCGCCGCCGACGCTCGGCACCTCGACGCCGTAGAGCAGCGTCGTCATGGCGGGCCGCGGCATGTACGAGCGGTCGGTATGCCAACGTTTGGCCGTCGGGTCAGGATGCTTGCCGCTGGGCTTGCCGTCCGGCGTGGCGTTGGACAGCACATTGATTTCCGGCACGTCGGCGCGGGTGCACCCGGCATAATATGTTCGCCGAGCGAGCCCCACTGCTGGCTGAACGCGATCAGCTGCTCCTTGCCGAGGTCCTGGTCGCGAAAGCAGAGGACCTTGTATTGGTGCAGTGCATCGCGAAATTTCTCCATGATGTCGGCGGATACGTGCTGCGAGACATCGGCGCCGATGATCTCCGCCCCAAGGATCGGGCCAAGCGGGCGAATGACGATAGACGCGCCAGAGGAATGCTGGCTCTTTCCGTGTGCTTCCGAGGTGTGCTGGGCGGTGGTCATGCGGCAGTTCCTTCCATGACGACATCGCCAGTAGGCCAGCATCCCGATTTTCGTGCAAGAGGCAACCGGTTGGGCGAAGAAATACGGACTATTCAACACGCACTCAACGTTGAACTCTCCGCTGTCCGGCGGCTTCGGCAGCGCCAATTTGTGCTTGCCTTCATCATCACTATTGTCAGCTATGTGCATTGCGTCAGCGCGGCTTCAAAAAGCTCGTGCTTCGACACCCACCCAGCCCGCATCCAGCTTCGCCACACCAAAGGCTGATGCCGCCTAATTCCGTAAGGATCGATCGCAATGCGGGATATCGTGCGGTCAAGATCTTGCAGACAAGAGGCTGGCCATGACTGAAGACGAGGCCACGACCGTTTCCGCGATACTGCATCCGTTGTTGCGCGCGCTGGAGATGCTTGCGTTCGTCGCGCGCCACCTCCACCCACCCCACCTTGCGGAGCTGCTCGACAGCATCGGCAGGCCTGACGACGCGCTGAAAGCTGTTTCGGCAACTCAGCTGCCTTGGCCTGACAGCCTCTCTGCGATCAAAAAACCGATCGAGGAGGCCAGCGAGGCAGCCTTGCAGGCTTTCACCGGACTTCGCCAGGACACCGGAGATCGCGCCGACGTTCGCCGTGCTCTGCGCTTGCTGCCCAAGGCGCTGGCGACGTTTTATCCCCTTGCGAGTGTCCTTTCGCCCGTGAACCTGTTCTTCCTTGATCCAACGCTGCGCTCGAGCAGCGAAGTTCCAGACCAATTTCTTGGAACGCCTGCCTGCGACAACACCGGCGTTGTGCAATTTGACGGCGAGAACGGGGAGAGGGGAGGTTTCTGGCTCTACGTGCCGGAGAACTATACTCCCGATCGCGCGTGGCCGGTGGTCATGGCGTTGCACGGCGGTAGTGGAACCGGGCGACTGTTTCTATGGAGCTGGCTGCGCGACGCGCGTAGTCACGGGGCGATCCTGGTGGCTCCTACCTCGATCGGAAGCACGTGGGCACTGATGGGCGAGGATGCCGATACGCCGAATCTCGCACGCATTCTTGCGTTCGTTCGTTCGAAGTGGAACATCGATGGCTATCGCCTACTGCTCACCGGCATGAGTGACGGCGGAACGTTCACCTATGTGTCTGGCCTCGAAGCCGAGTCACCGTTCACGCATTTGGCGCCGGTTGCCGCAGCGTTTCACCCGATGCTGGCGCGGTTGGCGAATGCCGATCGCATACGGGGGCTACCCATGCACATCATCCACGGCGCTCTGGATTGGATGTTTCCCGTCGAACTCGCACGGCAGGCACAGCGGACATTCACGAATGCCGGAGCCAAGGTCGCGTATCGCGAGATAGAGGATCTCAGCCATACCTATCCGAGCGACGTGAACTTGCTACTGTTGAGCTGGTTGGCCACCACGAACAGGAGATAGCGTGTCAAGTTCGGAAGCGCGCCGGCGGTCGGCGAGACGTCCGATTACCCCTCACAAGCAGGCGCTCTCGTCCATTACCAAGTACGGCTGCGCGCCTCTTCATTCGTATCGATGTCGGCGGGCTTCGGCGGCTCATCCTGATAAAGCGCAGTGGGAAACCCAGGCAGGTTGAGGCCGGCCCGATGTTGCTGCGGCGGTGCCTGCCATGCTGGGAATCTGGAGAGGTTGGTATCGGGTGAGTAATCGCTTTCTGAATATGCTTTGGTTCGGTTGATCGCCAGCTCGTATGTGAAGTTCACTTCCTTAATGAGAAGCTCCCGGCTGCGGTCGTTGACTGCCAGCCTTTTCTTGCGGAGAACGGTGTCGGCGTTATCGAGCAATACTGGTGCACCGCCTCTACGTCCCCACGTTCCCAACAACTATTTGAGCGCGCTTGGATTGAGAGTGGTGGGCGGTGAGAGGATCGAACTCCCGACATCTTCGGTGTAAACGAAGCGCTCTACCGCTGAGCTAACCGCCCGCCGTCACGGGAGTTAACGGCAAGGCATGAGCTTGTAAAGCGATGCGCTACCCCGCAGACCAGTCCCATGGCGAGTATCTGACGTGGTCGGGCCCCAAGGCCCCCGCCTCACTGGGCTTTCATGCCTGGCGGCCTGACGAGGCGCTTGGCCGGGTGGGCTTTCCGACCCACACCTTGCCAATGGATCGCAAGCCGAGAAGGGCAGTCCACTCTACAACTCGGCACACCAATGTTTGCATGAGACCTATCTTGCCAACCGCGTATGCAAACGTACGCGCGGGGGCCCTGTAACGCGGGCCGCTCCTTCCGCGTCTCCCCAACTTGCCGATTTCCGATTCGATGTCATGCCGCTGTTGGATCAGCCGTGGACAAACGCCATACATGTCGAGCCCGATGTGCCAGGGCTGGCGGAATTCCATATCAACAGGACGTACGCGCGGTCTGGCCGCAAGCATCTTGCGCGCCCCCGCATTGCTGATCAGGTAGGCGCCGGCCAATGGGGGCTGGCGGTAGAACCGCACCAGGTGGGAGCCATTAGATAACGCGGAGAGCGTGTAAACGGCGCGCTTGGCGCTGTTGCAGAGCTTGACGACATCCCACTGCGCCGGCAGGTGCGCCACGGTCTCACGCAGGATACCGGCGAGCCCGGCAGGCAGTTCCACGTCGTCCTCCAGCACGAGAGCCAGCGGCAGATCGCGGTCGACAACTTCGCGGTAGGCTTTCAGGTGACTTGCGTAGCAGCCAACCTCCCCCGCGCTCAGGTGGGAGGCAATCGAGCCGTCCTCATTCAAGAATTGCGAACGAACGCTGGTATCGACGGCTGTTCCAAGCGTGCCCCGCACTCTCTCCATCTCGACACCTGCTGCCGCCGCTTGGCTCTGCATGAAGGCGAGGCGGTCGCTGGCCCGGTCGAGGTTTAGGAAGAAGATATGGAGCGTCATGCCTAAATCGGGCGCTTCCTGCTCAATGCCACGTCTTTGTCGGATGGGTCTTACCTAGGCTTTTTTCTGAGGTGCCACGTAGACAGCAGAGATGAAGTTGCCCAACGGCATAGTGAATTTGTCACAGCGGCCTTCACGAATGTCGTGTTCTAGCGCGCCAGCCGTCCTAGTGCGAGATGTGAGCCGTCTTCTCCTGTGTATTCCCTATGTGGCCCCACAGGCATGGGCTCGTCTGCCTCCCGTTCTCTCTAGAGCAGGATCGCTTCGGATTGAATTGCTTTTTCCAATCGAGGGACGTCTTGGCCGAAGCGTGAATCCTGCTCTACATCTATAGTTTAGAGGACGGTTCACGCCTCACATGGAAGCGGCAGGGCTTCCATGTGAGGCGATCGCGCACTAAGGGCGGCTTCGCTTGACTTCATATCCGGGAGACCGTATCTCGACGCCGTGGCAGCGGGCCCTCCCCAATCGGACGGGGCACGCTTTTTCGATTGCGGGCGTAGCTCAGTTGGTTAGAGCGCCGGCCTGTCACGCCGGAGGCCGCGGGTTCAAGTCCCGTCGCTCGCGCCATATCCTATCCAATTGATTTGGCTAAATTTTCGCGCGCTTATCGAGCCGCGCTGGTGGTGTCAGTTCCAACTCGTATTGCCGGCGCTTTAGTCGGAAAATTCCCACTTTCGTTCTCTGCCTCGTCTGAGAATGCCAGCTGCAATATGGCTGAGCCTCATGCGGCGTCGACCTTCCTCACGCGCCTTGTCCGCCTCGCGCACTGTGGCGAGCTGCACCGGCGAGTAGGTGTCGAAGATCTGGTTGGACTGCGAAAGCGTATTCGACAACTTGGCGGAGAGCTGCGAGGGCTCGGCACCGCCGATCACAGCCTCGACGTTGCCGGTGCGGCGCAGATCCATGAGACGGCGGGTGTCGCCGGGGAATACGGCCGCGCGCACGTCGCGGAAGTCATCGCCGAGCGTGTCCTTGCTGTACACGTGGCCAGAGCGGTTGCGAATGAAGGGCTGCTCACGGCGGCAACGTGAAACCGAGATTAGCAAGGTACTGTTCAAGCAAGCTCTCCGGTTCCTTCGAAAGGGTCGCGATCACTTCGCGATTTGTCTTCGCTCGCGCCGTCTCGAAATAGACCCCGTGCGCATCCGGACGCCGCATTCCTAGCGTCAGCTTCCGGACGTCGACTGGCGCCATCTGTGTGTCGTAGGCGATGGCAACCGCCACGGCGAGACCGCGGTAGCCCATCTCCCACGCAGCTGCGCGAAGCTTGTCGACCTCGGCGTCGTACCAAATCGCTTTGCGGCCTTTGGGCGCGCTGTTGGCGATCTTATGCGTCGGGTTGGTCGTGATCAGCCGAAAGCCGATCGCCACCTCAAGCAGAGCTCGAAAGATCTTGAACACGCGATGCTGCTTGTGAAGGCTGAATGCGCGGCCGAGTTCTGCATAAAAGGTATCGCAGGCAGGAAAATCGATAGCGCCAGTGCGCACGTCGGCGAACACCGGCTCGATGACGCGCCAAGCCAATTCCCACTCCTCGCGCGTGCGTGGTCTCTTTTGCAACCCACACGCCCATGCTGCGGTATTGAGCGAAGAGCCAGCCGAGCGTGGCGTGCTCCGTAGTGTCTCTTCTTCGGTCAGTCCCTTGCGTGCCGCATCCCATTCGCGGTTCAGGCGTTCCGCGCGCGCCCAGGCCTCAGGACCGTCCGGGCCCACCGGCATCAAACGGAAGCCGGCGGCCTTCATCTGTGCGGTCGGCTCCCAGTAGCCCCGGCCCTTTCGGATGCGGTAGTGCCTAATCCGCACGCTCCCCATCCCTCGAGCTCCCCCATCCTCTGTCTGACCAGCTCACTGACGTTAGCGGCTTTATGCGTTACTCCAAAGATTGCATCCAGCCATAGCTCTATGGCGATGCGATCTCGCCGCTTGAGCACGGGGTGGCGCTTGGGCAATCCCAGTTCGGCTTCCAGTTCTTTCGAGCGCCTGGAGAATTCCGATGGGGACATAGCCAACAGTTGCGCCGTCTCTGCTTCGGACAGAAGTCGAGTACCTACTGGCGCATATGGGCGCGAGACTTCACATTTTCGGGTCACTTCAGGCCCCGCTGCGAACTCCGCACATCTCGATCTCGCTGGGCAGCCGCGACGACATACTGCGGCCGCAAGCCATGATGCCACTGCGCGACTTCCCTTCGCGACACTCGTGGCACCGCTTCGAGAGCGCTAGGGAAACAGCGAAAACGTGTCCCGACAGGCTTTCGCTGGTTTCTGGCTTGCGGGACACGTCTGTCCCGCCTCTGTCCCGCGTACTGTCCCGGTCCAGGACGCCAAAATCTCCGTGCTGCAAGGGCATTCCTTGGTGGTGTCCCGCTACTGTCCCATTCGTTGTCCCGCGTTCGGGCTAACCGTCCCGCTGTCCCGGACCCTGGGGTGCGGGACAGTGGGACAGCGTTTGTCGGGAGGTCGGTCATGCGTCCCCGTTCCGGCCTTGCTGAGGGCGCGCTGGACGGCCGACTTCGATATGTTGAGTTCCTGGGCGATCTGACGGACTGACCGTCCGTCGCTTTTCAGCTCTTGGATGTCGGTCAACCGGGCATCTTCGATGTCACGCATGGTCCAGACCGCAGCGCCGTCTCGCATCTCCAGCTTTGCCTCGAAGGGGCTGACCGCCTCCGTGCCGCTGAGGCCGCGCGCTTTCTCGAAATGCACCTCAAAGCGGGCGCCCTCGCTCGGCTCATAGTCAGAAGGCGCTCGAAGGTTGAGGACAGTGTCGAGCACATCTTCGCGCTTCGACGTGCCACGCTGAGCCTTCGCCTTGTTCGAGTGATGGATGATGACCACAGTGCGCCCTTCACGGCGCAACTTCAGCAGCCAGTTCTGGACCGGCGCCCAGCTCTCCGCTTCATTCTCTTGGCCGGTTCGGAACAATGTCGAGACGTTGTCGAACAGCACGACCTCCGCATCGCCGAGTACGGCATCCATCACCACTTGGCCCTCGGCCGTTGCGAGATCTGGGACGCCGCGCTCATGGAGGTCGGCGGAGATGATGCGGAGAAAGGCGGGCTCCGGAGGCTTATCGTGATCGTCGCGGCCACCACCCTCTCGAAGGACCCAACCCGGACGCTGGCGCCGGCAGGGCGCTCGCGCGGCGGAGATGAAGAGAGCGGCAGGGAAAGCAAAGTAGTAGACGAAGCGCGTGAGCGCCGCTGCGGCGACTAACGTCGAGCCAAGGCGCGCCAAGGCGGTCCCCCGCGACCGCTTGACGCAACCGTAGACCCAGATACGCTTTCTGCTGCGCAAACACTAACCTTTGGAGGGGCAGCAAGTGCGTTTCCGTCATTTCGTTTCTCATCGTTTGCCCGTGGTAAGCCTGCTGCTTGGCAGCTTGGTTGGTTCCGTGATGGCGCCGGCAGCCGCCGTCGCTCAAGCTAAGACCTACGCCTGGAAGCTGCAGAGCACCTGGCCGCAAGCGAACATGCTGACCGATTCGGTCACAGCCCTCGTCAAGTCGATCGACGAGATGTCCGCCGGACGATTGAAGATCGAGCCGTCGCCGGCCGGTCAGGTGGTGCCGGCGTTTGAGGTGCTCGATGCGACCCACAAGGGCGTCCTCGACGCCGCGCATAGCTGGCCCGGCTACTGGACCGGCAAGAACACGGCTGCAGGACTTTTTGGGGCGCCGCCCGGCGGCCCCTTCGGGCTCGGCCGCGACGAATTTCTGTCATGGATGCTGAGCGGCGGCGGCCTCGATCTCTATAACGAGATGCTGCAGAAGGAGCTGAAGCTAAATGTCGTCGCTTTCGTCACAACGACCCTCCCCTATTGGGAGGCCTTTGGCTGGCTGAAGAAGCCCTTCGAAAACCTGGCCGAGCTGCGGCGCATCAAATTTCGCACATCCGGACTTGGGCTTGACATGCTGCGTCACATGGGGGTGAGCGGCGTGCAGGTCCCAGGCGGCGAGGTATTGCCGGCCCTTGAGCGCGGCACCATCGATGGCGCGGAGTGGGGGATTCCGAGCCAAGACATCCAGATGGGCTTCCACAACATCACCAAGTTCTACTACATGCCCGACATGCGCCAACCACCGGTCGCGCACGAACTCCTGATCAACAAGACGAAGTGGGACGAGCTGCCGGCCGATCTCAAGGCCATCGTTCGCCACGCCGCGCGATCTGAGGTGCTGCGCAACACTGCAGTTGCGATCGACCTCGACAGCAAAGCTGCGGTTGAACTGCAGGAGAAGCACGGCGTCAAGATCATGAAGACACCGGACGAAGTGTTCAAGGCGCAGCTCGAGGCGATTGACAAGGTGTTCGAAGCAGAGGCGGCGAGGAACCCGTTCTTCAAAAGAGTGCTCGATTCACAGCGCGAGTTCGCCAAGCGCGCGGTGCCGCATGCGGCCCGTATCCGCCCACCGGTCGAGCTCGCGGTCGAGCACTACTGGAAGTAGCCTGACCGGACCGCGGTCAGGAAATACCGTCGCCGACGGCTGGGAAAGCTGAGCGTCATGACGTCCAGTTGTGGCGCATTCAGCTAAGGAGTAGCCATCATGATCAAACGCCTCGCAGGCACGACACCGACCCGAAGCCGCGCGGTCGCCCACAACGGCATCGTTTACACGGTTGCTACGGCCAAAAACAAATCCGCCCCGCTCTATGAACAGACGAAGGACGCGTTGGGTCAGATTGATGCCACGCTTGCGGAGGCCGGCTCGAATAAGTCCCGGATCTTGCGCGCCACCGTCTACATCACCGACATGACGCGCAAGCCAGACATGGACCGCGCCTGGGACGAGTGGGTGGACATGGCCAATCCACCGCAGCGCGCCTGCATCGGCGTCACTCTGGCGGACCGCGACCTCGTGGAAATCCTGGTGACCGCTGCGCAGTAGCTCCGTCCGGTTGGGGTTGATGCTGTCGATAAAGGCGTTGAGATGGTGATGCCGAATGGGCATGATGCCACCGGCAGCACAGAAAGTATTCGCACCCCCGCGCATTCTTCAAAGTGGCATGGTCAAGGATCCGTGCTCGAGCTATCGTCCAGCTAGTTCCACGGAGGATCATCAGCATGAGTGAGAATACCAGCTACGGAAGCGCCGGCGTCGGTTTCATGGACGGCGACTACATGCCGATGTCGGAGATGCGATTGCCTGTCACCGACATGGGCTTTCAGCTGGGTGACATGTGCTACGACGCGATCCATGTGCATAAGGGCCGGTTCTTTCGCATGCGCGACCATCTTGACCGATGGGAACAGTCAGTTTCCAAGCGGCGCTACAACTCGCTCCACTATGACCGCGAGCAGGTCGCCGAGGTGCTGCACGGATGTGTCGCCCGCAGCGGCCTGAAGGAAGCGATGATCACTTTCGCTGCCACGCGCGGCTCGCCGACCACCGCCCACAAGGACCTGCGCACCTGCAAGAACCGGTTCATGGTGTGGGCTGTGCCCTACTACAATGTGTTTTCAGGTCCCGAGGCCGAGACAGGAAGCGACATCATCGTCGCCAAGACCATCCGCATCCCGTTGGAGGCGGTCGATCCCACAATTAAGAACTTTGGCCGGCTCGATTTCGTCCGCGCGCTGTTCGAGGCCTACGACCGAAACGCAAAGTATGCTGTGCTGCTCGATCAGGACGACAACCTGACGGAAGGCCGTGGCTGGAATATTTTCGTGCTCCAAGACGGCGTGTTGATGTCGCCCGACAGCGGCGTGCTGGAAGGCATCACGCGTAAGACCGTTGTCGAGCTGTCGGCCAAGCTGAACGTTGACTGTCGCCTGACCAAGGTGCCGGTGGCGACACTGCGCGAGGCGGATGAGGTGTTCATCAGCTCCACCGCCGGTGGAATTTTACCGGTGCGCAGCGTGGATGAGCAGCTGGTTGGCGACGGCACACCTGGTCCCCTCACCACGCGCATCAAAGACATGTACTGGAAGCTGCACGACGATCCTGCTTACAGCACTCCAGTGCATTACGAGCTGGCCCCTGCGGCTTGATCGGCGAGCTCAGTGCGCCAACTCGTAATTTGGATCGAAGCGGCGCACGACCCACGACAACAGCCAACAGCATATGAAGTAGCAGGCCGCAAGCGTGGTGTAGAGTGCGACCGGCTCAAACTCACGGTTGTTGATAAGGATCACTGCACGGAAGAAGTCGGTGATCCCGACGACGTAGATCAGCGACGTGATCTTGAACATCATCACTAGCGTCGCGATCAGCGCCGGCAGCATGTTGCGCAAAGCCTGGGGCAGGATGATCGAGAAGAAAATCTGAAGGCTGGTGAGCCCGGTGGTGAGGCCGCTCTCAGTCTGGACACGCGGTACGGACTGGATGCCGGCGCGCACGACCTCGGCGATGTAGGACGCTGCGATCAGCGACAGGCTGACGATTGCCGCTGTCCAAGCGGGCACCTTGTGCCCGGTCATAGCCGGCACGGCGAAGAAAACCCAAAAGATTACCATCAGCTGCGGCGTTGCTCGGACGATTTCAATGACTCCAATGGCCAGCTGGCGCAGCAGTGGCGGGCCGGCGGTGCGCAAGAGTGCCAGCAATATACCGACCGGCAGCCCGATGCCCGTGGCAGCCAGCGTCAGCAGCCAAGACGTGCCGAGGCTTCGCAGCAAGAATGGTCCCGATGCCAAGACGACTTCCCATCGCTGGCCGCGCAACAGGTAAATGGCTGTCAACAGCACCATCGCTACCGTTGTACGCCATAGCCAGCGGTCGAGCGCGGTGGCCTCGATGGGACCGAAGGCGCTGCCTCTTACCGCCACTGGATTCTTCTTTCCAGCAGCGTCATGGTGCCGGCAATTGAGAGGGCGAGCGATAGATAGATCAGCGTCACCACGGTTGCCGCTTCGAAGCCCCTAAAGGTTTCGACATCAATATTTTGGGTCTGGAACGTCAGCTCTCGAATTCCGAGCAGCATTGCTGCCGCAGAATTCTTGACGATTTCGATGCCTTGGCTCGCGAGCGGAGGAATGGTGATAGCCCAAACCTGCGGCAGCAATACAGAAAGAAAGATCTGACTGCGATTGTGGCCGCAGGCCCATGCCGCCTCGGACTGCTCGCGCGGGATGGAGCGGAAACCCGCGTCGAGCACGTCGGCGATATAGCTGCTTTGGTGCAGTGACAGGCCGAGCACGGCTGCTGGCAGCGCGTCCAATCCGGCGACGAAGTAGAGAAAGAAGACTTTCACGACGCTGGGAATGTTGCGCATGATCTCGGTGTACGCATGCGCTGCCCGTTCAATGAAATAGCTCGGCAATTGCCGAAGACACGCGATCAGCGTGCCGAGCAGTGCACTGCCGACGATTGTCAGCAAACTGATTTGCACGGTCAGTAGGAAACCGGACCACAGCGCGTCGCGGTAGTTCCAGATCACCCACCAGCGCATGTTTGCAGCCTAACCGGCTTGGTTACTTGATACCCGGCTGCAGCATATAGGGGGAGAACATGTAGAAGTCGGGCTCCGCACCCATGTGCTTCTGCCACAGGGCCTTGTAGGTGCCATCCTTCCAGAGCTCCTGCAGCGTACGGTTCAGCCAGTTGCGCCAATTGGAGTCGTTTGGGCGGAGCATGATTCCCCAGGGGTCCCTGACCATGTCCTCCGATAGCTGCAGTCCCGCTCCCTTGCGCACGTAGGCAACCGCACTGGCGTTGTTGACGCCGACGGCGTCGACTTTGCCGTTTTTCAGCGCCTGCACGGCGTCCGGATACTCCTGAAACAGGACGATGTCAGGGTTGGCGATAGCCTGCTTCATAAGCTCGATGATGTAACTGCCCTGTGTGGTGGCAACCTTTTTTGGCGGCGCATAGTCGGCGACCTTCCGGCTGCCTCCTTCCTTGGTGATCAGCGACACCGCGTCCCAGACGTAGGGAATGGTGAAGTCCACCGTCATCTCGCGCTCGACAGTCGGTGTGGTGATACCAAATTCGCAGTCGATGGACCCGTTCTGAAGAAGCGGGATGCGCGTGCGCGAAGTCGTTGGCACGAACTCCACCTTGACGCCGAGCTTCTTGCCAAACGCCAGCGCAAGATCAGGGCCGAAACCAACCGGCTTGCCATCTGTATCGATCGAGCCGATCGGTGGGAAGTCGTTGCGCACACCGGCCAGCATGGTGCCGGCGCTCTTCACCTTGGCAAGCGTATCGGCGAGGGGCGTTTGCGCAATTGCCTCCTTACTCGCCATTGCCAAGACGCCGAGGCCGGCTCCTACGGCTCCCAGAGCCGAGCGCCTGTTGATGTCTGTCATGATTTCCTCGTTATGGCTGCGTTTCGTCACTATGACCGCACGGGATGTTCAATGATGCAGGATATTGTCCAGGAACTTGCGAGTACGTTCGCTGCGAGGGTCGTCGAAGAAGCGTGCGCTTTCAGCCTCTTCAACAATGCGGCCTTCGTCCATGAAGACAATGCGGTCGGCAACCTCGCGCGCAAAGCCCATCTCATGCGTAACAACCAGCATGGTCATACCGCTTTTTGTCAGATCCCGCATCACATCAAGAACCTCACGGATCATTTCCGGATCGAGGGCGGAGGTGGGCTCGTCGAACAGCATGATCTTCGGCTCCATGACGAGGGCCCTTGCGATGGCCACGCGCTGTTGCTGCCCGCCGGACAGCTGACTGGGATAGGAGCTGACCTTGTCAAGCAGGCCGACACGAGCCAACATCTCGCGCGCCCGCTTGTGTGCCTGTCCTGTTGTCTGTCGGCGGACTTTGCGCGGCGCTAGCGCGACATTATCCAGCACGCTCATGTGCGGATAGAGACTGAAACGCTGAAAGACCATGCCGATTTCGGCACGGAAATCTGAGCTTGCCAACAACTTCTCGTCCAGCTTTTGGCCAAGAACAGTCAGCGAACCGCTTTGATAGCGCTCCAAACCATTAATGCAGCGAAGCAAGGTGCTCTTGCCAGATCCACTCGGCCCGCAGATGACAGTCACGCTGCCGCGCCCGATCACGAGATCAATGTCGCGCAGCACCACTACGGCGCCGAACGACTTCGACACTTGCTCAAATTGAATAATGATGGGATCAGATTGCGCTGCGGAAGGTATGGGGCTGAATTCCCTTAGATTCCAGTCGTGGCCCACAGGCTAAGGCCCGGTCAAGTTTGCGTCAAATCGCTCTCCGCTGAGATGGCCACTCTCCATAATCGTAGTCATCGCGAGTTAAGAGCGTGGCGAATTTGGCCGCGCAGCCGAGCCGCTTCCGCGTCTCGGCCTGTCCCGAACGAGCCTCTGCCCGGTTCGCGCTCGGTCATCGAAGCGTGCGTCGGAGGTGAGCACTATGCCCGCTTTGGGTCTCTCCCGTCGGCGCAATACGTCCGCTTAAACGGAAATAGGATGGGGTCACCTCTCGCAACCATGCCGGTGCGTCGCGCCCTTTCCCTTCACAGAGCAGTATGTCACGCTCAAGCACTGGCGCTGGCTCATGGCGGCCGGGTCTAACTTAACGGCTGGTATCGATCCCAGGGGCAGGGCCAGGTCAGCGACGATCGGCGGTCAACAAGTTTGCGCGCGGAAGAACTACCAAGGTAAAGGGACTCGATGATGAAGCGACACTTGTTTGGCATCCTTTGCGCTGCGTCCATCGCAGCGCTTTCGGCAAGCTCGGGTGCTTGGGCGCAGGCCCCGGCAAAACAAAGCGTGCTGCGCGTCGGCATGACGCTGGCGGATATCCCGTTGACAACGGGCCAGCCCAGCAATGGGCATGAAGGCCTGCGGTTCATCGGCATTACCGTCTACGACACGCTGGTGCGCTGGGATTTGACCAAGGGGGATGAGGCTTCGAAGCTGTTACCCAGCCTGGCGGAATCCTGGAAAGTCGGCGACACCGATAAGAAAACCTGGACGTTCAACCTTCGCAAGGGCGTGAAATTCCATGACGGGTCGGAGTTCACGGCTGACACCGTGGTCTTCAACTTCGAAAAGCTGATGCGCAAAGACTCGCCCTATTTCGACCAGGCGCAATCCAACCAGGGGGCGCAGTACCAAGGCTCGATCGTGGACTGGAAGAAGATCGACGACTACACGATCCAGATCATCACAAAGGCACCGGATGCGGTGCTGCCGTTTGCGCTTACGAATCTCCCGATGTCGAGCCAGAAGCGCTGGGAAGAAGTGGGCAGGGATTGGGGTAAGTTCGCCGAGAAGCCATCCGGCACGGGGCCCTGGATGATGGACTTCTGGAAGGCGCGCGAGCGCGCCGAGCTCGTCCGCAATCCGAACTACTGGGATAAAGCGCGGATCACCAAATCGGACCGGCTCGTCCTGTTGCCCATTCCGGACCCCAACTCCCGGGCCAATGCCTTGCTGGCCGGACAGGTGGATTGGATCGAAGCGCCACCGCCGGATGTGATTCCGCGCCTGAAACAGGAGAAGATGCAGATCACCTCGAATATCTACCCGCATATCTGGCCGTGGTGGCTGTCGTTCCTCGACGATTCTCCCTTCAAGGATATCCGTGTCCGCAAGGCGGCCAATCTGGCCATCGACCGTGACGGCCTGGTGAAGCTGCTGGGTGGCATGGCGGTCCCGGCTAAGGGGCACGTGAACCCGGGCCACCCCTGGTTCGGCAAACCGACATTCGACATCAAGTACGACCCCGAGCAAGCGAAGAAACTGCTCGCCGAAGCCGGATATGGACCGAACAATCCCGTCAAGATCAAGCTCATCAACTCCCCGTCTGGCTCGGGCCAGATGCAGCCGCTGCCAATGATCGAGCTCATCCAAGAAAACTTCAAGGCGGTGGGCATCGAGGTGGAATACGAGATTCTCGAATGGGAAACTCTGCGATCACGCCGTCGGATGGGCGCTGCCGCTCCTGACAACAAGGGACGTCACGGCATCAATAACTCCTGGGCCTTCTTCGATCCGGAGTTCGCCCTGATCAAGAGCTACGCTTCGCATTGGCCGGTTCCGGTCGGCTTCAACTGGGGCGGGTTCAAGAACGACAAGGTGGATGAACTAGCCAGGAAGGCGTCCGAGGCGTTTGATCCGGCAGAACAGGACAAGATCCTTGCCGAGATGCATGGTCATGTCGTGGACAGCGCAGCGATGATATGGGTCGTGCACGACCTCAATCCACGAGCACTGCGGGCCAACGTGAAAGGATTCGTGCAGGCGCAGAACTGGTTCCAGGATCTGACGCCTGTCTATGTCGACTGAGCGAGCGGACGGCGCCGCGTGCGCGGCGCTGTCCGAAGACGTTTTTTCATGGACCTGGTCGGCTTGAGCGCAGGGCTGCGAATTCCACAACAAAGGTGCGGACGGGCGACGCTTGGATGAAGATCGATACTTCGCCGGCCCCTTCGTTCCTGGACCAGGCGGCCGAGCCTGGTGCGGCAGCGTCCATCTGGGCGTGTGGGATCTCCTGGCCGTCGATCCGCACGGAGGTCACGGCCCCATCAATTCCGTGGAAATACAAATGAAAGCTGCGCTTGGGAACGCTCCGATATTGCCCGTCGCCGCTTTCGGCCTCGACTTCAAGGCGCACATCCTGATTGCTCTGATGAAAGTTGAAATGGGTCCGTTGAAATTCTCCGTTGCGATAAGCCAGGCTGAGCCCGTCGTCCTCGTAAAGTGCAACGGCACTTGCCGCACTCCGCAGCTTCAGATCAGCGGCCGCAAATCCGTAGATGTGGATGGATAGCGGATCAATCGACCTTTCACCTGTGTACTGCATCGTCGGCCCGAGTGGGATGATGCTGCCGGCGCGCACATAAACCGGCAACCGGTGCAGCGGAACCGATTTGCGCTCGATCTCGCGCCCACCATAAACCGCCCTCTGCTCACCGAAAAAGTCGTACCATAGCCCTTTAGGTAGATAGATGCTGCGCTCGCCCTCGTTGTCGAATAGCGGCGCCACCAAAATATTGTCCCCTATGAAGAACTGATCGTCGACCTCGAATCCCGCCGGATCGGCGGGCTCCTGCAACGGGAACGCACGCACGATCGGCACGCCGGTGCGATGAGCCTCTTCGTGCAGCGAATAGAGGTAAGGGATCAGCTGATAGCGCACATTTAATAAAGTCCGGGCGGCACTCTCGACAACTGCGCCGTGTGAATAAGGTTCGTGATCTTCCTTGCCGTGCGACCACATGAACGGAAAAAAGGTCGCCGCCGCAAACCAGCGCGCATAGAGGATAGCGTCCCCTCTGCCGTCCCATCCGCCAATGTCCTGACCGACATTGGAGAAGCCGGACAGCGTCAGGTTCAACATGCCCCGCATGTGAGCGCGGAAGTTGCGATAGGTAGGCAGCGAATCGCCGGTCGTGGTCCAGCCGAGACGTTGCGAGCCGGCAAAGCCGGGACGCACCATGCCCGTGCTGCGACCACCAGCCCGCTCAAGCACGCCGTTCACGACCGCCAGCGGATAGACTAGACCGAAGAGATTGCGCGTTTGCGCCACCGACAGTCCGAGGCTTGGCCAGAACTTCTGGTCGTCGTCTTCGACATATTCCATCTCACCGAAGTCGACCATGCCGAGGAACACGCCATTTCTGATCGCCTCACTCCATTTGGCGTTGAAGACATAGTCAACGGCAGCCTTGGAGAAATAATCGAGATACGCGACCGAACTCGTATCGCCGACAGCATTCTCGACGTATGGACTGCGTCCGATCACGGGACGGTTTTCCCGGTCGACCATCAGGTAGCCACGCGCAGCCAAATCACGAAGCAGAGCCGAATCATCGTTGCCGCGCCAGGTTCCGAACATCGGCATACCAAAGCCCACCGTCAGACGGGCCCGATAGCGGTTCCACAGGTCATCAATAAAGGCTTTTTGAGTCGCCTCGTTATCGAAGTCGTCATAGTAAATCACGTCGAAGGGCAGCTTTCGCTGCCGCATCTGCGCCGCGACATCGAGGCCCTCCCGCCCACTATAGCTCGCCTTGCCCTGGTGATATCCAAACGCCCACAGCGGCAGCATGGCGGGACGCCCTGTCAACTCGGTGTATTGCGCCAGGATTTCCTTCATGCCTCCGACGAAGACGTAGAAGTCCATCTCCCCGCCGCTTCCTTTGATTTGTAGCTGATCCCTTTCCGAGGCCCCAATGTCGTACTTTGACGGATGATAATTGTTGAAGAACAAGCCATAGCCGGCGCTGCTCACGTAGAAAGGAACGCTCTTGTAGCTATGATTGGACTCGCTTGCGAACGCATCGCGATTAACAACATCCACGTGTTGTCCACGCTGATTCATACCAGCGCGTTTGTCGCCGAAGCCGTAAATGCGTTCGCGATCCTTCAATCTAATGCGCGCGACCCTTTCGCCGACGTCGATCTCCCACTCGTCGATCAACTCCTTGTGGGGGCTCCGCAACTCCAGTGAAATAGCATCCTCGCCAGGTGCAATATTGAGGATGGTAGTCGACGACTCGAAGGTGACTTCGTCGCTTTCACTTCGGACAGCCACCCCAACAGGCTGATAGGCCGAATCCTGCTTAACACGCACATATTCAGTAGGAATGTTCGCCGCAGGTGCGGATGGGATTCGGACACGGATCATCGTTAGTGTCAGGAACGTCACCTGAACCGCCTGGGTGCCAGGCAGCAGGACGGTGAAAGTAGATCCCTCTTCCTCCGAAACCGAAATACGGCCTTCTGGCTCCTGCGCAAAAATGGAGGCACCGAGAGGGTTGAGAAGCGCCCCAGTGCCAAGCAGCGCGGCCACGAGCTGGCGACGGTCAAATTCAGTCTTATTCACGAATTGGCCCCTCTATTTCGCGTACGCTTCGCTAAACCGACTGGCGGCACCCGACATCGACATTACCAATTGGATCGTCGCCGCAATGGCTAGTTGGTTTGTCAGTCGCATGAGGGATTCCTAGCCGTTTACGGCCCAGAATCCGGGGCATCGGCCTCAGCGGGTGCTGCATCAACATCGAGGCGGCAAATGCGCAAGCCGCATGCGTCGTTAAGAGCCTTGCCACCTCAGGAAGGCGCGGAACCATGATCATCGAAATCTGATGGCATGATGGCGGCAATTGAATCCGTGCCGACGGTCCCCGATGCGTTAGGTGCTGCCCTCGCAGTTCAAACTTCAGGGTGAGCGGCGGGTCACTCAACGGGCTAATCGAACACTTTAGCGCATGTGGCGTTTCGTTCGGCGACCCGCATAGAAGCGACACAAAGCTAACCTACGGAATTTCGACCGGTCACGTCATATCAGGCGTCGAAGTCATCACGCTGAGAACCGCATAAAAGGTGCCCGATGGACGCAGCACCTGTCTTGTTTGGGGCCGGTGTCGTCTTGGGCTTGTGTTGTAATTTTCGCCTCGTTGTTCGCGCGTTCCAGCGGATGGAGGCGATACGGCCATCGAAGCGGCCTGCATGGGACCCGACCCACCTCATTCTTGGCATTCAGCTTAGGAATACGCTCTGGCTAGAGCTCGTCGGGTACGGAGTTGCCATACTCATGATAGTCGCTGCAATCCAGTCCTTGCGGTCTTCCGGATAGCCGTCCCGTGCGCCGCCTACAGTATGTCCGAGTCGGGTCAAAACCCATCGGTTCGCGACGGCAATTGAAATAGATCATCGTGGATCCTGCTACGCTGCCATCGTCGCAGTCGGAGCATGGCCATGCTTGAAGCCATCCGCCACGTGGCGAAGATCGACCAGAGGAAGCCGGAGGAGATCGAGACGGCAAGCCGGCGAACGATCGATGATGCTACGGACACTGCGAAATTAACGAGCGTGCCAGCCTAAAATTGCAGGCCAAACCCACCGGCGCCTACTGATAGCATCAGCTATCTGTTCATTTGAGGACGTATCACTTTGCGTAGTTTGCTGTTAGTCGCTCTGTTGTTGGTTGTGACGTTGCTTTGGATATCGGTGCTTGCATTCCGGCACGTGGTCTTTGTGATCGGACCACTTGATGGCTTTCCTCTGTTAATGTTCGCCCTAGCTGTCCCCAGCGCGATTGTCTGGCTCGCCCGAGTAATCTGGCGTCACTCGTGACGCTGCCCATGCGGTTCTAGAACTCTCAGGCGGTGGGGGGGGTGGCGCTATGCCGGCCCGTCAGCAATGATCATGTTGCTGATGGTGCTCTTTAGCCTGAGCCCGATCACCTTCTGGTAGGTCTCTGACCTGTACCAATCCTCTGCAGCTTGCCGTGATGGAAACTCGATGATTACGAGCCGCGGGTGCTGCCAAACACCTTCCAGTATGGTCAAGTTGCCGCCGCGAACGACAAACTCTCCGCCAAACGGCGTCAAAGTCGCCGGCACCTCTTTGCGATAGGCATCAAACATAGCATGATCGTTGACGGTCTCCGTGACCACTACGTAAGCCTTCATCATTGCCCCCTCTTAGCGATCTCGCTCCCAAACGATTCTTCGAAAGTCGATCTTGCCTGGAAACAGGATGCTAGGTGCTGGTTCGGACTCTATGTAGACCCGATCGCCGTCGATCTTGAACCTTCGCCTTTGCTCTGAGCCGTTCCATTTCTCGTTCCATGATGCGTCAACGGTGGTGATGAAGTCATTGCATTCGACCCGGTAATTGCCCGTGTAGGCAAGCATGGACCTGTGAAGAGCCGCGTGTTCGGCCTCAGTCTCGCCAGGGCTGCGGTCTTGAGCGGTGGTCAATGCCATTGATCGGCCGTCACGCGTCAAGAGTAGGTAACCCTTGGGATGAGGCCCAAACAAATCTTTCTGGTTGATCGTTCGCCCGTGCGCTCGGTCAAGTTCGGTCGCGCCTTGTACAAGCCAACCGAGGATATTGCCAACTCGCAAGGTCCGCTGCCCGCGACATGTCCGATTAGCTCTCAGAAGCAGACGCTCTCGCCCGTCACCGCGCACGGCCGAAAAGTGCCAACAACAGACATCGGCGCAGCGCAATACGGCAGGATTCGCGTTGAGAACTCGAAATTTCCGACTAGGGCGAGTGATACCGCATGACAGCGGCTGTCACTGGGCGGCTACGAGGCGGGCTTAGCCACGGGCAACGGCATTGGGCTCGCACACATGAAGCCGCGCTACCTGCGCAAAGTCTTGGCGCGGATTGAATGAATCTGGCGGCGGCCGGCGCGGCCGGCCGCCTCTTGCAGCTCCTGGCGAAACTCATCGCGCAATTGATGAATGGAGGCAATCACAGGTCCGGCTGGCAAGCCGATGCTCACGAGAGTTGCCTCTGACAGCTGCAGGCTGGCCTCAACTGTTTCCGGAACAGCGTCGGTGACATCGATCGCATACAGGTGGCGGGCATGCTCGGCATCGCGAGCACGCGAAATAATGGCGATATCAGGCCGCACCCGACGCACCAGCTTCACGATGTCGTCGATCGCGGACTTGGTATGAATTGTAACCACTACCGCACGGGCATGAGCGAGCCCGCAGCTCTTGAGGAATGAGAGATCGCTGGCCTCACCGTAAAAGACCTGTCGCCCGGCCTTCCTGTATTCGGCGATGGCCGCGGGGTCCTTATCAACGGCCAGATAAGGAAATTGGTGCCGGTCAAGCATCGTGCAGATGATCCTGCCGACGCGACCGTGGCCGACCACAATGGCGTGATCCTGCATTGGCGTCGGGGCGAGCAGCAAGCTTGGGTCCATGGGACTGCTGGGCTCAACCTTGGCTCGCAGCCGGCGCCCTGCCACCGAGAGCAAGGGAAGCAGGGCCATGCTGAGCGACGTCACGGCCAGGGCAAAGCTCGCCTCTCGCTGCGTTGTCAAACCCAACGTTGCCGCCATTCCAATCCCAACAAAGGCGAACTCGCCTCCCGGGCCAAGCAACAGGCTGGTTTCGAGGGCAACTGGCCAGGATTTGGAAAACTGCCGCGCCAGCCCCACCAACACGAGCGACTTGATGCCGATCAGTCCTGCGACCGCGGCCAATAAAACAACGGGCTCGCGCACTAGCTCGCGCAAGTCGACGCTCATGCCGACCGTGAAGAAGAACAGGCCCAACAGGAGGCCCTTGAAGGGCTCGATGGTGGTCTGAATGGCCTTGACGTATTCGGTCTCAGCCAACAGCAAGCCGGCCACGAACGCACCAAGGGCCATGGAAATGCCAGCTAAGCCTGCCGCGACCCCAGTTCCAACGATGACAAACAACGTCGCGGCAACGAACAGCTCACTTGCTCCCGTGGAGGCCACCAGTCGGAACAGAGGCTGAAGCAGCAGCCGGCCGATGATGACGATAAGTCCGACGGCCACTGCCGCTTTCGTTAGAGCGAGCAGGGCATCTGTGAGGACGGCGCTGCCGGTGCTTGTCCCCACGCTGGAGATAAAAAGCAGGATTGGGATGACCGCCAGATCTTGCGCCAGAAGAACGGCGAAACTCGTTCGACCGACTCTCGTGGAAAGTCGTCGTTGCGCCGACAGCAGTTCGATCACAATGGCCGTCGACGACAGCGCAAGACAGGATCCGAGAATGAGGGCAGCGGCCGTCGTGGCACCGGCCCAGGCAGCGATGCCGCCGATTGCAAGGGTGGAAAGAATAATCTGCAGGCCGCCCAGGCCGAACACGAGGCGACGCATGGTCACCAGGCGGTCCCAGGACAGCTCCAAGCCAATCAGGAAAAAAAGGAACACGACCCCCAGCTCGGCAATGCCGGCGACATTCTTGGCATCGACTACCGTGAACCAGTAAAGCAGGGGCACCGCGTCTTTGAACGAACCTAGCCCGAGGGGCCCGAGCACGGCTCCGGCGCCGAGGTAGCCGAGGATCGAGCTGAAGCCCCAGCGCCGCACCAACGGGACAACAATGCCCGCGGTGGCGAGAACGACAAGGGCGTCGCTGTAGGCATCAATATTGATGGGTGCGGCCACTGGCTTGCTCCCTCACCCGAGCCGCAGCGGGGCGTGCCCGCATTGTACCCACTGGCGCACGGATTGGAACCCCGCTGCTCACCATCGGCTCCGCTGAATTGCGGGTGGCCTGGCCCGTGGCGGTGCCGCAAGGGACGGAACGCGTCGATCGTCGAGGATGTCGTTGCGAACGAGAGTGAGCAGGCCGTGCCGAATAAACCCCTTCGGGAGAGCGGCACGTGCTACCCTCCTGCATCAATAGAAAAAGAACGCACAAAAAGGCCTTCCGTCATGGACCGCAGCACAACCGATAGAGCATGGGACATTGGGAGGGGCGCAGCTGGAGGCGCAGTCCTCCTCGCCGCCATCGGCTTCATGTGGGGCGGATGGACGACACAGGGGACGCACCTGGATGCGCTCAAGGTTGCCGCGGACACTGCAGTTGTAACGGCTCTCACACCTATTTGCGTCGACTCCTTTTCCAAGAGTGCCAACGCCGGCGAGCAAAAGGTTGAGATGATGAAGGCCAGCTCCTGGAATCGGGGCGACTTCATCGCGAAGGGCGGCTGGGCGACCACGCCGGGCGCGACGGCTCCGAACAGCGCGGTGGCCAAGGCTTGCGCCGATCTCTTGTCGAAGTAAGCGAAACGCGTGCGCGGGCTGGTGAAACTATCGCTTCCGCTTGAACCTCCGCTACACGCGGCGCCGGAGTCTGGTCTTCCGCCTGTGCTTTCCACAGTCGAGCAGGCCCTCGCCGCGGTTTCTGGCTCACTTGCTCCAGACGCGCTGTCACGCGTTCACTGGCGGTTTGCGGCATCCATGCTGAGGTTGGCGTGCATCGGTACCTGCAAAGATATTCCGCAGGTACGTCGGACGCTGTCCAATGCGCTTGAGAGCGAGGGCTGGCTACTCGACGCACCTGACAAAGTGCCATCAAAGTTATCGGAGGAAACGTGGCCAAGAAGCCAGTGAAGGCAACCGCACCCGTCGACAACCTGAACGCCCTATTGCGAGCTGGAGCGCTGCGACGTCTCCAAGGCAACGTCCCGGCAAAGCCAATCGCGAAACAAGCGAAGGGCCGAGGGAAGAGACGCTAGCAAGAGAGCAATCGTCGTTCCAAGCCGACGGAAGCAAGTGGAACTCGGGCGCGGTGACCGAGCGCCGGAATAGCCCGACAGCTTGATCAGCGTCGGAGTAAGGAAGCGCGTCGCTCCCACTCGTCGAGTTTTGCACCGACTAGAATGTCTCTTGGGGGCGATGCCCAGGAGGACTGCGTAACCCAAAAGCTCGGCGCCTACTCGAATGTCCCATTTGGGTCGCTTTGGATGAGGTGTCGGCGGCCCTTGACCAGTCGGTTGCGCCGCGATGCGGTCGTTTCGAGCATATTTTTCCGATTTCGGTCTGGAGGCAACCGTGGTGCGCCCCACGCACATCCTGAGCGGCTGTGAGGACGCGCAGCCACCCACGCTGGGGCGTCTCAGGCGCCCATCGCCGCGATCAGCGGCTTGACGCCGACGATGTTCATGACGCGCGTCAGATTGTAGGCGAGCACGCGAGAGCGCCATCTCGGTGGCGACCTTCGGCAGCGTCTTCATCAGGAAGTGCGTCGCACCCATCCGCGCCTTCATCGTGCCGAACGGATGCTCGACCGTCTCGCGCCGCTGGCGCATGGCTTGCGGGTTGGCATCGAGCCGCTGCTGCACCGCCTCGACGACGTGCTCGTGCTCCCATCGCGTGATCGCGGCGCTCGTGGCCCGTGGTGCACTGCGATTTGATCGGGCACGTTCGACAGGCGTTGGTCCAATAGTGCCGCAGGTTCTTGTCCGTCTTGTTCACGCGTGAAGATAGACTTAGCTGCTCGCCGGCCGGACAGCGGTAGACATCTTCCTCGGGCAGATAGACGAAGTCCTGCTTGCCGAACCGGCCTTGCGCCTTCGCACCCGACCGCAACGGCTTCGGCAGCGTCACCGTGATGTCGGCTTGCTCGCAGGCCAGGATCTCCTCGCCGTTGAAGTAGCCGCGGTCGGCGACGACCTCGAGCTTGTCGGCTTCGAGAACCGCCTTGGCTTGCTGTCCGATGTGGGCCAGAGTTGCGACGTGTCGTTGCCCACGTTCGTCACCTCGTGCGTCACGATCAGATGATGCTCGGTGTCGACCGCCACCTGCACGTTGTAGCCGACCACGCCGGAGCCGCGCCCGCTCGTGGCCATCGAGCGGCTGTCGGGATCGGTCAGCGAGATCTGCTGATCAGGTGAGGCCAGCATCTGCTTCTCGTAGGCCGCCAGCTTCGCCATCTCCTCCTCGAGCTTGGCAAGCTTCTCCTTCAGCCGTTCCGTCTTGACGGCGAGCGCCTCCGACGGCTCCTGCCGGTCGGCCGTGTCGAGCTGGCTCAGATAGCGAGCCACGCTCTCCTCCAGCTGCGCCCGCCGCCGCTCTACCTTGCCGCGCGTGAAGTTCTTGTCGCGATTGTTCACCGCCTTGAACTTGCTGCCGTCGATCGCCACGCTTGCTTTCGTCAGCAAGGCCCATCTCGCGGCACAGCTCGACGAATTGCGAACAGACCTTCTTGATGGCCGGCCCGTTGTCCTTGCGGAAATCGGCAATGGTCTTGTCGTCGGGCGTGAGCCGCCGCAGAAGCCAGATCACTTCCAGATTGCGACCCGGCCTCACGCTCCAGTCGTCGGCTCGACTGGATGCGATTGAGATACCCGTAGATGTAGAGCTTCAGCAGCGCGGATGGGTGGTAGGAGGGCCGGCCCGTCGCTTCGGGGACGACACCGTCGAAGCCCAGCTTGCCAAGATCGAGCGCATCGACGAACGCATCGATCACGCGAACAGGATTGCTCTCGTCGATGAAGTCATCGAGGCATTCGGGCAACAACGTCGACTTGCCCACGATCGGCCCCTGCAATGAACCGCTTCATCGATTGCCCCCGCAAATCGCGAGGAGAATCATAACAGCGACCGCGTTTTTGCGCAGCCAGGGTCATCTTCTCCCGTCGTGCTCGTTGGTTCAGCACGTCTGGTTTACCCCCAAAAACGGAAATGCGGGCGAGCTGTGCACGACGGAGAAAAGGTGCCATCTTCGAACTCATGCACTGCAGCATATGTCGGACCGGTTGCATGGCAGCACCGCGTCGGCTCACGCGCAAGCGACCTCCAGGTCCGACCCGCGTCGTGACGACCGTATTGAACGTTAGCCCCGTTGCTTGCGTGCCTCCAACTCTCGTTGCACATGAGCTAGGTCGTCGTCGATCAACGGAGCGTACTTGTCGCGTAACCGCGTGAACTCTTGCTGGACGATTTCGAGCTCCTTGTCAGTCATGTGATCGAGCTTAACCAGCCCGGTTCTTGCCCCTTCGACGCCCCGCAACAATTCATCGAGCTTTAGGGTGACGATCCTCGTCTCTCGGTTCTGCGTGTTCTGGATCAGGAAGACCATCAAGAAGGTGACGATCGTGGTACCGGTATTGATGAAGAGCTGCCAAGTGTCCGAGTATTTGAAATAGGCACCCGTCACGCCCCATGCGGCGATTGTGAGCAAGGCGAGGAGGAAGGCCCAAGGCGACCCAACGGCATGTGCGGTGCGCTCTGCCAACCGGCGGAACAAGTCCCTCATGTTTTCGGCTCCTCATGGGTTCAGTGCGAGCCGGTCTAACACGCGGAGGTGCGTCCAACCGCCCTGATATGGATCAAGGCAGGCGCTATCAAACTCGGCTTGTTGGAGAACGTTTCCACCCTGATGTGGAAATTGCT